>JAHCJV010000069.1 GCA_026126105.1 Enhydrobacter sp.
GGCGTCGGCATGCTGATCAGCTCGGTGACGACGCTCAAGCTCGAGGATATCGTCAAGGGCGGCGACGGCCCCAAGATCTACCAGCTCTACGTCCGGGGCGATGACAAGTGGGTGGCCGAACGGGTCAAGCAGGCAATGGGTGCCGGCTACGACGCCTTCTGCATCACCGTCGACACCTCGGTCTATTCACGCCGCGAGCGCGACATTGCCAAGCGCTTCGTGAAATCGTGGCGCACCGCGGCAACCGGCCAGGATCATCAGGCCGCATTTTCCTGGGAGAACTACAAGCGGGTGAAGGACCAGTTCCCCGACGTCAAGTTCATCCTCAAGGGCCTTGGTTGCGCCGAGGACGCGGAGATTGCGATCAAGGAAGGCACTTGGGGCGTCTATTGCTCCAACCATGGCGGCCGCCAGCTCGATCATGGGCGCGGCTCAGCCGCGGTGCTGCCTGAGATCGTCGAGGTCGCGAAGGGCAAGGCCAAGATCATCGTCGACGGCTCGTTCAGTCGCGGCAGCGACATCGTGAAGGCGATTTGCCTTGGTGCCGACTGGGTCGGATTGGGTCGCCTCTACTGCTACGGGCTAGCCGCCAACGGTGCGGCCGGAATCGAGCGCGTGGTCGAACTGCTCGAGGAAGAGATGAAAGAGGTGATGGGCCTGCTCGGCGTTTCGAGCCTGTCACAGCTCGACAAGAGCTACATCAGCCAGGCCATGCCGACCAACATTCCCGGCGTCCACTCGGCCTTCCCGCTGCTGCACGAGGGGTATTAGCTCGGGCTCTGCGGGTAGACGACGTAGGCTTGTGTTCCGAGAACCGTAGTCGAAGGCTCGTGGCGGACGAAGACGGGCGGCATGCTGCCTGGCACACCGCTCCCCATCGAATCGCCATCGCCGACGATCGGTCCGTTGGTGACGAGATACTGGGCGATGCCCAGCAGCCATGGCGCCAGGTTCGAGACATCACTGTCGAACGCGCGCCATTCCACTTCCATGATGCCGAGGGCGTTCAAACCCTCGGTCATCGCGAACCATTTTGGCGTTCCATCGGGGCGCACATGCTCCGTGTCCTCGCCGATCTTCACCGCGACGGTCAGTGTGATCGGAATTTCGCCCTTGGCCTGCTCCAGATCGCGGCGGAAGTCATCAGGCTTCCACATGGCATTGGCGTCGGGCCAAACCACCGCAGTTGCCGTTTTCAAGACGTCGAGCGCCGCGGCTGCCAACTGAAGTTCGACGAGGATGCGTTCCTTTGGCGGTGTCTTGACGACATCGCCCAGCATGACGGTGAGGGCATGTGCCTTCGTAAGAGCCACAACCTCGCGTGTCTCCGGCCACCACCAGCTGGACGTAACGAAACTCCGCTGGGCCATATCCTCGAGATCGACCTCCGGGGTGTAGGTAACGCCGTATAGCAGCGGCGTTCGCCCGCTCTCAGATGGGTTGGTGAACTTCGGATAGAAGCCGAGGACTGTTGGGTGTTGCGCAAGCTTCTCGGGATCGATTGGTGTGGGGGAATCGAGATCCATGTCCGGGATACGCCGCCGCATGGCGTCCTTGAGCTCATCCGGCGTGATGTCTTCGACTTCGGATGTCAGGATCAGTGCCGGTCCTTTGTAGGCGATTGGCAGGCGCGGCCCCTCGGGCGGCCTTGGCAGTGAAGGGTCGCCCGCGACAGCCAGTTGCCGCTCACGCCTCGGCGGTAGTTTCCGCCCGAACCATGATTTGAACACGGCCGCCTCCTGCGCTCTGCAACACGACTGGCGGGCCCGCCCTTGAGATCATCGCGCGCGCCAGCGCCAGTCCAACGACTATCCGCGGCCGACAAACGGCATCTTGGTTGCCATCACCGTCATGAACTGCACGTTGGCGTCGAGCGGCAGACTGTCCATGTAGATGATCGCATTGGCCACCGCCTCGACGTCCATGCGCGGCTCGACCCGTGTGCTGCCGTCAGGCTGAAGCACGCCCTTGGTCATGCGCTCGGTCATCGGCGTCACCGCGTTGCCGATGTCGATCTGGCCGCAAGCGATGTCGTACTGGCGGCCGTCCAGCGAGGTCGACTTGGTCAGCCCGGTGATGGCGTGTTTGGTCGAGGTATAGGCCACGGAGAAGGGGCGCGGCGCGTGAGCCGAGATCGAGCCATTGTTGATGATGCGGCCGCCCTTGGGGGTTTGATCCTTCATAATCTTCATCGCTTCCTGCGTGCACAGGAACGGGCCCGTGAGGTTGGCCGCCACGACATTCAGCCAAGTCTCGTAAGGCAGCTCCTCGAGCGGCACGGGCGGCGCGCCGCCGCCGGCGTTGTTGAAAACGAGGTCGAGCCGGCCCCAGGTCGCCTTCACCTTGGCGAAAAGCGCCACGATATCGTCGCGCTTGGTGACATCGGTCGGCACGGCGAGAGCGTTCGGCGCATTGTTGCCGGCCATCGTGGCCGTCTCGTCGAGCGCTTCCTTGCGCCGGCCGGCGAGCGCCACCTTGTAGCCGTTCTTCAGCAGGGCGAGAGCCGAGGCCCGGCCGATCCCGCTGCCTGCGCCGGTGACGACTGCGATCTTACCGCTCATGGATGCTTCCTCCTCCAAATTCGGACCCTAGCAGACCCGCGGTGTCCGATTGAAGCGGCCGTTTTGCAAGCGCAGACTCGGGCGATGGATCGCCGTTCCTTCCTCGCTGGCGCCGGGGCTCTCTGGCTGCCGTCGATGGCGCACGCGGAGGCGCCGCTCGCACCCGAGCCGTTCGGGCTGGGCGTCGCCTCGGGACACCCTCAGGCGACCAGCGTCGTCCTGTGGACGCGGCTGATGGCGGCGGACCCGTCGGCGGCGCTCGGCGGTCCGATCCCGGTGCAATGGACGATCGCGGAGGACGAGCGGCTGCGGAACGTGGTGCGTTCGGGCGACGCCGTCGCCGAGGCGCGCTGGGGGCATTCGCTCCATGTCGAGGTCGAGGGGCTGCGGCCCAACCGGCCCTACTGGTATCGCTTTGTGGTGCGGGGCAAGCCGAGCCCTGTCGGCCGCACGCGCACCGCTCCTGATCCGCGCGAGCACGTGACGTCGCTCGCATTCGCCTTTGCTTCCTGTCAGCAATACGAGCAGGGGCATTTTTCCGCCTTGCGCCATATCGCGGAGGAGCCGCTCAACGCTGTGCTGTTCGTCGGCGATTACATCTACGACATATCATGGGGACGCGAACTGGTGCGCCGTCACGGCACCGGAAGGCCGACGACGCTGTTCGAGTTCCGCGACCGGTATGCACTCTACAAGTCTGACGCCGATCTGCAGGCGGCTCACGCGGCGCACCCGTGGATCGTTACCTGGGACGATCACGAGGTGACCGACGATTACACTGGGGACATCTCGCCGGCCGACCCTGATCCCGAACGTTTCCTCGCGCAACGCGTCGCCGCCTATCAGGCTTTTTGGGAGCACATGCCGCTACCAAGCACGATGCAGCCGCGTGGGCTGTCGATGCGGCTGTATGATCGCTATCGCTTCGGCGATCTCGCCGAGCTGCACGTCCTCGACAATCGGCAATACCGGTCGCACCATGCCTGCAGAGCGACGCTTACGCGCGGCAAGCTGCTCAGAGGGTGTGAGGAGAGGCTCGATCCCACCCGCACGATGCTGGGAGCGGAGCAGGAGAGGTGGTTTGCCGACGGCATGCGGCGAGCTTCGGCGCGCTGGAATCTGATCGCGCAGCAGACGCTCATGGCCGAGGCGGACCGAGGGCAGGACGGGCAGCATAGCTACTGGGCCGACGGCTGGGACGGCTATCCTGCCGCGCGACGGAGGCTGCTCGGCACGGTTGCAGCGTCACCGGTGCGCGACACATTGGTGCTGGGAGGCGACGTCCATTCCTTTTGGGCGGCTGACCTCGTGTGCGGTGATTCCGTCGTTGCGACCGAGTTCGTCGGCGGCTCGATCACTTCGCAAGGACCGGCCGAGGCGCGCGTGAACACGCTGCTGTCGCGCAATCCGCACCTGCGCTACGGCCGCACGGGCGTGAACGGCTACGGCCTCGTCGTGCTCGAGCCGAAGGGGGCAGAGGTGGCGTTTCGCACCGTTCGTTCGGCCAAGGAGATTGGCTCACCGATGGGCACGCTTGAACGTTTCTCCGTAGAGTCCGGCCGCCCCGGCGTGCAGCGTGCCTGAAGCATCCTGCGCGGCGCGCTCCTCCAATGGACGGCCTGCTCAGCCGCTGCTGTCCTCCAGGTAGGCGCGCCAGCCGCCAAGCGCGGTGATATCGCGCGCTCCCTCGGTCGCGTAGCTCTCGCAGAGGAAGCCCAGCACCGTCGAACCGTCATGCAGCTCCACGCTGCCGAGGCCGAGAGGTGCCGGGATTCGACGCACGAACGCGCCGACCGTCGCCGCCGGCAAGCTCCACACTTCGAGCTCGATGGCCGCACCGCCCTTCGCTACCCGCAGCAATCCGGGCCGCGCGGGAGGATCGCCCGGCAAGGCATAGAAGCGATAGTGCGGCGCGGTAAGGCCTGCGCTTTCCTGTCGGCCGCCGAGTTCCGTAAGCTGACCGTTGAGAGGCAGGCCGCTCATATGGGCGCCGACCACGGCGATGCACACGCGGTCGTCGACCGTGATCGGGTCGGATTCGGCGGGCGGCAGCTTGCTTGCTGTCTTGCCGAGCGGAAGGCCGAGGGCACGTTGCCAGCGCGCACCGAACGCAAGCAGGGCGCGCTCGGCGTGTGGTCGGGCGATCAGCGTAATGCCGAACGGCAGCCCGTCGGGACGGAAGCCGAAAGGCAAGGCCAAGGCGCTCATGCCGAAGAAATTGACGAAATTTGTGTAGCGACCGAGATTCGAGTTGTAGAGCACCGGCTCGCGCTCGAGATCGCTCAGGCGATAGATCGTGCCGGCTGTCGGCACGGCGAGGAGGTCGAGATCCTTCATCTCCGTGTCGGCGCGCTCTTTCAACTCGGCAAGCTCGTAGTGACCCTCGAAGGCATCCACGGCGCTGTACTCGCGACCCGCGAGTATGATGTCGCGCGTCACCGGCCAAATGCCAGCATCGTTGTCGGCACCGGTGATGAACGCGCCGACTGCGGCGGTGCGCTCCGCTACCCAAGGCCCGCTGTAGAGCAGCTGAGCGGCATCGCGAAATGGCGTATAATCGAAGGGAACGGGCGTGCCGCCCATTTTCGTCAGCTGCTGGATTGCCTGGGCGTACAGGCTGGCATATGCGGCATCACCGAAGAATTCGGCATCCCTGGCCATCAACGTGCCGACGCGGAAGCTGCTGCTGATCGACGGCGCGGCCTGGACCGGCGCAATGACCTCGAACACGGCCGCCGCATCGGCGCAAGACAATGCGAAGACGGAGGGGCAATCGAGCGAGCGGCAGGCCGGTACCAGCCCACGTGTGTTGATCGCGCCGGGGGTCGGCTTGAGGCCGACGATGTTGTTGAAGCCGGCCGGCACGCGGCCGGAGCCGGCCGTGTCGGTTCCGAGCGAGAAGCTCACGAGCCCGGCGGAAACTGCGACTGCGGAACCTGAACTCGAGCCGCCGGGAATGTACGTCGAATCGAACGGATTGCGCGGCACGCCATAGGGCGAGCGTACGCCGACCAGGCCGGTCGCGAACTGGTCGAGGTTGGTTTTGCCGATCACGATCGCACCGGCTGCAACTAGATATTGTACAACGTCGGCGGAAGCCTTTGCGCGGTAGGCGAAGCCGGGGCAGGCGGCCGTGGTGGTCATGCCGGCCACGTCGATGTTGTCCTTCACGCCGAACGGGATGCCGTACAGCGGCAGTGACCGGTCACCCGCCCGGTCGAGAGCATCCGCTTGGGCGCGCAAAACCTCGTCCGGCACGCGAGCGAGCCAGACGTTGTCGTCGCCTGCCGCGCCAATGCGAGCGATCACCTCCTCGATCACAGAGCGACAGGTCAGGCTGCCGAGACGGTAACGGGCGCGTAACGCGTGGACGCCGAGATCGAGGTCGGAGTTCATCAGCTTTCTCTAGGGAGCGCGCTCAATAAGTCCAGCGGGCGCGCATGAGCGTCGTACGCGCGAGCTCTGTACATACAATTTGGGTGCCAATTGCACAAACGATCCAAATCGCATGCAAAAGCATCAGATTGCATACAATTTAAGCCGTCTTGACTGCGCACCGGGGAGAGGCGGGGCGCGTGAAGCGTCGGAAAGATCAATGAACCGGGCCGATTCGCGTGTTCCTCGGAATCACCTCTCGCTGGCACGTCGCTTGCTGTTGATGTGCAAACTGGCTCGCTCCGGGTCTTTGGGGAGATTATCCGATGAAGCGTCGCACTTTCTTCAAGACAACGGTAGCCGCGAGTGCGGCGGCCACCGCCGCTCCGGCGATCTGGTCAGAGGCCAAGGCGCAGGCGCGCAATGAAACACTGCTGATCGTCACCGAGAGCCCGCCGAACTCGCAAGACATCCACGGCGTGGGCGCCAACCGGCCGGCCTACGAGGTGTCGTGGAACACGCATGATCGGCTGATGACCTACGGCGTCAAGAAGGACGCCAACGGCAACGATCACTACGACTACACCAAGCTCGAGCCCGAGCTCGCGACCGAATGGGACCTCAAGCCCAATTCGGTCACGTTCAAGCTACGCCGTGACGCCAAGTTCCACGACGGCACGCCCATTACCGCGAAGGACGTGAAGTGGTCGTTCGACCGCGCTGTCACGGTCGGCGGCTTCCCGACCTTCCAGATGGCGGCAGGCTCGCTCCAGAAGCCTGAACAGTTCGTCGCCGTCGACGATCACACCTTCCGCGTCGACTTCCTGCGCGCAGACAAGCTCACCATGCCCGATATCGGGGTGCCGGTGCCGGTGGTCATGAACTCGGAGCTGTGCAAGAAGAACGCGACCGAGAAGGATCCGTGGGCGATGGAGTGGTGCAAGAACAACCACGCCTCGGGCGGCGCCTACAAGGTCGAGAAGTGGCAGCCGAGCCAGGAGGTCGTCTTCGTGCGCAACGACGACTGGAAGAATGGGCCGCTGCCCAAGGTGCGCCGCGTGATCCAGCGCATCATCCCGTCGGCGGGCAACAGGCGCGCGCTGCTCGAGCGCGGCGATGCGGACCTCTCGTTCGACCTGCCGTCGAAGGACTTCGCCGAGCTCAAGAAGTCGCCGAAGCTCACTGTCGTCGGCACGCCGATCGAGAACGCAATGATGTACGTCGGCATGAACGTCGCAACCAAGCCATTCGACAACGAGAAGCTGCGACAGGCGGTGGCCTGGGCGATCCCCTACCAGCAGATCATGGACACGGTGATGTTCGGCCAGGCCATCCCGTTGTTCGGTGGCGCCGACAACAAGTCCAAGGGCTCGGTGTGGCCGCAGAAGGACGGCTACAGCACCGACCTCGACAAGGCAAAGACGCTGATGGCGGAGGCGGGCTATTCCAACGGTCTTGAGACGACGCTGTCGTTCGACCTCGGCGCCGCCAGCACCAACGAGCCGCTCGCGATTCTGGTCCAGGAGAATCTCGCCAAGATCGGCATCAAGACCACGATCAACAAGGTACCGGGCGCCAACTGGCGCGCCGAGCTTCTGAAGAAGAGCATGCCGATGATCATCAATGCCTTCGGCGGCTGGCTCAACTATCCGGAGTATTTTTTCTACTGGTGCTATCACGGCCAGAACGCTGTCTTCAACACGATGTCCTACAAGAACCCGAAGATGGACGCCTTGATCGACAAGGCGCGCTTCACCACCGGTCCGGAGTACGATGCGGCGGTCAAGGGTTTCGTCGATATGGCCTTCGAGGAAGTGCCGCGGGTACCGGTGTTCCAGCCGCTTCTCAACGTGGCGATGCAGAAGAACGTTACCGGCTACCGCTATTGGTTCCATCGCCAGCTCGACTATCGCCAGCTGGTGAAGGGCTGACGCCGGCGGCGGGCCGAAGGCCATGCTGAAACTCCTGCTGTCACGGTTGGCGACGGCGGTCCCCAGCGTCGTCGGGGTGCTAATCGTCACCTTCATGCTCACGCGCCTGTTGCCGGGCGACCCGGCGGCGTATTTCGCAGGGCTCGCCGCCAGCCCGCAGGCGATCGCGGAGGTCCGCACCAAGCTCGGCCTGGACAAGTCGCTGCCCGAGCAGTTCGTGGCCTACATCGTCGACTTGGCGCACGGCAATCTCGGCAACTCGCTCAGCACCGGCCAGCCCGTGGCGGCCGAGATCGTCAACCGCCTGCCGGCCTCCGCCGAGCTCACCCTCGTGGCGCTATTCGTCGCCGTTGCCATCGCCATTCCGCTCGGCGTGCTGGCGGCAGTGAAGCAGGGCACCTGGATCGACCATCTCTGCCGGGTCGTAACGACGGCTGGCGTGTCGTTGCCGGTATTCTTCACCGGGCTGCTTTTGGCCTATGTCTTCTACTATCTGCTGCAGATCGCGCCGGCCCCGACCGGCCGGCTCGACGTCTTTATCTCGGCGCCGCCGGACATCACGGGCTTCTACCTTGTCGATTCGCTACTGACCGGCAACGCGGAAACCTTCTGGAGTGCTCTGAAGCAGCTTGCGCTGCCGGCCATCTCCATGGCGATCTTCTCGCTGGCGCCGCTCGCGCGTATGACGCGCGGCTCGATGCTCGCGGTGCTGGGCAGCGACTTCGTGCGCACCGCGCGGGCGAGCGGGCTCAGCTCCCGCACCGTCATATTCACCTATGCCTTCCGCAACGCCGTGCTGCCGGTGATCACGACCCTGGGCATGGTCTTCTCCTTCCTTCTCGGCGCCAACGTGCTGGTCGAGACGGTGTTCGCCTGGCCGGGCATCGGCCTTTATGCCGTCAACGCATTGATTACGTCCGACTACGCGCCCGTGCAGGGCTTCGTGCTCACCATGGCAGTGCTCTATGTCGTGCTGAACCTGATAATCGACCTCCTCTACGGGCTGGTCGATCCGCGCGTAAGGCTGGACGCCTGACATGATCGCGATGGTCCGCCACGCCCGTTACGTGCTCTCGGAGAACCCTGTTACGGGCCTTTCCTTCGCCCTGTTCGCGCTGTTTCTGTTCGCGGCGATCTTCGGGCCGGCGATCGCGCCTTATAATCCGCTGCAGTCGGATGCGGCGAACGCACTCCAGGCGCCGTCGGCGGCGCACTGGTTCGGCACCGACCAGCTCGGCCGCGACATCTTCAGCCGTGTGCTGGTGGCGACCCGGCTCGACCTCACCATAGCCTTCTCCTCGGTGATCCTGGCGTTCATGCTGGGCGCGTTATCGGGTGTGGCGGCGGGATATTTCGGGGGCTGGACCGACCGCATCGTCGGCCGCCTTGCCGACACGATCATGGCCTTTCCGCTGTTCGTGCTGGCCATGGGCATCGTCGCGGCGCTCGGCAACAAGGTGATCAACATCGTGCTGGCCACGGCGATCATCAATTTCCCGCTCTATGTCCGCGTTGCGCGGGCCGAGGCCAACGTGCGGCGCGATGCGGGCTTCGTCGAGGCGGCGCGTCTTTCGGGCAACGGGGAGGCCCGCGTTCTGCTGGGACACGTCCTCCCCAACATCATGCCGATCATGATGGTGCAGATGTCGCTCACGATGGGATACGCGATCCTGAACGCCGCCGGGCTCTCCTTCATCGGCCTCGGCGTAAAGCCGCCGGATGCGGAGTGGGGCATCATGGTCGCCGAAGGCGCCAACTTCATCCAGTCCGGCGAATGGTGGATCGCGCTCTTTCCAGGCGCGACGCTGATGCTCGCGGTGTTCTGCTTCAACCTGCTGGGCGACGGGCTGCGCGACATCATCGATCCGAGGCAGCGTACGTGAGCGCTATCCCCGCACTGGCCGTCGACAATCTTTCGGTCGAATTCCGCACGCGCTCGGGCATCGTGAAGGTCCTCGAGCACGTGAGCTTTTCGGTCGGCAAGGGCGAGACGATCGCGCTGGTGGGCGAGTCGGGATCGGGCAAGTCGGTCACCGCCTTCGCCGTCATGGGCATCCTCGATGCCGCCGGCAAGGTGACCTCCGGCACGGCGATGTTCGGCGGCTCCGATCTCCTAAAGCAGTCGGAACGCGACCTGGCCGAGCTGCGCGGTCGCGAGCTGTCGATGATCTTCCAGAACCCGCGCACCGCGCTGAACCCGATCCGCCGCGTCGGTCAGCAGATTGCCGATGTGCTGGTGCGCCACGGCGGTGCCACGCGCGCCGATGCGCCCAAGCTCGCGATCGAGATGCTGAAGAAGGTGCGCATTCCAGATCCCGAGCGTCGCGCCGAAGCGTACCCCTTCGAGATGTCGGGCGGCATGTGCCAGCGCATCATGATCGCCATCGCACTCGCCTGCCGGCCGGCGTTGCTGATCGCCGACGAGCCGACAACCGGCCTCGACGTCACCACCCAGGCCGTGATCATGGACCTGATCGGCGAGCTGGGCCGCGATTCCGGCATGGCGACAATCTTCATCACGCACGATCTCGCGCTCGCCGCCGAGTATTGCGACCGCATTGTCGTCATGCATGCCGGCCACATCGTAGAATCGGCACCGAGCCAGACGCTGTTTGCAGACCCGCGCCATCCCTACACGGCCAAGCTCCTGGCAGCGACGCCGGGCGAAACCGCATCGCTCGCCGAGCTTGTGTCCATCCCCGGCAACCTGCCGGACCTGCGCCGTGAGGACCTGCCAGCCTGTCGCTATAGCGGCCGTTGCGAGCGCTTGGTAGGCCGCTGTGCCGAGCCCCTGCCGCATCAAACGATAGGCGACCGCCACGGGATCGCCTGCTGGAATCCGCTGTGACTGGCCTGCTCGAAATAAGCCAGCTGGCCAAGCGCTTCGAAGTCGGCGGCAAGCGTCTGCTCTACGCGGTCGACGAGGTGACCTTCACCATCGGCAAGGGCGAAACAGTTGGCTTGGTGGGAGAATCGGGCTGCGGCAAGTCCACGCTTGTCCGCCTGATCAACCGCCTGCTCGACCCGACGTCTGGCAGCATCCGCCTCGGTGACACAGACCTCGCCGCGATCCGCGCCAGCGGCTTTGCCGGCAACACCAACCGCCGGCGTGTCCAGATGGTCTTCCAGGACGCGGGCGACTCGCTCAATCCTCGCTTCACCGCGTTTCATGCCATCGCCGATCCGCTGCGCCGCTTGAAGAGCCTGTCGGGCGTCGCGCTGACGGCGCGGGTCGAGGCGCTGGCCGACATGACCGGCCTGCCGCGCACGCTGCTGACCCGCTTTCCGCACCAGCTTTCGGGTGGCCAGAAGGCGAGGGTGGGCATCGCCCGCGCCATCGCGGTGGAGCCGGAGCTGTTGATCCTCGACGAGCCGACGGCGGCACTCGACGTCTCGGTGCAAGTCGTGATCCTGCAACTGCTGCAGACGCTGAAGCGCGAGCTCGGCATGAGCTACCTGTTCGTGAGCCACGACCTCAACGTCGTGCGCCTGCTGTGCGACCGGGTGCTGGTGATGTATCTCGGCAAGATCGTCGAGGCCGGGCCGGCCAGTGAGGTCTTTGCCGATGCCAAGCATCCCTACACGCGTGCCTTGATCTCGGCGATTCCGCAGGCCGATCCCGACAAGCGAGTCGGGCGGCTGCGGCTCGGCGGCGAGCCGCGCAGCCCGATCGATCCCGATCCCAAGGTCTGTCGCTTCTACGGCCGCTGCCCTACGGGCGAGCCACGCTGTGCCGAACAGATGCCGGCCTTGCGCGACGTAGGCCCGGACAGGCAAGTTGCCTGCCACTTTGCTTAGGTCACTTTGCACGAGGGGGAAACGTGGCTGACGAAAAGCCTGATGTCGCGCGCTGGGTCGATGAGGGAGCCAAGGCGATCGGTCTCGTGATCGCGCCGGAATACCGCGCCAATGTGATCCTGAACGTCGAGCGTTCACTTGCGATCGCCCAGCCGCTGCTGGCGGTCGAGCTCGATGACGAATTGACTTCGCTGCCGGTCTACCGGCCATGAGCGATCCCCTGTCGAAGGCCGCAACGGCGGCCGAGATCGCTCGCGCCGTTGCGAGCGGCGCGGTAACGGCCACCGCCGTCGTCGAGGCAGCGCTGAAGCGCATTGAGGCGGCCGAGCCGACTGTCAACGCCTTCACTGACATCGTGGCCGAGCGCGCGACGAAGCGCGCTGCCGGAATTGATGCCGGCAAGGTCAAGGGCCCGCTTGCCGGCGTGCCGTTCGCCGTCAAGAACCTGTTCGACATCGAGGGCTTGCCGACGCGCGCCGGCTCGAAGATCAACATCGATGGCCCGAAGGCTGCGCGCGATGGCGCGCTGGTGCGCAAGCTCGAAGACGCCGGCGCCATTCTCGTCGGCGGTCTCAACATGGGCGAATACGCCTACGACTTCACCGGCGAGAACGCGCATTACGGCCCGTCGCGCAATCCGCACGATCCGACGCGCATGACCGGCGGCTCGTCGGGCGGCTCGGGGGCCGCTGTCGCGGCGGGCGAGGTGCCGATCGCACTGGGCTCCGACACCAATGGGTCGATCCGCGTGCCGTCGTCGCTGTGCGGCCTGTTCGGGCTGAAGCCGACCTATGGACGGCTGAGCCGTGCCGGCTCGTTTCCGTTCGTGGACGCCTTCGACCATCTCGGCCCGCTGGCCCGTTCGGCCGAGGACCTCGCTCTCTCGTTCGACGCGATGCAGGGCTGGGACCCCGAGGATCCGGCCTGCACCGATCGCGACATCGAGCCGACTCTCCCGACGCTGCACGACGGAATAGACCGCCTGAGGATCGCGATCGTCGGCGACTACTTCGCCAAAGGCGGTGAGCCCGAGTGCTTCGAGGCCGTGGCGACTGTGGCGAAGGCGTTAGGCGCGACTAGGACGATCGTGCTGCCCAATGCCGCCGCTGCGCGCTCGGCAGCCTATGTCATCACCGCGATGGAAGGAGGGCAGCTTCATCTGCCACGGCTCAAGACGCGGCCGCAGGATTTCGACCCCGACACGCGCGAACGCCTGATGGCCGGCAACCTGCTGCCGGGCTCCTGGTACGTAAAGGCGCAACGTTTCCGCCGCCAGTATCGCGCCGAGGTGCTGAAGCTGTTCGACGAGGTCGACATCATGCTGGCGCCGGCGACGCCGTGCAGCGCCCCTAGGCTCGGCCAGGTGATGATGACCATCGGCGGCGTCGAGCTGCCGGTGCGCGCCAACCTCGGGCTGTTCACCCAGCCGATCTCCTTCATCGGCCTGCCGGTTGTCGCCGTCCCGACGCGCAAGGCGGGCGCGATGCCGATCGGCGTCCAGGTGATCGCGCGGCCGTTCAACGAGGCGGCGGCGCTGCGGGTGGCGGCGTTCCTGGAGAAGCAAGGCGTCTGCGTCTCGACACCGGCTTGAGGAGCATTTCATGGATATCAACATCCCGTCGGTCGTTGCGGAAGTCACGGCTGCGTTCAACCGCTACGAGACGGCGCTCAACACCAACGATGTTGCCACGCTCGACGAGCTGTTCTGGAACAGCCCGCATACCCTGCGCTACGGCGTCGGCGAGCAGCTCTACGGCTACGACCAGATCGCCGCCTTCCGCGCCGGCCGCGATCCCGGCTTCGTGGTCGGGCGCGACCTGCTGAAGCTGTGGATCGTCACCTACGGTCATGATTTTGGCACGGCGAACTGCGAGTTCCGTCGTCACGGCGCCACGCGAAACGGCCGCCAGAGCCACACCTGGATGCGGACGCCCGAGGGTTGGCGTATCGTGGCCGCACACGTCTCGCTGCTGGGCGAGGCGACGGTCATGAAAAGTTAAATCATCCCGGGAGGGCGCATGGCAGCCCAATACGACGTGGTGGTGCGCAATGGCACGGTGCTCGACGGCACTGGCGGCGATCCACGCGAGGCCGATGTTGCGATTCAGGACGGCCGCATCGCCGCCGTAGGGCGTGTCGCCGGTTCGGGCCGTGAGGAGATCGACGCCAAGGGTCTCGCCGTGACGCCGGGCTTCGTCGACGTCCACACCCACTACGACGGCCAGGCGACCTGGGACGAGCGCTTTTCGCCCTCATCGGGCCACGGCGTCACGACGGTGCTGATGGGCAATTGCGGCGTCGGCTTTGCGCCGTGCCGGCCGCAGGACCGCCAGACCCTGATGAAAGTGATGGAGGGGGTCGAGGACATCCCCGAGATCGTCATGCAGGAAGGCGTGCCGTGGAACTGGCAGACTTTCCCCGAGTATCTCGATGCCCTGGCCGCGCGGCGATGCGACATCGATTTCGCCGCCCAGGTGCCGCACGCGCCGCTGCGCGTCTTCGTCATGGGCCAGCGCGGCGTCGACCGCGAGCCGGCGACGGCGCAGGACATGGCCGCAATGGCGGCGCTCGTCGAGGAAGGGCTCGCCGCCGGCGCGCTCGGCTTTTCGACCTCGCGCTCGCTGTTTCATCGCACGCCCGAAGGCGTGCTGACCCCGACCATTACCGCCGCCGAGGAGGAGCTGACCGCGATCGCCCGCGGCATGGGCCGCGCGGCCAAGGGCGTGATCCAGCTGCTCGACGATTTCGCGGACACGACCGACGAAGGGTCGACCGAGTTCGCCATGCTGCGACGGCTGGTCGAGACGTCGGGCCGGCCGCTTTCCTTCACCCTGCTCGACATCTCGATCTATCCCGGCCGGTGGAAGACGCTGTTGCGCGAAGTCGAGCGGGCCAACCGCGACGGACTGGCGATCCGTGGCCAGGTTGCGGGCCGGCCGGTCGCGCTGCTGTACGGGCTCGAGCTGTCGTTCAACCCGTTCTCGACCTGTCCGAGCTACGTCGGGGTCGCCGGCCTGGCCCTGGAGCAGAAGCTCGCGAAGCTGCGCGATCCGGCGATGCGAGCGAGGCTGCTGGCCGAGGAGCCGACCTATCGCAATCCGCAGATGCTCGCCTTCATGCGCAGCGTCGGCAACATGTACGTGCTGGGCGATCCGCCGAACTACACCCCGCCGCGCGAGCAGCGGCTCGATGCGCGGGCGGAGAAGGCCGGTGTCACGCCGCTGGAGCTGGCCTACGACCTGCTGGTGTCGGGCGACGGCCGTACCATCCTGTTCCATCCCGGCGCGAACTACACGGACGCGTCGGATGCCAATATGGCGAGCATGCTGCATCACGACCATACGGTGATGGCGCTGGGCGACGGCGGCGCGCACTACGGCATGATCTGCGACGCGAGCTACACCACGCATGCGCTGACCTACTGGACGCGCGACCGTGCGGGCGAGCGCTGGTCGCTGCCGTGGGCGGTGAAGCAGCTCACCGACACGCCGGCGCGCATGATCGGCCTGGGCGATCGCGGCCGGCTGACGCCCGGCTACAAGGCCGACCTGAACGTGATCGATCTCGACAACCTGCGAGTCGCGGCACCGCATCCGGTGCACAATCTGCCGGGCGGCGGCCGCCGCCTCGAGCAGAAGGCCGAAGGCTATCGCGCGACCGTGGTCGGCGGCGCGATCACCTACCGAGACGGCGAGTTCACAGGGGCTTTGCCGGGCCGCCTCGTCCGCGGCGCGCGGTCGGTCTAGCGCGGGGCCGGCCCAGCCGACAGTGGCATGCCCTTGGCGACCGCGTTGATGTCGTAGGGTTCCTCCTGCAAGGATTCGGCCGCCCACATGCTGCGTTCGGCCGTGAGGAACGGGCCGTCATAGACGTGGATAGCCGCGCTGATCTTGCCGAGCGGATTGACCACGGAATGCACGATGTCGGGGCCGAGCAGCGTCACGTCACCGGTCCCCAGCGCTTCACCTCCAGCGGGCCGGATCGCGAACTTCGAGCCGTCGTTCGTGCGGCGCCAGAAGGTGTTGTCCTCGCGGCCGCCATACATGCCGATCACCGCACTCATCCGATGATCGTGCGGCAGGGTGACCTGCATCGGCGCCCACGCCAGGGTCAGCACGGTCAGGTCGGGCGCACGGTGCAGCACCCTGACACCCGGCTTCTCCGGCTCGCCTAGAGCCCGCAGCACAGCTGCAGGATCGGAGACTGCGCGCGCCATGACATCGCGCATCGCCTTGCGCGAGCGCTCGCCGAGTGTCGCGCGCAAGTCGGCGACGAACTGATCGACACTGAACATGGTCCCGCCTCCCTATCGATTATTCTTCCTTCGCCATTCCGCGAAGTCTTCCAACGACTTCGGATCGGTCGCGGGATAGAGGCCGAAGATGCCTTGGCCCGCGTGCACACGCTCCGCCACGAAGTCCTCGTAGGCCGTCATCTCGACCGCCTCGGCAGCGATTTCGTCGGCGAGGTGCGCCGGGATCACGATCACACCGTCCTTGTCGCCCAGGATCACATCGCCCGGGAAGACCGGCGCATCGCCGCAGCCGATCGGCACGTTGATGTCGATCGCCTGATGCAAGGTGAGATTGGTCGGCGCACTCGGACGGTGGTGATAGGCGGGGAAGCCGAGCGCGGCGATCTCCGCTGAATCGCGGAAGCCGCCGTCGGTCACCACGCCGGCGACGCCCCGCTTCATCAGCCGGGTGACGAGAATCGCGCCGGCCGATGCCGCCCGCGCGTCCTTGCGGCTGTCCATCACCATCACTGCGCCGGGCGGGCAATCCTCGATCGCCTTGCGCTGTGGATGGCCGCGGTCGCGGAACACGTCGAGCGTGTTGAGATCCTCGCGCGCCGGGATGTAGCGCAAGGTGAAGGCCTCGCCGACCAGCGTCGGCTGGTCGGGTGAGAGCGGGTGCACGTCCTGGATCGCCTGGACGCGGAAGCCGCGCTTGAACAACGCGGTCGCCACGGTCGGCGTGCTGACGGTGCGGAGCTTGTCGCGAGTCTCGGTCTTCATGGTTTCATCCCTTTGATCGGCTCGCCGCTATGCCAGCAGATTGTCGCGGCTCAGTGGTCTACCGGTCGCGGCGTCGCGGATGATGGCGCCGAGATCGGCGAGCTTAACGAAGAAATTGGGGAAGGTCTTGCGCACGCAGGCGGGGTTGCGCAGACGGATGCCGGGGACGCGCAGGCCCAGCATGCCGAAGCACATGGCGACGCGATGGTCATCGTAGGTCTCGATCTCGGCGCCGTGCAGGGCGCCGGGATGGACGGTCAACGTGTCGCCAGTCTCGTTCACGCGCGCGCCGCATTTGGTCAGCTCGGTGCGCAGGGCCTCGACCCGTTCGCATTCCTGGACTCGCAGGCGGCCGAGATCGGTAAACCTCGTAGCGGCCGGGGCGAGGGGCGCGAGCACGATCGCCGTCATGATGCTGTCGGCCAGATCGGTGCGGCGCGAATAAACAGCCCGCCATGGCCGGTCGACGATCAGATCGGGGAATTTCTGGTCGACCTGCAGCCCGCTTGCCGGCGCGGGCACCACGGCGACCCGGCTGCCCGCGTCGCGCAGGAGCCAGTCGGCACCCCAGAAGTAGCTCGCGCCGGATGCATCCGCCTCCACGTCGTAGACCCCGCCCTGCCACGGAAAGTCGTCCAACATGCGGCGCGTCATGTCGACGTACGGCAGCTCGTCCTCGTTGGCGCCGGTGACGTTTACCGTCCAGCCGCCGATCTTCGCGCACAGCAGCAGGGCCGACGCGAACTGCGAGCTCTCCTCGACGCTGACCGTGCAGGTTGCGCCCGGGTGCGGGCCGTCGCCGTGAACCACGGCCGGCAGGCGGTCGTTGGACGTGTCGACGCGATAGCCCAGCGCGCGCAATGCTTTGATCAGGGAAGCCTGAGGCCGCTGATGCATGCGTGGCACGCCGCTCACCCGGTAGCTGCCGCGACCGAGGCAGAGAAGCGGGGGCAGAAAGCGTGCCGCCGTGCCGGCGTTCGCGACGAAGAACTCGGTCGGCCGCCCGGGCGTGCCCGCTTTGGGACCCGTGCCGCCGTGGCCGCGGACGCCGAGCGTGCGGTTCGCCGGCTCGGCCGGATCGCCCGCAACCTCGATCGCGAAGCCCAGCCGCTCGAGACACTCGACCATCGCCTGCGTGTCCTCGCTCCACAGTGCACCCCGCAGTGTCACCGGCTGCTCGGCCAGGGCCGCCAGAATCAGAGCGCGATTGGTGATGCTCTTGGAGCCCGGCAGGACGACGGTCGACGTCTTGCGCGCGCCCGGCGGCACGATCTCGATCAGGTCAGGCAGCATCGGAGTCAGTAGATGGAGGGCTCGGCAACCGGCGCGCCGAACTTCGTCTCGAGGAAATCGAAGTCGCAGCCTTCGTTGGCCTGCGTGATGTGCCGGGTGAACATCCAGCCGTAGCCACGCTCGTAACGCGCCTCGGGTTGCTTCCAGGCTGTACGGCGCTTGGCCAGCTCCTCGTCGGAGACGTTCATATTGATGGTGCGCTGGTCGACGTCGAGCGAGATCAGGTCGCCGGTCTTCACCAGCGCCAGCGGGCCACCGATGTAGCTCTCCGGCGAGACATGCAGGATGCAGGCGCCGTAGCTGGTGCCGCTCATGCGGCTGTCGGACAGGCGGACCATGTCGCGCACGCCCTGCTTCACCAACTTCTTCGGGATCGGCAGCATGCCCCATTCCGGCATGCCCGGGCCGCCTTGCGGCCCGGCATTGCGCAGAATCAGCACCGTGTCCTCGGTGACGTCGAGATCGTCTCTGTCAATCTCGGCCTTCATCGACGGATAATCGTCGAAGACCAACGCCGGACCGGTATGCTTAAGGAACTTCGGTGCGCAGGCGCTCGGCTTGATTACGCAGCCGTCCGGCGCAAGATTGCCCTTCAGGACCGCCAACGCGCCCTCCTTGTAGATGGGGTTCGCCACCGGCCGAATGACATCGTCGTTATAGACTTCCGCGCCCTTCACATTGTCGCCCAGCGTCTTGCCGGTGACCGTCATCGCATTGAGATGCAGCCTCCCGCGGATCTGCTCGAGAAGGCCGGGCAGGCCGCCAGCGTAGAAGAAATCCTCCATCAGGTACTTGTCGCCACTCGGCCGGATGTTGGCGATCACCGGCACGATGCGACTCGCGCGCTCGAAGTCGTCGAGGCCGACATCCTCGTGGCCGGCCCGACGCGCCATCGCGATCAGGTGGATGATGGCGTTCGTCGAGCAGCCCACCGCCATGGCGACGGTGATGGCGTTGAGGAAGGCGTCCCTGGTCAGGATCTTCTTCGGCGTGAGGTCTTCCCACACCATGTCGACGATGCGCCGGCCGGTCTCGGCGGCCATGCGGATGTGGTTGGCGTCGGCGGCCGGGATCGACGAGGCGCCGGGCAGCGTCATGCCGAGCGTCTCGGCCATCGCCATCATCGTCGCTGCCGTGCCCATGGTCATGCAGGTGCCGTAGCTGCGCGCGATGCCAGCTTCGACGTCGAGCCAGTCGTCGTCGGAGATCTTGCCGGCGCGTCGCTCGTCCCAGTATTTCCAGGCATCGGAGCCAGAGCCCAGCACCTTGCCCTTCCAGTTGCCGCGCAACATCGGTCCGGCCGGCAGGTAGATCGCCGGGATGCCCATGCTGATCGCGCCGAGGAGCAGCGCCGGCGTGGTCTTGTCGCAGCCGCCCATCAGCACGACACCGTCCACCGGATGGCCGCGCAACAGCTCCTCGGCGTCCATGGCGAGCAGGTTTCGGTAGAGCATCGTCGTGGGCTTCAGGAAGCTCTCCGACAGCGACAGCGCGGGCAATTCCATCGGGAAGCCGCCCGCCTGCAGAATGCCGCGCTTCACGTCGTCGACGCGGCTCTTGAAGTGCATGTGGCAGGGCTGGGCCTCGGACCAGGTGTTGAGGATTGCGATTACCGGCTTGCCGACCCAGTCGTCCGGCCCCAAACCCATCTGCATGGCGCGCGAACGATGGCCGAAGGCGCGCAGATCGTCGGGCGCGAACCAGCGTGCGCTGCGCAAGGTGGCGGGCTCTTTCTTCATGGGGCGCTCCTCGGCTTTGGCTCCCGGAGTCTTGCCACGAACGAGGAGCACTGTGGAAGCAGGTGCTTCCGGGGGCTCAGCCGCCCGCCTCGCGCAAAGCGGCCCCGATTGCCCGGGAGTGCCAAGCACCGCCTTCCGCGTTCAAGTGCCAACGATCGATGAAGCGATGGAGGTCCGTTTGTCGGAAGAAGTCGAACGGCACGATGGCTTTGGGATAGTCCGCTTTGAAGCGGGCAAGCTGGCGCAGGGCGTCTGCCACGACAGGATCGTTCGGCTGAATGACGCAGGGCACCGGATTCGTCACGAGCACGAAGCGGACACCTTGCTGTTCGGTCAGCTCGGCAAGTCGCTTGAGATAGTCGTACAGCAGATCGACCTTGCCGAAGCCAATTTCCGAACGCCTTGAATAGTCGTCATCGAAAACGCAGGCCTCCGGCTCCGAGCGCTTTACCATCGTGTCCTTGAGATCGACCGGCATGGGAACCCAGCCACGACCGGCGCGCATCTCCTGCCGCCAAGTGCGAAGCGGCGGATACCCGAGGGTCGGCCAGGCAAAGGAATCGTAGGCGAAATCATCCAGCCAGACCCCTTCGTTGACGAGGTTCAGGATGCGCAACCTGTACCCGTTGCTCGGGATGACGACTTTGTGCCACCACATGTACCTCAGCAGATAATCGCGGATAGTGACGGCCAGGATGTTGTCGCCGGCAAACTTCTCGGCGTTGGGCCCCCAGAACGGCGTAACATGTAGGAGCAGGAACTTCGGCGGCTGCACCGCCTGCTTCAACGCGAGCTCGGCCTGGTAGACGAATCCGGTCCAGCCGACGTCACCGCAGCATCCCAGATTCAGGAAGCTGAGCCTCGGATATGCTTCGGTGACCTGGTCCGGCTGAACTCCGTAGAAGCCGGAGCTGTCCCCGATCAGCAGAGCGTCGGAAGGGAGGCCGGCGAACTCGATCATGAACTTGCTGTAGATAACATGGCGCTGCAGGACGTCCTGCTTCAGCGGCGAGAAATCGAAAAAATCCGTATTGTATTGGCCGCCATTGCCCGCCAGTGCAATGCACGCTTCGAGCAGCAATATGGCGCCGGCCGCGAGCGCGAACGGCAAAAGCCGGATGTTTTTCATGAGCACCTTGGCATGCCTGACACGTCCATCGGCGCCGAAATCGCATGTCCCGCTACACGCGGCAAGCTCGGGACTTTATCATTCGCCGGCTTGCCTTCCAAAGAGGGGCCCGCCACATTCCCCCGTCAAATGGAACGCTAGCCGTTGCGGCGCCCGTTCGGGGTGGGGATGGTCTTTCAGTCTTACGAGTTCGTGCTGGCGTTCCTGCCACTAACGCTGGGCCTGTACCTGCTGGTTCGACGGTGGAGGCTCGCCGCGACGGTCGTTCTCGTCATCGGCAGCGCCATTTTCTACGCATGGCGGTCGATCTGGTGGCTGGTGCCGCTGGTGGTGGTCGCTACGGTCGACTACTTCGTCGGCAAGCGAATGGCGGAGCTCGACGACGATCGGATCCGCAAGCGCTGGCTCATCTTGAGCCTCGTAGTCAATCTCGGCATGCTCTCGGCGTTCAAGTATTTGGGCTGGCTTACTCTGTCGGTTAACGAGCTGCTGGTCGCTTTTGGCGTCGCCGCCAGCATCCCCGTCTATACGACCACGCTGCCGCCGGGCATCTCTTTCTACACCTTCGAGACGATGAGCTACACGATTGACGTCTATCGCCGTCAGTTCAAGGCCGAGCCCTCGTTCCTCATCTATCTCAACTTCGTCCTGTTCTTCCCGCACCTCGTCGCGGGTCCAATCCTACGTCCCAACGACCTGATTGGACAGTTGAAGGTGGTGCGTCCCCTCCCGACTGCGGAGGAAGTGAGGCTGGCGCTCTGCCAGATCGGCTGGGGCCTCTTCAAAAAGATCGTCTTCGCCGACAATCTGGGCGACGTCGTCAGCTATGCGGTCCGCACCGTACAGGCGCCCCCACACGATTCGGGCGGCGCTGGCCTCCTATACGCGCTCGGCTTCACGCTGCAGATCTACTGCGACTTCTCGGCCTATTCCGACATCGCCCGCGGCTCGGCCTTATTGTTCGGGATCAAGCTGCCGCGCAACTTCCTGACACCGATCTTTGCGCGAAGTCCACGCGAATTCTGGCAGCGCTGGCACATTACCTTGTCGACCTGGATCCGTGACTACGTCTACATTCCGCTCGGCGGCAATAAGGGCGGGCCGAGCCGGCAGGCCGTTACCATACTTGCAACGATGGGGCTGGCGGGCCTGTGGCACGGTGCCGGCATAATGTTCATCTATTGGGGCTTCTACCACGGGCTCCTGATTCTGGTTTACCGCTTCCAGCCCTTGCGGGCCGCCGTCCATGCCCTTGGTCTGGACCGTATTCCTCTTCTCTCTTGGGCCGTCTTCTTTGTTCTTAATGTCTATGGCTGGCTAATCTTCCGGGCCGGCAGCGGCGGAGAATACGAGTACTACAACATGGTCCATTCGTTCGGGGCGTTTCCGGAGGCATTCACGTCGCCCGTCTTCCTGCTGGGTGCCAAGCAGCTTGCCCTGCTCGGAATACCCGTAATTGTCACCGACTGGTTCGCCTATCGCCGCAACGTCGAGTTTCCCGAAGTGCTTGCAGGGCTCGGGACTGTCCCGCTGGCCGCGATGCTGACAGCGATGTGGTTCGTGGGCGTGATCTTCGCTAAGCGTTCAGGGTACGACTTCATCTATTTTGCGTTCTGACTCATAAGGTCGGGAGGTGTCGACGCACCTGGCATCGATGAGCGATGTCGCGGTTCTTGCGGTCGCACGATGTAGGTTCCGTCTGGGTGGACATCGAAGGAGAGTCCATCCTGGGGTTTGGGATGAGAAATTATCGCCTCGTTTGGATGTGGTCGGCCTTCGTCGCGCTGCTTGGGATCGTTACCTTGGCCGGCCTCGAGGGGCTCTCCTCGCTTGTCATGCCGGATTGGCCTGCCCGGGAGCTGCGCCCTGTCGAGGCGACGAACCTGGCGTCCCGCCGCGGAGTCACGGGCGCGGGTGCCCTGCCGCACTACAACAGCTGGGGTCTGAACGATCGCGAGCGTTCCCTTCGGAAGCCCGCAGTAGCCGGGTGCCGGGCCGTGATGGTCGGCGGCAGCTTTCTCGAAGGTGTCTGCGTCAACAAGCCGGTCTGCGCCCGAGTAGGGGATGTCTGGCAAGCCGAGGATCATCGCGACATGGAAGTGGTGAGTCTCGGCATCTCAGCGACTGAACCGCCACAATGTTCCTATCGCATAAGCAACGTCGCCCTGTCGCTCCAGCCCCACGCCATCGTACTGGTGTTCTTTTCGGGCAACGACTTCGCGGCAAGCTTCCTGTCCTCGAGCAATCTTCCCTCACCGATCGCAGTACGCCCCTTGCCGTTCTGGTTGGGCCCCATCGCCCCCCGACTGACTTGGCTCGCAGTGAACCGGCTTGGCCTGTCCGAGTTCGGCCGCAGCACCGTCAGCGGTGCCGATGTGAGCAAGATTATTGACCTGCCCCGCGCGGATCGCGTTGATGGCACCTGGCCGGCGCCGCTTACGGGGGAGGAAGTCGAGCGGTCGGTCCGGCCGGAGGAGATCGCTGCGACCGCGAGCTGGCCGATCGGTGTGCGCGATCTGGCGCGGGCGCACGGCGTGGCGGAACCGAAGGGCGTGCTGGCGATCGACCGGCAGGACGATCCCAAGGGCGTGCGGGGCTCGTATCGTGTTTCCGATGGGCACTGGACCGAATACGGCACCAGGATCGCGGCCAAGCGGATCGCCGCTGAACTCCTGAAGCTGCGTTAGCGACGGCAAAGCCGTGACACCGATCGTCAACCGAAGCCGCCGATTTACCAATCCTTCCATAGGTCCCGATGAAAATCCTGAAATGGACGGCGTATGTCGTCTTCCTGCTGGCCCTGATGATCGTCGCCGACCACCTCTCGGCGGGCTACTCGGCACCTTTCAGGGTTGCCGACAACCATTACCATCATGGCTTGCTGCCGAATCTCGACGTGGCCGATGTCTGGGGGGACCGCACGACAAACCTCATGACCAATTCCCTGGCTTTCAAGGACCGCGAACGCCGTCCGGTGCCACTCCAGTCGGAGAACTACCGCATCTTGAATATCGGCGATTCGATGATCGAAGGCCTGGGTGTGCCGGCTGCCGAGACATTGTCAGCTGTCATCGAGGACCTTGCCGCGAAGAGTGGCCGCCCCATCGAGGTGCTGAACGCGTCCGTCGCCAGCTACAGCCCCCGGCTCGACTTCTTCAAGTTGCGCTATCTGCTCGAGGAGGTGAAGCTCAAGGTCAACGAGGTCATCGTCTATATCGACCCTTCCGACGTGCAGGACGAGGTGCTGTATCGCGATTTCGTGCCGGTTTCGCGGGACAGCGCGGAGTTTACCGGGGTGCGACTGGAGAGCTATCTTGCGCGCAACTCATTCCTTTTCCAGACCTTTCTTCGACCAAAGTACTGGCGCAGCGTTCACGACTTGGTCGGCCTGCTCTATCCGATGTCCGACTTCAAGGCGCAGGCCGACCGCTACGGCCCGGTAAAGGACGCAATGGCAGCGGACGAGGCACGCCTGATAGCGTCGCTTGAGCCGATCCTCGGCTATGTAAATCCCAGTGCGTGGTGGGAACAACCTCAGGCATTCCCGAAAGGGTGGCAGGAGGAACGGTTCGGCTGGTTCTCCGATCCGAAAATCATGGCGCGTTGGGCTGACACGGGGCTGGCGTTGGCGCGGATCTACATCCGGCGAATCGTGCGCCTATGCCGCGAACACAATGTGAAACTTCGGATGGTCATCTATCCCAACGGCTATCTGGTCAATCAGGTCCCGTCACAGCGGTATGAAGAGATCTGGACAACCATTGCGAAAGAAGAAGGCGTCGAACTGATCAATCTCTTTCCATCGTTCCGGCACGAAAGTCCCGACGCCGCTCGGGCGAAATACTACATCCCCAAGGACGTCCACTGGAACGAGGCCGGACACAAGGTCATGGGAGAGGGCGTCTTCGATGCGCTGAAATAGCACCACGAATGAATCGAAGCACCCGAAGGCACGACGGCCCCGTCAGTTCTCCGGTCGGCGATCGAACTCGAACAGAAGTCGATTGATGTAGCGGTTCCGCGGCGTGTCCTGCATGGTCGTGCTGACTTGGCGTAGTCCCAGAGGCCCCATTTCAAGGTCGGCCGAATTTGTGTTGGGGCCGAGCCCATAGCGCGCCCAGACCACGCAACGCGCGGAGCGCCGCGGCACCAGCCCGCGATGCAGCGCGAGCGTGTTCACCAAGGCCATCGAGCCGGCCGGGCCGGTAATGTCGACCGCCATAGTGCCGAACAACCGGTCGCAGTCTCGTGAAAAATCCTCGCCCATGTCGTCGACGAAGCTGCGTTCGACATCGAAGCGCGGCCACCAAGAGGCCTTGCGCACGAGCTCGCGCATGCCCGCCAGCGAGTGTGAGCCCGGAACGAGCTGATGAGGTCCCGATTCGGAGTCCACATCCGTGAGGTAGATGAAGAGGGTAAGGAAGCGCCAGTCATCGGTGTCCCGATGGAAGAACTGCACATTCGTCATTTCCGGCTTGTTCGCCGGATGGGACCACCACGCGTTGACCGAATAGAGCGTGGGAACGCAGCCGAGATAGGCTTCGATGAGGTCGATCAGGCGCGGATCGTTCAAGACGTCGATCAGTCCCGGCGCGCGGAGCACCTGGTCAGCGCGATACCCCGCCATCGGGAAGGTCGCCCGAACATCCGCCATCTGCTGTGGCCGGCCGTCGAACGAAAAGATGTGCGAGCCCTTGTGGACCGGGTTGATCTCGAAATAGCGCCGTACCTCGTCCACGTTGGGCACGGTCAATGGCAGAGGCGTGTAAGATTGGCTCTGCAATTGCGGCAGGAGCTGACGATAGCCGTTGCTCGGAGGTTCGGCCTTGAGATGGTTTTCGACTTTCTGCCGATCGCGAGCGACGATGTCGGCGATCGCATCCCACTTGTAGCGTGGGGTCGACCGGCGAATCACCGTCAGAGCACGTGCCTGAAGTTCCGTATAGACTGTCATCGGGAAGGCCGGCCCGGTTCATGAAGGAGGGGGCAGGTCTAGCGGCACGGGCCGGCCGGCTCAACTGGCAAAGCTGTCATCCGACGCTGCTTCGCAGTTTGTCGGCGGCGAGCTCGTTCACCTCGTCGCGTTTTCTATTTGCCGCTGGTTCATGTCGTCGCACCATCCGACGCAAGCCGATTGGTGCGACCAATCGCTTAATTTCCCGGTCCGCGTTCCATCGAGAAGGGCTGCCAGCGCTCGAGCTTGGACTTCTCTAGCACTGCGGGGTTGACGCAGGCGCGCGGCCACTTGCCGCCCAGAACCAGCGCCATCTCGGCGCCGACGCGTCGCTTGCGGGCCACGTCGAACCGGCTTGAAGCGGATGCCACGTGGGCGGTGAGGATCACATTTTCCATGCCGAGCAGCGGGTTGTTGTGGCCGATCGGCTCGACCTCCACCACGTCGAGACCGGCGCCGGCGATCCAGCCTTCCTGCAGCGCCTTGATCATGGCCGGCTCGTCGACGGTGGAGCCGCGGCCGGTGTTCACGAATAGCGCGGTCTTCTTCATCTTCCGGAAATGCTGCTCCCTCATAAGGTGATGTGCATCCTTGGTGCCAGGCGCGTGCATGGAGACGATGTCGGAGCGCTGCAGCAGCTCGTCGTAGCCGACCGGCTGTACGCCGTAGTCGGACATCACCAGCTCCTCGATATAGGGATCGTAGGCCAGCATCTGGAAGCCGAAGGGTGCGGCGCGCTTGGCCACGGCGCGCGCGACATGGCCGAAGGAGATGAAGCCCAGGGTCATGCCCATCAGGCGGGGGAACTGGTAGAGCATTGGCCGGGCCTTTGCCCAATCGCCCCTGCGCACCATCTGGTCCTGCACCACCAGGCGGCGCCACGAGGCGAGGATCAGGGTCATGGCGTGGTCGGCCACTTCTTCGATGAAGGTGTCTGGGCAGTTGGTCACCGGGATGCCGAGCGCAGTCGCCGCCTCGACGTCGACCGAGTCGACGCCGACGCTGGCGAGCGACACGACCTTGAGTTTCTTGCTGGCCTGGATGACCTTGGCGGTGATGCGCGGGCGGCCCTTGCCGTAAATCGCATCGGCATCGACGGCTGCGGCGGCGAGCTCGTCTTCGCCGCCCGTGACCTCGACGATCTCCGCTCCGATGCCGGCCAAAGCCTCCATCTCGAGAGAATGGTCAGCACCCGGCACGCCGGTGCCCGGGCCCGCCGTTGTCACGATCTTGAATTTCGCCACGTCTAGTCTCCTCCGGTGCTTTGACGGCACTGTAGCGTATTATCGATCCGGACCAAGACGGGGGAATGCATGCCAGCCGCCAAGAACGTGTTGTTGATCGTGGTCGACCAGTGGCGTGGCCTTATGCTGCCGAAGCTTGGCGCGGATTACCTGAAGCTGCCCAACCTCGACAGGCTGTGCGCGGAGGGCGTCACCTTCCGCAACCACTTCACCCAAGGGGTGCCCTGCGGCCCGGCGCGCGCCAGTCTGCTGACCGGCATGTACATGATGAATCATCGCGCGGTGCAGAATACGATCCCGCTCGATTCGCGCTTCACCAACCTCGCCCATGAGCTGCGTCGCGGCGGCTACGATCCGGCGCTGGTCGGCTACACCACGACAACCCCGGATCCGCGGAAGACAGCGCCGAACGATCCGCGCTTCTTCGTGCTGGGCGACATCATGGATGGCTTCCATTCGGTCGGCGCGTTCGAGAATCGCGATGCGTATTTCGGTTGGGTGGCGAGCCAGGGGTTCAGTTTGCCCGCCGTTCGAGAGGACATCTGGAAGCCGCAGGGTGCGTCGGAGGGCGGTGCGACGGCGCAGGCGGCCGTGATCCCGAAGGAGCTTTCTGACAGCGCGTGGTTCACCGAGCGCGGTCTTGCGTATCTGCAGGGGCGTGCGGGACGGCCATGGTTCCTGCATCTCGGCTATTACCGACCGCACCCGCCTTTCATCGCTTCCGAACCGTACAACTCGATTTACGGGCCGGAGGACATGCCGAGGCCCGTGCGCGCGGCCTCGCCGGCGGAGGAAGCCAAGCAGAACGCGCTGCTCGCCTACTATGTGAACAACATCAACCAGGCGAGCTTCTTCCAGGACGGCAAAGGGCTGGGCTCGGCAATGACCGACGGACAGATCGCTCAGATGCGCGCGACCTACTGCGGCCTGATGAGCGAGATCGACGATCATCTCGGCCGCGTGTTCGACTACCTGAAGCAAACCGGCCAGTGGAACGACACGCTGATCATTTTCACCTGCGACCATGGCGAGCAGTGGGGCGATCATCACCTGCTGGGCAAGATCGGCTATTTCGACGAGTCCTATCGCATCCCGATGATCATTCGTGATCCGCGCGAGGAGGCGAACGGCACGCGCGGCACGATCGTCGACAGGTTCACCGAGACAATCGACACCACCCCGACCATCCTCGATTGGCTCGGCCTGCCGATCCCGCGCCAGGTCGACGGCCGGTCGCTGCTGCCGTTCTGCGAAGGCGACGTGCCGTCCGACTGGCGCACCGAGGTGCATTACGAATTCGACTTCCGCGACCTCCACTACAGCAAGCCCGAATCCTCCCTCGGCGTGCCGATGGACAAATGCGGCCTCGCGGTCGTGCAGGACGAAAACTACAAGTACGTTCACTTCGCCGCCCTGCCGCCGCTGTTCTTCGATCTGCAGAAGGATCCCGGCCAGTTCGTGAATCTCGCCGGCGACCCCGCCTATGCCGCACGGATGGGCGAATACGCTCATAAGATGCTGAATTGGCGGCTTGGCTTCGCCGAACGTACGCTGACCGGATACCGCGCGACACCGAAGGGGCTGGAGGTGCGCGCGGCGTGAGCGGTAAACTCCACATCATGGAAAAGGAAATCTACCGTCGCGCGCCGGCTGACGCGCATCCGCCCAACCTGTCGCCCGAGTACAAGTCGACGACCGGCCGCGCACCACGGCAGTCCGCAATCGTGCTGCCACACACCCTGTCGGAGATCACCGGCCCGCTGCTCGAGAGCGAGCGTCTCGATGCTCTGGAAAACGATCTCACGAAGCAGCGCTCCGGCGAGCCGCTCGGCGAGCGCATCATCGTACACGGAAGAGTGCTCGACCAGGACGGCAAGGCCGTTCCGAAGGCGATCGTGGAAATCTGGCAGTGCAACGCCGCAGGGCGGTACCACCATCCCGGCGATCAGCACGACGCGCCGCTCGATCCCAATTTCTACGGCGGTGGACGGGTGCGGGCCGATGAGGAGGGCCGGTACCAGTTCATCACCATCAAACCCGGCGCCTATCCGTGGAAGAACCACCACAATGCGTGGCGGCCGGCGCATATCCATTTCTCGCTGTTCGGGCCGGCCTTTGCGACGCGGCTGATCACGCAGATGTACTTCCCCAACGACCCGCTGCTGCCCTTCGATCCGATCTACAATTCGGTGCCGCCTGGATCGCGTTCACGCCTGCAGGCGGCCTTCGACCTGGAGGCGACGCGGCCGGAATGGGCGCTCGCCTACAAGTTCGACATCGTGCTGCGCGGGCGCAACGCCACGCCGATGGAAGGCTAGACATGTCGCAAGGATTGACGCCGTCGCAGACGATCGGGCCGTTCTATTTCGGCACGGTCACCAAGGCCTATCATCAGCAGCTCGCGCCGCCGGGTGTGGTCGGCGAGCGGATCGAGCTCGCACTGACCCTCCATGACGCCGATGGTGCGATCGTGCCGGACGGGCTGTTCGAGATCTGGCAGGCCAACAGCCACGGCCGCTACAACCATCCCGAGGACCGGCGCAACCTGCCGCTCGATGCCGGCTTCGACGGATATGGCCGCGCCTCGACGGACACCCAGGGCTGCGCCAGGTTCAGCTCCGTGAAGCCCGGCCGGGTGCCATGGCCGCAAGGCGGCATGCAGGCGCCTCACATCAACATCTCGATCTTCGCGCGCGGACTCCTGAACCGCGTCGCAACTCGGCTCTACTTCGACCGCGATCCGGCCAATGCCGAGGATCCCGTGCTGAAGATGATCGATCCCGCGCGCCGCGACACCCTGCTCGCCAAGCAGGACGAGAAAGGCTGGTGGCGGTTGCCCGTCCATCTTGGCGGCCCTCGAGAAACGGTCTTCTTCGACTGTTGAATGCCGGTGAGGCACAGTTTGCACGCCATGGGTTCGCCTCAGCTCTCGATGTCCAGGAAAGGCCGACCATGAATTCTGCGACACTTGCCGCCCGCCGCGACCGGGCCCTGGGAGCGGGCGCGCCCCTGTTCTACGACACGCCGTTGCATCTCGTCCGCGGCGAGGGGGTGCATCTGTTCGACCCGGATGGTCGGCGCTATGTCGACATGTACAATAACGTTCCTTGCGTCGGCCACGCCCATCCGGCTGTCGTCGAGGCGATGGCTCGCCAGCAGGGCACGCTCAACGTCCACAGCCGTTACCTGCACGAAGGTATCGTTGCCTTCGCCGAACGCCTGGCGGCTCTTCACGGGCCTGCCATCGAGAGTGTCGTCTTCAGCTGTTCGGGCACGGAAGCCAACGAGGTTGCGCTCCGAATGGCTCGCCTCGCGACGGGAAAGACCGGCATCGTCTGCACCAACGCGACGTATCACGGTAACAGCGAAGCGGTCGCCCGGTTGAACCGGATCGGCGCCGATCGCAACAGCGCCGGCGACGTGCGCGCGATTCCATTTCCGGAGATGCTTCGTCCGCTCGTGCCCGGTGCCAACGAGGCGGAGCTTGCGGACGCCTATCTCGAGCGTCTGCGCGGGGCGATCCGCAGTCTCGAGCAGGATGGAGTCGGCTTCGCTGGATTGATCGTATGTTCGATCTTTGCCAACGAGGGTCTGCCCGACGTGCCGCGCGGATTCATGACACGCGCCGCGGAGATCGTTCGCGATGCCGGTGGCGTGGTGATCGCCGACGAAGTCCAGGCCGGCTATGGCCGCACCGGCGGTTGGTGGGGTTACGATGTCACGGGCTTCGAGCCCGACATCGTCGTCACCGGAAAGCCGATGGGCAACGGCTTGCCGCTGGCCGCCACGGCCGCCAGCCGCCCTCTGGTCGAGGGATTCCGTGCGGCGACGCGCTATTTCAACACCTTCGCCTCGAGTCCGTTGCAGGCGGCGGTTGGCATGGCCGTGCTCGACGTCATCGAGCAAGAGGGTTTGCTCGACAACGTGGCGGCCGTGGGAGCCTTCCTCAAGTCGGCGCTGGCCGAGCGCAAGGCCCGCTTTGCTTCGATCACGGACGTTCGGGGACACGGGCTATTCGTCGGCGTCGAGATCGCCAAAGTTGACGCGGCTCGGTCGCCCGACAGCGACCGCGCGGTCGAGGTGATCAATCGTCTCAAGGACAAGGGATTCCTGACGAGCAACGCCGGCGCGTACAGGAACGTCGTCAAGATACGGCCGCCGCTCGTGTTTACGAAGCGCCATGCGGAGGAGTTTCTGGTGGCGTTCGACGCGACGATGGCTGAGCTCGATGGATGATGAGGCCGTCGAGCGGATGTTCGAGCCGGCCGCTCGCGCCGCGCTGAGTGCCTTTCCGATCGAGGCGAACGATCTTACGTTGGTCTCCCTCGCCGAGAACGTGACGTTCAAGGTCAACGACGGAAGAAAGGGCGGAGCTTACGTGCTCCGTCTGCATCGACCAGGCTATCACACGCTCGACGAGCTGCTCTCAGAGCGTTCGTGGATCCGCGCCTTGCGCGAGGCCGGCATCGATGTCCCCACGCCAGTGTTGGCGCGCGATGGGCGGGACTACGTGCCGGTCGTCATTCCTGCGACGGGCGAACGGCGTTTTGCCGGCATTGCGCGGTGGACCGAAGGGCGCCTGCTATCGGAGGTTCTGGCGGAAACCACCGACAACCGCCGGGTCGAGAGCTACTTCGCCCAACTGGGCTCCCTCACCGCTTCGATGCACAACCAGGCGAGCGCTTGGCGCCCACCACCCGGCTTCAGGCGCCACGCACTGGACAGCGAGGGCTTGATGGGGGAGGCGCCGCACTGGGGCCCGTTCTGGGAACATGCGTCGCTCACCGCCGGCGAGCGCAGCCTTCTACTCGACGTCCGGCGCCGGATGCGGGAGCGTCTCGCGCAGCTCAGTCGCGATCGATCCGTCTACAGCCTGATTCACGCCGATATGCATCCCGGCAATATCCTGGTGGACGGCGACCGGTTGACCGTCATCGACTTCGACGATGCGGGCTTTGGCTGGCATCAGTACGACATCGCCATCGTGCTCACCTATTGGCAGACCAAGCCGGACGCGGCCGAGATCGATCGTGCCTTCATCGACGGCTACCGCGCCATCCGACGGTTGCCGGACGACGCGTCGACCACGATTCCGATGTTCCGCCTCATCCGTTGGATGGCTTCGATCGGCTGGTTCCACCAAAGACCGGAGCTGAAGCGCCCCGCCGTATTCGAAGAGCGCAAGGCCTGGGTACTCGATCAGTGTGCCACGCTCCGTTGAAGCGGGATCTGAGCAGGCGTTCAGGCTTGCGTCGGCGTAGCGGGCCAAGGCGTGCCCCAGCTGTCGGCGTAGGCCACGTCCGTGACGGGTTTGCGGGTAAGCCGCCCGTACTTTCGCGTCGGAAAGCCGATCGGCATCAGGGCGAAAGTGGAAACAGTATCCGGAATGCCGAGCACCGACTTGACCTCGGGCTCGTACAGCATGTGGTTGGTGGTGATCACCGTCCCGAGCCCCAGTCCGCGGCAGGCGAGGATGATGTTCTGGATCGCCGGATAGATGCTTGAGCCACTGATGCGCTGCATGTTCGCGAGGTGGTCGGCGTAGCGCGCCTGTACGTCTTGCGGCAGGCTTTGCCGTTCGGGCGGTTCGCGCTTGAAAAGGCACGGCACCAGGATCACCGGCGCGTCGGCCATGTGGTCCCAGAGGTAGCCGCTATTCGCCAGGAACTGCGCATATTGCGTGTCCGTCAGATGCTCGGGTTTCGGTTTCGCAGCGTAAATGGCGCCCGCATAGTCGGACGCCCTGCGATAGATCGCGGCGAGCTGACGACGTTTCGCAGCATCGCGTACGACGACGAAAGTCCAATGCTGTGTATTACCGCCGCTCGACGCACGAATGGCGGCGTCGAGCACCTTGGTGATCAACTCCGGCGGCACCGGGTCGGGCTTGAAATGCCGCAGCGAGCGGGCGGTGTAGATCGCTTCGAACAACCCGATTTCTGCTGTCACGACTGCATCCCTCACGTGGCAAGG
>JAHCJV010000007.1 GCA_026126105.1 Enhydrobacter sp.
GATCACCGACATGGACCAGGTGCTGGGCGGGACGGTCGGCAACGCGCTCGAGGTCGGGGAGGCCCTCGCCTATCTCACCGGCGAGGGCATGCGCGATCCGCGCCTGCATGAAGTCGTCATGGCGCTGGCTGGCGAGATGCTGGCGCTGGGCGACCTCGCGCAGAGCGTCTCCGCCGGCCGTGCACGCGCCGAGGCGGCACTCGCGGACGGCCGCGCGGCGGAGAAGTTCGCCCGCATGGTCGCGGCGCTGGGAGGGCCGGACGACCTGCTGGAGCATCCCGTCCGCTATCTCGCCAGCGCTCCGGTGATCAAGCCCTGTACGGCGGCGCGGCCGGGCCACGTCGTCGGCATGAATGCGCGTGAGGTCGGCATCGCCGTGGTGGGATTGGGCGGCGGCCGGAGCCATGCCGACGACGCGATCGATCCGGCGGTCGGCTTCACGGAGTTCATCGCTGTCGGGACCCGGGTTCGCACGGGCAGCCCGCTCTGCCTCGTCCATGCCGCGACCGAGGCGGATGCCGACGAGGCGATCGCACGGCTTCGCGCAGCGATCCGCATCGGCGAGCCCGCGCCGCCGTCCAGGCCGGTCGTGATCGACCGGATCGTCGAATGAACGCCGCGCAGCGTGCCTCGTACGATCGCGACGGCTTCGTGGTGCTGCCGGACTTCCTGTCCGGCACCGACTGCGACGCCCTCCAGTCGCGCGCCGCCGAGCTGGTGTCGGGCTTCGATCCCGGCCCGACACGCACGATCTTCTCGACCCGCGACCAGGGTCATGCGCGCGACCGCTATTTCCTGGAGTCGGGCGGCGCGGTCCGCTTTTTCTTCGAGGAGGCGGCGCCGGAAGCGCTGAACAAGATCGGCCACGCGCTGCACGATCTCGACCCGGTGTTCGACCGCGTCTCGCGCCAGCCCAGGCTCGCGGCGCTCGCGCGCGAGATCGGTCTGGCCCGGCCCTTGCTGCTGCAATCCATGTACATTTTCAAAAGTCCCGGCATCGGCGGCGAAGTGGGCTGGCATCAGGACGCGACCTATCTGCATACGACGCCCGTCACCGTGACCGGCTTCTGGTTCGCGCTCGATGACGCCGATCGGGAGAATGGCTGCCTGCTCGCCCTGCCGGGTGCGCATCGCGGCCCCCTGCGCCGACGCTTCCGGCGGGCGGGCGAGGCAATGGTCACCGACGAGCTCAATGCGACGCCGTGGCCGACCGTCGGGCCCGTGCCGATCGAGGTTCGGCGCGGCTCGCTGGTGGTGCTGCACGGCCTGTTGCCGCATGCCAGCAGCGCCAATCGCTCGTCTCGGCCGCGCCATGCCTATACGCTCCACCTGATCGATGGCCGCGCATCTTACGATGCGGACAACTGGCTGCAACGGCCCGACCTGCCACTACGAGGATTTGCGTGATTCCCAAGGCCGAACTTCATTGCCATCTCGAAGGCTCCATTCCGCCTGAGCTGGCGCGCGCGCTTGCGGCCCGCAACGGCCTGGAGCTGCCGGCCAACCTGTTCGGGGCGGACGGGCACTATGTCTGGCGCGATTTCCTGACCTTTCTCGACGCCTACGACCGGGTGTGTGGCGTGCTGCGCGAGCCGCGCGACTTCGGCGACATCCTCTATTCCTACCTCCAGCGCGCGGCGGCGCAGGGGGCGATCTACGTCGAGATGTTCTGCTCGCCCGAGCGGCCGAGGATGCTGGGCATTCCCTATGTGGCCTGGCTCGGGGCGCTGGTCGATGCAATAGACCGGGCCCGGCGCGACTTCGGCATCGAGGGCCGCATCGTCGGAATCTGCATCCGCCATCTCGGGCCGGACAGGGCGCTGGCGCTGGCGCAGCAGATGGTGGCGGAGCCGCATCCCTACGTCGTGGCGATCGGCATGGGGGGCGACGAGGCGAAGTTCACGCCGGCCGAGTTCGCGCCGGCCTATCGGCTGGCCCACGAGAAAGGCCTGGGCTGCACGATCCATGCGGGCGAGGTCGTCGGGCCGGAGAGCGTGTGGGCCGCGATCCGCGACCTGCCGGTGACCCGCATCGGTCACGGCGTGCGCTCGATCGAGGACGCCGCCCTCGTCGAGGAGCTGGCGCGGCGCGGGATCGCCCTGGAAGTCTGCCCGGGCAGCAACGTCGCGCTGGGTCTCTATCCCAACCGCGCCGCGCATCCACTGCCGCGGCTTATCGCCGGCGGGGTGCGGGTCACGCTCGGCTCCGACGATCCGCCGTTCTTCCACACGACGCTCGGCATGGAATACGACGAGGCAGGGCTGGCCGAGCAGGTGTTGCGCACCATCACTCGGACGGCGATCGAGGCGTCGTTCGCCGACGAAGCGACCAAGACCAAGCTGTTGAAGAGGATACAATCATGACGGCTAAGAGGATCATCGCGCTCGGCGCCATCGCCATCGTGTTCGGAGCGGGCACGGTCCACGCCCAGGAGCCGACGCCGCACGACATGATGCTGGCCGCGCTGTGGACCCAGCGCTCGGTCGAGTTCAAGGGCAATGCGCTTGCTATCTTTGCCCTGGCGAAGATTCGTCTCGAGCAAGCGCTGGCCGACAAGAGCTGGACCGCGGCACCGGGCGAGCAGAAGGGTGACTTCGCGAACCTGCCGCCGGCGGTGGTGCTCGATGTCGACGAGACGGCGCTCGACAACTCGCCCTACGAAGTCTGGCTGGTAAAGAGCAACCAGACCTTCAGCCTCAAGACATGGAACGAGTACTGCGCCGCCCGGATCTCGCGCGCCGTTCCCGGTGCCGTCGAGTTCACGAAGCTCGCCGACTCAAAGGGGGTGAAGGTGTTCTACCTCACCAACCGCGGCGTCGAGACCGAGGCCGACACGCGGGCCAACATGGAGAAGCTCGGCTTCCCGATGGGGGGCAACGTCGACACCTTCCTGATGCAGGGCAAGCAGAAGGATTGGGGCAGCGCCAAGAGCACGCGGCGCGCGGCGATCACCAAGGACTATCGCCTGCTGCTGAACTTCGGGGACAATTTCGGAGACTTCGACGACCGCTACCGCCTGAGCGAAGCCGAGCGCGAGAAGGCCTTCGAAGAGAACCGGGAGCGCTGGGGCCGCGAATGGCTGGTCGTCGCCAATCCGACATACGGCAGCTTCGAATCGGCGCCCTTCGGCCATGACTACAAGAAGTCGCGGGAAGAGCAGCGCAAGGCGAAATGGGACTCGCTGGAAGGCTGGGCCGGACCGAAGCCCCAGTAGTCACTTGCGCGCCAGCCTGCGCGCGATCGCCACGAGCTGGCGCAGCGGGGCCGAGGTTTCGGCCGATCGCCACGCCAGGCCGAGCGGCGCGGCGGGGATCGGATCGGCGAAGGCCTTGAACACCACGCCGCGCATCGAGAGCATCGAGGCGCGCGCCGCTGTCGTCACCGCGTAGCCTTCGCCGTGCGCGACGGCGCGCACCATCTGCTCGGTGTCGGGCTCGACGCGCGCCACGTCGGGCATTTTTCCGCTGAACAGGTGCTCTACGATCCAGTCGTGGAAGCCTGGCCCCTGTGTGCGTGGCCAGAAGACGAGGCGCTCGCCCCGCAGGTCCGACGGCGAAAGGGTGCCGCGGCGGGCAAGCCGATGCCGCGCCGGCAGCGCCGCCACGAGCGGGTCCCTGCCGACCTCGAAGATCGTCAGTTCCGGCTGGTCAGCCACGGGAAGCCGTACGAACGCGGCATCGAGGGCACCGTCGCGCAACCGGGCAAGGCTGCCGGCGGTCGTCGCGGTGTCGGTCAGCAGCGTCACCTCGGGATGCAGGCGGCGGAATTCCTCGACGATGTCGGTTGAGACACCGACCGGTGCGGTCCGGGCGTAGTTCAGCCGCAGTTCGCCCCGCAACCTGCGCGCTGTCGCCCGCGTCGCCTCGGCGAGTTGGGCCATGCGCTCGAGGATATCGGGCGCACCCGCCAGCAGAGTGCGGCCTGCGGGGGTCAGCTCGACCGAGCGGCTGGTGCGGTCGAACAGGCGGGTGCCGAGATCGGCCTCGAGGGTACGGATCTGCTGGCTGACCGCCGGCTGGGCGACATGCAGCCGCTCGGCGGCGCGGCCGAAATGGCGCTCGTGCGCCACGGCGACGAAGGCCCGCAACTGCCGCAAGTCCATTGCGAACAATAAGATAAGCTTATCGATCTAGTCAAAACGGAACTTGGACGGCGAAGCGGCTGCGGTGCTGTGCTGCGCTCAAGGAAGATTGGGAGGAACATCGATGAAGCGCAGAATGGCGTTGACGTCGCTCGCAGCCCTTGTCGCCGCGAATACGCCGCGGTTGACCTTCGCGCAGGCTTGGCCCAGCCAGCCGATCCATGTCGTCGTGCCAGGCCCGGCCGGTAACGCGCTTGACGCGCTGGCGCGGCTGATGTGCGCCGCCATGGCGCAGTCGATGAAGGCCAATTTCGTGATCGACAACAAACCCGGCGCCTCTGGCCATATCGGTGGCGAGTTCGTCGCCCGCGCCAAGCCGGATGGCTACACGCTGGTGTTCGGCTCGAGCACGACCCACGTCGTGAGCCCGCACATCCTGACCGACATCAAGTACAAGCCGATCGACGACTTCGATCCGATCAGCCTGATCGCCAAGGTCGCCAACGTGCTCGTTTGTTATCCCGAGCTGCCGGTGAAGACCGTTCCCGAGCTGATCGCCTATGCCAAGGCCAACCCCGGCAAGCTCTCGTTCGGATCGACCGGCATCGGCTCCAACCTCCATCTCGGCATGGAGCTGTTCAAGATGATGAGCGGCACCGACATGCAGCACGTGCCCTACAGCTCGGCCGCCCTTCAGCTCGATCTGATCGCGGGACGCATACAGCTCTTGCTCGACAACATGCCGGTCGCGGTGCCCAACATCCGGGCGGGCAAGGTGAGGGCGCTCGGGGTCGCCAGCCTCCAGCGCCAGCCGGAGTTGCCCGACGTGCCGCCGATCGCCGACACTTTGCCCGGCTTCGAGGTCGGCGCATGGGGCGTTCTGATGGCGCCCAAGGGCACGCCACGGCAGATCATCGATACGCTGAACGCCGCCGTGCGCAAGGCTTTGGAAACGCCGGAGGTACGCGACGGCTTCCTCAAGCAGAGCTTCCATCCCGCACCCATGACGCCGGAGCAGACGGGGGACTTCCTGCGTGCCGAATATGAGAAGTGGGCCAAGGTGGTTCGCGATGCCAACATCAAAGTCAACTGAGGGGGCAAGCTCGTCTCGCCGCGTGTTTCTGGCCGGCGGACTTCTGCTCGCGGCGTCGCCGTTGCGTGCGCAGGACTTCCCGGCGCGGCCGCTGCGGCTGGTCGTGCCCTTCCTGGCCGGCGGCGCGCCCGATATCATGGCGCGCGCGGTGGCGCCGCGCATGACCGAGCGGCTCGGCCAGCCGGTCGTGATCGACAACAAGCCGGGCGCCGCGGGTGGGCTGGGCGCCGATCTCGTCGCCAAGTCCGTGCCCGACGGCTATACGCTGCTGCTCGGCACGATCTCGACCAACGCCATCAATGCCAGCCTCTATCCCAGCCTGCCGTACGACCATCGGCGGGATTTCGCGCCGCTCTCGCTGGTCGGCTCCGTGCCCAATGTGCTGTCGGTCACCGACTCTCTGCCGGTCAGGACGGTCGCCGAGCTGGTCGCTTACGCGAAGGCTCATCCCGGCAAGGTGAATTTCGGCTCGTCCGGTTCGGGCAGCACCCTGCACATGTGCAGCGAGATGCTGAAGCTGGCCGCGAGCATCGACATCCAGCACGTGCCCTACAAGGGGAGCGCTCCGGCGCTGGCCGACCTCGTGTCGGGGCAGATCCAGATGATGTTCGACAATGCGCCGTCGGCCCTGCCGCAGGTCAAGGCCGGTCGCATCCGCCCGATCGCCCAGACTGGGGCGCAGCGCTCGCCGCTGCTGCCCGAGGTGCCGACCATGGTCGAACAGGGCTTTGCCGGCTTCGTCGTCACCGGCTGGGCCGGCATGTTCGCGCCGGCGGCAACGCCGCCCGCCGTGCTCGACCGAATCCACGCCGCGCTGATCGATGCGCTGAAGGGCGAGGACGCGCGCAAGCGCATGGAGCCGCTGGCGATCGACATCCAGCCGCAGTCACGCGCCGAGTTCACGGCCTTCGTCGAGGCGGAGACGGTGCGCTGGGCCGACGTGGTCCGGCGCGGGAACATCAAGGTAGACGCGTAAGAGGATCGAGATGCCCCGCTTCGAAGCGAACATCCGCTGGATGTTCAAGGAATTCGACATGCCCGAGCGCTTCGTGCAGGCGGCACGGTGCGGCTTCAAGGGCGTCGAGCACGGCGATCCCTATGCCTGGAAGGCGAGGGACGTGGCCAAGTGGCTCAAGGACAACGGTCTGGAGATGGTGCAGATCCTGACGCCGCAGGACTGGGCGGCCGGCGAGCTCGGGCTGGTGAGCCTGCCCGGCCGCGAAGCCGACTTCCGCGAGGCCGTGAAGCGCGGCATCGACTATGCGGCCGAGATCGGAACCAGGATGCTGCACCCCGCGATCGGCGCCACGCCCAAGGGCGAAACGCGCGAGAAAACCTGGGCGCGGTGCGTCGAGAACCTGGCCTATGCCTGCGACGAGGCGAAGAAAGCCGGGCTCACGATGCCGATCGAACCGGTATGCAGCGCGCGCTTCCCCGAATTCTTCATCCATACGCTCGATGAAGGCATCCAGCTGATCGAGGACGTCGGCTGCGACAACCTCAAGCTCTGCTTCGACACCTACCACGTGCAGATGGAGGAGGGCGCGCTGAGCGCCAATCTCGAGCGGAGCTGGCCCTGGATCGGTCACTTGCAGCTCGGCAATCCGCCGGGACGGAACGAGCCCGGCGTCGGCGAGCTGAACCTGCAGCACTATTTCGACATGGTCGACAGCAAGGGCTGGCAGGGCTGGATCGGCTGCGAGTACACGCCGTCGACCAACACGCTCGACTCGCTCGCCTGGGGCGCGCCGTTCGGGATCGGGAAGCCATCATGAGCGCCCGCGATTTCATCGGCAGCTACCGGCTCGACTCCTTCGAGCTCAGGTTCGAAGACGGCACGGTCGAGCATCCGCTCGGGATCGACGCCGAAGGGCTGATCGCCTATACGCGCGAGGGCTTCTTCACCGGCCAGATGATGCAGAAGGGACGGCCGAAATTCGCGCAGGCGCGGACCTCGGCAGCGCAGAAGGATTTCGGCAGCGATGCCGAGGTGCGCGCGGCCTTCAACGGCTACGTCGCCTACTACTGTACCTACGACGTCGATGAGGCGAAGCAGGTCGTCAATCACCGCATCATCTCGGCCCTGCTGCCCAACTGGGAAGGCACGGTCAACGTGCGGCACTACGAGTTCCAAGGTGACGTCCTGGTGCTGGCCTCGCCGCCGATGACGGTGGCCGGCAAGCAGGGTCGCAGCGTGCTGCACTGGCGGCGCTGTCCCGTCGTTTACGGGTGACCGTGAGGAGGAGAGCAGAGATGCGGGCGGCGGTGGTCATCCAGGACGCAGGCGGCAAACACCTCGAGGTGAAGGAGGTGCCGAAGCCGGTGCCGGGCGAGAACGAGGTGATCGTGCGCGTGCATGCGGCGGGCGCGAACCGGGCCGACCTGTCGATGAATGTCGGGCACTTCAAGGGGGCGGGTACCGCGCTTGCGGCGCCGGTCGCGGGCCTGGAGTTCGCGGGCGAGGTCGCGGAGGTCGGTGCAAGGGTTTCCGGCGTGAAGGCCGGGGACCGCGTCATGGCGATGGGGCAGGGCGCCTTCGCCGACTATGCCCGCATCGACCACCGGCTGCTGATTCCCGTGCCCACGACCTTCTCCTGGCAGGAGGCAGCCACCGCCCCTGTTGCCCTCATGACCATGCACGATGCCGTCGTGACCAATGGACGGCTGCAGGCGGGGGAGTCGGTTCTGGTGCAGGGCGTGACCTCCGGCGTGGGCATCGCCGCCTTCAAGATCGCGCGCCTCAAGGGCGCAAAGCCGGTGATCGGCACATCCACCTCCGACGCGAAACTCGCGACATTGAAGGACGGCGGCCTCGATCTCGGCATCAACTCGAAGACCGATGACGTGGTGCAGCGCGTCAACGAGGCGACCGGCGGCAAGGGCGCCGACCTCGTGATCGACATGCTGGGCGGGCCTGTGATCAATCAGAACATGCTGGCGGCCGCCGTAAAGGGGCGGATCGTCGATGTCGGCCGCATGGGGGGGCTCAAGGGCGAGATCGACCTCGACCTGCACAGCCTGAAGCGGATCAGCTTCATCGGCGTGACCTTCCGCACACGGTCGGTCGAGGAGATCCAGACGATCATCCGGCTCATGGTGGCCGACATCTGGCCCGCCATGTCGGCAGGTGAGGTCAAGCTGCCGATCGACCGCGTCTTTTCGCTCGAGAAGATCGCTGATGCCTACGCCCACATGCGCACCAATGCGCATCTCGGAAAGATCGTGATCTCGATGTAGCGCCGTCGCTCTGTTCGCCGCGACGGAGCACGTCAAATCGCCGCTTCGCTCTCGGCATCGAAGAGATGCAGCCGCGCCGGATTGAGCGCGAGCTTCAGCTTGTCGTGCGAGCGGACCTTCACCATCGGGTCGACGCTGGCCACCACCGTCGCGGCGCCGACGCGCGTGTCGAGCAGGATCTCCGAGCCGAGCTGCTCGACGACTTCGACGTTGGCCTCGAAGCAATGGTCGACGGAGTCGGCCGCGCCGGCGAGATGGATGTCTTCCGGCCGGATGCCGAGGGTGGCCTTGCGGCCCACCTTGGCGCGGGCGCGCGCGGCGAGGGCGTCGGGCAGGACGATGCGCAGGCCGGGAGCCTCGGCGACGGGACGGCCGCCGTTCTCCGCCAGGGTCACGTCGGCGAAGTTCATGGCGGGCGAGCCGATGAAGCCCGCGACGAAACGGTTGGCCGGCGTGTTGTAGAGCTCGAGCGGTTCACCGACCTGCTGCACCACGCCGTCCTTCATCACCACCACACGGTCGCCCAAGGTCATCGCCTCGACCTGGTCGTGCGTGACGTAGACCGAGGTGACGGCCAGCCGCTCGTGCAGCTTCTTGAGCTCGACCCGCATCTGCACCCGCAGCTTGGCGTCGAGGTTGCTGAGCGGCTCGTCGAACAGGAAGACGGCCGGGTCGCGCACGATGGCGCGGCCGAGGGCGACGCGCTGGCGCTGGCCGCCCGAGAGCTGGCGCGGCTTGCGGTGCAGCAGCTCCTCGATGCCGAGTATCGAGGCGGCATTCTTGATGCGCTTCTCGATCTCGCTCTTCTCGAACTTCCGCATCTTCAGCCCGAACGCCATGTTCGAGGCGACGCTCATGTGCGGATAGAGGGCGTAGTTCTGGAACACCATCGCGATGTCGCGGTCCATCGGCGGGACCTCGTTGACCACCGTGTTGCCGATCCGGATCTCACCCGTGGTGATCGCTTCCAGTCCCGCGATCATGCGGAGCGTCGTGGTCTTGCCGCAGCCCGACGGCCCCACGAAGACCATGAACTCCTTGTCGCGGATCTGCAGGTCGACGTCCTTCACGACGTGGGTGGTGTCGAACTTCTTGTTCAGCTTGTGGAGGCTGACCTCTGCCATGACACGCTACCCCTTGACCGAGCCGGTGAGGCCCGAAACGTAATGCTCGACGAAGAACGAGTAGACGATCGCCACCGGGATCGAGCCGAGCAGCGCGCCGGCCATCAGGGCCCCCCAGAAGAATACGTCGCCGCGGATCAGCTCCGAGGTGACGCCGACCGCCACGGTCTTCTGGTCCGGCGAGGACAGGAAGACGAGGGCGTAGATGAACTCGTTCCAAGAGAGAGTGAAGGCGATGATGCCGGACGACAGGATTCCGGGCACCGCGACCGGAATGATGATGTAGAGCATCGCCTTCCAGCGCGAGGCACCGTCGATGCGGGCGCACTCCTCCAGCTCCTTCGGGATGGCCTTGAAGTAGCCCATCATCAGCCAGGTGCAGAACGGGATCAGGAAGGTCGGATAGGTGAGGATCAGCGACCACGGCGTGTCGCCCAGCCGGAAGTCGCGGATGATCTCGGCCAGCGGGATGAAGAGCAGGGTCTGCGGCACCAGATAGGTGATGAAGATCAAGGTGCCGAGGCTGCCCGCCCACGGGAAGTTGAGCCGCGCCAGCGCGTACCCCGCCAGCACGCCACAGAACAGCGAGATCAGGGTCGAAACCCCGGCGATGAACATCGTGTTGAACATCCAGCGCGCGAAGTTCGTCTCCTCGAACAGGTAGATGATGTGCTCGAGCGTCGGCTTGTTGGTCCAGAACGGCATGTTGTTGGCGGCGTTCCACGGCCGGTAGAGCTCGCCGTCGGGCCGGAAGGTCGTGATGATCATCCAGTAGAACGGGAACAGCAGCACGATGACGAACAGGATCAGCGGCAGGTAGTTCAGTATCCACCGCCGCCAAAGGGCGCCTTCGATCATGTCAGCGCACCTCGACGCGGCGAATGTAGAGCAATTGCGCCACCACGATGATGAACAGGAACGGGAACATCGCGAGCGAAACCGCGGCACCTTCCGACAGCAATCCGGAGACGATGCCGATCTGGTAGGCGTAAGTGGCGAACAGATGGGTGGCGTTGGCCGGCCCGCCGCCGGTCATGACGTAGACCAGCTGGAAGTCGGCGAAGGTCTGGATCACCGAGAACAGCATCACGACCATGGTCACCGGCAGCAGCAGGGGCCAGGTGACGTACCAGAACCGGTTCCACGGGCGCGCGCCGTCGATCGCGGCGGCTTCGTTCAGCTCGGGGCTGATGGTCTGCAGCCCGGCCAGCAGGCTGATGGCGAAGAACGGAATGCCGCGCCAGATATTGACGACCATGATCGAGGCCATCGCCAGATCGGCGTCGCCCAGCCAGTTGATGCGCGCGCTGATCAGGCCAAGCTTGAACAGCGACCAGTTGATCACACTGAAGGTCGGATCGAACATCCACTTCCAGGCGAAGGTCGACAGCACGGTCGGGATGATGAAGGGCAGCAGGATGAAGGCCCGGACGATCGCCTTGCCGCGGAAATGGCGGTTGAGCAGCAGGGCCAGCCACAGGCCGAGGCCGAGCTTGAACACCGTCGTCACGCCCGTGTACCAGAAGGTGTTCCACACGGCCGTCCAGAAGATGTTGTCGTGCCACAGCTTCTCGAAGTTCTTGAACCAGACGAACTCGCCCGGCGCGCCGACGCGTGCGCTGCTGAGCGACAGCAGCACGCCTTCGAAGAACGGATAGGCGATGAACAGGCCAAGCAGGATCGCCGTGGGCAGCAGCAGGACGAAAGCGAGCCAGCGCTCGTCCTCGAGCTTGCGTTTGCGCACGGAGGGCCGGACGACCTCCGTGCTGCCGAGTGCGGTTACCGCCATCGTCCTACCTGCCCGTTGTCTTCAGCCGATCGCGCAAACCGATGTCAGGCCGCGTAGATCTTCTTCAGCTCGCCCTCGGCCCACTTGACGGCATCCTCGGCCGGCATGCCCTGCACCGCTTTGGCATACATGTCGGTGATGATGTACTTCGACAGGGCCTCGGCCGCTTTCTGGTTCGGAAGTCCGGCAAACCCGGGCGTCTGGCCGAGCTTGGCGGCGACCTTGTACGGCGCCATCACCGGATCCTCGTCCCATACCTTGTGCGTCTCCCACTTGGCGGTGGGCGGCGTGGCGAAACCCTTCTGCGAGATGAACCACTTTTCGAAATTCTTCTCGGCATGGATCCACTTCAGGAATTCCTTCGCGGCATCCTGATTCTTCGAATACTTCATCAGCATGTCGGACTGGTTGAGATGCATGCCGAACTGTCCGGCAGGGCCCGCCGGCAAGGGCGAATGAAGGATGTCCTTGTTCATCGGCGTGCCCTTTTCAGTCTGGTACTGGTCGGGCTTGCGCAAGGTCTCGATATAGATCGAGGCGCCGTTCAGCGTCGCCGAGATCGTTTGCGACAGGAATGCGCGGTTGTTGTTGGTGTCGTCCCAGGCGAGGCCGCCCTCGTCGCAGCCGTCCTTCCAGAAGCCCTGCATGAACTTGACTGACTCGACCGTTTCCTTGGAGTTAATGACGACGGTCTTGCCGTCGGCGTCAACTTCCTTGCCGCCCCACGACCAAAGGTAAGGATAGGTGAAGGTGGGGGCGTCGCCGAACGTGTGGCCCAGGGTCTGGCCGATCGGACGGCCCTTGGCCTTGAGCTTCTTGGCGACCTCTCGATACTCGACCCAGGTCTTGGGGAAGGAGGTGGCACCGACCTCGTCGAACCACGACTTGCGGTAGGCGATCATGCCGCCGATCACCGCCCACGGCATGGCCATGAACATCTTGCCGTCGCTGCACATCGAGCGGCAGTACTTGTAGAGGCCGCCTTCCCGCTTGCCGACTTCCTCGGCCAGGTCGGTGAGGTCGACGACGCTGTTGGCGTAGATGTAGGTGTTGTTGTTGAACGCCTGGATCAGATCGGGCCCGGAGCCCGACTGGATCGCCGCCGTCGCACGCGGCTGCAGGTCGTTGCCGTTGACGGTCTCGTAGTTGATCTTGATGCCGAGTTCCTTCTCGGCCTGCGGCATCAATTCCTTCCGCATCAGCTGGTCCGACGCCGGAACGAAATCGACCCAGCGCAGCCAGTGCACGGTCTTCTGCTGCGCAAAGGCCGGCGTCCGGCCGGACGCGAGGATGCCGGCCATGCCGGTCGACGCCACGGCAGCTGCGCTGCCGGCAAGCTTGATCACGCTGCGACGCTTGGTATTTGCCATGATTCCCTCCCAGGAACTGTCGCCTCTTTGGGCGACACTCATTGCGAGCATGGTACGCAGCGGCCGGGACGCCGCGCAAGCCGGGAGCCGCAATTTTTCCTGGCAGCCTACAGAATCGCTGGATCGAGTGTTAAAAGCTCCTTGGCCCGTCCGACGCCGCGCAAGGCGAAGCGGCCGACCGAAACCAGGGTCGCGCGGGCCGCATCGGGCAGCGTGCCGGCGAATTCCGAGGAGATCAGCAGCGGCCGGTCGACCGAGCGGCACATCGAGGCAATGCGGCTGGTCTCGTTGACGGCGGGACCGACGACGGTGAAGTCGAGGCGATCCACGCTGCCGATATTGCCGTAGAACACCTCGCCGATATGCAGGCCGACATAGACGGCGGTTACGGGTTGCTCGGCGGCCTTGCGCCGCTCGTTGAGCTCGTTCACGCGGCGGCGCATGTCGGCTTCGGCGGCGAGCGCACTTGCGCAGGCGGCGGCCGGATCGTCGGCCCGGAAGATGGCGAGCGTGCCATCGCCGATCAGCTTCAGCACATCGCCACCCGCCTCGTGGACCGCGGTGATGACGGCCTCGGCATAGTCGTTGAGTAGCGGGATGATCTCGTTCGGCCGCGCGGTGTCGGTGATGGTCGTGAAGCTGCGCAGGTCGGAGAACCACAGCACCGCGTCGATACGATCGGCGACGCCGCGCCGGATGCGACCGCGCAGCACGCGCTGGCCGGCATCGCGGCCAAGATAGACATCGACGAGGGTGCCGGCGATCTGCGCGAGAGACGCACTCTTCACGGCGAGCCCGAGCACGGGGATCAGCCGGCGCAGCGCGTCGATGTTTGTGTCGCTGAACCCGTCCGGATGGCGGGTAGACCAGGCCGAGTAGAAGCAATCCATCTCGCCGATCGTACCTTCGGCCGCGAAGCGATGGGCGAACACGATGTAGTCGGTGTGGCCGGCGTCCTTCATGTCCTGGATGACGGGAAAGTCCGACGACTCGCCGAAGCCGATCCGCCGGCGCAACTCCTCCTGGCCGATCTGCAGCAGGTGGAAGAAGGGGCTGCGCTGCCAGGTTTGTGCCGCCTCGCCTTCGCTGGTCGATCCGTACTCGCGTACCGGCCCATCGTCCTCCTGACCATCGTTGCGCCACCGGAAAACGTGTCCCTCGTGCACCGGATGAAGCGTATCGATGACCATCAGGGCGCGATTGATGGGCAAGCCGAGCGAGCCGCTCTTCTCGCAGAACAGTTGCAGCAAAGCCGACACGGCCATTCCTTCGAGACCGCGGCGGACAATCATGTTGGAAAGGCGATCGACATCGGCAGGAGTCATGTCCCTATATGGGTCTGTCTCCAAGGGCCGTCGAGGCCAGGCGCCGGCCGCGCCAGTTTCACCCGGTCCGGTCGCGGAAATGGCAGGCGGCGCGATGGCCGGGCGCGACGGCCGCCAGCACCGGCACCTCAGCGACGCAGCGGTCGGCCTTCAGCGGGCAGCGCGGATTGAAGTGGCAACCCGGCGGCGGGTTCAGCGCGCTGGCGATCTCTCCCTTGGCCTTGGCCCGCGCCGAGACGGCGGCGCGGTGGAACGGGTCGGGAATCGCGGCAATAAGCGCGCGCGTGTAGGGATGGCGCGGGTTTTCGAAGATTTCCTGCCAGCCGCCCTGCTCGACGATGCGGCCGAGATACATCACCGCGACGCGGTCGCTGACATGCTCGACGACGCCGAGGTCGTGGCTGATCATGATGTAGGCCAGCCCCATCTCATCCTTGAGCTCGAGCAGCAGGTTGATGATTTGGGCGCGTATCGAGACGTCGAGCGCCGACACCGGCTCATCGCAGATCACCAGCTTGGGCTTCAGGATCAGGGCGCGCGCGATGCCGATGCGCTGGCGCTGGCCGCCCGAGAATTCGTGTGGGTAGCGATCGGCTTGTTCGGGACGCAGGCCTACCCGATCCATCATGTCCTTCACCCGGGCGTCGATCTCGGCCCTGTCGGTCACGCCGTGAAGACGCAGCGGATCGGCCAGGGTGCGGCGCACGGTCTGACGCGGATTGAGCGAGGCGTAGGGGTCCTGGAAAACCATCTGCACCGTGCGCGCCGTCTCAAGCCGCTGGCGCTGGCTGAGGTCCACGCCGTCGAGCCTGATGCGACCATGTGTCGGCTGGATCAGGCCCATGATGGCGAGCGCCAGGGTGGACTTGCCGCACCCGGACTCGCCTACCAGCCCCAAGCATTCGCCGGGCTTCACGTCGAGCGTGACGCCATCGACCGCCTTCAGCGTGCGCACGCCGCCGGCCAGCGCGCTGCCCACCTTGAAGTGCACGGCAAGATCGTCCAGCGCGAGCAGCGGCTCAGCCATGGTGATGACACCGCACGAGTCCGTCGGCGGGCAATGGAGTCGCCGCCGGCGGGACCGCGAGGCAGACGTCGGTCGCCTCCGGGCAGCGCGGGTTGAAGCGGCAACCCGCCGGATAGCCCGCGATCGACGGCACGGTACCGGCGATCTCCTGCAGCTTCTGACGGCCGCGGCGCGAGCGTTCGCCGAGCCGCGGCAGGGAATTGATCAGGCCGCGCGTGTAGGGGTGGCGCGGTGTGGCGAAGATCGCCTCGGCCGGCTGAGCCTCGACGATGCGGCCGGCATACATGACAGCGACGCGCCGGCACATGTTGGCAACCAGCCCGAGATCGTGGCTGATCATCAGGATGGCGGTGCCCTTGGCCGCGCACAGCTCGGCCATCAGGTCGATGATCTCGGCCTGCACGGTGACGTCGAGCGCGGTGGTCGGCTCGTCCGCCACCAGCAGCTCGGGGCTGCAGGCCAGCGCGATGGCGATCATCACCCGCTGGCGCATGCCGCCGGAAAGCTGATGCGGGTAATCGCGGATGCGCCGCTCGGGCGAGGGCACGCGGACTTGCCGCAGCGCCTCCTCGGCGCGGTCCATCGCCTCGGTCCAGCCCATTCCCTCGTGCAGCACGTACATCTCGGCGATCTGCCTGCCGACCGGGGACAGCGGGTTGAGCGCCGTCATCGGCTCCTGGAAGATCATGGCAATGCGCTTGCCGCGCAGCCGGCGCATTTCGGCCGGGGAAGCGTCCTGGATCTCCTCGCCGTCGAGCACGATTCGCCCGCCGGCGAGCGAGAGCGGCTGTCTCAGCAGCCCCATGAGGGCAAGCGCGGTGATGCTCTTGCCGCAGCCCGACTCGCCCACCAGCCCGAAGGCCTCGCCGCGGCCGATCTCGAACGAGACCTCCTCGACGGCATTGTAGGTCGTCCTGTTGCTGGCGAGCGCGATGCGCAGCGCGTCGACGCGGAGAAGTGCATCGCTCATGCGCCGCGCCGCGTCGTCGATTGCGGGTCGAGGATGTCGCGCAGCCCGTCGCCCAGAAGATTGAGCCCGAGAACCGTGAAGAAGATCGCGAGGCCCGGGAAAACCGACAGCCACGGCGCGGTCGTGATCTGGTCGCGCGCTTCCGACAGCATGCTGCCCCAGCTCGGGAACGGCGGCCGGATGCCGAGGCCGAGGAAGGAGAGCGCCGCCTCGGCCAGGATCGCGCCGCCCATGCCGAGCGTGGCGATCACGATTAGCGGCCCCAGGATATTGGGCAGGAGCTGGGTGAACATGATGCGCAGGTCGCCGTAACCCAGGATGCGCGCGGCCTGGACATAGCCCTGGCTTTTCAGCGACAGCACCTGGGCGCGGGCGAGCCGGCAGGAATACGACCAGTTGGTCAGGCCGAGCGCGATCAGCAGGCTGACGAGGCCCGGACCCAGAATTGCCATTATGGCCAGCGCGAAGATCAGCGACGGGATCGCCAGCATCAGGTTGGTAAGGCCGCTCACCAGGTCGTCCCACCAGCCGCCCCAGTAGCCGGCGCTGAGGCCGAGCGACACGCCGATGATGCTGTTGCAGATCTGGCTGACGATGCCGACGGTCAGCGAGACGCGCGCGCCATAGACGATGCGCGAGTAGATGTCCCTGCCCTGCGCGTCCGTGCCGAAGGGGAACTCCAGGCTGGGCGGGAGTTCGGCATTCATCAGGTTTGCGCCCATCACCGGATCGGTGATCGCGATGAGGGGAGCGGCGGCCGCGGCGAACAAGGCCACGGCTACGAGGCCTCCGCCGATCCAGAGCGAAAGACCGCCGTTCATCGATAGCGAATGCGAGGATCTATGGCGACGTACGCCATGTCGACCAGCGTGTTTATGGCGAGGAAGAAGGTCACGATGAGCAGGATGCAACCCTGAACGGTCGGAATATCACGCTGGAAGACGGAGTCCACCAGGAGCGACCCGATACCCGGCCACGAGAAGAGCTTCTCGACGACGACCGCCGCACCCATCAGCGAGCCGAACTGCAGGCCGATCGTCGTAACGACCAGCACCAACGCATTGCGCAGCACATGCCATTCGACGACGCGGGACTCGCTCATGCCCTTGCTGCGGGCGGTCCGCACGAAGTCGGCATTGAGCACCTCGAGCACGGCCGCCCGAGTGGTCCGTGCCAGGAGCGCCATGGGACCCACGCCCAAGGCAAGCGCCGGAAGGATCAGATAACGAAGGCCGCCGTCGCCGTAGCCGAAGCTCGGCAGCCACTGCAGCTTGAGCGCGAACAGATACATGAGCATCAGCCCGAGCCAGAACTGGGACAACGACAGGCCAGAGATGGCGCCGACCATCGAGATCGTATCGATCGCGCTGCCCGGTTTGAGCGCGGCAATGAATCCCAACGGCACGCCGATCGCGATCGCGACGGCCATGGCGGCAAGCACCAGCTTCAAGGACGGCCACAAGCGGTTGCCGACCAGCTTCGTCACCGGCTCCTTCGTGCGAAAGGAGGTGCCGAGATCGCCAATCGCCGTATTCGCCAGGTATTTCACGAAGCGCTGGGGCAAAGGATCGTCAAGACCCATTTCCTTGCGCATCCGATCCATGACGGCCGGATCCATCGTCGTGCGGCCGTCCTCGTTCATCGCGGAGATGAAGCTGCCCGGAAGTACGCTGAACAGAAGGAATATGACGGCGATCACCGCGGCGAGCGTCGGGACGATGTTGGCAACCCGACGCCCGAGGACGAGCAGCATCTACTTCGCCGGTGACCGCGTATCGACCCAGACATCTTCAGGATATTGGTGCGTGATCTCCGTCGGATTCGGTTGCAATCCGTGGATCCAAGGCTGATAGGCCAACACCGCCTTGTTGTAGTTGAAGAACCACACGGGTGCGTCCTCGTAGAGGAGATTGTTGGCTTGGCGCAACAAATCGTTGCGCTTGGCGAGTTCGGCTTCCTGGGCCGCCGCATCGAGCAGCTTGTCGAACTCGGGATTGCTGTAGTTCGTGTAGTGGCCCGCGGTGCGCGGAGTCTTCGAGTAGAAGCTGCGAAGCACGGCGAGGGAATCGGGCCCGGTCAGGTTGGAGCTGATCACCGAGTTGTGTTCGCCCTTCATCAGGATCTCCGTCAACACCGTGGCTTCGACCAGCTTGGGCTTCACCTTGATGCCAACCTTGTCGAGCATCGGGATGATGGCTTCGACGATCGGCAGGCCCCAGCTCTCGTTCTGGCTGGTCGTCAGCTCCCATTCGAAGCCATTGGGAAGGCCGGCTTCGGCCAGCAGCTTCTTGGCCTTAGCCTGATCGAATGCGTAAGGCTTGATCGACTTGTCGAAGGCGGCCGAAGAAGGCGGCAACCAGCTCGTGGCACGATAAGCCTTGTCCTTGACGAGCCGCTTGATGATCAGCTCGCTGTCGATCGCGTGATTGATGGCCTGACGCACACGCTTGTCGCCGAATGGCTTGACGTCGTGATTGAAAGTAATTGCGCGGGTGAACATCTCCGCGACCTCGAGTATACCCTTCGAAAGCTCGGGGTCGGCCCGGTAGGCGACGTACTGGGCAGGCCCCAGGATCGACGTGTCGATCTCCTTGTTGCGGAAAGCCACGTCGCGGGCGGCCGCTTCGGCCATGAGCAGCACTTCGAGCTTGTCTGCATACGGCTTGCCCGCCTTGTAGAACTTGTCGAACCGCTCCGTGACCACGCGGCTGCCCGGGATATGCTCCTTGAACTTGAAAGGCCCGAGGCCTACCGGATTGGCGGCGAAGTTGCCCTTTTCAACTTCTTCTTTCGGCAGAATCGCCGTCGTGCCGGGGAAAAGGTAATAGCCCGGATCGACCCGGTCGGTGAGGGTGATCTCGATCGTCGAGTCGTCGATCTTCTTCAGGCCGGAGATTTCCTTTGCCTGACCCTTCTCCACATCGGTGGCACCCTTGATGACACGTATATAGCGCGCCCCCGGATACCCCTTTGTTCCGTCCATGATGCGCGTATACGACCAGATAACGTCGTCCGCCGTCATCTTGCGACCGTTATGGAAATACACGTCGTTACGCAGCTTGAAGGTGTGCACCAGCCCATCGGGCGAGCTCTGGACGTCGGTCGCGAGTTCGAGCGCCAGCTTGTTGGCGGCCGTGTCCCAAGTGTAAAGCGGGCGATGGATGGCCTGATTGACGATCTGGTCCTGGGCACGCGGCGTGACATGCGGATCTAGGCTGCCGAAGCTGGCGGCATAAGGTCCCGTCATGCGGATCGTGCCGCCCTTGCGCGGCGTCTGCGCCTGCTGCGCACTGGCCGCAGCGACGCCTAGCAGGGCGAAAGCCGCCATGGTTGACCAAACAAGTTTTCGCATCAGCCGTCCCCCTCGCACGATCTCGTTGTCGGGCATTCCAACCTGCCGGACGCCTCTGTGCAAGAGTAATGCCTCCTGGGGAAAGCCCTGATGCCTGGTTTGGCTCCCCAGCATGCCCGGATCAGCGTCGTTGGGCCACGTTCGGGCGCAGGATGCTGCTCAGGATCTTGTCCGGTGTGAACGGATAGTCGCGCACCCGCACGCCGCAGGCATTGTAGACGGCATTCGCCACGGCCGCGCCGGCACCGCAAATGCCGAGCTCGCCAACGCCCTTCGACCCGAGCGGATTGGACTTGTCGTCGAAGCCGGCCAGCATGATCGCCTCGACAGCGGGGATGTCGGCGTGCACCGGAACGTGGTAGCCGGCGAGATCGTGGTTGACGAAAGAGCCATAGCGCGGATCGACCACCGCCTGCTCGTGCAGCGCCGAGGATACGCCCCAGATCATGCCGCCGATCAGCTGCGAGCGGGCAGTCTTGGGATTGAGGATGCGGCCGGCGTCGAACACGCCGAGCATGCGACGCAACCGCACCTCTCCAGTCGTCGAATCGATCGCCACTTCGGCGAAATGCGCCCCATAGCTGTGCTGCGAGAACTTCTTGAACGCGTCACCGGGCTCGGAGGTGGCTTCCGCTTGCACATTGCCCGGCCCTCGCCCTGCATCGACCTTCTTCCTGAGTTCCAGGCAGGCCTGCTGCACGGCCGAACAGCAGCTTGCCGCCCCGAACGAGCCGCCGGAACCCGGCGTGTCGGGATAAGAGCTGTGGCCGAGCTTCACCGTCACGCTCTCGATCGGCAGGTCGAGCGTCTCGGCCGCGACCTGGGCGAAGATCGTGTACGAGCCCGTGCCGATGTCGGTCATATCCATCTCGACCGTCACACGCCGGTCCTCGTCCATGCGGACCTTTGCGGCCGCCGGTCGCCGCAGGTTGACGCGAATCGCCGCCGCCATGCCGAGACCGACCAGCCACTGGCCATCCTTAAGCGTGCCGGGGACGCGTGGCCTCTGCTCCCAGCCGAACTTCTCGGCGCCGGTCTGCAGGCACGCCACGAGGGCGCGGGTGGAGAAGGGAACGCCCTTCTCGGGGTCTTGCGTCGGCTCGTTCCGGATCCTGAGCTCGACGGGATCTATGTCGAGCTTGTAGGCCAGCTCGTCCATGGCCTGCTCGAGCGCGAGCTGGCCGACCGCATCGCCTGGCGCACGCATCGAATCGGCAACGGGCAGGTCGAGCGGCACGACGCGATGAGTGGTGAGCCGATTGGGCGCCGCATACATGGCGCGCGTGCTGACCGCCGCGGTTTCAACGTATTCGTCCATGCGCGCGGATTGCGAGACCACCTCATGCGCGATCGCCGTCAGCGTGCCATCCCGTGACGCTGCCAATCGGACGCGCTGGATCGTCGAGGCGCGATGCGTCGTCACGCTGAACATCTGCTGGCGTGTCAACGTGACCTTGACCGGGCGCTTGAGCTGGCGCGCGGCGAGCGCCGCCAGAATGGCGTCGCCGTAGATCGACAGCTTGCCGCCGAAGCCGCCGCCGACGAACTCGCTCACGAGCTCGACGTTGTCCGCGGGAATGTTGAGCGTCGCGGCGATCGACTTCTGGGCACTGTCGACCAGCTGCGCGGAGCAGTAGATGGTCAGCTGATCGCCCGACCAGAAGGCCAGGCTGGCCGGCGGCTCCATCGGGTTGTGACTCTGGTACGGCGTGGTGTAGGTCGCGTCGATCCGCGCCGCACCTTCGGCCAGACCGCGCTCGAGGTCGCCGACCTTCGAATCGGCCTTGCCATTGGGCATCTTGCTCGGCGGATAGGCCAGCCGGCGGCCTTCGCGGAGTTCGTAGAGACCGGCCTCGGCCTGGTACGATACCTCCACCAGCCGCGCTGCGGCCGTGGCCTGCTCGAACGTGTCGGCGACGACCAACGCTACCGGCTCACCATGATAATGGATGCGCGCCTCGGCGAGCTGCGGCTTGGGGCGGGCGTGGCGGTCCTCGCCTTCCTGCTTGAACGGCGCCTGTGCGGGGGCGTTCTCGTGGCTCATCACCAGGACGACGCCGGGCGCCTGCTCGGCCGCCTTGATGTCGATCTTCGTGATGGTGCCGCGGCCGATCGTGCTGGTTACGATGACGCCGAAGGCGGGATGCTCGGCGCGCCTGTCGCCGGAATAGCGCGCGGCCCCAGTGACCTTGGCCTTGCCGTCGATCCTGTCGATGGGCTGGCCGATGATGGTGTCTGGCATGGTTCAGGCCTTCTTCTGCGCGGCGGCGTCGGTGAGCGCGCGAGCCACCGTCCGTGCTGCAAGCGGGATCTTGAAGTCGTTGTGGCCGCGGCCCACCGCCCCTTTCACGGCGGCCTCCCCGGCCGCAGCGAAGGCATCGTCGGATAGGACGGCTCCGGCTAGCCGGCGTTCCGCCTCGAACGCACGCCAAGGTTTGTGCGCGACGCCGCCCATCGCGATACGGGCCGAGCGGATGCGGTCGCCCTCCGTCTCGACAACGGCGGCGACCGACACCAGGGCGAAGTCGTAGGACGCCCGGTCGCGCACCTTGCGATAAATCTGCCCGCCCGGGGGCGCAGGTGGCAATATCACTGCGGTGATCAGTTCGCCGTTTCCGAGGATGGTGTCCTTTTCGGGCGCTGCCTCGGGCAGGCGATGGAAGTCGGCGATCTTGATGCGCCGTTGGCCAGAGGCCGACTGCACTTCCACTTCGGCGTCGAGCACGGCAAGGGCGACCGCCATGTCGGAGGGATGGACCGCGATGCAGGCGTCGCTGGCGCCCAGCACGGCGTGGATGCGGTTGTAGCCCTTCAGCGCCGAGCAGCCGCTTCCCGGCACGCGCTTGTTGCACGGCATGGACGGGTCGTAGAAATAATAGCAGCGCGTACGCTGCAGGAGATTGCCGCCGGTGGTCGCCTGATTGCGCAGCTGGCCCGAGGCGCCATTGAGGACGGCACGCGACAATACCGGATACCGCTCCCGCACCCGTGGATCGCCCGCGAGGTCGGAGTTCGTCACCGTGGCGCCGATGCGCAGACCGCCCTCCTCATCGGAAATCTGGGCAAGCGGCAATCGGGAGACGTCGACCAGATGCTGCGGAGTTTCGGCGTCGACCTTCATGAGATCGAGCAGGTTCGTGCCGCCGCCGAGGAACTTCGCGCCGGGCTTGCCGATCGCAGCCAGCGCGGCGGCTACGTCGGCCGGCCGTTCATAGGTAAAGGGCTGCATCGCTCAGGCCTTTCCTGCAGCGTCGAGGATCGCCGCGACGATGTTGGGGTAGGCGGCGCAGCGGCAGATGTTGCCGCTCATGCGCTCGCGAACTTCGGTCTCGGCCACCTCCATTGCCGCGGCCGCGAGTTCCGGCGTCACAGCCGAGGGCAGGCCGCGCTTCAGTTCCGCCAGCATGCCCACTGCAGAGCAGATCTGGCCCGGCGTGCAGAAGCCGCACTGGAATCCGTCATGCTCGACGAAGGCGGTTTGTACGGGATGCAGCGCCTCTTCGCGCCCGAGTCCCTCGATGGTCGTGATCTCAAGGTCGTCGCACGAGAGGGCGAGGTTCAGGCACGAATTCTTGCGGATGCCGTCGATCAGCACCGTGCAGGCACCGCACTGGCCGTGATCGCAGCCTTTCTTGGTGCCGGTGAGGGCGAGATGCTCGCGCAGGGCGTCGAGCAGCGTCGTGCGCGGATCGAGCCTCAACTCGTGCTGCGCTCCGTTCACCTTGAGGCTGACATCGACCGGCGGTGCGCCCGCCCCCGGAGGGGGCGATTGGGCAAGAGCGCTGCCGCTCTGCAGGGTTGCGCCGAGGGCTGCTCCACCGCCGAACAGGCCGCGCCGGGTAACTGACGTGTTTCTCATGCGGAGAGAACGACCCGGCTCGATGCCTCGTTGCGTCGCGGAACCAATTGGTTCCTGAAGCATTACGGCTTTATGCAGGTTTCCGAGATCATGACGCGCGAGGTCGAAACCATCCCGCCCGAGGCCTCGCTACAGCAGGCGGCCGCTGCCATGGAGGCGTTGGGCGTCGGCTCATTGCCCGTCTGCGACGGCAAACGCCTGGTTGGCGCGATCACCGACCGCGACATCGTCGTCCGTGGCGTGGCGGCAGGCATCTCGCCCATCGACGGCCTGGTCGGCGACTGCATGACCGAGGACATCGTCTATGCCTTCTGCGACGAGGAAGCCGACGAGGTGCTGGCGCGCATGAAGACGCTGCAGATCCGGCGTCTCGCCGTGCTCGATCGCGACAAGACGCTGGCCGGGATCATTTCGCTCGGAGACATCGCAACCGAACCTCGCGCCGCCGCTCTCGGCACCGTGGGTGCCGCGGTGGCGGAAATCTCCGAACCGTCGCGGCCGCGCAAGTAGCCTGTCAAGTTCCTCCGATTTCTACGCCGGCACGCAGTAGCCGTCGCGCCGGGGATCGCAGCCGCCGGTCATGACCCCGGTTGCGAGATCGATTGCTATGCCCTGCATGCCGCCGACTTTCATCGTCCAGTCGGGGCCGCTCAGAACATTGTGTCCGCGCTTGCGCAACTCGGCCTGCACGTCAGCCGCCAGCCGCGATTCGAGCAAGACTTCGCGCCCGTCGGTCAGACGGCCGCGCGGCGCCTCGATCGCCTGCTGCAGCGGCATGGCGAAATCGACGTACTGCACGAAGGCCTGCGGCTGGGTCTGCAGGATGCCGTAGCTGCCCGGCGTGCCCAGCGCCATCACCGGCTTGTCGTCCTGGGTGACGATCGAGGGTGCGACGCAGACCGGCATCAGGTCGCCGTGCTTCACGCGGTTCGGGCTGTCGGGCGTGACGTCGGCCCAATAGAGGAAGTTGTTCAGGCAGACGCCGGTGCCCGGCACGACGACGCCCGAGCCGAATACGCTGCCGAGGCTTTGGGTGACGCAGATGACGTTGCCGTCGGCATCGGCGATCGAGAACGAGGTGGTGTGACCTTCGCCCGAGCCGTCGGCGGGCAGCGGCGTCCACTGCTCGGTCGGGCCGGTCACCGGCTTGCCGTCGCGCACGCGGGTGCGCAGGCTCTCGACGTGGCCGTCGGACAGAAGCTCGGCGAGCTTCTGCGGCGAGGGCACACCGTTGGCGATGCGCACGCCTGCCGCGACACGGATGGCCCGCAGCACTGTGTCGACATGCTCCACGCCGTTGCGTTCCATCCTGCCGAGATCGAAGCCTTCGAGGATGCGCAGGGTGACGAGATACTGGAACGCCTCGCAGGGTGGCGGCGGTACATGCACCGTCCGTCCGCGATAGCTCACCGCCACCGGCTCGACCCATTCGGGCCCGAAGTCGAGCAGGTCGTCCATGGTCAGGCAGCCGCCCAGCTCGGCCAGGCGCTCGATCACTTTCTTGCCGAGCGCGCCGCCGTAGAGCAGGCCCGGGCCTTCGTTACCGAGCGCCTCGAGCGTGTCGGCGAGGTTGGGTTGCTTCAGCACCGCACCGAGCCTGGGCTGTCCGCCATCGATGCCGCCGAGATAGGTGCTCGACCATTCGGGATAGAGCGCCGTCTGGCCACGCAGTTCGCTCGTGACGCCGCGATACTCTTCGACATTGAATTCGATCAGGCCGAAGCCGTCGCGCGCCACCCGGATCGCCGGCGCGAACAACTCGGGCAGCTTCTTTGTGCCGTAGCGGCTCACCATCTCGCACCAGCCGCCGAGATTGCCCGGCGCGCCGACGGCGACCGGCCCGCGCAGGATCTGCTCGCGGCGGCTCAGCCGATCAAGCGGGAAGCGGCGCGGTATCCGGGCCATGAAGGTCAAAGAACGCACGCGGCGCTCGGAGGCGACATAGCAAGTGGCATAACCCTGGCCGCCGAGGCCGGACATGTAGGGCTCGACGACGTTGAGCGTCGCCGCCGTCGCCGCCGCCGCGTCGAACGCGTTGCCGCCGTTGGACAGCACGCGCGCGCCCGCCGCCGCTGCGATCGGATGCGCTGCTGCCACCATGCCGTGCCGCGATGCGATGGTTGGCCGCTTGCCGTGCTGGATCATCTATCGTCCTGTTCCCGATGCGTGTGTCGGCCTGAAATAGGCACTAGACTGGTGCCATGCGCAAACTCGAATTCGGATGGTTCCTGCCGACCGCCGGCGACACTACCGCCTATGGGCTCGCCAGCGCCCAGATCCCGCCATCGCTCGAGCTTTTCGACAAGGTCGTGGCAGCGGCCGAGGCGGCGGGCTTCGAATACATGCTGGTGCCGGTGCAGACCGCGTGCTGGGAAGCGTGGATCTCCTCGGCGATGATGGTCGCGCGCTCGAAGTCGATCCGCATGCTCGTGGCCGCGCGGCCGAGCTACATCAATCCGGTCCTGCTGGCGAAGATGATCTCGGCCTTCGACCAGCTTTCCGGCGGGCGCATCTGCATCAACCTGATCGCCGGCCAGAGCGAGGCGGAGAGCGCCTCGGAGGGCATCCGGTGGGGCAAGGAAGAACGCTACGAGATCATGGACGAGGAGGTGTCGCTCCTGAAGAAGCTGTGGACGCAGCACTCCGTCACCCATGACGGCAAGTTCTACAAGCTCGACAAGGCGCAGATCCGGCCGCATCCGCTGCAGAAGCCTCATCCGCGCTTCTATCTCGGCGGCGGCAGTCGCCAGGCTTGGGAGATCTCGGCCAAGCATTCGGACGTTCATCTCTTCTGGGGCGATACTTACGAGCGCATCCGCGCCAATATGGCCGAGATCCGCGCCATGGCAGTGGCGCACGGGCGCGAGAACGACATCGGTTTCGGCATGCGCCTGCAGATCGTCTGTCGCGAGACCGAGAACGAGGCATGGGATTTCGCGCACGAGCTCGTTGCCCATGCAAGCGACGCGCAGAAGGCATTCGTGAAAGAGCGCTTCGCGACGTCCGAAGCCAACCGCCGCGTGCGCGAGCTGGCGGCGGCCGGTGAGGTGATCGAGAAGAACCTGTTCACCGGCATCACCAAGGTGCGGCCCGGCGCCGGCATCGCCGTCGTCGGGACGCCCGAGCAGTGCGCCGACACCTTGCAGAACTTCATCGATATCGGGTGCCATTCATTCTGCCTCTCCGGCTACCTGCACGACGAGGAGGCCGAGCGTTTCGGCAAATGGGTAATGCCGATCCTGCGGGAGCGAAATCGCCAGCGCATGCTGGCGGCAGAGTAGAGGTCCGAACGATGCAGCTCTCGTCCAAGATCTACGAGGCCGACAGCTTCTCGGCGATACAGGAGCTCTATCACTCCAATGGCTGGACCGACGGCCTGCCGATCGTGCCGCCGACCGAAGAGGCAGTACGGGCGTGCCTCGAGTGGGCGATGATGCCGCCCGACCAGCTGATCGGTATCGAGCCGGTGCGGGGGCTCGCGATAACGGCCGAGAAGCTCGCGATCAATTCGGTCATGGCCGGTTGCCTGCCGATGCATTTCCCGGTCGTGATCACGGCCTGGACGGCGATGATGCAGGAAGAGTTCCTGATGCATGGCGCCACGGCCAGCACCGGCGGCTGCGCCGTGCTCGTCGTGCTGAACGGTCCCATCCGGCTCGAGATCGGCGCCACCGGCACCTTCAATGCCTTGGGCAACAGCGACCGCGCCACGGCTGTGATCGGCCGCGCGATCCGACTCTGCCTGATCAACCTTATGGATGTCCGGCCGGGCGTGATCGACCGCTCGACCTTGGGCCATCCCGGCAAGTTCAGCTATTGTCTCGCCGAGGACGAGGAGGATTCGTCCTGGAAGTCGCTGTCCGAGCAGCGCGGGATCGAGCGCGCGGCCTCGGCGGTCACCGTCATGGCCGCGGGCGCGCCGCGCCAGATCATGAACGAGTGGACGACCAGGCCGGAGGAGATCCTGGAGACCTTCGCGGCCGAGATGCGCGCCAACCTTCGGCACTATTCTATTCATCCCGGCAATTACGCGATCGTCGTGCCCAAGCAGCTGCGCGAACATCTCCAGGCCGCCAACTGGAGCAAGGCTGACATCGCCAGCTTCATCCACGAGCGATCGCGCATCCACCGCCGTGAATGGGGCGATGTCGGCAAGGGGGCCGTGGTGCGCGACCGTGGCGACAGCGTCTATCCGGCCATGGAATCGCCGGACCAGCTGCTGGTCATCGCGGCGGGCGGGCCTGCCGGGGGCTTCGGCGCGGTCATTCCGCCCTGGCTGGGCCACAAGAGCCACGCTGTCACCCTACCGATCGGCGCCTGCGTCGATTGCGAACCGCCAAAAAAGTGACCACAAGGAGCGTTGCAATGACCTTCCGTGTCCTCGATCCAACGGCCGGCGAAGCACCCCCAACAGGCCAGCTTGCGCCGCGTCTCGATACGCTGGCCGGCAAGACTGTGGGCTTCATCTCCAACGGCAAGGAAGGCACTAAGGGCTTCTTCAGCCATCTCGAGAAGATGCTGCGCGAGGACTACGGCGTCGCCACGGTGGTGAGCCGCACCAAGTCGAACTACAGCGCCCCCGCCGACGCCCATATCGTGGCCGAGATCAAGCAATGGGATGCCGTCATCTCGGGCCTGGGGGATTGAGGCAGCTGCTCATCGTGCAGTCTGCACGACGCCGTCACTGCCGAGAGACAAGGGGTCCCCGCCTTTGGGGTCATGACCACGCGCTTCGCCAGCGCCGCCGAGATGATGGGACGCGTGCTGGGCATGCCCGGCTATGCCTTCCCGGTGATCGAGCATCCGGTCAGCAGCGCCACCGATGACGAGCTGAAGGCCCGCGCACGGGCGGCGATCGAGCATGGGTGCAAGCTGCTGCTGAAGTCGTAGGGGAACCTCGTAAGGTCCGCTGCGTTCCGTCGGCATGAAACTGATGGTTCTTGCGGGCATCGCCCTGATTGTGCTCGGTGTCGTCGGCCTCGCGGTCGACAACATCTCTTTCACCGAGCAGAGGACGGTGATCGATGCCGGACCGCTAAAGGTCACGGCGTCCGAGCAGAAGAATATCCCGATCCCCACCATTGCGGGCGTCGTTTCCGTCGTCGTTGGCCTCGGCCTCTGCTTCCTGGGAGCGCGCAAGAGTGCATGATCCAACCGCAGCGCGCGGCTACATCGGCCAAGTGAAGCGGATGTTGCCCTTGGCGAGACCGTCGAGGACGATCTGCACGCCGCCCGACTTCATCATCCATTCGAGGCGATGATCGCGGTACTCGCGCTTGATGGCGCCGGAGGCCAGCCGGCCGGAGGCATCGCCCATGCGCGCGACGGCGGTTTCGAACTCCTTGAAGGTCGCCTCGACCGACGGACGCTCGCGGATGCGTGTGCGCCAGCGGGCGAGCTGCGAGGTGTCGGGCGTGCCGAGGCCGTAATGGAACGAGCGGTTAAGGTACGGCGCGACGCTCAGGTCGGCCCAGCCGAAGCTCTCGCCGGTGAACCAGTCGCGGCCGTTGAGCTTGTCCGTCAGCCAGGCCTGCAGTTCGGCCGTCTGCCGTGCGGCGGTGGCGCGCATCTCCTCCGCCTTCGCGCCTTCGGCGCGCTTGAACCAGCCGATCTCGCCCAGGCCCCAGTTGATCGCCTCGTAGAGCGTGTCGCACACATCCTCGATCATGCGTGCCTCGGCGCGGGCGGCCGGATCGGGCGGCAGCAGCGGTGGCGTCGGGAACTTGTCCTCGAGATACTCGAGGATGATCGTCGAATCGAAAATGCGGGCGTCGCCGTCGATCAGCGCCGGCACTTCATTGCGAGGACTGGCGGCGGCGAACGGTCCGGCTGCATTGCCGGAGCCCAGCGCGTTGGGCGTTTCGAGGTCGAATGCAAGCCCCTTCTCCCGCAGCGCGATCTTCACCTTCTGGGCGTAGGACGATAGCGGGTGCTCGTAGAGCAGCATCACGGCAGCTCTAGTTTGACTTCGACGGCGGCGCTCGCGATCACCGCCGGATCGTGGTTCTCCGTGTCGGGAACGTCGAGGCCTCCCTTCACGACGTTGACCGTGACGATGCCGTGCGGCAGCGAAGCCTTCACCTTCTCGGCGTCGACCTTGTCGGGTTGCTGCACGCCGATCGTGACGGTCACGAACATGTCGGTCTTCGGGTTGACCTTCAGGGCCCGCAGCATGGTGAGCGACGAATGATGCAAAGCGTCCTGCACGGCGCGCAGCGCGGCCTTGGTGTAGTCGCCGCCGTGCAGGTCATTGCCGGTGCCGAGTTCGAGGATGACGCGCTTCCGGGCCATTGCCGTCTCCCTTACAGATCGAGCCGCACGATGGCGGCGGCCTGGGCGATCACCGTCTTGTCGGTGCCTGCCTCGTTCATGATCTCGAGTCCGCCCTCGAACACCTTTACGGTGCCGGTGCCGTGCGGCAGCACCCTCAACACCTCGGCGGTGTCGACCTTGTCGGGCTGCGGCACGCCGATCAGTACCTCGACCTGCATGTCGTCGCTCGACTTACCGACTGCCGTCGCGACGGTGAGCGAGTTGTGCCACAGCGCATCGCGCAGGGCGCGGACGGCCGCCTTCGTGTAGTCGCCGCCGCGGATATCGGTGCCCATGCCAATTTCGAGCGCCACGCGTTTCAATGCCATCCTCGTCTCCTTCAGGCCTTCGCCAGCCCCGCCTTGATCAGCAGCGGCTTCACGTCGACAAAGTACTTCTCGGCAAAGGCGCGGTACTCGGCCGGGTTCTTGTTCCAAGGCCCCTGGATGAACTTGGCAAGGTATTCGTTGACCTTCGGTTCGGCCATCGCCTGCCTGAAAGCCCGGTAAATCGTGTCGACGATCTCGGGCGGCATGTTTTTCGGTCCGACCAGCCCGTACGGGCTCTGGCCGACGACGTTGACGCCACGCTCGATCATGGTCGGAACGTCCTTGTAGCGCTCGATGCGTTGCTCGGTGGCGAAGGCCAGGATGCGGCACTTGCCATCGTCGACGAAGGGCGCCCACTGGGCTGCGTCGGCGATGAACTGTATTTCGCCGCCCATCAGCGCCTGCATCCATTCCGCGCCGCCCTTGTAGGGAACGTGGGTGAACTTCGCGCCGGTGACCTGCTCGACCTCGATCATCATGAGCTGGCCGGTGCCGCCCACGCCGGAGGTGCCGAAGTTGGCCTTCTCAGGCTCCTTCTTGCCGGAGGCGATCATGTCCTCGAACGTCTTCCACGGCGAATCGGAACGGACAACGATGCCCATCGTGTAGGCCGAAAGCCCGCAGATATAGGTGAAGTCCTTCAGCGGATCCCAGTTGACCTGCTGGTAATGCGGATAGCGCAGGCTGTTGATGCTCATGACGGCAAGCGACTGGCCGTCCGGCTTGGCGTTCATCAGCATCGCCGGCGCGAGCGTTCCGGCGGCGCCGGCCCGTACATCGACGATGACCTGCTGACCGAGGATCTTGCCAACTGTTTCGGCGAGCAGGCGGAGGTGCACGTCCGTGACGCCGCCTGCGGCAAACGGATTGTAGATAGTGATCGGCTTCTCGGGCTTCCACTTCGACTGGCCGCGCGCGACCGTAGGCAGGGCGAGGGCAGCGGCCCCCGCGAGAGCAGAGAAACGACGGCGACGCATCGCGACAGGCTGAGACAAAGCGGTACTCCCAAGTTCCGAACCAACTCTAGTAGCACAGCGCGGTGTCGATGATCTCTGCATAGCGCGCCGAGAATTTCCGACAAGCGATTGGGGGTGCTGTGTAGTCACTCGTGCGCTTGCCGCGTCAGGACTGTGGCAGGAAATGCTCGCCCTGAAGGAAGTGTTTGGTATAGTCGAGCCAACGAAGCGGCCGCAAGAAGCCGGAGTTGCGTAAGCGTTGGGAGGCGTAATGGCGACGGTCGAGATCCGCGACGTGCGGAAAGCGTTTGGCCCGGTCGAGATCTTGCATGGGGTCAGCGTCGACATCGCCGACGGCGAGTTCGTCGTTCTCGTCGGGCCTTCCGGCTGCGGCAAGTCCACCCTTCTGCGCATGCTGGCGGGGCTGGAGAACATCACGGGCGGGGAAATCGCGATCGGCGGCAGGGTGGTGAATGCCGTGCCGCCCAAGGATCGCGACATCGCCATGGTGTTCCAGAATTACGCGCTCTATCCGCACATGACCGTGTTCGACAACATGGCGTTTTCGCTGACCTTGGCGAAAGCGCCGAAGGCTGTGATGGAGCAGGAGGTCGGGCGCGCCGCCAAGATACTCGGCCTCGAACAGCTGCTGCACCGCTATCCGCGTCAGCTTTCGGGCGGCCAGCGTCAGCGCGTCGCCATGGGCCGCGCCATCGTGCGCAACCCGCAGGTCTTCCTGTTCGACGAGCCGCTTTCCAATCTCGATGCCAAGCTGCGCGTGCAGATGCGCGGCGAGATCAAGGAATTGCACCAGCGGCTCAAGGTGACGACAGTCTATGTCACGCACGATCAGATCGAGGCCATGACCATGGCCGACAAGATCGTGGTGATGAACAACGGCAACATCGAGCAGGCCGGCCGGCCGCTCGATCTCTACGACAATCCGGCCAACCTGTTCGTCGCGGGCTTCATCGGCTCGCCTGCGATGAACATGGTGAAGGGCACGATCACCGGCGGCGCACTGCGCATGGAAGACGGCACCCTGTGGCCGTTGCCAGCCAATGGCGCGGCGCACCGGGAAGGACCTGCGGTCTACGGCGTGCGCCCCGAGCACCTGCAGCTCGATAGCGAGGGCATTCCCGCCACGGTTCAGCTCGTCGAGCCGACAGGCTCGGAAACCCAGGTGCTGATGCGCATAGGCGGTCAGCCGGTGATCGGTGCCTTCCGGGAGCGCGTCATGGCGCGGCCCGGCGACATCCTGCCCGTGCGCCCCGATACGGCGCTGGTGCATCTGTTCGACCACCAGTCGGGCGCGCGGATGTGAGTGCTCAGCCATGTGCCGCCCCGCGTGGCCGGGGGGCGCATGGCTCGGCTGGTCCGCAAGTGAAGTTCACAAGCAGAAAGTAGGAAGGGAACGACTATGGCTTTTATCATCAGGCGCCGCGGGGCAATGGCGCTCGGGGCTTCCGCCGCGGCTATGGCTCTTGCGCGCCAGGCGACCGGTCAGACCATTCCCAAGGCCGACGTTCCACCGCTCAACCTGCCGATCGAGAAGGGCGCTACGCTGCGCCTCCTGCGCCCGGCCCGCTTCGTCGAGCCGGACGAGGTGATCTTCCGCGCCAACAGCGCCAAGTTCGCCAAGGAGACCGGCGTCGAGGTCAAGGTGGACCTGGTGGGCTGGGAAGACATCCGCCAGCAAACGGCGGTGTCGGCCAATACCGGCGCTGGCCCCGACATCATCCTGGGCTGGGCCGAAGATCCGCACATTTATGCCGACAAGGTGATCGAACTGTCGGACGTGGCCGAATATCTCGGCAAGAAGTACGGCGGATGGATGTTCCTCGGTGAGAAGTTCGGCAAGCGGGCCAAGACCAACAACTGGATTGGCCTGCCGATGGGTGGCTCGGGCGGACCGCTGGTCTACCGCGTGTCGGCACTCAAGGAAGCCGGTCACGACAAGGTGCCGACCGATCATGCCGGCCTCCTCAAGCTCTGTCAGGACCTCAAGAAGATCAACAAGCCGGCGGGGTTCGCGCTCGGCAATGCCGTCGGCGACGCCAACGGTTTCGCCAACTGGATGCTGTGGAGCCACGGCGGCTCGCTGATCGATGACGACGGCAAAGTCGTCATCAACAGCAAGGAAACCTTGAATGCGCTGAACTTCGTGAAGGAACTCTATCCGACCTTCGTGTCAGGCACGATGTCGTGGAACGACATCAGCAACAACCGCGCCTATGCGTCGAACGAGCTGTTCTTCACATCGAACGGCGTTTCGCTCTACTTCTCGCTGAAGAACGATCCGGCGACCAAGCCTATCGCGGACGACACCGAGCACGCGCCGCTGGTCAAGGGCCTCGCCAGCACTGCGCCGATGTCGGCGACCGTGCTCAACGGCATGGTGTTCAAGCACACCAAATTCCCGAATGCCGCCAAGGCCTACCTCGCCTTCATGATGGAAGCCGAACAGTACGATCCATGGCTCACGGGGTGCCTGGGTTACTGGTCTCATCCGCTCAAGGCCTACGACAAGAGCAAGGTGTGGGAGAGCGACCCGAAGATCGCGCTCTATCGCGAGACGATGAACAACCAGTTCTGGAGCGGCTATAAGGGCCCGATCACCCAGGCTGCCGGCACGGTTACCGCGGAGTATGTTCTCGTCCAGATGTTCGCCTCGGTGGCATCCGGTCAGGCGACGCCGGCCGACGCCGCGAAGGAAGCCGAGCGTCGCACGCGCCGGTACTACCGCTAGACGCCAAGACAACGAGAGGCGCGATCGCATTCCGGTCGCGCCGCTCTCCGGCTCTTCGGAGGAAGCATGACTGTCGTCACCACGGGCGACTGGACGCGCGCCCGGCCCCAGCCCAACTGGCTCGCGCGTCTTTTCGACTACAAGCCGTTTCTGGTCCTGGCGTGTCTGACGCCCGCGCTTGGCCTGCTGCTGGTGTTCCTCACTTATCCGCTGGGCCTCGGCATCTGGCTGTCCTTCACCGACACCAAGATCGGCGGCGCCGGCAAGTACATCGGTATAGAGAACTTCGAGTACCTGCTGGAGGATCCGCAGTTCTGGGGTGCCGTCTTCTACAGCGTCTTCTACACGGGTGTGGCGACCTTCGGTAAGTTCGCTCTCGGTCTCTGGCTCGCGCTGCTGCTCAACAATCACGTGCCGTTCAAGAGCCTCCTGCGCGCCATCATCCTGTTGCCGTGGATCGTGCCGACCGTTCTGTCCGCGCTGGCGTTCTGGTGGCTCTACGATCCGCAGTTCTCGATCTTCTCCTATGTCGCCGTGGACGTTCTGGGCATCCGCAGCACGCCATTCGACTTCCTGAGCACGACGTGGCCGGCCCGCTGGTCGCTGATCGCAGCGAACATCTGGCGCGGCATACCGTTCGTCGCGATTTCGCTGCTGGCCGGCCTGCAGACCATCTCGCCGTCGCTCTACGAGGCGGCGCTGCTCGACGGCTCATCGGCGTGGCAGCGTTTCCGCTACATCACCTTCCCGCTGCTGCTGCCGATCCTCGCGATCGTGATGACGTTCTCGATAATCTTCACCTTCACCGATTTCCAGCTGGTCTATGCGATCACCCGCGGCGGCCCGCTGAACTCGACGCACCTTATGGCGACGCTGGCCTTCCAGCGCGGCATCTCGGGCGGCGAGCTGGGCGAGGGTGCGGCGATCGCGGTGGCGATGATCCCGTTCCTCGTGGGCGCAACGTTGTTCAGCTACTTCGCCCTCGCGCGTCGCAAGTGGCAGCAGGGAGAGTCCGATGACTGACACCGCCGCTGTTCCCGAAGGCAAGGCGACGGCGACCGTCGCTCCCGATCAGATGGCGTGGGACAGCCGAACCCGGCGGCTGGTTACGATCTACCTGCCGCTCGCGCTGTTCGTATTCGTCCTGCTCTTTCCGTTCTATTGGATGACGATCACATCGTTCAAGCCGAACGCCGAACTCTACGATTACAAGAAGTACAATCCGTTCTGGATCGGCAGCCCGACCCTCGATCACATCGAGAAGCTCCTGTTCGGGACCGCCTATCCGCGCTGGCTGATGGTGACGATGGGAGTGGCGATCTGCTCGACCGCGCTGTCGCTGTTCTCGAGCGTGCTGGCGGCCTATGCAATCCAGCGGCTGCGCTTCAAGGGCAGCCAGTATGTCGGCCTGGGTATCTACCTCGCGTACCTGGTGCCGCCGTCGATCCTGTTCATTCCGCTCGCGACGACCATCTATCAGCTCGGTCTGTTCGATTCGCCGCTTGCCCTTATCCTGACATATCCGACCTTTCTGGTGCCGTTCAGCACCTGGCTGCTGATCGGCTACTTCAAATCGATCCCCTACGAGCTCGAGGAGTGCGCATTGATCGACGGCGCGACGCGCCTGCAGATCCTGCGCCGCATCACGTTGCCTCTCGCGGTCCCCGGCCTGATCTCGGCCGGCATCTTCTCTTTCACGCTGTCGTGGAACGAGTTCGTGTATGCGCTCGCCTTCATCCAGAGCAGCGAGAAGAAGACCGTTTCGGTCGCCATTCTGACCGAGCTGGTGTCAGGCGACGTGTACCAGTGGGGGGCGCTGATGGCGGGATCGCTGCTCGGCTCGCTGCCAGTGGCGATCTTCTACTCGTTCTTCGTCGACTACTATGTGTCCTCGTTGACTGGTGCTGTGAAGGAATAGCAACGGCTGCACAGCATCAACGAGAGTCGGCGCGACCAAGTGTCGTTCTCTGATAAGACCTACCACCAACGCTCGGAGAAGCTTTAGGCCACCGTGCCACCTGGACCGGTCGGATGGGGGGTCGGTGTCGGCATGATTTCGGGTGTCGGAGTCTGAGGGGGCGGCATCTCCGGCGGAATCGGATCGGTCTTGCCGGGGGTTGGCGGTGTCGCAGGCACGTCGGCGGGGAACTCGGGCTTGTCGGACATGCGAATCTCCTTGTCATAAAAAGGAAATGCCCGCCGTACTGGCGGGCATTCCCTGATTCAACGGGCATCAACGCTTGTTGTTGCCTTGGTTGGCGCTTTTGTCGATGTTTTGGCCGCCTTGGCCGGGCTTCTGCTCCGCACCCTGCCCTTGGCCGGGGTTCTGGCGCTCGCGCTGTTGCTGCTCGCGCTGCTCCTGCTCGCGCTGCTGTTGCGACGGGTTCTGATTCTGATTGTTGTTCTGCTGGTTCATGGTTTCCTCTCCGCGTTCGCAGGCGACGGCCACCATGGCCACCGCTACAGAAGAAACGTCCCCCAAACAGAAAGGGTTGCGGCCATTAACCTATTGATAAGATTGGGTTTTCATTGAGCGCGTGATTGGAATGGCAGCGCTCATTTTGCTGCCGGGCCAGCCTTGGCCGCGCCGTTGCGGGTTGCCGGATAGCTGGCGCTGAGGCCGAAGATGTCGACCAGTGCATCGGGCTCCATGACCTGGTCGAGATCGGAGAGGCTCGCGGTCTTGGCTGGCGCCAGATTGATCATCAGGATGCCCTTCGGAGCCTTCCAGTCGCCGACGAAAGAGGCGATGGCGTCGAGTGCCTTCAGCGTGGCGGAGCCCTGCCCGTCGGAGAACGCCGCAAGGGTGACCAGCACCATTGCCACCAAGCCTTCAGCCGTTTCGCCCTCCTCCTTGGCGAGCGGCGGCAGCAGCGTGGCGAGCAGGCCGCTGTCCTCGATCGTCAGAGAGGCGGTGCGCAGCCGACCGTCATCCATGGCGTCGGCGACCTCGCTCGATTTCTCGCTGATGCCTTCGATCAGGAGGCTGAGCCCGAGCTTGGCCTGGCCGCGCAAGGCGATATCCAGCCTGTTGAGGGTGAAGGTCCTCGCTGCGCCGTCGAGCCGGTAGTCGAGCACCACGTCCACCGGCACCCGTGGAACGCCGTACGCCCCGAGGGCGGCGAAGATCTCCTCGTCGCCGGTGAGGCCTTCGATCTTGAGCTTGGCGAAGCGCGGCATCTCGTCGTCGGTAATGTCCTTCATGCGGTCGAAGTCGAGTGCCTCGACGGTCAGCCGGTCGATCTCGATGGTGCTCGCCTTGTCTCCGGTGGAGGGGTTCGCCGGCAGGACGGCCACCACGTCGGTCAGCACGAAACCCGCATTTCCGAGTGACTGCGCGCTGCCATAGGTGAGCTTCTCGAGCTGGATCTGCGGTTTGATCTCGCGCTCGAAGCGCTCGAGGCCATTCTGCGCCGCAGCCCCGCCGACCACGAGTGCCCAAGCCAGAACTGCCGTCGCAAGAAGCTTGATCAACCGCATCCGCATTCTCCGTTCGCTCGTGGAGTACCTATCACGTCAGGCCAATGCCTGCTCGGCCAGCCGTGTATCAACGCAGTCCGCGAAGGCGACGTCGCGACCGAGCGCTCCCGCCGAGCGCATCGCGCCGTGCAGCCGGTCATAGCCTTCGCGGCGGATGACCGGATCGCTTCCCCACAGGCAGAGCGCTCGATAACGATCGATGGCGGCGGCGAAGATCCCGGGCGCCACGTCGGGAAAATAGTCTCGCAACAGGTTCGCTATTTCCGCGCTCGGCGTGCGCGCGAACCATGCCAGCGTGCGGTGAACGGCACGGGTCATCCCCAGCAGTTCCTCGCGCTGCCGCTCCAGCGTGCCGCGGCGGGTCACAAGCGTGGTGTAGGCGGTGCGGCCACGCGTTGCCGCGGCGTACCAGAGATGACCCGCGCCGGACGCGAGCAATCGCTCGGCAAAGGGTTGGAACAGATGGACGGCGTCGAGCGTGCCGGAGCGCAACGCGGCCTCGTTTTCCTCCATGGAGCGATCTGCCACGGGCGCCAGCGCGGCGGGATCGAACCCGGCGCGGCGGATATCGTCGGCGAGGCAGATCCAGGGCGTCGGCACTTCCGAGACCGTGGCGAACCGCAAGCCCTTCAGTTCGGCGAAGTGGAATCCAGGGCGCGGCTTTGCGCCGATGATGAAGAATGGATCGCGCGCCACCACGTCGCAGAAGCAGACGAGATCGGACGTCGGATCTCTGTCGCGCAACATCATCACCCGCAGCGGCCCGCCCCACATGACATCGACCTCGCCCGACAGCAGTGCCTTCGCCGCAGCAGGCGGGTTGGGTGAGGGCACAAGGATCACGTCGACACCCGCCTGCCGGAAGGCGCCAGTGGCTTGGGCGGCATAGAAGGGAGCGTAGAACAGCGCGCGGAAATTCTCGGAAAGACGGATTGTCATTCGATTGCCTCAGGGCGGGGCGCAACACGCGCGCGTAGCAGGCCGTTAGTTCGGCAGATCAGTACTCAGGAGGCAACAATGATCAAGTACACCTTACTTGCGTTGGCGCTGGCCGGTGCTGCTGGCACCGTTCAGGCCCAGACTGTCGTCGATGCGTATGGCCGACCGATCGCGAGTGCGCCCGTGATCAGCTCGCCCCCGCAGCCAAGCCCGGGTGACTACACCCGCGAGCGGCCCGGGTTGCAGCCGATGGAGCAGCAGGCGCAGGCGGTTTCGCCGTACGCCGGCACTGTCCGGCATGAGGAGGCTTTCCGGGACGAATATGGCTTCCGCTACGATGTACGCGGCAACCGGATCGACGCCCGGGGTCGCCTCATGTCGCCGCAATCCACGACGCCCTGACAGCTGAGTTAGCGTCGTCAAGGCTGTAATCGAGAAGGGCCCGCTTTAGCGGGCCTTTCCTTTGCGCGCATGCGCTCATACAGTCGGGCGCAAAATGGGAGGGAGCCTATGAAGACCGTGAGCCGTCGTGAGGCACTGACGTTGGCGGGCGCCGCAGCGCTCGTCGGGAGCGGCAGGGCCCTTGCGCAGGAACCGCCCAAGCCTGCGCAGATTGTCGTCAACCACTCCGGCGGCTCGATGGGCACGGCAATGCGCAAGGCCTTCTTCAACGGCTTCGAGAAGAAGTATGGCATCCGCGTGGTGGAGACGAGCCCGGCCGATTTCGGCAAGCTTCGCGCCATGGTCGAGTCCGGGAACGTCGAATGGGACGTCACGGAGATCGGCGGCCAGGATGCGATCCGCGCCACGAAAATGAATCTTGTCGAGAAAATCGACGACAAGCTCGTCGACCGCTCGAAGTACCCAGAGAAGGCGAGATCGCCCTACGTCTTCGCCTCTTCGGTCTATACGACGATCATCGGCTATCGCACCGATGTCTTCAAAGGCGGCACCCATCCCAAGAGCTGGGCGGACTGGTGGGACGTCAAGAAATTCCCCGGCGCGCGCTCGATGCGCGATCATCCTACGGACAATCTCGAGTTCGCTCTGATCGCCGACGGCGTGCCGGTGGACAAGATCTACCCGATCGATTTCGACCGCGCGTTCAAGAAGCTCGACCAGATCAAGCCACATGTGAGCGTTTGGTGGTCGACCGGCCAGCAGCCGGCGCAGCTCCTGCTCGACAAGGAGGTCGTGCTGGCGACCGGTTGGAATGGCCGCTTCTACGACCTGATCAAGAAGGGCGCGCCGATCGAGATCGAATGGAACGAGGGAGCGCTGAAGCAGGGCAGCTTCGTCATCCCGCGCGGCGCCAAGAACCCGTATTGGGGCCAGAAGATGCTGGCCGAGATGTCGGTGCCGCAGCAGCAGGCGGTCTATGCCAGCGAGCTCGGCTATCCCGGACTGAATCTCGAGGCGCTGAACTTCGTCGACGCCAAGGTGAAGCCGTATCTGCCCACCCAATACATCGACAAGCAGTTCTGGATCGACGACTCGTGGTATGCCGAAAACGGCAGCAAGGCGCTGGAGCTATGGAACGCCTGGAAGCTCAAGAAGGGCTGATGAGTGGCGTCACGGTCGGCTGATCTCGAGATAGAAGGTCTGGTCAAGCGCTTCGGGGAGGTCGTGGCGCTCGACGGTGTGTCGCTCGACATCGCCTCCGGCGAGCTGCTGACGATCCTGGGGCCAAGCGGCTCGGGCAAGACGACGCTGCTGAAAGTCGTCGCCGGCTTCGAGACTCCCGATGCCGGAACCGTGCGAGTCGACGGCACCGACATCACCCTCCTGCCGCCGGCGCGGCGCGAGATCGGCATGGTGTTCCAGAACTATGCGCTGTTTCCGCATCTCACGGTCGAACGCAACGTCGCCTTCCCGCTCGAAATGCGCAACGTAGGCCGTGCGGAGATCGAGCGGCGGGTCGCAGAAGCCCTCGGGCTGGTCGAGCTCCAGGGCTATGGCAAGCGCTTGCCGCGCCAGCTATCGGGCGGCCAGCAGCAGCGGGTGGCGCTCGCCCGTGCGATCGTGTTCAACCCCCGCCTGCTGCTGCTCGACGAGCCATTCGGTGCGCTTGATCGCAAGCTGCGCGAGACCATGCAGCTCGAGGTCCGGCGCCTGCAGCGGCGGCTCGGCCTCACCACGATCTTCATCACCCACGATCAGGAAGAGGCGCTGGTCCTGTCCGACCGCATCGCGGTGATGAACAAGGGCAAGATCCAGCAGGTCGCCTCGACGACCGAGATCTACGAGCGGCCGGCCAACGATTTCGTCGCCGACTTCGTGGGCGAGAGCAACATCTTCCACGGCACGGTGACAGAGGTCGGTTCGGTCACGCTCGAATCGGGTCGTCGCCTGCTGATCGCCCACGGTGCGCCCGTCGGTACGCGCGTCGGCGTGCTGATGCGGCCTGAGCGCTTCGGCCAGGGCGTGAATTCATTCAATGGGGAAGTGAAGGAGGCGGTGTATCTCGGCTCCTCGCTCAAGCTCCGGGTCGCCTGCGACGACGGGGTCGAGCTTATCGTGCGCCAGCCGGTGCGCGGCCCGCTTCCTGCCGCCGGCAGCCGGGTCAGCGTCGCGATAGAACGCGAGTCGATCCATGTGTTCTGAGGGCCGTCATCTGTCTTTCCGTATTCTGATGCTGCCGTGCTCGTCGGGCTCGACGGCAGGAGGAGGAGTATGAGCGCAAGAGGGAGCAGGTCGTGACGCGGCGGTTCAGCGGCGTCTGGCCGGCGGTGCCCGCCCTGATCTTGCTCTTCTTCGTCTTCCTCTTTCCCGTCGTTCGCATGCTGGGCTTCAGTGTCGAGGCCGGGACGCTCGACTGGTACGCCAAGGCGCTGGGCGAAGGGCTCTATCTGCGGGTCTTCTGGAACACTTTCGAGATCGCGCTGCTGGTCACGGCGATCTGTCTCTTGTTGGGATATCCGTTGGGCTTTCTGATCGCCACGACGACGCCAGCCTGGGCGACGTTGGGCTTCATCTTCGTGCTGCTTCCGCTGTGGACGTCAGTGCTGGTGCGGACCTATGCCTGGATGGTGCTGCTCGGCCGCAACGGCGTGCTCAATCGGGGGCTGATCGAGGCAGGGCTGATATCCGATCCCCTGCCGCTGCTGCACAACTTCAACGGGGTGCTGATCGGCATGGTCCACGTCCTGCTTCCCTACATGGTATTGCCGGTCTACGGAGCGGTGCGGCGGCTCGATCCGGCGCTGGTCGCGGCGGCTGAAGGGTTGGGCGCCTCCGACTGGCGGATATTCTGGCGCATCTACCTTCCGCTCACCCTGCCCGGCATCTTTGCCGGGGCGGTGATCGTCTTCGTGCTGTCGCTCGGCTTCTACATCACGCCGGCTCTGCTGGGTGGTGGCAAGGTGATGATGGTCGCCGTGATGATCGAGCAGGAAGTCCGCCAGACACTGAACTGGCCCTTTGCCGCAGCGCTCTCGGCCGTGCTGCTGGCGGTGACGCTCGGCGTCTATAGCGTGGCGCAGTCCTTCACCCGGCAGGAGGCGCAGCGATGAGCCGCCGTGCCCTCGTGGTCGCTTGCGCGGCGATCTACGTTTTCCTCATGCTGCCGCTGCTCGTGGTGTTCCCGATCTCTCTCAGTTCGGCGCCCTACATGCAGTTCCCTCCACCGGGCTTCAGCACGCAATGGTACGAGCGCTATCTCGATGACCCGCAATGGATCGACGCTACTGTCCGCTCTCTCTACATCGGCGCGGCGACGGCTGTGCTCGCCCTCGTCCTTGGCGTTCCGCTTGCCTTCAGCCTGGCGCGCGGCAGATACATCGGGCGCACATTGCTCGATCGCATCGCCCTCGCGCCGCTGGTCGTGCCGACCATCATCCTGTCGGTGGGTCTCTATGGGCTGTTCGCCAAACTGAAACTGATCGGCGAATGGTACGGGCTGGTCCTGGCTCACACCGTCCTCGCCTTGCCGTTCGTCGTGCTGGTGATCGTCGCAGGTTTGCGCGATTTCGACCGTGCGCTGGAGCAGGCTGCCGAAGGGCTGGGGGCCAGCCGGATGAGCACCCTTCTGCGAATTACGCTTCCACTGCTACGGCCGAGCCTGGTTTCCGCCGGCCTGCTGGCCTTCATCTCGTCGTTCGACGAGCTGGTCGTAGCGCTGTTCCTGGCGGGCCCCAACATGACCTTGCCCAAGAAGATGTTCGACAACATCCTGATGGAAATTGATCCGACGATCGCGGCGGTGTCGGTGATGCAGATTCTGCTGGTGTCGATCGTGCTCGTCCTCATCGGTCGTTTCGGGCGCGGACTGAGCGGCAGCGCGCGTTAGGGGAAACACCATGGCCGACAGCGTCTTTCACAAGGACTTCAAGAGCATGCCGTGGTGGTGGGAATGGTGGCATCCCTCCAACGAGCTGAGCCAGGACCCGCCACTCAAGGCAGACGTGCTGGTGATCGGCGCAGGCTATGGCGGCCTTTCCACGGGACTCGAGTTGGCGCGCTCCGGTGTCGACGTGACGGTGCTGGAGCGCGGCGATTTTGGCGTCGGCGCCTCGACGCGCAACGGCGGCGGCGTCAGCGGTGGCACGACGATGGGCAAGGGCTTCTCCGGAAAGGGAGTCGGCGGGGATTCGGACGCCTGGAAGAAGATCATGCAGCGGATGCTGGCCGACGCCGCCGATTCGCTGGCCCAGGTCGAGACCGTGATCCAGCGCGAAGGCATCGAATGCCACTGGCGGATGAACGGCCGCTTCAGCGGCGCCTACACGCCGCGCCATTTCAAGGAGCAGGCGGCGAAGGTCGGCACCTACAATGCCACCGCCGGTCTGGGCACCTACATGGTCCCGCGCGAGCAGCAGCGCGAGGAGATCGCATCGGACTATTACTATGGCGGCATGGTGGTGGAGCGCACCGGCCAGCTCCATCCGGCGCTCTACTATGGCGGCCTGTTGAGCGCGGCGCATCGTGCTGGCGCCAGGCTCTGCGCCAACTGCGATGCCGAGAAGATCGAGCGCAAAGGGTCGTCGAGCGGAGGCGGCTTCCGAGTGCTCACGAGCAAGGGCCCGATCGAGGCGCGCGAGGTCGTGATCGCGACCAACGGCTACACTACGGAGCTGACGCCGACGCTGCGGCGCAAGCTCGTCCCGGTTGCGAGCCACATAATCGCAACCGAGGAGCTTCCGGAAGATCTGGTCCAAAGCCTGATTCCGAAGAACCGAGTCGTCAGCGATACGAAGAGGGTGCTCTGCTACTATCGCCAGTCGCCCGACAACAAGCGCGTGATCTTCGGCGGGCGGGCGCGCTTCACCCAGGTGGCGCCGGAGGTGAGCGCGCCGGTGCTGCACGGCTACATGCTGGAGCGCTGGCCGCAGCTCAAGGGAGTGAAGGTCACCCACGCCTGGACGGGAAATGTCGCCTTCGCCTTCGATTTCATGCCGCACATGGGCATGGAGCAGGGCATGCACTACCTGATGGCATGCAACGGCTCGGGCGTCGCGATGATGAGCTATCTCGGATACCAGACCGCCCGCAAGATCGCCGGCGGCTCGAACGCGCCTGTCAATGCGTTCGACGGTCAGGATTTCCCGACGGTGCCGTTCTACAACGGCAATCCCGAATGGATCCTGCCGGTCGTCGGTGCCTGGTACCGTACGCGCGACTGGTGGGATCGCGTCACGGCGTGACGTTCGCGATCAACGATCGGAAACGAGGCGCTCGCGCCCCAGCGGAGTAACGGCAATCAGGCTGCCATTTTCTTCTATCAGTTTCAGGTCGATAAGACGTGCGCGGCAATCGTCGGGTAGCGCAGACAGAGTGCCGTCGGCAAGATTACGCAACGCGTTGAGCTGCGCCTGGCTGAGCGGCGCGATAAGTCCGCGCGGCATACTTCGGACATCCCGAACCATGTGAAACCTCCTCGTAGTGAGGGGATCAACGCGCCTCCGCGGAGTAAGTTGAACTGCGATATTTTCGGGACGGCGGGAACTGCCGTCGTTTCGTCCCAATGTGTTCGGTCAGTTTGCGTCGATCGCTTGCATGGACCCTGGAGAGTCGAGCAGTGAGACGAGGACGCGCTCGAGAGAGTCGGGTTCGATCGGCTTCTGCAGCAGCGGCACGTTTGCGTACCGGCGATCGATGCTGTCGCGCTGGTAGCCGGTCAGGAAAATGAACGGTACGCCGTTGGCGATCAGGTAGTCCGCAAGTGGCTCGGCGAGCTCGCCGGCGAGGTTAAAGTCGAGCAGGGCGCCATCGAAGCGCTCCTCGCGTGCGGCCGCCAGTCCGTCAGCGAGCCGCGCATACGGTCCGAGCACCGTGGCGCCGCGACTTTCGAGCAACTTCTTGGCCATCATTCCGACCAGGAATTCGTCCTCGACCATAAGCAGCCGCTTGCCGGTCAGGCTGAGCGCACGGGCATTGCCGGATGGTTTCGCCCGGGGCGCGGCCTTCTGCGGCACGGGTTCCGGATTGACGATCTGGGCACGCGGAATGAGCAGCCGACAGCAGAGACCCTCCCGCCGCCAGTCGTACAGCACGCCGCCACGGAACTGCGCCTCGATGCTGGAGCGCACGATGGAGAGCCCGAAACCCAGGGAGGATGGTGGCGCTGCCGGGGGGCCGCCGATTTCCACCCATTCAACCTCGAGCGCGTCAGGTCCGATCGACCAGGTGACTTTGAGCTTGCCGGTGTCAGTCGACAGGGCACCGTACTTGGCGGCATTGGTCGCAAGCTCGTGCAGGGCGAGCGCGACGGCCTGCGCCGTCGCCGGCAGCAGCATCGCGGCGGGGCCGTCGGCCGTCACCCGCTCGCGGTGGTCGGCGCGATAGGGCGCCAGCTCCTCGTCGACGATCTGGCGCAGATTGGCACCCTGCCAGCGTGTCGACGACAGGAGGTTATGCGTCGCCGCCAGCGCATGGATGCGTCCTTCGACGGTCGAGATGAAGTCGGCGGTGGTCTTGGCCTTGGTGAGCCGCAGCACCGACAGCACGACCGCCAGCATGTTCTTGGCGCGATGGTCGACCTCGCGGGCCAGCAGGAGCTGACGCTCCTCGGCCCGTTTGCGGTCGGTGACGTCGACAGTCACGCCGTTCATGCGCACGGGCTTGCCATCGGCATCGTACGTTATGATGCCGGCGCCGTAGCACCAGCGCACCTCGCCGCTGGGCCGCACGATCCGAAACTCCACCTGGAAGCGTGGCTCGCCTCCGGCAACGATCGCCGTCACGCTGTTCTTGTCGCGATCCTCCGGATGCATCATGGCTTCGATGCGTTCGACGGTCGGATGGAATGTGGCGGGATCGACGTCGAAGATGCGGAAGGGGCCTTCGTCCCACTCAATGTGGCCGGTTGTCAGGTCGACTTCCCACGAGCCCATGTCGCCGGCCGACAGGGCGATCGACCTGCGCTCCTCGCTCTGGCGCAGCTTCTCGGTCTGTGCTTCGAGCTCGGCGGTCCGCGCGGCAACCCTTTTCTCCAGCTCCCTGTTCATCGTCTCGAGCTGGCGGGTCGTGCGGAAGAGCTCGATGAAGACGCGGACCTTGGCGCGCAGCACCTCGGGCACCACCGGCACGGTGACGTAGTCCACCGCGCCGATCTCGTAGCCGCGCAGATGGTCGGTCTCGGCGATCTGCACGCCGGAGACGAAGATCATGGCGAGTTTCTGGAAGCGTGGATGCTCGCGAATCATGGCGGCGAGCTGGAAGCCGTCGATCTGCGGCATCACCACGTCGATCAGCACGACGGCGACCTCGGTCTTGAGCAGGATGCCGAGCGCATCGTGCGGCGAGTTGGCCTTGATCAGGTTTTCGCCCAGCTCCTCGAGGATGACCTCGTAGGAAAGGAGCTTGGCAGGCTGATCGTCTACCAGCAGGATATTGACCTTGTCCATTGGCGTCCCTGGCTGACCTAGACGCCTGTCTCTAGCGATGCAGCCAGAGCCGCAAGGCGCTGAACAGCTGCTCGGTGTTGACCGGCTTGGCGAGGTAGTCGGAAGCTCCTGCCTCGAGGCACTTCTCGCGGTCACCCTTCATCGCCTTGGCCGTGAGCGCGATGATCGGCAGGCGGCGCAGGTCCGGGTTGCTGCGGATCAGTGCGATCGTCTCGTAGCCATCCATCTCCGGCATCATGATGTCCATCAGCACGATCGCCACATCGGGCGAAGTTTCCAGAGTCGAGATCGCTTCCCGGCCGGTGGTCGCCGTCAGCACGTGCATGTTGCGGCGCTCCAGCGCGCTCGACAGGGCGAAGATGTTGCGGGTGTCGTCGTCGACGACCAGCACGGTGCGACCGGCCAGCATCTCGTCCGAGGCGTGCAGGCGCTCGAGCATGCGCTGCTTGTCGGCCGGCAGGTCGGCGGCGACCTGATGCAGGAACAGCGCCGTCTCGTCGAACAGGCGTTCGGGCGAGGCCGCCCCCTTGACCACGATCGAACGTGCCATGGTGTGGAGTCGCGCATCCTCCTCGGCCGAGAGATCGCGTCCGGTGAAGACAACGACCGGCAGGTCGGCGAGCGTTGCGTCTTTCTGAATCTCCTCCAGCACCTCGAACCCCGTCATGTCGGGCAGGCGAAGGTCGAGAACCATGCAGTCGAAACGGCCACCACGCAGCTTGTCGAGGGCGCCGCGGCCGGTGTCGACGGCATCGATCTCGATGTCCGGATGCGCCAGCAGCTCGGTGACGCCCAGGCGCTCGGCTTCGTTGTCCTCGGCGATCAGCAGCCGCTTCCTGCGCGGCTTCACGTAGTCGCTGATCTTCGACAGGGCGAGGCTCAAACCCTCCGTCGTCGTCGGCTTGTTCATGTAGGAAAAGGCACCGCGCGCAAGCCCCTGCTGGCGGTCCTCGTCCATGCTCAGGATCTGCACCGGGATGTGGCGCGTCTCGAGCGTACGCTTGAACTGGCTGAGCACGTTCCAGCCCAGCATGTCGGGCAGGAAGATGTCGAGCGACATCGCCACCGGCTTGTATTCCAGCGCAAGGTCGAGCGCCTCGGCGCCGCGCGATGTGACCAGCGCCTTGAGCCCGGCAGCATGGGCGGCATCGACCAGGATGCCGGCATAGTTGGCATCGTCCTCGACGATCAGCAACGTTGGCTCGCCCGGCAGCAGGTTGTGGCGGTCGTCGGGAAACTGGTCGGCGAACTGCTCCGGCAGGGAGACCTGCGGCACAGGCACGGCCCCCGGGGCGGCCTGACGAACCGCCGTCCGCGGGCCGGTATACATCGTTGGCAGAAACAGCGTGAAGGTCGATCCCATGCCCGGCGTGCTGCGCAGGGTGAGCTCGCCACCGAGCAGCTGCGCCAGCTCGCGGCTGATGGCGAGGCCGAGGCCGGTGCCGCCATACTTGCGGCTGGTCGATGCGTCGGCCTGCTGGAACGCCTCGAAGACGATCCTCTGCTTCTCGACCGGAATGCCGACGCCGGTGTCGGTGACTTCGAAGGCCACCACCGAGCTTGCCTGGTTGAGCGCCGAATTGTCCGGCCGCCACCCGCTCTTCACCGGCATCACGCGCAGCCGGACGCTGCCCTGGGCGGTGAACTTGAGTGCGTTGGACAGCAGGTTCTTGAGGATCTGCTGCAGGCGCTTGGAGTCGGTGACGAGGCTGCGCTGCAGCGAGGGATCGACCTGGACGTCGAAGCTCAGGCGTTGCGACTCCGCCTGGTGGCGGAATGGCCGCGCCACCGTCTCCAGCACGTTGGTGAAAAAGATCTCCTCGGCGTCGACGGTGACGGTCCCGGATTCGATCTTGGACAGGTCGAGGATGTCGGAGATCAGGTTCAGGAGGTCGGTGCCGGCGCCGTGGATTGTGCGGGCATACTCGACCTGTTTGGCCTTGAGGTTGCCGTCGGGATTCTCGGCGAGTTGCTGACCCAGGATAAGGATCGAGTTGAGGGGCGTGCGCAGCTCGTGGCTCATATTGGCCAGGAACTCCGATTTGTAGCGCGACGTGAGCGCCAGCTCCGTCGCCTTCTCTTCCACCGCGCGACGGGCCTGCTCGACCTCGGCGTTGCGCTCGGCGAGCTGCTGCGCCTTCTGCTCGAGCTGCTCGTTGGTCTGCTGCAGCTCGCTCTGCTGGCTCTGCAGCTCGCCGGCGAGCTTCTGGGATTGCTGCAGCAGGTCTTCGGTCTGCATGGTGGCTTCGATCGAGTTGAGCACGATGCCGATCGAGGCCGTGAGCTGCTCGAGGAAAGCGATCTGCAGTTCGGTGAAGTGGCTGAGGGAGGCGAGCTCGATGACGGCCTTGACCTGCCCTTCGAACAGAACCGGCAGAACGACGATGCTCCTGGGCGGCGCCGTGAACAGGCCGGACGTGATCGGACGCACCGGCTGGGAGATGTCGGAGATCAGGATCTGGCGGCGGTCGGCGGCGCACTGGCCGATAAGGCCCTCGCCGACGCGCAGCGCTGCAGGATGGCCTTCACCGACCGAATCCGCATAGACCGACAGGAGATGCAAATTGGTGCCGTCGCCGTCGTCGTGCTGGATCTGGTAGATCACCGCCTGGTGCGCGCCTACCAGCGGCGTCAGCTCGGAGAGCATCAGGCGGCCCACGGTGCCGAGGTCGCGCTGACCCTGGAGCATGTTGGTGAACTTCGCCAGGTTGGTCTTCAGCCAGTCCTGTTCGGTGTTGCGCTCCGTCGTTAGACGGAGGTTGTCGATCATGGTGTTGAGCTTGTCCTTCAGCTCGGCCATCTCCCCCAGCGCGTCGACCTGGATCGACCGCGTCAGGTCGCCCTTGGTCACGGCCGTCGCCACCTCGGCGATGGCGCGGACCTGCGTGGTGAGGTTGGCTGCCAAGTTGTTCACGTTGCCGGTCAGGTCCTTCCACACGCCCGCGACGCCCGGCACCTGCGCCTGGCCGCCGAGCTTGCCCTCGGTGCCGACCTCACGCGCCATGCGTGTCACCTCGCCGGCGAAGCCGTTGAGCTGATCGACCATCGTGTTGATGGTTTCCTTCAGCTGCAGGATCTCGCCACGCACGTCGACGGTGATCTTCTTCGAGAGGTCGCCGTTGGCCACGGCGGTCGTTACTTCGGCGATGTTGCGGACCTGGGTGGTGAGGTTCGCGGCCAGCATGTTCACGTTGTCGGTGAGGTCTTTCCAGGTGCCGGCGACGCCGGGCACCTGGGCCTGGCCGCCCAGCTTGCCTTCGGTGCCGACCTCGCGGGCGACTCGAGTGACCTCGCCGGCGAAACCGTTCAGCTGGTCGACCATCACGTTGATGGTTTCCTTGAGCTGCAGGATCTCGCCACGCACGTCGACGGTGATCTTCTTCGACAGGTCGCCGGTCGCCACGGCCGTGGTCACCTCGGCGATGTTGCGGACCTGTGTGGTCAGATTCGCCGCGAGAAGGTTGACGTTGTCGGTGAGATCCTTCCACACGCCGGCCACGCCCGGCACCTGCGCCTGGCCTCCGAGCTTGCCCTCGGTGCCGACCTCGCGGGCGACGCGGGTGACCTCGCCGGCAAAGCCGTTCAGCTGGTCGACCATCGTGTTGATGGTCTCCTTCAATCGCAGAATTTCGCCGCGCACGTCGACGGTGATCTTCTTCGACAGGTCGCCGTTGGCCACGGCGGTCGTCACTTCGGCGATGTTGCGGACCTGACCCGTCAGGTTGGTGGCCATGAAGTTGACGTTGTCGGTCAGATCCTTCCAGGTGCCGGCGACGCCCGGCACCTCGGCCTGGCCGCCCAGCTTGCCTTCGGTGCCGACCTCGCGGGCGACGCGGGTGACCTCGCCGGCGAAGCCGTTGAGCTGATCGACCATCACGTTAATGGTCTCCTTCAGCTGCAGGATTTCGCCCCGTACGTCGACGGTGATCTTCTTCGACAGATCGCCGCGGGCCACCGCCGTGGTCACCTCGGCAATGTTGCGCACCTGATCTGTCAGGTTGCCGCACATGGCGTTCACCGAGTCGGTGAGGTCCTTCCAGGTGCCGGCGACGCCCGGCACGATCGCCTGACCGCCGAGCTTGCCTTCAGTGCCGACCTCGCGCGCCACGCGCGTCACCTCGGAGGCGAACGACCGCAGCTGGTCCACCATCGTGTTGATGGCTTCCTTGAGCTGTAGGATCTCGCCGCGCACGTCGACGGTAATCTTGCGCGACAGGTCGCCGTTGGCCACGGCGATGGTCACGTCGGAGATGTTGCGGACCTGCGCCGTCAGGTTGTTGGCCATCGAGTTGACCGACTCGGTCAGCTCGCGCCATACGCCGGTCACTTCGCTCACCTTGGCCTGGCCGCCGAGCTTGCCTTCGGTGCCGACCTCTCGTGCCACGCGGGTCACTTCCGAGGTGAACACCGAGAGCTGCTTGATCATGGTGTTGACGATGCTGGCGGAGCGCAGGAACTCGCCCTTGAGCGGCCGGCCATCGACGTCGAGCCGCACGGTCTGCAGCAGGTCGCCTTGAGCCACGGCGGAGATCACGCGGGTCACTTCGGTGGTCGGCCACACAAGGTCGTCGATCAGGCTGTTGATCGAGGATTCCATCTCGCCCCAGGCGGCGGTGGAGGTGCCGAACTTCACCCGTTGACGGGTTCGGCCCTGCTCGCCCACCGCTTTGCCGATGCGTTCGAGCTGCTGGGCCATGTTCTGGTTGGCCGCGACGATCTCATTGAACAGGGTGCAGATGCGGCCGAGGGCGCCTTCGCTCTCGCGGGTGAGCCGCGTCGAAAAATCACCGGCGCGCATGGCCTCCATGGCGCGAAGCAGCTCGCGGAGGTCGGAAGCATGCTGCGCTGCACCGCTGCGGCTGGCCGGCGGGAGAGGTCCTTCCTCGGCCTGCGAAACCGTATCGATGCTCATTCTCGCGCTCCCGAAGGGCTACAGCACTGCGGGAATCGCAAAGAGTCATGTGCTTGATGGAACCCGTCCAATCAGCGTACAACCCGCCCCGCAACCGACATGAACGTATTCACGTGCCACAGGTTGCGCGAAAAGCTGGGAATCTCGATAGATTCTAGGCTGCCGGCGCAACCGACAAGCCGTTGACCTTGTGTTTTTGGATCAAGCTGGCAATCAGGCCAGACTTCTTGGCCTGCTCGACGAAAGCGGCGATATACTCTGCGCCGGCCTTCGCAGGCTTGTTGCAGCCAACGGCCTGCTGCACGGCACTGAACTTGCCCTCGAGGATGGTGGCGCCCGGCATTTTGGCAATGTCCTTGAGCAGCCCTGGCCTCAGTCCGGCCAGAACATCGATCTTGTCCTCAACGAACTTGTTGAAGGCGCCGTCCAGGCCCGGGATTTGGATCAGTTCGGCATTCTTGATGTTGTTCTCGAGCCAGAGGCCATACGCCGAGCGCGCCGACGTGACGATCCTCACGCCTTTCCTGTCGACCTCGGCGAGCGATTTGATCGGCGATCCTGGCGGAACCATGTAGGTCGCCTCGATTTCTACGTAGGCCGCGCTGAAGGTCATCACGGCCGCGCGCTGCGGCTCGGCGCCAATCAGGCCGATATCCCAGACGTCCTTGCCCGCCTGATCGGCCAGCTCGCCCGGGCTCTTGAAGGTGACGTAGCGCACCGGCACGCCGAGCGACTTGGCGATCTCGCGCGCCACGTCCGGGGCCACGCCTTCGGGCTCCGAAGTCGGACTGCGGCCGGTGACCAGCAGGAAATTTGAGAGATTGATGCCGGCGCGCAGAACGCCGGTGGGAGCGAGCTCAGCTCGGGCTTGGTCGGACATGAAGCCAGTCTATACTGGCGGCGAGGGGAGTAAACCGCGGATGGCAGAGGTCGTCGTCGAGACCGCGTCCGGAAGGGTGCGGGGGCAAAGAGAGCGGGGCGCCAGCATCTTCAAGGGCATTCCCTATGCGGCACCGCCGCTCGGCGTCAGTCGGTTCAGTCCGCCACGCAAAATGGAATCCTGGGCCGGCATCCGCGACGCACTGGCCTATGGCAATCTCGCAATCCAGGCAGAGAACGCGTTCAGCCTGCCGGCCGATCTCATGGCGATCTGGCCATTGGGCGGCATCGAGAAGACCAGCGAGGACTGCCTCTATCTGAACGTCTGGACCTCCGGCACTTCCGGCCCCAAGCGGCCGGTGATGTTCTGGTGTCATGGCGGGGGATTCTTCACCGGCTCAGGCTCGTCGCCCTGGACGGATGGCGGCAATCTCTGCCGGCTCGACGATGTCGTGGTCGTGTCGTTCAACCATCGTCTCGGCGCACTGGGATATCTCCATCTCGAGGACATTGGCGGCAGCGGCTTCGCCGGTTCGGGCACGGCGGGTGTGCGCGACATCGTTGCCGCGCTCGAATGGGTACGCGACAACATCGCGAGCTTCGGTGGCGATGCGGACAACGTGACGATCTTCGGCGAGTCGGGTGGTGGCGCGAAGGTCGGTGTCCTGATGGCGTTGCCCTCGGCAAGGGGCCTGTTCCACAAGGCCATCATCCAGAGTGGGCCCGCACTGCAGATGGCAACGCGCGAGGACGGCACCAGAACGGCCCGGCAGTTCTTGGAGCAGCTCGGACTTGGCGAGAAGGACGCCGACGTACTGCGCAGCCTGCCGGTCGAAAGGATCCTCGCGGCCCAGATTGCGGTCCAGGCATCGGTCAGCCGCGCCTCGATTGCCGATCGGCGGCGGGTCGGCTTCAACCCAGTGATCGACGGAACCTTCTTTCCGGGCGGACCGTTCGCGCCGGCCGCGCCGGCGGCCTCGGCACATGTGCCGCTGATGATCGGCTCCAACAAGGACGAGCAATCCCTGTTCCTCGGTCATCTCCCCTGGGTGACCGGAGCGACGTTCGACAATCTTCCGGAAGCACTGAAACCCTATCTCGGCGATCGTTCGGCGAAGGTCGTCGCGAGCTACCGCGCCGCGCAGCCGGTGCTGCCACCCGACCAGCTCGGCCTGATCATCGTCGGCGACCTCGGCGTCCGCATGATGTCGCTGCAGATGGCGGAGCGAAAGCTGGCGCAGAAAGCAGCCGACGTCTTCGTCTATTTGTTTGCGTGGGAGACCCCGGTGCTGGGCGGCCGGCTGCGATCCTGCCACACACTGGAAATTCCCTTCGTCTTCAATACCGCCGACACGGCCGAGTTGACCGGCGACGATCCCGCGCGGCTGCCGCTCGCAGAAGCCATGGCCCGCGCCTGGCTCGCATTTGCCAAAGACGGCACTCCCGGCTGGCCGGCCTACGACCTTACCGATCGCCCGACAATGGTGTTCGATGTGAAGAGCCGTGTTGAAAATGACCCGTTCGGCGTGGAGCGGCGGGTCTGGGAGGAAACGCCATGAAGATCACCGACGTATCCCTGACGCTGTTCGCCTGGGACGACATTCCGCCCACGCAGTATGGGCTGCACAGCCGCTTCGCCGGCTCGAGCGCGCTCGGCCTACTGCGAATCCGCACCGACGATGGTGTCGAAGGCCATGCCTTCCTGGGCTCGGCATCGAACTCGGCGGCAACCGACGGCCAGGGGCTGATCACCCATCTGAAGCCGGTGCTGATGGGCAGGGACCCCATGCATCGCGAGGCGATCGTCGCCGATCTGTGGCGCAAGCAGCGCGCCTGCGGTGTGCGCGCGATCGGCGCGGCCGACGTGGCGCTGTGGGACCTTCTCGGCAAGGCGATGGGCCAGCCAATTCATCGCCTGCTCGGCACTTTCCGCGAATCCGTGCCGGCATATGCGAGCTCGGCCGTTCTCAAATCTCCCGAGGAGTACGCGGAGGAAGCGCTCGAGTATAAGGAATACGGTTGGGCCGCCTACAAGATCCATCCGCCGACTCGCTGGCAGGACGACATCAAGGTCTGCGAGGCGGTGCGCAAGGCGGTCGGCGACTACACGATCATGCTCGATTCGACCTGGGCCTACGATTATCCGTCGGCGGTTCGCGTCGGTCGCGCCGTTCAGGACATGGGCTACTACTGGTACGAGGATCCGCTGCACGACCAGGACATCTACAACTACGTTAAGCTGAAACAGGCATTGTCGATCCCGATCCTCGCGACCGAGTATCCGATCGCCGGCCTCGAGTCCTATCAGCCGTGGATCATGCTGCAGGCGACAGACTTCCTGCGCGGCGACGTGGCGGTGAAGGGCGGCATCACGACCCTGGTGAAGACCGCACATCTCGCGGAAGCCTTCCGCATGAACTACGAAGTCCATCACGGCGGCAACTCGCTGAACAACGTCGCCAACCTCCATGTCATCGCCTCGATCCGCAATACGACCTTCTTCGAGGTGCTGCTGCCCGATGCGGCGCAGAAATACGGGCTGGAGCAGGACATCGTCGTCGGCCGCGACGGCATGGTTCATGTGCCCAACGGACCGGGTCTCGGTGCCGCCATCGACTTCAAGCTGATCGAACGCAAGAAGGTCGCTGTTCTGTCGTGACCGCCATATACATCGACGCCGACGCCTGTCCGGTGAAGGCCGAGATCTATCGCGTTGCCGAGCGCTACAGGCTCAAGGTCTTCGTCGTCAGCAATTCGTACCTGAACGTGCCGCGCGATCTGCGGCACGAGCTGGTCGTGGTGAGCGACGGCTTCGATGCGGCCGACAACTGGATCGCCGAGCGGGTCGGACCGAACGACATCGTCGTCACGGCCGACATCCCGCTCGCCGACCGCAGCATCAAGGCCGGCGCATCTGTGATCGGCAATACCGGAGTGCCCTTCACCCCGGCCTCGATCGGCATGGCAATGGCCAATCGCGAGCTGCTTTCCAACCTCCGCGCCATGGGCGAGATTACCGGCGGACCGAAGCCGATGACCCAACGCGACCGCTCGCGCTTCCTGTCGGCGCTCGACGAGGCCGTCCAAAGGATCAGGAAGGCCGGAAGAGCGAGATGATCAGGCCGCCCTCATTAGACTAGGATCGTGCAGACGCCCGACCGGATGAGAGCGTCTCGAGCTACTTGTCGAGCCAGATGTCTTCGAACCGGAAACCGTTGTAGACGCTGTTCACGTTGGCGACGTAGCCCTTCACGTGGGGCTGCATGCAGATCGCGGCGCGGTTCCACATGATGATCGGCCGGGCGTTGTCCTCGAGCAGCTTCCTGTCGATCTCCCACACGACCTTCTTGCGCTCGGCCATGTCGCTCATCGCCGACTGCTTCTCCATCAGCTTGTCGATCTCGGGGTTGCAGTAGCCCGGGTAGTTGCGTTCCGACTTGCAGGAGAAGTTCTCGAAGTAGTTCTGGTCGGGATCGTCGACGCCGTTGCCGGTGGTGTTGAGACCGACCGAGTAGTCCTTGCGCGTCACCCTGGGGAACCACTGCGTGGTCTCGATGATCTCCACGTCGGCATCGATCCAGATGTCCTTAAGCTGGCTGGCCAGGATTACCGCCGGGTCCTTGTACAGCGAGATACCGCGGGTCGCGATCTTGAGCTTGAGCGGTTTGTCGGGGCCGTAGCCCGCTTTCTTCATCAGCGCGCGGGCTTCCTCGCGGTTCTTGTCCACGTTGCCGCCGTAGCCCGGCACGCTGTTCAGCATCTCTTCCGGCATGCCCCATACGCCGTCCTTCAGCGGCTGCATGGTGCCGCCTTGCAGCGCGTCACCCTGGTTGAGGATGTCGATGAACGCCTTGCGGTCGAGGGCCAGGACCAGGGCGCGGCGCAGATCCGGGTTGTCGAAAGGCGGCGCATCACGGTTCAGGATCAGGTTCGTCGAGTTGTTCATCGACGTAATCTGGCACTGCGCGTTGGGCAGCTGGTTCTTGATGTCCTTGAGCAGCGGGATGGTCACTTCCCAGGGGAAGGTGATGTCGAAGCGACCCGATATGAAGCTCAGGACCGCCGTGCCGCGGTTGGGCACGATGGTGAACTCAATGCCGTCCAGATAGGGCTTGCCCTTCTTCCAGTAATCGGGATTACGGGCGATCTTGATGCCCTCGTTCTGCTTGAACTCGACGAACTTGAACGGCCCGGTGCCGACCGGGCGGGTGCGCATCTGCGCCGCCGGCACATGGCACGGGTAGATCGGCGAGTAGCCGGAGGCGAGCAGCGAGGGCAGTGACGGTTGCGGCCGCTGCAGGTGGATCGTGGCTTCATGGTCGCCGTTGGCGGTGACTTTCTCGACGTTGCTGTACCAGGTCTTGCGCGGGTTGGCGCGCAGCCTGTCCTCGGACTTGCCGGTCAGCAGGTCGAAGGTGCAGACGACGTCCTTGGCGGTGAACGGCTTGCCGTCATGCCACTTAACGCCCTCCTGCAGCTTGAACGTAAGGGCCTTGCCGTCGGCGCTCCAGCTCCAAGACTTGGCGAGATCGGGCACGATCGACTGCGGGCTGTTCTGCGCCACATTCTGGTCATACAGCACGAGATTGTTGAACACCGACATCATCGGGATCACGGTCGAGTTGGTCGCCGTCTCGTGGATCGACAGGGTCGGCGGATTGTCGCGATGGTACATCTTGAGGACGCCGCCGCTCTTCTGGGCCAGCGCCAAACCACTCGAGCAGACAAGGGCTGCCACAAAGGCGCCCCCCAACAACATTGGACGCATTGCATTTTCCTTCCCAGATCGTGCCGCGTGTCTCCCGATCGACGGGGCTGCGGCTTCGTTGCCACGACATTCTACATCGCTTGTCCGAACGCGACAGGCTCGAATTGCTGCTGCACCGCAGCGGGGAGAAATGAATGCGTCGGAGATCCGCTCGTCGACGACGGTTGAGTCACGGATCGTTCCAGATGATCCCGAAGGCATCATTCCGGCACCCACGCGCAGTGACGTCTATGTGTGCCGGCGGACTGGCGACATGCCGCAGATATCAGCAGTGACAATCATCATGTATGACGAGGGCGGCTGGACCGAGAGGCGTGCCAAGACGCTGGCGGGAATCAGGGCCGTTCCGTAGGACTCGTGCTGAAGATGCCCCATCATCCCGTCTTGCCGAACGAAGCCAACCGTAGTCGAGGGATCTGGTAATGCCGGTAGCAGCGAGAGAAGAGATCCTTACACTCCGTCTCGCTACGCTCGGCTCCGGTCGGAATGACAGATGACCAACATCGTCGTTGAGAGCGTCTCGTGCAGTTTCGGCTCCGTGCTGGCCGTCGACAACGTCGACCTGACCGTGGCAAAGGGCGAGTTCCTCACGCTGCTTGGGCCTTCAGGCTGCGGCAAGACCACCCTGCTGCGCCTGATTGCGGGCTTCTGCGAGCTCGACAGCGGGGAAATTCGTTTTGGCGAGCACCGCATCGATCGCCTGTCGGCGCATCGACGCGATATCGGAATGGTGTCCCAGAACTACCCCGCTATTCCCAACCTTACGGTCGCCGGCAACGTGGCTTATGGGCTCAAGGCGCGGAGAGTCCAGCCGGACGAGGAGGCGCGCCGGGTCGACGAGGCCCTGGCGCTGGTCCAGCTCGCGGGCTATGGCGAACGTAAGCCGCACGAACTCTCGGGCGGGCAGCTGCAGCGGGTCGCGATCGCGCGCGCCCTGGTGATCCGCCCGCAGGTGCTTTTGTTCGACGAGCCGCTCAGCAATCTCGATGCGCCGCTAAGGGTCAGCATGCGAGCCGAGATCCGCGCGCTCCAGAAGTCGCTCGGCATCACCGCGATATATGTCACGCATGACCAGGAGGAGGCGATGTCGATGTCCGACCGCATCGCTCTGATGAATGCCGGGAAGCTCGAGCAGGTGGGCATGCCGATCGACATCTACCGCCGTCCCGCGTCGCGCTTCGCGGCCGAGTTCATGGGCATGACCAACCTCGTCAAGGCTACGGCCCTCGGGCTGGCCGCGCCGGTCTTGGTGTCACTGCGTCCGGAGGCGCTGCGCTTTGCCGAAGAGGCGCCGGCCGGTTGGCAGCAACTCACCGCGACGATCGTCCGGATCGAGATGTTGGGGCCGCTCACCCGCGTCGATCTAACGCTTGCCAACGGCACGCCGATCCGGATGGCCATGCTGGACGCGACGGACCGCGCCCTGACCATCGACTCTGTCGTTTGTCTCGCTTTCGATACGGCCCGGTTGACGGTCGTTCGGTGAAGCTGGCGGTGGCGCATCAGCAGCTTCTGCCGTCGCCGATTGCGGTGCTCGGGCTGCTCATCCTCGCGGCGTTCCGAAGTCGGACTGCCGGGTGCGCCGCTCGAAAAAATCAAACAAATCTGGTCGGCAACGCTAAGCTACGGCATGCGCTTGCGCCTCAGACCTTTCCTGATAACGGCTGCGATAATCCTGCCTCTCCTCGGTGCCGCCTACCTGGTGCCGCGCCTCCTCGACATCGAGGCCTACAAGCCGGCCCTCACCGAAGCGGTGAAGCAGGCGACCGGACGGGAGCTGGTGATCGACGGGCCGCTCAAGCTGAGGTTGCTCCCGGAGCCGCGCATCAGCGCGCGCAGCGTTCATTTTGCAAATGCCGTGGGCGGCACGGGCGCCCAGATGGTCGAGGTGCGATGGGTCGGTGCCACGCCATCCTGGTCGGCATTGCTGAGGGGGCGGGTCGAGATCGGCAGGCTGATCCTCTACAAGCCGGTCCTCGTGCTGGAGGCCGATGCTAACGGCGTGCCGAACTGGGAATTCAAGCCCGGGGCTGGAGCCCGGCAGCCGGCGGGCGCCCCGAGCGAGGGTCTGCATCTGGCCGTCGGCAAGCTCGACATCATCGACGGCACCCTGAGCTACACCAGTCCGCTGACCGGCAAGACCATCAAGGCCGAACAGGTCAGGGCCACGGCCTCTGTCGGATCATTGAACGGTCCATTTTCGGTCAATGGCACGGCGACGGTGAATGGAGTGCCGCTCTCCCTCATCGTGTCGGTCAATGCGCCGAAGGACGACGGCGCGAACGATGCCAAGCTCGAAGTAAAGGTGCCGAGCGGCCTTCTGAGCTTCGACGGCAGAACGAGTGCGATCGCCTCCGATGCGACGATCAGCGGTAAGCTGCATGTGACGACGGGCGGGCTCACCGACTTCATTTCGGCGCTGGTGCGCGCCATCGGCGAGCCGCTCCCGGCCTTCGATACATCTGTCGTCGGCAGCTTTGCCTTCGACGGCGGCATCGAGATCTCGCCAGCCCGCCTCGCCGTCAACGACTTCAAGGTATCGCTGGGCGGCGATTCGGCAGCCGGCACGCTGGCCCTGACCCTGGGCACGCAGCCGTCGCTCCGAGGCAAGCTGTCGCTGCGGCAGGTCGATCTCGATAAATGGCTCGAGCTGCTGGCCCAGCCCGGCGTTTTCATGCCGAAGACAACACCTGCAGCAGCGGCAGGCCGGCCGGAGGCTGCGGCCAAGCCCGCCGCACCGATCGCCAGCCTGTCGCCCTTCCCGCCGGAGCTCGGCGTCGATCTGGATCTCGATGTCGCCGAGACAGCCTTCCGCAAGGGCACGATCCGCGACCTCGGCCTGGCGCTGCAGATCCGCAACGGCGCGATCTCGGTGCCGCGGTTCGAGGCCATGCTGCCCGGCGAGATGCTGGTGCAGGCCGACGCATCCTTGGACGCCGCGGGAAAAGGGGCGGGGACCTTGGCCCTTGCAGGCAGCCAGCTTCGCGACACGCTGGCATGGCTGGACGTCGATGTGAGCGGCGTGCCGCCGGATAAGCTTCGAAACGTCTTGCTGAAGGGCAAGATCACGGCGACGGCGGGCAGCGTGAACGTCACGGACGCCACCCTGGAGCTCGACGGGCAGCCGGCGAGAGGCAGTGGAACGCTGACTTTTGGACCGTCCCTCACGGTCTCGGCCGCGCTGGATGTCGATCGCCTCGACCTCGACGCCTACCTGCCGCGATCGAATGCGACAACGGAGGCGCTCGCGACGAGCGCCCCGGAAGCAGTCCCCCCAGCCAGGCCCAGCGCCGCGCCGGACAAATCGACGCCCAAATTCCAAATCAAGTCCAAGATCGCCAAGCTGGCTTTCCGCCGGGAGACGCTGGGCGGTGTCGAGGCCAACGTCACGGTACAGGGCAACCTGCTCACGCTCGACCGCATCAAGGTCGACGATTTGCTGGGGGCCAAAGTCGACATCAAGGGCACGGTCACCGACTTTGGGCGGCAGCCGCGCTTCGACCTCACATTCAATACCACGATCCCGGATACCGACAAGCTGCTTGCCTATGCGCAGATGCCCAAGTTCATCAACGGGAAGATCGGCCCTTCGTCGGTTAGCGGCGGCGTAGCCGGCACGCTCGACGCCCTCAGCCTGCGCAACGCCACTGTAACAATGCTGGGATCTACCGCGCAGGCGACGGGCGCGCTCAGGCTAGGCGATGTGTTCAGCTACGACTTCTCGAATTTCTCGCTGCAGACGGTCGACGCCGGCCGACTGATCGCGGTCGCGGCCGGGCGTGCACCCACGACCGGTGTCGGTGGCATTGTGGCCAATGGAACGCTCAAGGGCACCGACAAGCAGGCCACTTTCAACGGCGACGTCGATGCGCTGGGCGCCAGAATGCAGGGTTTGCTTGCCGCCACGCTCGGCGCGCGGCCGAACATCACCACAAGGCTTCGGGTGCCGGGGACGTTCGACGTCGATCAGGTGCTGGGCGTTTCCGCACATGCGCCGGAAGCGGTAGTCGCTGCCATCCCGGCCGCCGGCGCCGCGCCCTTGCCAGTCCGCAAGACCGGGGTGGCGACAGGCAAGCCGATCGACCTCTCCGGGCTCAAGGCCTTCGACGCGACGATCTCGCTCGAGACCAGTGCCACGAGCATTGCGTCCTTGACGATCGCCTACGCCGATCTGGAAGGGACGTTGCGCAACGGTGTCTTCACGATTTCGAAGCTCACCGGGCAGCTCTATGGCGGCGCGGTCGACTTCAGTGGCACGATCGATGCCTCGGGCCAGACCTTAGCGATCGACATGACTGGCTCTCTGCAAGGGATCTATGTCGGCGAGATGCTGCGCGGCACGGCAGGCACCAACAAGTTCGACAACCCCAATCTCGGCCTCGCGATCGATGGCAAGCTGAGCGCCACCGGCATCGAGCTGAGGGCACAGGGCCGGTCACCCGAAGAAATCCGCAACAACATGACGGCGACGGCGGGTCTGAGCGGCTATGTCTATCCCGTCGTGACTCACGGCTCGATCGACTTTGCCCGCTTTGCAACCAGTGTCGGCAGCATCTTCAGCTCGGAAATGGCCTTCACCTCCGCAATGCTGCAGGGCTTCGTCAACCGGCAGAATCCGATTCAGGGCCACATGTCGATTGGCGCTGGATCGCTTACGCTGCACAACCCGACGGTGGCGGGAGCCAATACGACCGCGACCCTCACCGGCAGCACGAGCCTGACGGGGGAGACGACCGACACCGTCGTCAACATCAACACCGGCAACGATCGGACGCAAGCGGACTTCGTGATAAGCGTGAAGGGCCCCCTGGCGTCACCGACAGTGACGACGGGCCGAGGGCCGTCGCGGTAGGCCGCCTATGCCGCCTTGTTCTTCAGCAGCTCCCAGGCGCGATGGAAGGTGTCGGCCATTTCATGGGCCGGCACGGCGCCGGAAAACAGGATATGGCCCTGCAGAGCAAAGCTGGGCACGCCGCTGATGCCGCAGTTGCGAGCCATCTGATCGCCCGCCAGTACTTCGCGCTTGCCTTCGTCGCCTGCCAGCATGGCGAGCACGGCATCGTAATCGAGGCCGCCACGATGGCCGATATCCGCGAGCACCCTGTCGTCGCCAATATCAGCGCCGTTGCAGAAATAGGCTTCGAACAGAGATTCGACCACCCCGTCCTGTGCGCCGTTCTGGCCGGCGAAGCGGATCAGACGATGGGCCTTCACTGTATTGGGCGTGCGGGTGAGCCGGTCGAGGTGGAACTCCAGGCCGACACCCGCGGCGGTTTCGGTAATGCGCTCGTCCATCTGCCGCGATCGCTCGGCGCTGCCGAACTTGGCGGCGCGATACTTGGCGCGGTCGACGCCTTCGGCCGGCATCTCGGGGTTTAGCTGGAAAGGATGCCAGGCAACAGTGAAGCGCTGCTTGTGCTGCTTTTCAAGGATATCGAGGGCGCCTTCAAGCTGCCGCTTGCCGATATAACACCACGGACAGATCGCATCGGAGATCACATCGATACGTCCGGCGGGTGCAATTCTGTCCATTGGAAAAATCCTTTCCGTCGACAGGGATTAGCCTATACCTGACTCACCACCCGAGCAACGAGGCACCGCCTGATGGACAAGCCAAAATACCGCTCTGCACTGATTGTCGGGACCGGTCCTGGGCTCAGCGCCTCTCTGGCCCGGCTGTTCGCCAGGAACGGGCTTGCCGTCGCGGTCGCCGCTCGCCAGGTCGACAAGCTCTCCGCGTTGGCCGGCGAGACGGGGGCCGCCGTCCACAAATGCAACGCTGCCGATCCTAAGGATGTCGCCGCCCTGTTCGAGGCGGTTGAGGCCAAGTCGGGCGCGCCCGACGTCGTGGTCTACAATGCCAGCGCCCGGGTGCGTGGCCCGCTGGTCGAGCTGCCGCCAGATGACGTGAAGCGCGCCATCGAGGTCAGCGCCTTCGGCGCCTTCCTTGTCTCCCAGCAGGCCGCAAAGCGCATGCTGCCCAAGGGCCATGGCGCGATCCTGCTGTCGGGCGCCACCGCCGGTGTAAAGGGCTTTGCGCTCTCGGCGACCTTCGCGATGGGCAAATTCGCTTTGCGCGGGCTGGCGCAGTCGATGGCGCGCGAACTGAGCCCCAAGGGTATCCATGTGGCCCATTTCGTGATCGATGGCGGCATCCGCAGCGCCGCACGACCGGTGCCGGGAGACAATCCCGACAGCCTGCTCGACCCCGACGCGATCGCCGAGACCTACTGGGCCACAATGCAGCAGCACCGTAGCGCCTGGAGCTGGGAGGTCGAGGTCAGGCCCTGGGTCGAAAAGTTCTAGGGGCGGGCGACAGCAGGCGCAGAATTTCGTGCAGGTCCTCGGCAATGTGGAAGCACTTGGCCCGCGCTTCTTCGGTGGGCGGCAGGATGTCGAGGACCATGACCGCGCGCATGCCGGCGGCATGGGCGGCGATGATGCCGATGCTCGAGTCCTCGAAGGCGACACAACGCTCCGCGGCCACGCCCAGCCGCTTCGCCGCTTCGAGGTAGAGGTCGGGCGCGGGCTTGGGGTGCTCGACGTCATCGCGGGTGGCGAGCGCGTCGAACCTGTCGAGCAGCCCGGCACGTCCGAGGTTGCGTTCCGCCGTTGCGCGGCCGGCCGAAGTGGCGATTGCAAGTGGCAGTCCCCGCTCCCGGAAATGGTCAAGTAGCTCGACCACGCCCGGTTTCACCGGGACGCGTTCGCTCATCTGGCGTTGCACGCTGCTCGAGAAGTGACCGCGGAACCCGGCTAGATCGAAATCTGGGCCGTAATGCTCCTGGAGCATCACATTGCACTCATGCGACGGCACGCCGACCATCGCGTGGCAGAGATCCAGCGGCACGGCGAGCCCGAGAGTGCCAGCGGCATCCTGCATGGCTGCGATATAGACGGCCTCGCTATCGATCAGCGTACCGTCCATGTCGAAAATGACGGCCTCGACGGGTTCCTCGAACATGGTTTCGTTCTAAGCCTTCTGAATTCAATAACTGCAGCGTTTTCAGCCGGTTTTTGGCACCGGCTTGGCACCGAGCGCCGCGTTGATGGCATCAGCCGCCCGGCTGTCGGTGGGCCGGAACAGATGAGCATAGGTCACGAGCGTCACCTTCGCGTTCTTGTGGCCGATTCGCTTCGCGATCGTCACGAGGTCCAGACCGGCATCGATCAGCATCGAGACGTGCGTATGCCTCAAATCATGGAAGCGGACATCCGCCACTTTCGCCTTTCGCCAATCGTGCGACAGGACACCGGGGCGTCGCAAGCCGCCGATTGTGCTGGGAAAAACCAGCGCGTCGGGTTCCGGCCTGCCGAGTCCAAGCGCGACGCGATCCTCGAGCTGGCGGCGTCGGAGATGTCGCAGCGCTTCAACCACCACGTCCGGCAAGGTTAGCGAGCGCCGGCCGGCTTTGGTCTTAGGCTCCTTCAACGTCGGCGCCTGGCGCTTGATGTCCAAGACGGTATGGCGAACGTGCAGCAGCTTGGCGTCGAGGTCGACGGCATCCCAGCGCAGCGCCAGCACCTCCCCCGCTCGCAAGCCGCAGAACAGCGCCAGCATTGCTTCAGTGCGGATCTTGGTATCCCGAAGCTTGACCATGACGGCGTCGAGCTGGTCGCTGCCGATGATCTTCATTTCCTCCGGCGCGTAGCTCGGCGCCGTCTCGCCATCGCGACCGGCGACGCTGCGTGCGAGGATGCCGTGGCGTACGGCGTCCCGTAGTGCGCGAGTGAGCACGGCATGCGCATTGCGGACCGTGCCAGCACTCAGACCGGATTTCAGCAACTTGCGGTGCCAGGTCTCGACGTCGGCAATGGTGAGATCCTGCAGGCGCGTGCTGCCGACGTGGGGTGCAATGTAGAGCCGCAACATGCCACGATAGCGGCCGGCGGTGTACTCGCTCACCTGCCAGGCATCGATCCTGTTGCCGACATGGTCGGCGACAGTGACGCGGTGCGGCGCGACGTAGGCGCCTTGTCCGACCGCGGCGATACGCTTCGCCAGCTCGACCCGGGCTTCCTTGATGCCGGCGCAGCGCACCGTTTCGTAGACGGTCTTGCGCTTGCCGTCGGCGTCGGGCGGCAGATCGAACTTGATGCGCCAGCTGTTCTTCCCGCGGCGGGTGATGTTGCCTTTCATCGATCGGTGTCCGTTGTGGGAGAGATGCGCTCGACGAGCGGCCCGAGTAGCGCCTTCATGTTCTCAATCCATGCCTCGCTCTTTACCGTCGACTCCTCATCTCCGCTCAACGCGTTCAAGAGGTTCTTGCCGAACCACTCGCCCCAATTGCTTGAGTTGGAGCGCTTCGCTAGGCCATCCATGGTCTTCACAAACTCGGCATCCGCGAACGACTTAACCATGGGACCGGGTGGTTGAAATGCTTTCAACACGACAACGGCAGCGCTGACCGCTTGCTCATAGGCAAAGCGGTTGCCGATCCAGCCAGCATTGGCGAATTCAAACGGATCCGCCGTGAGCGCAGACACGCGGCCTGCATCGGTCATTGCTCTGGCTACAAGCAAGATCAGGCCGGCAGCTTGGGCGCCGTAGCCCAATCGCATCGCGTCAAGGAGCAGATCCGTACGGTTGAATGATTGCTCCAACCTGTATTCCGCCTCCTGGCTTTGCGTTCGCCCGGAAGTAGCCGCGGCTTCCTCGAGGCGAGCCTTCAGGGAGGCAGTGACCTTCAGGCCGAGCGATGCCTTCGTCCCTGGCTTTGCCGCTTTAGTCGGTCGGCCTTTTCGCGCCATCGGTTTCCTTCCGTTCTCTCCCTATTACTCTCGATCCATAGAAAATGCTTGTCAATGATGCAAAGGGACGGCACCTTTATCTCTCGATCAATAGAAACGCGAGGTCTAGCGATGGCACGTACGGAGACGGCGGCGACGATGACGGTTGAGCAGGCGGCGAAGCGCCTGCGGATTGGCCGCAATCAGGCCTATGAGAGCGTGAACCGTGGGGAAATTCCCCACGTCCGGATGGGCAAGCGCATCCTGGTCTTGAAGGAGCCGCTTGAGCGAATGCTGCGAGGCGAGATCCCGAAGACAGCCAGCCGGTGAGCGTCGACCATGAGCAAGCCAGACGACGACCCGCCCCCCATCCCGTCCCTGCCGGCATTCGCGCATCGTCTCCGCAACGTCGCCGCTGAGGTCCGCCATATCGGCTACGGCAAGGCTGCCCGAAGTCCCGAGGCGGCAATGATGCAGAAAGACGAAATCGCCGCGAAGATTGAAAGGCTCGCGGCGATACTCGAGCGGGGCGCCAGCTGAAGCCCAGCAAGGGCCGCCGCATCGATCAAAAAGGCCGCAGCAGGGGGACAGAGCGCCACCTGCAGCTGACGCATTTCATGCTCGCGTCGGCGGCCTGGAAGAGCCTCACACCGGTTGAGCGGGCGCTGTTCATCGAAGTCGCCCAACGATACGACGGCTTCAATAACGGTCGGATCGGGCTGGGCGTACGGGACGCCGCGGCGGCAATACACGCGGCGCCGAACACGGTCACGACCGCCTTCGCCACGCTGACTGACCGGGGCTTCCTCGTGTTGACCATGAACAGCAGCTTCGGCCAGAAAAAGCTGGTTCGGGAATGGCGGGTGACATGCCTCTCGACGGGGCCGTGGGACGCGCCGACCGCCCGGGCGACGCACGATTACCAGCGTTGGCAACCCGCCGAACAGCAAACGCCAGTCGCAAACGGCGTCACGCTCAGTCGCAATCCGTGCACGCCAGTCGCAAACGGCGTCACTATTGACCCGCCGATAGTCGCAAACGGTGCCACTATAGAAGCGCCGGCCAGTCGCAAACGGCGTCACCCATATAGATATACCAAGGATGGGAAAGACGCGGACGGCTCCGCTGGCGCGCATGATGTCACGGCCGTGGTCGTCGCGCTCCCCGAGAAGAAGAGCATGGCCGCCTCTGCAGCAGGCGCGTCTGCCGCGGGACGCAACCCTTCAGAGGCCTCCCGCACACCCTCGCGATCGAGAGCGCCATCAAAGCGCTCTCGCGACGGCCCGTAGCAGCATCTGAATCGGGCTCAAAAAAAAGCGGCAAAAATTTCGCGACATATTTTCACCCCTCTACACCACGAAAGGACAAGACGATGGCTGATCGAATCATCGCGACCATCCCGAGCGGCCGACGCGGCGAAGAGCTTCGCGTGGCCTTGAGCGAGTTCAAGGGCAAGACCTTCGTCGCCGTGCGCGTCTGGTACGCCGATGATGCCGGCGAGATGAAGCCGTCGAGCAAGGGCGTCAACCTGAAGGTCGACCTCCTGCCGCAGCTTGCCGCTGCCCTGGTCGAAGCCGAGACGGTGGCGCGTCGCGAGAAGCTGCTGACGGAGGGCGCATGACGGAAGCGCAGGCTCCCGATCTGCCGCGGCATCTTCGAAAGCTGCGGTTGCGCCGGCGCGAGGTCGCCGAGTATCTCGACGTGGCGCATGGCATCCAGATCGCACCGGCGACGTTGTCCAAGTGGGCGTCGACCGGCGACGGACCGACCTTCTACCGGCTGAATCGCTCCGCGCTCTACAGCCGGACCGACATCGATTCGTGGGTTGCCAGCAAACTGAAGCGAGCAACGAGCGGCGACGAACGGTAAGCCCGCGCCATCGCCGGAAAAACTGAAACTGCCCGCGCGAGCCGAATTCGTTGACGCTGCACGGCGCCATCCGATTGTTGCGCCATGGCGGGGTGGCTTCGATCTCTCTTCGGCGGCGAGCGCAAGGGTGTCACTGACATCACGGCGTTGCTCGACGTCGGCTCACAGACCGCGGCCGGCATCATGGCATCACCGACGCGCGCGATGCGATGCGTCCCGGTCTATGCCGGGGTCCGCGTCATCAGCGAGACCGTCGGCAGCCTGCCGCTGCACCTCTACAAGCGGCGCGGCGATGGCGGGAAGGATCGCGCCAGCAACCACAAGCTCTATCGACTGCTGCATGACAGGCCGAACGCCTGGACATCGGCGACCGAATTCATCATGCAGCTGCAGAAGGATGCGCTGCTCGAGGGCGGTGGTTACGCGCTGGCGAACCGTTCCGGTGACCGCATCGTCGAGCTGATCAGGCTGCCAGCCTCGACGGTCCGCATGGAAACCGAGGCGGCGACGATGGAGCCGAAATACGTCGTCACGTTGCGCGACGGCAAGCAGCGGACCTATCCGTGGCAGGACATCCTGCACGTTCCCGCGCTCGACGGCCTCTCACCGGTGAAGCAGGCCAGCGAGGCGATCGGTCTCTGCATGGCGATGGAGTCGCATGCAGCCAGGCTGTTCGGCCGCGGGGCCCGTCCGAGCGGTGTCCTGAAGCTGAAATCGAAACTCAGCGATCCGGCCTACGAGCGCCTGAAGAAGTCATGGAGCGCGAACCATGGCGGCGACGGCAGCGGCGGCACCGCGATCCTCGAGGATGGCGTCGACTGGCAGCAGCTCACGCTGACCTGCGTCGATGCGCAATTCCTGGAGCTGCGATCGTTTCAGGTCGTCGAGATCGCGCGGGCACTGCGGGTGCCGCCGACGCTGCTGATGGACTTCGGCCGCGCGACCTGGGGCAACGCGGCGGAGATGGCGCAGAACTTCCTCACCTATGGCGTGATGCCCTGGCTGAAGCTCTGGCAGGGCGCCATCACGCGGCTGCTGCCCGAAGAGGAGCGGGCCGACTATTTCGCCGAGTTCCTGGTCGACGATCTCGTGAAGGCCGACATCGCCGCGCGCTTCACGGCGTACGCCCAAGCCGTGACGAACGGGATCCTCAACCCCAACGAGGTCCGCGCGATGGAGAACCGGGCGCCCTACGAAGGCGGCGAAGAATTCCGGTTGCCCATGAACACCGAAGCGCCGCTGCAGACCGAACCGACGCCGCGGCCGCGTCCGAAACCGAGGGCCGTAGCATGAGCACCGAAACCGGCTTCTCGCTGGAGCTCGACACGAAGGCGGTCAACGCCGAAGGCGAGTTCGAAGGCTACGGCAGCGTCTTCAACAATGAGGACTACGGCCGCGACGTCATGGTCGCCGGCGCCTTCACGAAGAGCCTGGCCCGTCGGCCGGCCGGCAAGGTCAAGCTGCTGCGCCAGCACTACAGCGATGAGCCGATCGGCGTATGGCTCGACCTGGTCGAGGACAGCAAAGGCCTCAAGGGGCGCGGCAAGCTGATCCTCGACACCGTGAAGGGGCGCGAGACTCACGCCCTGATGCGCGCCGGTGCACTCGACGGACTGTCGATTGGTTTCCGTACCCTCAAGGATCGCTTCGATCGGCAGAAGGGCATCCGCTACGTCGAGGAGGTCGATCTCGTTGAGATCAGCGTCGTGACATTTCCCGCGAATCCGAAAGCCGTCGTCTCGGCGGTCAAGCATCACGCCGACGTGGCGAGCGCGCGGGCGTTCGCAGCGGCAATCACTCGCATGACGGAGGCTCTTCGATGACTGCGCAGTTCCGCAACTATCTCGCCAACCCGCTGGAGACGAAGGCAGAGGGCGACGACGCCGATCCCATCAAGGCCCTGGAGGCGCTCGGCGGCGTCATCAACACCAAGCTCGAGGGCTTCGCCGGCGAGCTGAAGAAGATCGGTGACCGCGTCGATACCGAGATCGCCAAGCGCAATCGTCCCGGCACCGAGACGAAGGAGGAAGGCAGCGAGGTCGAGACGAAGGCCTTCACCGTGTTCCTGCGCAAGGGGCGCGAGGCCCTGGCATCGGACGAGGTCAAGGCGCTGCGGGTATCCGACGACACGCAGGGCGGCTATCTGGCGCCGGCCGAATTCTCCGCCGAAATCGACAAAAACCTGGTGCAGTTCTCGCCGGTGCGCGAGGCGGCCCGCGTCGGACCGACCAGCTCGGGGTCTGTCATCATCCCGCGCCGCACCGGCAAGCCGACCGGCTATTGGGTTGGCGAGACCGAAACCCGCACGGCGACGCAGTCCGCTTACGGCCAGGTCGAAATCCCGGTGGACGAAATGGCCTGCTATGTCGACGTGTCCAACAAGCTGCTCGAGGATGCCGCGGTCGACGTCGGTGCCGAAGTCGCCTTCGATCTCGCCGAGGAATTCGGCCGTCTGGAGGGTGCGTCGTTCGTTGCCGGCGACGGCGTGAAGAAGCCGCTCGGCTTCATGTCCGACACCAACGTCGCATACACCCCATCGGGCAGCGCTTCGGTGATCGCCGATGCCGACGGCGGCGTCGATGGTCTGATCGATCTCATGTACGCAATGCATCCCTTCTACCGCAGCCGCGGCGTCTGGATGGCGAACGGGACCACGATCGGCAAGCTTCGCAAGCTGAAGGACGCCGACAAGAATTACATCTGGCAGAAGTCGATTCAGGAGGGCCAGCCTGACACGCTGCTGGGCCGGCCGATCATCGAGGCGCCCGACATGCCCGACATCAGCGGCGGCACCTATCCGCTTGTGTTCGGCGACTTCGGCATCGCTTACCGCATCTATGATCGTGTCGGAATGTCGATCCTGCGTGATCCCTACACGCAGGCGACCAGCGGTCTCGTCCGCTTCCACGCCCGCAAGCGCGTCGGCGGCCGTCTCGTCCGCCCCGAGGCCATCCGCAAGCTGAAGATCGGCACGAGCTGATCGCGGCCTGGCCGGCGCGTCCGACCGCGCGCCGGCCACCTCTTCACCCAACGAACCGGAGACCTGAATGCGCGACCTTCACAACAACATCTATCCCAAGCGAGGCCTCAGCCCGGTTGCGGCCGGCACCGACAACACGGCGATGGTCAGTCAGATCGTCGATCGCCAAGGCTTCGACTCCGTCGAGTTCGTCATGATGATCGGCGCTAACACCGACGCCGACGCAACCTTCGCTGTGCTGTTCGAGGAGAGCGACGACAGCGGCATGAGCGGCGCGAACGCCGTCGCCGACTCCGACCTGTTAGGCACCGAGGCGCAAGCCGGCTTCACGTTCGACGACGACAACGAGTGCCGCAAGATCGGCTACGTCGGCAACAAGCGTTACTGCCGCGTCACCGTGACGCCGACCGGCAACAACAGCGGCAACATCTTCTTGGCGGCACTCTGGATCCTGGGTCATCCGAATTCCCGCCCGACGGCAAATCCTCCTGCCTCCTGATGTCTGACGGTCCGATCTTCACGGTACTAACGCCGGCCGCTACTGCGGCCGCGCGCCGGCTGACCACGGCGGCCAAGGTGCAGGCGCTGCTGTTCGGCGGTGCCACCACCGATACGGCGTTGCTCGAGGCGCTGATCGATCGCGCATCGGCAATGGCCGCGGCCTACTGCAACCTCGCCCGCGACGCCGCTGGACTGCCGCCAACCTTCAGCCGGGAGGTCTGTCGCGCAACGTGGCGCCCTGGCATGGCGGCGCGCACCGGCTCGCTGATGATGCCGTGGCGCTACCCGATTACCGCGATCGGGCCCGTCGTCGCTGATGGCGTCACGCTCCAGGCGGCGGACTACGGCATGCGGGGCGCCAGCCTGGAGCGACTCGATAGCGATGGCGCGCTCAGCACATGGCCGGCGGCTGGCATCGTTGTCGACTTCACGGCGGGGTGGCCAATCCCAGAACCGGACGCGGTGCCGTCGGAGATCGAGGTGGCCGTGATCGATCAGGTCAAGGCGATGTACCAAGGGCGACGGCGCGACCCGGCCTTGAGGTCGGAGACGACCGACGGAGTCGGCTCGGCCTCCTATTCGGTGGCGGGCGGCGACAGCATCGGCCGCAGCGGTTTGCTGCTGTCCGTCGAGGCAACCCTTGACGCATACCGCTCGATCGCTGTGTGAGCGATTCCTTCTATCGCACGGCACGTTGGAAGGCGCTCAGCGCCGCGGTCATCAAGCGCGACCCGGTGTGCGCTACACCTGGCTGCGGCCGTCCGTCGACGCGTGCCGACCATCGGCAGCCACGGGCGCTAGGCGGGCCCGACACGATGGAGAACCTGCGAGGCACCTGTGAGAGCTGCCACAACAGACGCAGCGCGCGAGGCAATGCGCCGCTGCAGGCCATAGGATGCCACCTTGACGGCACGCCGCGCGACCCCGGGCACGCCTGGCTGACCGGCGAGACCCCCGGGGCGGGGTCGAAACTTTCCCCTGGGGAGAAGCGACCGCGTGGGGCTCGAATTTCCACTAAGTTTCCGAAGAGGCAGTAATGGGCCTGCGGGGACCGGGCGCCGTCGCGGCCCGGCGCAGGAAGGGCGAGGAGCCGCCGCAGGAACCGCCCGCCGCGCACCCTTGGGAGGCGCCTGGCCTGTCGCGCGCCGAGCGGGTCTGCCGCTTCGTCGAGTCGCTGCCGGTGACCAGCGGCGGGCTGGCCGGGACGCGGTTCAAGCTGCGGACATTCCAGCGCCGCATTATCGGCCGCATCTACAAGACCAGCCGGACCGGCCGGCGAGCGGTGCGCACGGCCGTGCTTTCGATGGCCCGGAAGAACGGCAAGACCGATCTCGCTGCCCGCCTGGCTCTCTGCCATATCGCGGGCCCGGAAGCTGAGGAGCGCGGCGAGGTCTACAGCGCGGCCAACGACCGGTTTCAGGCCGGCCGCACCTTCTCGGAAATCTGCGCCATCATCACCCGGACGCCCTGGCTGGTGGCACGGGTATCGATCCGGCGCCACTCCAAGGAGCTGGAAGACCTCGAGATCGCCGGCGGCACCGGCACGACCTATGCCGCCTTGTCGGCCGACACCGCGACCAAGCACGGCCTGTCGCCATCGTTCGTGGTTTACGATGAGTATGGGCAAGCGACGTCGAGCGACCTGTTCGACGTGCTGGACACCGCCATGGGCGCCCGTGCCGAGCCGCTCATGCTCGTGATCTCGACGCAGGCGGCACGCGACGAGGCGCCACTATCGCAGCTGATCGATTACGGACTCCGGGTGGAGCGCGGCGAGGTCGACGATCCCAGCTTCTACCTGGCGCTGTTCACGGCACCGCCCGACGCCGACCCTTGGGACCCCAAGACCTGGAAGCTCGCCAACCCCGCATTGGGCGATTTCCGGTCCCTCGACGACGTCAAGCGAATGGCGCTGCAGGCGCAACGCATGCCGAGCCGCGCGGCATCGTTCCGAAACCTGATCCTCAATCAGCGCGTCGATACCGTCGCGCAATTCCTGTCGGCCGCGGTGTGGAAGCCATGCGGCGAAGCCGTCGACGTCGACCACCTCAAGGGCCGGCGGTGCTTCGCCGGACTCGATCTCAGCGCCAGCCGCGATCTCACCGCCCTGGTGCTGGCATTCGAGGATGACGACGGGTCCTTCGATGCGCTGCCGTTCTTCTGGCTGCCGTCCGACGATCTCCGCGAGCGCGAGGATAGCGACCGCGTGCCCTATGTCCGCTGGCGCGACGAGGGCTACCTCCAGACCAGCCCGGGCAAGACGATCGACCCCGAGATCGTCGCCCGCAAGATCGCCGAGTTGCATGGCGAGTATCAAATCGAGGCCTTGGCCTACGACCGCTGGCGTATCGAGGATCTCCGCCGGCAGCTCGACGCGATAGGCTGCGATGTCGAGCTCGTCCCGCACGGCCAGGGCTTCAAGGATATGTCGCCGTCGATCGATGTTCTCGAGCGCTTCATTTTCGAGACGAGGCTGCGTCACGGCAATCACCCCGTGCTGACCTGGTGCGCAGCCAACGCGAAAACGGCCAGCGATCCGGCCGGTAACCGCAAGCTCGACAAGCAAAAATCGACCGGGCGCATCGACGGCCTGGTCGCCCTGACGATGGCGATCGGCCGCGCCGCCAGCGGCATCAGCTCGAGGTCGGTTTACGAAGGCGACGACCGCGCCGACGGCCTGCTGGTCATCTGATCAGCGAGCGGCGAAGAGCGGAAAACACCGGCGATACTGAATGCGCCCGCGCTGCCGCCTTCCGTTGACCGTGCGCGACCTTGCGCCTGAATGGTGACCCGGCACCGATGAGGAATGAACGCTGATGGCGTCGAGCCTCGCATCAAATGCAGCCAACATGATCGCGCGCAAGGGCAAGACGATCGTTTGGACCCGCGCATCCCGCACGACAAGCGCGACCCCGTGGGCCGCTGGTCCGGCGGTGCTCGATAGCTACACCTTCAAGGGCAGGATAACCGGCGTCGCGGCGCAGTACATGACCGACGCCACGATTCTGGCGAGCGACCTGATGGTCACTGCCGGAACGAAGGCCACCGATGCAGACGGCGCCATCGTCGATCTTGCGCCCCGGATGGGCGACACGCTGCGGATAGACGGCGTGGACCGAGCCATCAAACGGATCGTTCCGGCAGCGGATGACAACGGCGCCGTCGCCGTCGTCCGCATGTTCGTCGCGTCCTAATGGCGAAGCCGAAGCGCAAGCGCAAAGAACGCGCCGAGCGGCTGCATCGCGAGCCGATCGTGCGCCGGGTGTCGGAGCTGCTTTTGACGGGGGAGCCGACTCCCTGGCGGTGGACGAGCGAAGCGCGGCGCGGGTTGCGCGCCGGCATGTGCCTCGAGGGGATGCCCTGGCATGCCGCCGACAAGCGCGCCGACGATATCGTCCGCCTCGCGCGCCATCGCATCGGCCTGTCGAGGTGTCCAACTTGGACAGAGGCCCAAGGCGACGTGCCGCAGGAGCGTGAGTATTTCTATTGCGCGGGTTGCGGCGGCTACATGCACGGCCACGACAGGCCGTGGTGTTCGCGAGATTGTCAGCTCGTCCTGCGGGAGCGTCGATACAGGGTGTCCGGCAGAGGTGACGAATTGGCCCGCCTGCATGCGCTCCGCGTCATCCTGACGGGCAGCGCCAAGGCCGCTCAGCGAAGTTGCGAGAACTGCGACCGGCTCATCGCTCATCAGGCGAGGTCCGACCGCTATTGCAGCCAAGCCTGTCGCGAAGCGCAGTGCTACCATCCCCGCGCTTCCCGCGCGTGCGATATCTGCGGAACAGACTACCATCCGCATCCTCGCTCCACCTCCCAGTTTTGCAGCGACAGATGCGCCGCCGAAGGCAAACTCCGGTGCGAGCGCGTGCGCCATGGCCGGCCTGCCCAGCCCGATTACACGCGCCGATGCGTAATCTGCAGCGGCACATTCCAAGGCCGGGCGCGCACTGCGATGACCTGCAGCGAGGATTGCCGCGCCGAAAAGGCGCGGCGGAAGGCGAGAGCGCACCACGAAGCCAAAAAGCAGCAGCTGGCGGCCCACACCTCCACGACTGAAACGCCAGCCTCGCGCGGGCCCGTGCATCAAGTCACGGCCCTTGAAGGAGCCGCATGATGGCAGGGAAATTCAGCGCCGCCGTCTCCGATTGGGTGCGCAAGACCGAGATCGAACAAACCCGCATCGTGCATTCGGCTCTTCGCCGGCTGATCGAAGAGGCCACCCGTCCGCAGTCTGAAGGCGGCCACATGCCGGTTGAAACCGGCAGCCTCCGCAACTCTGTCGCGGTGTCGTTCGCGCCGGTAACCTACAATTTCATTACGAAGAAGTTCCGCGACCCGTCCGACGCTGTGAACAACGCCATCGCCAATGTCGAGATCGGCGAGACGGTCTACATCGGCTTCCGCGCGCCGTATGCGCACAAGGCGGAAGCGGAGTTCGGTTTCGCACGCCTGGCAGCCCAGCGGTGGCCGTTCATCGTCAAAGAAGCCGCGCAGAGCAAGAGGTAATCCAATGCCCGAAGTCGCCGCGCTCAATTTCGAGGCCCGCACCGATTCCCTCAAGCAGGCCACCGTCGAGCTCAAGAAGCTCGACACTGCCGCCACTGCCGCCGAGCGAGCCGCGCAGAGATGGGGCCTGGCACAGAGTGCCGCCGGCCGGTCTACTGAAGACTTTGCAAGACGCGTACAGGGGACCATCCGCTCGTTGGAATTCGAGCGCCAACAGCTGACCCGCACCGCTGCGGAGCAAGCCAAATACGCCGCGCTCCAGCGTGCCGGTGTCTCTGCGGCGTCTGCCGAAGGCAAGGCGATCATGGCGTCGGTTGCTGCCCTTCAGGCGCAGCGCGCGGCGATCGAAGCGAACAATGCGGCCCGGCAGCGGGCGATGCTTCTCGCCGGCTCCGGCAAGGGTGGCGGCGGCATCCCGCTCATCGGCGGTTCCGTCGCGGGGCTCGCGGCGGCGGCCGGCGCCGCCATCGGCGTTCAGTCCATATTGGGCGCAGCCGAAGCCTACACGCGGTTTCAGAACACGCTCAAGGTGGCCGGCGTCGAGGCCGGCGCGATGGCCGAAGTGCAAGACCGCCTCTTCGCATCGGCGCAGAAAAACGGCGTCGAGATCGAAGCGCTTGCCACGCTCTACAGCCGCGCGTCGATGGCGGCGGGTGAGCTTGGTGCAGACCAGTCCAAGCTGCTCGAATTCACTGACGGCGTGACGGCGGCGCTACGCCTGCAGGGCGGCTCGACGCAAGCGGCATCCGGCGCATTGCTCCAACTCTCGCAGGCCCTCGGCTCGGGCATCATCCGCGCGGAAGAGTTCAACTCGATCCTTGAAGGTGCCTATCCGATTGCACAGGCCGCGGCGCGCGGCATCGACGGAATGGGTGGGAGCGTTGCCAAGCTGCGTGCGGCTGTGGCCGACGGGCAGATCACGTCGCAGGAGTTCTTCGCCGGCTTGCTCAAGGGATTCGAGGAAACCCGCAAGCAGGCCGAAGGCATGGCGCTGACGGTGGCGCAGGCCAGCACGAACCTCGAGACGAGCTGGACCAAGCTCATCGGCGCCGGCGACAAGCTGCTCGGCGTGTCGTCCCTCATCGCGAAGGGTATCGGCGGCATCGCTGGCGTCATGGAAACGCTTGCGGCCAATACCGAGCGCGCCAACGCCGCGCTCGCCGCGCTGCCCAAAGATGCCTCGATGTGGGACCGCCTCGACGCCATCTTCGGCAAGGGCGGCACCATGGGCGCGATGCGCCTGGAGTCGCCGAGCGAGAAAGCAGATAGGCTGGCCGGGGAGGCACAGAAGCGGCTTTCGGATCTGGAGAAGATGCGCGGCAGCGCGACGGGTGTCGCGGCCAACACGCTCAACGACCAGATCGCGCGGCAGCGTGCGTTCGTCGACCAACAGACGGCGGCAGCACGCGCCGCGGCAGCGCAGACGCAATACGAGGCCGATCGCCAGCGGCTGTTCGAAGATGGCCTGCCGGCGAAGAACGCGCCAGTTACGGCTCTCTCAGGTCTTGTCACCACGTCAAAGACGAAGGGCGCCGCGGCCGCGCCTAAGGAAATCGACGCGGCCGCGGAGGCTGCAAGGCGGCTCGCCGATTTCATGAAGGAGGCGAACCTCAACGCCGAGATCTTCCTCAGCGAGCAGCAGGTCGAGCGCGATTCCCTGTTCCTCTCCAGTGAAGCCGCAATGGCACTGCGCCTGGAACACGAGATGCTCAACCAGGCCAAGAGCCAGGGCATCGCCCTGACCGAACAGGACAAGCAGGCGCTCGCTGGCCATGCCGCCCAGATGGCGGCCAGTGCCGAGCAAACCCGCGTCATGACCGAATGGGCCAACCTTGCGCGGGAGACCTTCACCGGACTGTTTACCGACATCGTTTCCGGGCTGCAGCAGGGTCAGTCCCTTTGGGATGCCTTCGGTAACGCGGCAATGAACGCTTTGAACAAGATCGCCAACAAGCTGATCGAAATGGCGGCGGAACGGCTGTTTCAGGCGGCCTTCAGCGGTGGTGGCGGTGGATTCGGTGGTGGTGGCGGCGGCTTCCTCGGCGGCCTGATCAGCATCGTCGGCAGCATCTTCGGCGGCGGTGGCGGTTTCGGGAGCGGTGGCTTCGGCGGCGGCATGCTGTCCGGCATCGGTGGCATCTATGCCAACGGCGCCGCCTTCCATCGTGGCCACGAGATCGCCTTTGCGAACGGTGGCATCGTCACCGGTCCGACCCGCTTCGCCATGTCGGGCGGCCGAACCGGGATCATGGGCGAGGCCGGCGAGGAAGGCATCCTGCCGTTGCGCCGCGGCCGCGGCGGCCGGCTCGGCGTCGAGGCCTCGGGAGTCGGCGGTGGTGGCACGGTGGTCATCGTCAACAACAACGCCGACGGCACGCAAGCCCGGACGAAAGAGAGCCGCAGCCCCGGCGGTGGGATGCAAATCGAGGTCATCGTCGAGGCCGTCGAATCCAAGATCGCCGGCCGCATGTCCCGTGGCCAGGGCGCGCTCGGCAAGACGATTGAGGGCCGCTACGGTGTGCAACCGGTAGGCCGATAGGAGCGAAGATGCCAAACGAGAAGTATGACGTCGATTCGATCATCCCGGAGTTGCTGGCGCGGCTCGAGGTGCAGGAAATGCTGCTCACGCGCCTTTACGCCAATTGGGTAGCGGGATCCGGCTCGGAAGAGTTCGAGGAGAACCTGGCCGACGAGATCAGGCGGACCGCCGACAACATGCGCGGCCCGCCGACGGGCGATCCTGACGAGATCGAGTTCCTGGTGGAGCGTCAGCGCCACATGCGATCAATCCTCGAAAGTTTCGCGACGAAGGCGCTCAAGCTTGGACGCGCGATCCGCGACGCGAAGGCGCCGGCGGCAAACGACGAAGGGTGAGCCTGGCGCGGGTCGGCCATGCCCTGGCAGCGGAAATCCGCCGCCTGCCCTGGCGAATTTGGCGCTGTAGCGCGGTCTCGCCCTGGCCCGCTGTTCGGGGCCGCTCCTGACGGAGGCGCTGTACGGGCAGATTTCTGGCCTTGGCGATGCCGAACGTCGGCTCGGGCAGATCATGGCGGAGCAGAAGGCGACGGTTGGCATGGCGAAGAACGCGCCGGGCCCTGGTCGCGGAAAAGCTGGGGTATCTGCCACCCCGGCTTTTAACAGTCCGCCCACCCTTGCCGAGGTCGGTATAGACAAGAACCTCGCCAAAGATGCGCGCGCCCGCCAGCACATCACGGCGCCTGGCGGCGGCACACACACGGGGCCGGAAGCGGCCGAACGCGTCCAGCGGGCAGATTTCCGGGGCTGGCGGCGACTTCGGTGTCGGGATGGCATGTCAGCTTGCGGCAGGCCAGAAATGAAAGGAGCGCCCAATGTGACGCTCGCTTACGCTAGGCAGCGGATAGGCCACTGATCTGCCGTGCATGATGCTTGGATCATGGCCTAGCTCCCCGAGATCCGGACCGGCGCCCATAGACTTGATGAATTCTTGGTATTCGTCGATGTGAAGGAAGGCCCGATGCACGACGTAGGGATGCAGGCCATACGAGTAGACGAGCATGTAGTAGTCTTGAAACACCGCCGTCGCCTGTTCTGTATCCGATAGGGACCGCCGGTGAACGTGCGCGGCTCCACCTGTGTAGCCGTAGGAATCCGTCCAATCACCCTCACCGTCCCTCAGCAGTGGTCCGACCGCGATGCTCCCCGGGGGCACTTTCCCAGACACGTCCGTGAAGTCCGTCCAGGCGATCAATGTATCGGCGGCTTTCATGTGTCCTCTCCGCAAGCGCTATATGCGAGATCCACGGTAGCGCCGGCTCTCGGCGGCCGCCACGGCGCGCGCAAGCTCTCACCGTTTGGCGACGGTGGGCTTGATGCGCGGGAAATTGAGCGTATCGTGTCCGGCGGGTGTGAGAACCCGGACCAGTGAGGCAAGCCTACCGTTTGGCGACGGTAGGCTAAGCCCGCGGCGTTCGTGCCTTGGCGGGCTACGTTCGTCGCATTTGCGAGGCGCCTTGGCGGGCGCGCTCCACTCCGACCATTAGGCCGGGGGCGGCGCGCCATGTCCAGCGGGAAACCGTAAAAGCGTGTCGACTTGTCTCACTGGCAGGTTCTCACCCCCCGGCTGCCGGTCTGCCACCGGCGACGGCTGTGAGAGGCCGTTTTTCCAGTGAGCCAACACCATGACGACAATCGCCAAACTGCCGACCAGACAACGACGTTGGACGCCTGCCGCCATCCGCGCCGCGACCCCGCACCCGAAGCCACGGGGCGCGATCGTCAAGGAAGCCGACTTCCGGTGCGGCGGCCCGGTGCTGCGTGACCTCGACAGCAAGGAGCGGCGCCTGCTCCGCGCGATCATCGACCGGGCCGACTTGCTCGACGTCACCACCCCTGGCGGGATCTCGCACGAAGTCGGCGCCGTGTCGCTGCATCAACCCGACCCGGGCGGCGCCTTTGTGCGCACCGCCCTGAAAACGGAGACCGTGCACTGGCTGCTGATCCCGGTGGAGCGATGGATGCTCGAGCTGATGGCGACCTTTGAAGCCGATCGCGAGGATCTCGAGGACGGCGCTGATCGCGAAGATGACGGCATCAGCGGCGAGGCGTCGCTCGGGAGTGGCCCCGATATGGATCAATCCCGATGGGCCGCCGGCAGCTATGGCAGCGAGCCCGATCTCGAGGAAGGGGAGCCGGACGAGGAAGACGGCACGCGCGAATGGGACGAGGTGAAGCCCGACAGTTGGGATCGATCCGGCCTCGACGACGACATCATCGTCGACGCGCTTGCCGCGCTTCGTCGGAGACGCGATGCGCGCCGGCATCTTCCCGAGCCGACGCCGTCGGAAGCGCTCGGCGCATTCGTGCGGCTCTGACCGCCGCGGCAGCCGGGGCGGCGAGGGTCGCCCCGGTTGAGTGCCCACCGAATGGCCCCGCCCTACGTCTACTCCGTATCCTCCGCCTGGGCGGGCGATGCGCGGCGATAAGGCAGGTCAAATATCTGATCGACGATTTGACGAAGAGGCGGCGGGTCTCTCGGCTGCTCAGATTCAGCGTCGAACAGGGAATCACGGCCTCTGAGCCTGTCGTAGAACCGCCGCAGCCGCACATTCAAGGCGAAGAACCTGAGGCGATGCCTGACAATATCCTCCAAGAACAGGGCGCCCGCCGGTTGCTTGGGAGCCATCCCGACGTCGATCTGCCGGCTCACTATGCAATACCGTCGGCCTTCAGGCGCGCCGTATATTCCAAGCATCGGGTTGTGAGCCAAGCGGTTCCTGATAGCGGCGCGCTTGCCGAGCGAGGTCTTGATCTGCTTCCAGTCGGCGGCGTGCACGGACTCTCCAAACCTACGCTGGAAGACAGAATCGGTGTAGCTGATCTTTGACCTGAAATTCTCAATCGAGAAAAACGCATCGTAGTGATCGGCGTAGCTCTCCAAAGTGAACGTCGCGGGTGCACGCGCGAAGCAAAACGTTGCGACTTCGCAAAGGGACCTTTCAAGATGGGCCCACTGAGATATGGCAATGCCGAGTTCGAAATAGAACGCGACCTGCTCCTCTTGGACGTGCACAGGCATTGGGCTGGCCTCATCGGTTTCCATCAAGCGCCGCGCGCCGGTTGGCACCGGAATTGGCACCGGACTATCAGTTATAGCCCGGTATTCGACGTCACGGCGAGTGACGGCGGCGCGCGGGAAACCCAACGAAACAGGGCATAACGTCACCACGCGGGATAGGGTGTGACGGCCCTCATGCTCTCGTTCTAAGCTCCCCTCAGGAAACGACAAGCGGGAGATATTTCATGCGCATCCATAATCTCTATGTCGACGCTCAGGGCGAGACCCATTTCCGCGACATCGAGGTCGAGTGGAAGAACGAAGGTCCCGGCGGCAAGACTTCGGCCACCTTCCCCGCGACGGGCATCATCTTCCGCGAGACCCCCGGCACCTATGACTACGCCTGGCACCCCGCGCCGCGACGGCAGTACATCATAAATCTCGATGGCGGCGTGTCGATCCAGGCAAGCGACGGCGAGACCCGCATCATCGGAGCGGGCGAGGTCCTGCTGGTCGAGGATACCCACGGCAAGGGGCATTTCTCGAAGGCGATCGAAGGCAAGATGCGCCATTCTATCTTCGTCCCCATCGAGTAGGAGCAACACATGGCCAGCCAGACCGCTCTCGACCCCACCGATGACCTCCTGGAAGTAGCCAGACGCGTCCTGCCAGGCGGCAGCTTCGGCAACATGCCGGCGGAGGTCGTGCTGCGATCGGGCAAGGGGGGTCGGATCTGGGACGAGCACGGCAAGGAATATGTCGACTTCCTGCTGGGCTCGGGCCCGATGTTCATCGGCCATGCCCACCCGGAGGTGACCGCGGCGGTGCAAGAACAGCTGCCGCTCGGCACGACGTACTTCGGCAATAACCGTCACGGCATTGCGCTTGCCAAGGCGATCGTGGACGCCGTGCCCTGCGCCGACCAGGTGCGCTTCGTCTGCTCCGGCACCGAAGCCGACCTGTATGCGATGCGAGCCGCGCGGGCGTTCAGGAAGCGGGACAAGATCCTGAAGTTCGAGGGCGGCTATCACGGCATGAGCGACTACGCCCTGATGTCGCTCGCCCCGAAGAACCCGGGCAACTTCCCGCGCGCTATTCCCGATTCTGCTGGCATTCCCAAATCTGTGGCCGATGAGATGCTGGTCGCGGCTTTCAACGATCTCGAAATGGTCGAGAGCCTGATCAAGGAACATAAGGACGAGCTTGCCGGCGTGATCGTCGAGCCGTTCCAGCGCCTGCTGCCGCCCAAGCCCGGCTTCCTGCAGGGCCTGCGGAAGGTAACGCAGGAGCATGGCATCCCGCTGATCTTCGACGAGGTGGTGACCGGCTTCCGTTTCGCCTACGGCGGTGCGCAGGAATATTATGGCGTCACGCCGGACCTGTGCACCTTGGGCAAGATCGTCGGCGGCGGCTTTGCGCTCGCGGCGATCGCCGGGCGCGCCGACATCATGGCGCATTTCGACCGGCTCGCGATGGCCGACGAGGATTTCCTGTTCCAGGTCGGTACGCTGTCGGGCAACCCGGTGGCCTCGATCGCGGGCCTTGCGACCCTCGAGGTGCTGAAGCGTCCGGGCGCATACGAACAGGTTTTCGCCACCGGGCGCGAACTGATGGGAGCCTTGGACGGTCTGCTGAAGAAAGCTGGCATTGGGGCGCAGGTGATTGGCGAACCTCCCCTCTTCGACGTGCTGTTCACCAACCAGCCAGCGAGAGATTACCGCGACACGCTGAAGGCGGACAAGACGATCGCTACACGCTTCAACAAGCTGCTGCGCGAGCGCGGCATCATGAAGGGCGAGAGCAAGTATTATGTCAGCCTGGCCCACACCCGTGCCGACATCGACCACACGATCGGCGCCTGGACCGAGGCGGTGGCCGAGCTGAAGAAGGGCTAGCTAATAGGGCGGCTCGAGCCCCCGCCGTTTCAGGATCGGGTCTATGCTCGGATCGGCCAGGATGGACATCAAGGTCAGCGCGGAGTCCTTGTTTCGAGCCGCCGGGCTCATGGCGCCGGCATAGACGGTCCAGTTCTGCACACCCTCGGGCAGCATGCCTGCGAAGCGAATCGACGGGACCAGGCGCAACTCGCTGGCCTGTTGCAGCGCGATCTCGGCCTCTCCGCGCGCCACCTTCTGGCCCGCGAGTCCGCCGGTCGCCAGCACAGCCTTCCTGCGCATTTCGGAAAGTATCCCCATCGACTGGAACATGCGTTCGACATAGATACCACTGGTGCCGCCTGACGCGGGATTCACATAGGCGACGGTGCGGGCATCGAGCAAGGTGCGACGCAACCCCTCGACACTGCCTATATTGGGCTGCCGTGCGCTCAGCGACACGGCAATGCCGATTCCGACCTTGCCGAAGGGAGTCACGGACTCGTCGACCACCTTGCCTTCGGCCGCCAGCGGCTCGAGAGTCGTTGTCGGTGCGATCACTATGTCGAAAGGTTCGCCGGTGCGGATACGCTGGTTGAGCGCCCCGGCCGTGTCATTGATCACCGTGACCTTGTGGCCAGTCTGCTTCTCGAAGTCCGGGATCAGGTCGAGCACCACAGGCTTGAACGCGGCGGCCGTGAAGATCTTCAGGGTCTCGGCCGATGCAGAGCCGGCACCGGCAAGCAGCAAGAGCGGAACCAGCATAAGCCTCATCATCCCGGCGTTCCCATCACATAGGGCTTGAGGGCCGCGTACATCAGCGCGTGGCAGGGCGTCGGCACGCCGAGCTGGCGGCCGAGCTCGACGACCTTTCCGCCGAGCCAAGGCAGCTCGATGCGGTTGCCGCGCTCGAGGTCGAGTGCCATCGACGGCTTCATCGCCGGCGGCGCCCCGTCATTGAACGCCAGCATTCGCTCGAGTGCATCGGCCGGCAACCGTACGCCACGAGCCTTGCCCACAGCGATCACCTCGTTGTACGCGGCGGCCCATTGCTGCTTGAGATCGGGATCGTCGCGCACCTTGCCGATCGGCTGGCGAACCAGGGCCAACAGGCTGGCGTTGGTCGCGAGCAGGATGAATTTCATCCAGAGCTCGGTCACGATTTCCTCGCTGAGCGTCACGTCGAAACCGGCCTTGCGACAGAGTGCGAGAAGGTCCTCGCCGCGCCGGCTGTGACTGCCGTCGAGCTCGCCGAACAGCATGCGCATGAACGTGCCGACCTGCCGGATAACGCCGGGCTCGACGATCGATGCGCTGATCTGCGCGACACCGCCCATTACGGCGTCCGGTCCGAGTATCGGCAGCAGCCGCTCGGGCGCGTCGATGCCGTTCTGCAGCGGGATCACGGCGGTGCCTGGCCCGACCAGCGGCCTGATGTGCTCGCCGGCGCTTTCGACGTCCCACAGCTTGACGCAAAAAAGGACGAAGTCGACGGCTCCGACAGTCCTGGGGTCGTCGGTAGCCTGGGTCGGCACGAGGTGGGTTTCGCCGCGCCCGCCCTCGACACGCAAGCCCTTGTCCTTCATGGCCGCCAGATGCGGGCCGCGCGCGATGAAGGTTACGTCCGCTCCGGCCTTCGCCATCGCCGCCCCGAACGCGCCGCCGACGCCACCCGCGCCTACGACCGCTATACGCATGTCACGCTCCCCAGCAAGAATATTCCGCCCGTGCAGGCGATCATCGTCGGACCCGATGCCTCGATGCGCAGACAGTGATCGAGCGCCAGTTCCTCCGGCTTGCCGTCGATCTCCAATGTGGCGGCACCTTGGGGTGTGTAGACAAGGTGCGTTCCCGCGTCGACCCCGAGGGTGCTGCCCTCGCCCAGCACGGCGAGGGCGAGCCTGACCGTGGTGCGGTCGCCGATCAGGTTGACGACTTCGACGGGCCCTGCTTCGAGCCGGCTGGTCACGGCAGTGTCGCCGCTGAAGTGCACCGGCTTGAAGGGTGTTCGAAGGTCTAGTTCGCCCTCCGGCGTCTCGAGCACCAGGCCACGGCCCGCGACCAGGACTTGCAGCCGATCGAAGCCTGTATAGTCGGAGAATGGTCCAGATTCCGTAATGGGCGTGCGGCCGAACCGCCAGACGTCACCCTGCTCGGCGATATCGACGGTTATGCCGCCGCCATTCTTCCAGGGGGTGCGACGGAATCTTGAAGGATCGATCAGCGTGATCATGCGGCGGCGGCGACGACGCCTTGAGCGAGCAGAGCATCGATCTCCGCGCGGCCGTAGCCGTGTTCCAGCAAGATCGCCCGCGTGTGCTGACCCGGCACCGGCGCGGTGCCGCGCGGCGTTCCGTTTCCCTGCGGCAGCATGCCGGGCAGGGCAGGAACGGGAACGGGCTGATCGAGACCTGCTTGGGCCAGCCATTGGATCAGGCCGCTTTCCTTGACGTGCGGCTGCGAGAGGAAGTCGGCGTAGCTGTTCAGCTTCTCATGCATCAACTTGGCCTTGGTCAAACGCGTATCCCACTCGGCCGATGTACGGCGGGCGATTGCCGGTCGAACGACAGCGTAGAGCGCCTCGTCGTTCTGGAGCCGCAGTTGTGGCGAAGCGAATCGCGGATCCTCCGCCAACGCCGGCAGTTCCATCGCTTCGCACAGGCTACGATAGTCGCGGTCGTTCATTGCCAGGATCGACATCCATCCGTCCGCCGTCTGGAACACGCCGGCCGGTGCACCCCCTGGTCTCATCGAGCCGCCCTCGAGATGGCAGGCCATGAGCCGGATCGACTGCAGCGCCGTCGCCGCCTGCATCAGGCTGACGTCGATGTAGCGACCGCGCGGCTCGTCGCGGCGTGCGTATAGCGCCGCGGACAGACCCTGGAAGGCGTAGAGCGCCGTCGACATGTCGACCACGATCACCGGCACGCGGTGAGGAATACCGTCCTCGCCGCGGTTCTCGTTCATCATGCCGGTGTAGGCCTGGAGCACCGGATCCATGGCCGGCTGGGAGGCGAGTGGGCCGGTCTGGCCGAATCCCGAGATCGAGACGTAGAGGATACGCGGCTCGCGTGCCGATACGGCCTCGTAGCCGAAGCCGAGCCGGTTGATGACGCCCGGCCGGAACCCTTCGAGGAAGACGTCGGCGCCCTGCAGCAGCCGCCACACGACGGCTTTGCCGGCCTCCGTCTTGAGATCGACGGAGAGGCTGCGCTTGCCCAGATTGCCAATGATCGAGAAGGCCGAATGGCTGCCGTAGTGCGTGCCGAGCGTGCGAGCCCAGTCGCCATCGCCGATGCCTTCGACCTTGATGACGTCGGCGCCGTGCTGGGCGAGCAGCATGGCGCAATAGGGTCCGGCTATCCCCTGGCTGAGATCGACGACCTTCAGGCCGGCGAACGGCGCATCGTAGCTCATGGCGTGCCCTACATCTTCACGAGCAGCTTGCCGAAGTTCTCGCCGCGCAGCAGCCCGATGAAGGCGCGAGGTGCCCTGTCGATGCCTTCGACGATGTCCTCGCGGTACTTGAGCCTGCCCCTCTTGATCCACTCGCCCATCTGGCGCATGGCGGGCTCGTAGCGGCCGGCAAAGTCGGTGACGATGAAGCCGCGCGCCGTCGCCCGCTTGCCGACGAAGGTGCCGAGCATGCGCGGACCCATCGACGCCGTGGCGTTGTATTGCGAGATCGAGCCGCACAACGCGATGCGCGCGAAGAAGTTGATGTTGCGCAGGACCGCGTCGGTAATGTCGCCCCCGACATTGTCGAAATACACGTCGATGCCGTTGGGGCACGCTGCCCGCAGCGCCGCGTCGAGGTCCTTCTCGGCCTTGTAATCGATGCAGGCATCGAAGCCGAGCTCGTCCTTCACGAAGGCGCATTTCTTCCCGCCGCCGGCGATTCCGACAACCCGGCAGCCCATGATCTTGCCGATCTGGCCCACCACCTGGCCGACTGCGCCGGACGCCGCCGACACCACGATGGTCTCGCCGGCTTGCGGCTGGCCGCATTCGAGCAGGCCGAAATAAGCCGTCATGCCGGGCATGCCGAGCACGCCGTTGGCGGTCGAGATCGGCGCCAGAGATGGATCGACCTTGCGCATCGAAGCCGCGCCGCCGATCGCGTACTCCTGCCAGCCCAGCCGGTCCTCGACGATGTCGCCGACGGCAAAGCGCGGATTGTTCGACTTGACCACCTCGCCGACGGTGCCGCCCGTCATCACCTCGCCCAGCCCGACCGGCGCCGAATAGGACGCCGCGTCGCGCATGCGGCCGCGCTGGTAGGGGTCGAGCGACAGATAGGCGACCTTGACCAGCACCTCGCCATGCCTCGGCTCGGGCATCGCCACCTCCTCGACCCGGAAGTCGGATTCGGCCGGCTCGCCCGGCGGACGGTTCACCAGCACGACGCGGCGGTAGGTCTTGGGAATGGCAGTCATGAACGTTCGCTCCAGTTCGCTTTGGTGAGCATCCTACCACTCATTGGTCGGTAGGCCCCCAGGCCTGCGCATGCGTCTGCGAAGCCGGGAGGTAGCGTACCAGAGGACTAGACCTGTCGTCCCGACCGGAGCCGGGCGACGGCTACGAACTGGGCCCCGCGGTCCCTCGTGGTTCCTTGATGCGATACCAGGTAACGTAGAGCGCGGGCAGAAAGAGCAGGGTCAGGATCGTTGCTATGATGATGCCGCCGATCATGGCAAAGGCCATCGGGCTCCAGAAGACCTCGGCGGCGATCGGGATCATGCCGAGGCTGGCGGCGGCAGCGGTAAGCAGGATCGGTCGCAATCGGTGTTGTGTAGCCTCGACCACGGCCTCCCATGGCGCAAGGCCCTGCGCGCGGAATGCGTCGATCTGGGTCATCAGGATCACGGAGTTGCGGATGATGATGCCGATCAGAGCCAGCACGCCAAGGATGGCGACGAATCCCAGCGGCTGACCGGTGATCAGCAACGCCGCCACTACCCCGATCAGGCCAAGCGGTGCGACGCTCACGACCAGGAAGAGCTTCTGGAAGCTCTGCAGCTGCAGCATCAGCACGGTCGCCATCAGGAACAGCATCAACGGGACGACCTCGGCGATCGGCCCCTGACCCTTGGCGCTCTCCTCGACGGTGCCACCTACCGCGATCGTATAGCCCGGGGGCAGCTCGGCGCGGAACTTCTCGACGGCCGGGGCGAGCTCGCGGACGATCGTCGCCGGCTGGAGCGGACCCACGACACTCGCCTGCAGGGTGATGGTCGGGCGACGGTCGCGCCGCCACACCAGCGGCTGCTCGAGTTCGTACTCGACCGTGCCGAATGCCGCCAGAGGCACCAGCTCGCCACGGCGGCCGGCGAGCTGCAGGTCCTGGAAGGTCTCGATCGCCACCCGCTCGGTGCCGCGCGCACGGCCGACCACGTCGATCAGGTAGATGCTATCCTTGACCTGGGTGATCACTGAACCGCCGACGAGGTTGTTCAGCACGGTGGCAATGTCCTGAGAGCTGACCCCGAGCTGGCGAGCGCGGTCCTGATCGATGTTGATCTTCAGCACCTTCCCGGGCTCGTTCCAGTCGTAGACGATGCCGCCTATGTGTGGGTTCGAAGCAACGAGCGAGGCGAACCGCTGCGTCAGCCGGCGCACAGTCTGTGTGTCGGTCCCACCGATGCGGTACTGGATCGGGCGGCCGACCGGCGGCCCGAGCTCGAGCGGATGGGCGAACATGTCGAGGCCGATGAAGTCTTCGCGCGCGAGTTTCCGGATTCGCTCAGTGAGCCGGATCCGGGCATCGTAGTCCTTGGCCACGATCACGGCTTGGCCGAAGAACGGGTTGCTGAGCTGCTCGTCGAGCGGCAAATAAAAACGCACCGCGCCGCGGCCGACATAGGAGCTCCAGCGCACGACGTCACTGTCGGCGATCAGCGTCTTCTCCAGACGGTCCATCTGCGCCCTGGTCTCGGCGATCGAGGCATCCTGTGGCAAAGTCACATCGACCAGCAGCTCGGGCCGGTCGGCGGCGGGGAAAAACTGGTTCTCCACCAAGCGGAGGCCTGCGACCGAGAGGACGAAGAGAACCGCCGCGAACCCGATCGTCAGCCAGCGCCAGCGCATTGCCGGCAGGAGCAGACGCCTGAAGACGGGCGTGAGGCGGGACGGCGCCTCGACGCCAGACCGGGCAGTGCGTGGCAGCAGCGTGACGCCGAGCAGCGGTGTGAACAGCACGGCCGCGATCCAGGAAATCAGCAGGGCAGCGGCAATCACGGCAAAAAGCGTGAAAGTGTACTCGCCGGCCGAGCTGCCGTTCAGCCCGATCGGCACGAAGCCCGCCACTGTCACCAGGGTGCCGGTCAGCATCGGAAACGCGGTTGAGCTGTAGGCGAAGGTTGCGGCCTTCTCGAGCGTGTCGCCTTCCTCGCGCCGCGCCACCATCATCTCGACCGAGATCATGGCGTCGTCGACCAGTAGGCCGAGCGCAATGATCAGCGCGCCGAGCGATATGCGCTGCAACGCGATGCCCGCGTATTCCATGAACACGAAGGTGCCGGCGAGCACCAGAGGGATGGTAATGGCCACGACCAGCCCTGCGCGCAGGCCGAGGCTCAGGAAGCTCACGCCGAGCACGATGATCACCGCCTCGAGCAGCGCCAGTGTGAATCCGCCGATCGCCTTCTCGACCACAGCTGGCTGGTTCGACACCAGATGGACGCCGACGCCGATCGGCAGCTCGGAGACGATCTCGCGCATCCGTCCGCGCAAATCCTCGCCGAACTGGATCAGGTTGGCGTTGGGCTTCATGCCGATGGCAAGGCCGATCGCCGGCTCGCCGTTGAAGCGGAACATCGGCTGCGGCGGATCGACATAGCCGCGCGTGATGGTGGCGACGTCGGCCAGTCGGAAAAAGCGGTCGCGCACCCGGATGTTGATTGCGCGCAGGCTTTCCTCGGACGTGAACTGGCCGCTCACTCGCAGGCTCACGCGCTGGGGCCCGGCCTGAACCACCCCGGACGGCGAGACGGCGTTCTGCGCCTGCAGGCTTTGCAGCACAGCCTGCTGGTCGATTCCCAGCCCCGCGACTTGCCGGGTCGAGAAGTCGAGGTAGATCACCTCGTCCTGGACGCCGAGCAGCTCGACCCGGCCGGCGGCAGGGATCTTCAGGATCTCGCTGCGCGTGCGCTCGGCGTAGTCGCGCAGCTGGCGGAACGACAGCCCGTCGGCCGTGAAGGCATAGATATTGCCAAACACGTCGCCGAACTGGTCATTGAAGAAAGGTCCCTGCACACCCTGCGGCAGCTCGGTCCGGATGTCGTTCACCTTGTTGCGGACCTGTACCCAAATCGCGGGAATGTCCTGCCCGGGCGTGGCATCCTTGAGGTTGACGAAGATCGTCGTCTGGCCGGGCGTGCTGTAGCTCTTGGTGTAGTCGAGGCTCGCCAGCTCCTGCAGCTTCCGCTCGATACGGTCGGCGACCTGGTTGGTCATGTCTTCGACCGTAGCGCCCGGCCAGTTGGCCTGCACGATCATGGTCTTGATCGTGAAGGCTGGATCCTCCTCCCGGCCGAGATTCTGGTACGACAGGCCTCCGGCCAGCACGACGGCCAGCATCAGGTACCACACGAAGGAGCGGTGCCCGAGTGCCCATTCGGAAAGATTGAAACGTGTCACGTCGAGCTCTCGCCGGCAAGCTTCACGGGTTGGCCAGCCGTAAGGCTGTGAACACCCACGGTCACCACCTGATCGCCGGCCGCGACGCCGGTGACGGAGACCGACCCGTCGCTGCGGGAGACGACGGCGACGTTGCGCAGCGCGACCGTGTTCTTCGCCGGATCAATGATCCAGACCTGCGTCTTGCCGCCCCGCTCCAGCAGTGCCGTTGCAGGCAGGTCGATCCGTGGCGAGACCGGCTTGCTCAAGGTCACCTGGACGGTGGTTCCGAGTCTGAACGCCGCGGGTGGATCGGTCAGCGTGTAGTAGACCGTGCGGGTGCGCGTTGCCGAATCCGCTGCGGGGTCGACGCCGCGCACTCCGGCCGCCTTCATCTTTACTGTCTGGTCGAGCTCGACCACCGTGTCGAACGTCGCACCCGCGACCAGCTGATCGGCAAGCGCCGACGGCACGGCAATCACCGCCTCGCGCACCTCCGGTCGCGCTACCGTCAGGACCTTCTCGCCGGGGTTTACCACCTGACCGGCATCGCGATAGATCGCAGTAACCACACCATCGAAATCCGCGCGCAGCCGTGTATAGGACAGCTGATCCTCGGCGCGCTGCAGCGAGGTCTTTGCGCGCGCGAGATTGGCGGCGGCCGTCTTGCGATTCTGCACCACGAGATCGAACTGTGCTTGGGGGGTGATATTCCGCTCGGCGAGCGGCCGCTGCCGCGCCTCCTCGCTCGCGGCGTTGGCGAGTTGGGCGGCGGCGCTGGCAACCGATGCTTCGGCGTTGCGCACAAGGATCGTCTGAACGGATGGATCGAGCACGGCGAGTTCGTCGCCTTCGCGCACGATCGCGCCGATATCGACGGCTCGGGCCAGCATGCGGCCGAACAGGCGAAAGCTGAAATCGGCGCTGTAGCGCGGCTGGATGCTGCCGGCGAACGGGCCGAGTGTCTCTGTCGTGCGGACCTCCGCCTTGACCCACAGCACCGGTCGAACCGGCGGCGGTGCTTCCGCCTCCTCCTTGCAAGCTGAAAGCGACATGGCGAGCAGGATGGCTAGGGCGGCACGCGGCACGTTCACGGCTTGCCCTCTTTCACGATCTCGACCTTCTGGCCTGGCCGCAGAAGCTGGCCACCCGCCGCGACAACATTCAGGCCGGACTCGAGTCCGCTCACCGCGATGCTGTCCCGATTATAGCGGTCGATCTCTACGGGCTTGAGCGACACCGTGTTGCTGCCTGGCGCAACGACCCATACGGCGGGCCTGCCGTCTAGCTCGAACACCGCTTCCCACGGAAGGAGGCTGGCCCGGCGCGCTTTCATCGGTCCGACGCCGTTGACCAGGCTGCCGAGATTCATGGCAGCCGGGTTCTCGGCGAGCCCGAACTTGATCTGCACCGTCATGGTATTGGCATCCACCGCCGGCGATACGGCACGCATGCGGCCTGTCGTCTTGACTGCCGGATCGGTGACCAACGACACCGTGAGGCCTTGCTCCAACTCCGTGTTGGCCATGGCCCATTCATAGACGTTGAATATTGCGTCGCGAGCGCCGTCATGAGCCAGCACGTAGACAGGCTGCGCCTGTGCCACGACCTGGCCTGCCTCGCCCAGGCGCTTGACGATGATGCCGTCGGCCGAGGCGTGCAATTCGGTGAAGCCGAGCTGGTCGGTGGCCGATGCAAGCTGAGCGCGGGCCTGATCGAGCTGGGCGCTGGCCGTGCGATACGAGGCTTCGGCCTGGTCGTGTTCGCGTCGCGTCGTGTTGCCGGTGGCCAGCAGGTTCTTCTGCCGCTCCAGGTTGCCCGTCGCCTGCTGCAAAGTCGCTTCGGCCGATTGGACTCCCGCCTGCGCCGCCTCGACGTCGGTTTGCTGATCCGCGGGATCGAGCCGCGCCAGGAGCTGGTTCGCGGTGACATGATCTCCGACATCGACCAGCCGCTCGCTGATCTTGCCGGCGACGCGGAACGAAACGTCGCTCTGGAGCTGGGCAGCGATCACGCCGGTGAGAGTGATACGGGGCGAAAATTCCCGGACCTCGGACGTGACGGTGCGCACGCGCGTGAGCGGCGCGACGGCGGCTTCCTGCTTGCAGCCCACCAGCAGGCCAGCAGCGAGCAAGCCGCACAGCATGCGATGAACCATCGACCTTCCCCCTCCATGTATCTTACTGCAAGAATGCCGACATGCCCAGTATCCGCCGCCTCACCTTCATCGGCCTCGAATATGTCTTCGCGCTGGAAAAGGCCTACGGCATGTCGCGCGGCGGCGGCAATCGGCGACAGTGCGGTCTTGTCGAGGTCGAGACCGATCAGGGCGTGAAGGGCATCGGAGAGGCCTTTGGCAATCCGTTCGTCACGCGGGAGTACTTCCGCATGATAGAGCCGATGTTCACCGGCAGGAGCGTGTTCGACTTCGACCATATCGAAGCGCGCATCCGCAACTCGATGTACCACCTGGGCATCGGCAACCAGCTTACCGCGGCGCTGGCTGCGATCAACGTGGCGCTGTTCGATGCCATCGCGCGCGGCTTCGGCGTGCGGATCTGCGACCTGATCGGCGGTTGCGGCACGACGCGCATCCCGACCTATGCCTCAACCGGCTTCTTCTCCGACGATCCCGACCGCCAGCTCTCGCACATGCTGGCCGAAGCGGCGGCTGAGCCTTATGCCGGCGCCAAGATAAAGATCGGCCGCGGCATCAGGAGCGACGTCGAGCGGGTGCGCCAGAGCCGCGAGGCGCTCGGTCCTGACAAGCTTCTGCTGGTCGACATCAACGGCGCCTACACGCCGGATGTGGCGCTGGAGTGCGCCCGTGCGATCGAACCGTTCGGCATCCACTGGATCGAGGAGCCGCTCCCGCCAGGCGACCTCGCCGGCTATGCCGAGCTGCGGGCGCGTTCGCCCATCCCGCTGGCGGCCGGCGAGGCGCACCACGCGGTACGAGACTTCCGTGCGCTGATCGACGGTCGTTGCATCGACATCGTGCAGCCCTCGATCCCGACCGTCGGCGGCCTGACCGAGGCCAAGCGCATCGCAACCCTCGCTCAGGCAGCCAACCTGCGGGTCGCTCCGCACGTCTGGGGCGGCGCGGTGGGGCTGGCCACGGCCCTTCACTTCATTTCGGCTTTGCCGCCTGGACCGCACACTGCGCACCCGCCGTGGCCGCAGATGCTCGAATACGACATGAGCGACAACGCTTTGCGCACCCAGCTCCTGAAGCAGCCATTCACTCTCCAGGCCGGGCACGTGCTGCTGCCCGAGGGTCCGGGGCTCGGCATCGAACTCGATCCGGCGGCGGTCGAACGCTACCGGGTTTGCTAAACCGCACGGCCTCGTGCCAATCTTTCGACAGCAACAATAACGCTTCATTCTGGGGAAGGCGCATGAGCAAGACGACACGTCGGACGACGATGGTGGGTGCTGTGGCCCTAGCGACGGGCTTGGCGCGGCCTGCGATGGCTCAGGACGCAACGGTCAAGATCGGCATCATCTATCCGCTGAGCGGGAACTCGGCGACCGCCGGCAACTATTCCAAGATGGCCCTCGAGGTCGGCGCTGACGTGATCAACAATGGTGACGCCGATCTCGCCAAGTTCATTCCGTTGGCCAAGGGCGGCGGCCTGCCGGGGCTGAAGAACGCCAAGATCCAGCTCGTCTTCGCCGACAACCAGGGCACGCCGGCCGCCGGGCAGAACCAGGCGCTGCGTCTGATCACCGAGGAAAAGGTGGCGGCGCTGATCGGTGCTTACCAGTCGGGCATCACGCTGACTGCCTCGGCGATCGCGGAGCGGCACGGTATCCCGTTCGTCAACGGCGAGTCTGTCGCGGCCAACCTCACCGAGCGCGGCTTCAAGTGGTTTTTCCGGGTGACTCCGGTAGCGATCGATTTCGCGCGCGCCTATTCGGCCTTCCTCAAGGAGCAGAAGGCGGCGGGTCGCAAGACCGACAACATCGCGCTGGTGCACGAAAATACCGAGTACGGTAACTCGGTCGGCAGCGTCATCATCGACCAGTTCAAGAAGGACGGCTTCAACGTCGGCACCAAGATCGCCTACTCGGCCAACTCCTCTGACGTGCAGCCGCAGGTGCTGCAGCTCAAGGAGAAGAACCCGGACGTGTTGATCTTCATCTCCTACACCTCGGATGCGATCCTCTACACCAAGACGATGAAGGAGCTGAACTGGAAGCCGGGCATCCTGATCGCCGACAATGCGGGCTTCAACGACCCGGCCTTCGTGAAGAGTCTCGGCAATGAGGTCGAAGGTCTGATCAACCGTTCGGCCTTCTCGGCGGGCAAGCCGGGCAGCGTCCCCGATCTGTTCAACAAGCTTTACGTCAAGAAGACCGGCGGCGACGGGCTTGACGACGTGTCCGTGCGCGGCCTGCAGGCCTTCATGGTACTGGCCGACGCATTGAATCGCGCCGGTTCGACGGAGCCTGCCAAGATCCAGGCGGCCCTGAAGGCCACCGACTTGCCTGCCGAGCAGATGGTCGCGGGCTATGACGGCGTGAAGTTTGACGACAAGGGCCAGAACACCAAGGCTGCCAGCGTCGTGACGCAAATGCGTGGCGGCAAGTACGTCACCGTCGCGCCCAAGGATCGTGCCACGGCAGAGGTGATCCTGCCGTACAAGGGTTGGTGAGCGGCGTCAGTACAATGTCAGCTACGCCTGCCGTCGTCCTCCTGAGCGTAGCGAAGGATCTCGCCGGGCGACCATACGCAGGCTGCACTGCTGGCGTGAGGTCCTTCGCTGCGCTCAGGAAGACTGAAAAAGTGAGTCACTCGGCGTGTCTCTGATTTTGGTGCAGGTGATCGTGTCGGGGCTGCTGCTCGGCGCGGTCTATGCTCTGTTCTCGTCAGGTCTCACCCTGATCTGGGGCATGATGAACGTCGTGAACTTCGCGCACGGCGATTTCGTCATGCTCGGCATGTACAGCGCCGTGATGGTGTGGACGGCGCTGGGCGGCGGGCCGTTCGCCGCCGTTCCCGTGGCGGCGATGCTGATCGCGACCTTGGGCGTGCTGAGCTACTTCATGCTGGTACGCCACATCATGAAGGGCCCCATGCTGGCCCAGATCCTGGGCACGTTCGGCCTCGCGCTGTTCCTGCGCTATGCCGCCTTCTGGTACTTCGGCGCCAACTTCAAGACACTGCCGGATACTCTGGTCGGCGGCTCGTTCGTTTTCATGGGGCTGCGCTTCGAGGGCTCGCGTGTGCTGGCGGGCGCCATGGGCCTGGGGATCACGCTGCTGCTTCACTTTATCCTGACCCGCACTGCCATCGGCAGCCGCATGCTCGCAGTGTCGGAGGACGCGACGGCGGCGCAGCTAATGGGAATCCGGCCGCAGCGCATGCAGGCGCTGGCTTGGGGCATGGCAGGTGCCGCGACCGGCATCGCCGGCGCGCTGATCGCCAACTTCTTCTACACGTCGCCGACGGTGGGCGAGACGCTGGCGATCCTCGCGTTCGTCACCGTCTCATTTGGCGGCTTCGGCAGCGTGCTGGGCGCGCTGGTCGCGGGTCTGATCATCGGCGTCGTCGAATCGCTCTCCGCCTATCTTATCGGACCTGTCTACAAGGACGTGATCGTCTACATCCTGTTCGTGCTGGTGCTGTGGTTCCGGCCTCAGGGATTGATGGGCAAGACGTGAACCGCTTCCTGATCCCGGGCGCGCTGTTGGCGTTGGCGCTGGTTTATCCGCTGCTGGTCCAGAGCCTGCCAGTCTACGAACGACTGGGCGCGCTGGTGCTGCTCGGCGCGATCGGCGCCTCGGCCTGGAACATCGTCGGCGGTTATGCGGGCCAGGTCTCGGTCGGCCACGCCGTTTTCTTCGGCTTCGGCGCCTATTCCTCGGTCGTAGTCTATACCCACCTCGGCTGGCCGCCGATCGCCGGCGCACCGCTCGGCATGGCGCTTTCGGTGCTGCTGGCCGCGGTGATCGGGGTGCCGACGCTGCGCCTTTCGGGCCATTATTTCAGCATGGCGACGATCGCTGTCGGCGAGCTGGTGAGAGTGCTGTCATCGACCAGCGAGTTCCTGGGTGGCGCGCAGGGGCTGGGCGGTCCGGCAATTCCCCGGACGGTGTTCGACCTCTCGTTCCTCTCCGCCATGCCGTTCTACTACATATTCCTCGTCGTGCTTTCGCTCCTGCTATTGCTGACCTGGATTATCGAGCGCGGCCGCATGGGCTTCTATCTGCGCGCCATCAAGGACAGCGAACGGGCGGCACGGTCGCTCGGCGTCTCGGCCGGCCGCTACAAGCTCTATGCCTACATGCTGAGCGGCGCGTTCGCGGCGCTGGCGGGCTCCCTCTATCTCTGCATGTTCGGTTTTGTCGATCCGGACTCCGGCTTCGGCATCCTCATCTCGGTCAAGATGGTGGTAATGGCCGCATTGGGTGGCGCTGGTCAGCTGTTCGGGCCGCTGGTCGGCGCACTGATCCTGGTGCCGCTCGAGGAGCTGTCCAACAGCCTGCTTGGCGGACAGGGCGCCGGCCTCACCTTCGTGGTCTACGGCGCGATCATCGTGATCATCGCCCGCTTCCTGCCGAGCGGACTGCTGTCGCTGCTCAATCGCCGCAAGGTGAACCGTGTTGATTGACGCAAGAAACGTCGTCAAGGCATTCGGCGCCTTCAAGGCGGTCGACGACGCTTCCGTATCGGTCGAGGAAGGCGACATCCTCGGCCTGATCGGGCCCAACGGCGCGGGGAAGTCGACCTTCTTCAACTGCCTTACGGGCGACCTTCCCGTAACGTCCGGCACCGTCTCCTTTGCCGGCGCCGACGTCACACGCCTTCCGCCCGAGGCGCGCGCGGCACTCGGGCTCGCCCGCACTTTTCAGGTCCCGCTTACCTTTGAATCCATGTCGGTTCTCGACAACGCCATGATCGGCGCCTTGCTGCGTCATCCCCAGGCGCGCGACGCACGCGCGAAGGCGCGCGAGGTGCTGGAACGGGTCGGCCTCGGCCCTCTGATCGATACGCCCGCTCGGAGCCTCGGCACGCCCGGCCGCAAGCGGCTGGAGATCGCCCGTGCGCTAGCCTCCGAGCCCAAGGCCTTGCTGCTCGACGAGGCCATGGCCGGGCTGACGCCGACCGAGGTGCGCGACGCCATCGAGTTGGTGAAGCGCGTCCATGGCGGCGGCATTACCATCGTGATCGTCGAGCACATCATGGAGGTGATCGTTTCCCTTGCTAGTCGCGTGGTGGTGTTCCATCAGGGCCGCGAGATCGCCCGCGGCACGCCGCGCGAGGTCACCAGCGACCCCGCGGTGATCGAGGCCTATCTCGGCCGCCGCAAGGTACGGCACGCATGACCGTGCTGCTCAAGATCGAGCATCTCGAGGTCAAGTACGGCGATCTGATCGGTGTGGCCGACGTCTCGCTCGAAGTGCCCAAAGGTTCTGTCGTGGCCCTGCTCGGCTCCAACGGCGCGGGCAAGACCACGACACTCAACGCCATCGCCGGCATCGCCGCGGTGTCGAAGGGCAGTGTCACCTTCAGCGGCGAAAACATCGCCGGCCAGCCGGCTTATGCGATCGTGCGCAAAGGGCTGGCGCTGTCACCCGAAGGCTGGCGGTTGTTCACCCAGCAGAGCGTCGAGAACAACCTGATGCTGGGCGCCACGCCGCTCGGCGACCGGGGCCGCATCCCGCGGCTGCTCGAACGCGTCTACGCCGTCTTTCCACGGCTCGCTGAGCGACGCCTGCAGCGCGCCGGCACGATGTCCGGCGGCGAGCGCCAGATGCTGGCGGTCGGCCGGGCGCTGATGAGCGAGCCGCAGCTGCTGCTGCTCGACGAGCCGAGCCTGGGCCTTGCACCCGCGATCGTCGACACGATGTACGATAGCTTCGCCGCGCTCCACAAAGAGGGTCTGACAATCCTGCTCGCCGAGCAGTCGGTCGACCTGGCGCTCGAGGCCGCCGAATATGCATACGTGCTACAGGTCGGCCGTACAGTGCTCGAAGGACCGGCGCAGACGATGGCCGATAACCCCGACGTGCAGCGGATTTATCTCGGCATGGAATGATTGCGGCGCGAAGGGGGACACTCGCCGAAGGCATCGGGCACCGGGTAGCTCATGCGCACTTGCTAGAATCGCAGTGTGACTCCGATGGTGGCTGAGCGCGTTCCGACCGGGTCGAGAAGGGCGCCGACTAACAGGTCGAAGTCGGAGGCGCCCTGTCCGGGGGTGTAGCACAAGCCGATCCGGCTTCCGGTTACCCTGGGGTTGCGGCCGAAGGCTTCGACCATCAGTACGAAATCGCTGAAGAACGTGGCCTCGAACTGGACTCCGCAGGAAGCGGCATGCGGATTGTGAACGGAGTCGAGATAGCTCCAGCGGTATTGAAAGTTGAAGCGGACGGTAACGAGCGCCAGGATCTGGTCCAGCGCGAATTCACAACTCTTGAGTTCACCGCCGCGTTGAGGCCGAGCACGAGCCCGAGATTCGTCGTGTCCGCCGAGCGAAAGTTCACTTTTATCTACGGCCCTAACAGCGGCGCACCCGACCGATACTGATAATGGGCGTAGGCCGTACCCATCTCCAGCCACGGCATTTTGAGTGCCGTGCAAGCGAGCGCGACGCTGCCGTAGCCGTCGCCATGCAGGAACACCGTTGTCCAGAGTTCTAGCTAGGCGGCAGGTGCCAGGAGTCTCGACTTCGAAATCGTCGACGACATGTGCAGTACCGGCAGCGCGCACGAAATACAGCGGCACGGCAAGGAAGGTGACGAGAAGGGCAGGAAGACGTATCAAAGGGCGCGACGATGGTGCCCTTCATGAACGACAAGAAAGTCATTCGTGTTGCACTAGCGCATCAAAGCCCGCACATGCGCTGTCGTCGCCTCGGCCAGGGCGTCGAGGTCGTACCCGCCCTCCAGCGCCGAAACCAGCCGGCCGTTGGCATGGCGCTTGGCGATCGCCCGCAGCTCCGCGGTAATCCAGGCGAAATCCTCAGTTTCGAGATTGAGCTGGGCCAGCGGGTCAACTTTGTGGCCGTCGAAACCGGCAGAGACGATCACCAACTCCGGCGTGAAGCGATCGAGCTGCGGCAGGATGATGTCGCCCCAGGCTTGTCGGAACTGGGCGCTGCCGCTATTGGGCCGCAGCGGAACGTTGGCGACGTTGTGTTCAACGCCCCGTTCGCGGGCATGGCCGGTGCCGGGGTAAAGTGGATACTGGTGGGTCGAGCCATAGAACAGCGACGGGTCGGGTTCGACCACCGCTTGGGTGCCTTGCCCGTGATGAACGTCGAAATCGAGGATCGCGACCTTCTCGATGCCGTGCCTCGCCTGGGCATGGCGCGCGCCGATTGCGACATTGTTGAACAGGCAGAAGCCGCCGGGCACGTCCGGCGTTGCGTGATGCCCGGGCGGGCGGATGGCGGCGAAGACCGTGTCGACTTTTCCGCCCATCACGGCATCGACGCCGGCGACGACCGCGCCGGCGGCGCGCAAGGCGGCGTCGATGCTGCCGCTGCTCATGATCGTGTCGCCGTCAATCATGGCGTACTCGCCCGGCACCGGCTTGGCGCCGATCATGGCCTGCACGTAATTCTCTGGATGGACCCGAAGGAGCTGCTCGCGGGTTGCCGCCGGCGCCTCGGCGCGCGCGAGGCCGGCGAATGCCTCGTTGTCGAGCGCGGCCAGCACCGCGCGCAGGCGATCGGGCCGTTCGGGATGATGGGGCCCCGGCTCGTGGCCGAGGCAGGCGGGATGGGTGAGCAGGAGAGTCGACATGTCAGTTCACCGTTGCGGGAGATGTTGGCCAGCGGCGACAGGGTCGCACGGGCACTCGGAGGTTTTTCTGCTTCTGCGCGCAGCCATCTTAGGCCGCAGCGTACAGCGAAGCATCTGCGGTTGACGCCTGTGCAGCGGAAAGCCAACGTGTCGCCAACATGCCTGTTCCCAGTGCGCTTGCGTGCGTCCGCTGCCGTGCCCGTTTTCCTGTAGACCATTTTGCCCAGGACTGCCCCGCCTGCCGGGCTCGTGGCGCACCCTCCAACCTTGATGTGCTTTACGACACTGTTCCTGGTACCGGAACGGATCGCGAGTCCATACGGCGCGACCGCCGCTCGATGTGGCGCTGGGAGGGTTTCCTCCATGCCTTGGCCGCCGAGGCGGTAACTCTGGGCGAGGGCAACACGCCGCTCCTGCCGGCGCCGTCGCTCGGCCTCGGCGATGTCTGGATCAAGGACGAATCGCGAAATCCGACCTGGTCGTTCAAGGATCGGCTGGGCTCCGGGGCGGTCACCATGGCGAAGCGCTTCGGCGCCAAGGTCGTCGTCTCGAGTTCCTCGGGCAATGCGGGAGCCGCCGCAGCGGCTTACGCTGCCAAGGCGGGACTGCCGTGTGTGGTGTTCACGGTCACGAGCTCGGCCGGCCCGCTGGTCCTGCAGATGCGGGCCTATGGCGCGATGCTGGTCAAGGTCATCGACAGGATGGATCGCTGGCGGCTGCAAACGCTCGGCGTGCGTGAGCTCGGCTGGTATCCGACCTCGCCGTTCTTCGGGCCGGTGGTCGGCAGCAATCCCTATGGCATGGAAGGCTACAAGACCATCGCCTACGAGGTCGCCGAGGCCTTCGACTGGCAGCCGCCCGACTGGTGTGTGCTGCCGGTGTGCTATGGCGATGCGCTATATGGCATGTGGAAGGGGTTCGAGGAGCTGAAGGCGCTGGGCTGGATCGACCGCACGCCGCGTTTCGTCGCCGCCGAAGTCTCCGGCTCGCTTGTCGCCGCGATGGAAGGCGGCGACGCCATGCCGCCCGAATCGCCGCGCAATGCCCCTTCGATCGCGACGTCGATCGGGGCGCTGCAGGGCACCGTCCAGGGCCTCGACGTGCTGCGCCGGTCGAATGGCGCTGCCGTGACGGTCGGCGACGACGAGCTGCGCCGCTGGGTGCTCACACTGGCTGCAAAGGAAGGCCTCTGGCCGGAAGCCTCGTCCGCCGCGCCGTTTGCCGCGATCGAGCGGCTGCGGGCGCAGGGCACGATCAAGCCGCACGAGCGCTGCGTGGCGTTGATGACGGCGGCGGGCATGAAGGATCCGGGACCGATCGAGCAGGCGCTGCCCGAGCCGCCGATCGTCCAAGGCGGTCTCCCCGAGCTGATGGACGCTTTAAAGAACAGCTATGGATTCACCGATGGCTGAGTTCGGCATCGCCATGGACGGCCGCGCGCCGATCGCCGGCATCGCGGCGCAGGCGCAGGCGGCGGAGGAGGGCGGCGCCTCGACCCTGTGGATCGCCTGCCATCTCTTCTTGCGCGATCCGGTGACCACCGCGGCGCTGGCGCTCGCGGCGACCAAGAAAATCCGCATCGCCCTGATGGCGATGAGCCCCTACTCGACGCACCCAGTCTACATCGCGATGGCGGCGGCAAGCCTCGACGAGATGTACCCCGGCCGGGTGATCCTCTGCCTCGGCGCAGGTGCGCCAGCCGATCTCAAGGCGGCCGGCATCGACTCGCCCAAACCCCTGGTAGCGATCGGCGAGGCGGTGAAGATCTGCCGCCAGCTGTTCGCCGGCGAGATGGCCGACTTCAAGGGCCAGGCCTTCAACGTCTCCGGCCGGCGACTGGCGAACGGCGGGCGGAACATCCCGATCGTGATCGCCGCCTCGCGCCCCGCCATGTTGAAGCGCGCCGGCCGCGACAGCGACGGCGTGTTGATCTCGGCAGCGACGTCGCCGCCTTTCGTCAAGGCATGCCTGGATCATGCCGCGCCGCCGTCGGGCCAACCCTTTCTGCGCGCCGGCATCGTCTACACGCGCCTTGGCCCGGCCGAGTCGATTCGCCGGCCGCTCGCCTTCGTGCTGCGCGGCGCACACCACGCCGAGAATATCCGCTTGGGCGGCGCGAGCCTCGACCAGACGGCGCTGGCGGCGGCTTACGCGGCGGAGAACTGGAGCGAGGTCGATCGCCTGGTGAGCGACGACGTCGTGCGTCGCCACGCGGCCTGCGGCACGCCGGCCGAGGTCAAGGCGAAGCTCGAGGAGTATCGCGCCTTCGGGCTCGACGAGGTGATCATCGGCGGCATGGAAGATGCGTCGGCCATCGCGCAATCACTGAAGGCCGCAACCTCATGAAATTCAGCGTCAGCCTGCCGACCGGCTTCGAGGGGGTGATGTATCCCGTCCCCTTCGTCGATCCATCCGATTTCGTACGCATGGCCAAGCTCTGCGAGAAGCTCGGCTATCACTCGGTGTGGGGCAACGATCATATCCAGAGCCAGAACTACGTGCGCGAGCTCTATCCCGACTCGCCGCCCAACTTTTACGAGCTGCTGACGGTACTCTCCTTCTGCGCCGCCGCGACGACGACGCTCGAGGTCGGCACCGCGCTTGCCGTGCAGCCGATGCGCGATCCGTTCTGGCTGGCCAAGACGGCGGCCACTATCGACCAACTCTCGAACGGCCGATTGATCCTGGCGCTGGGCATCGGCGCCTATCGCGAGGAGTTCGCGGCCTGGGCGCCGCGGCTCGCGCCCACGGCCCAGCGCGGCGAGATGATGGACGAGGGCCTCGAGCTGATGCGGCGCCTGTTCACGGAGCGCCGGGTCACGCACGAAGGCAAGTACTACGCCGTCAAGGACATCGAGATGTATCCCAAGCCGAAGCGCGAACCCTTCGCGCTGTGGCTCGGTGGCCATAACAAGCCGACCATCGAGCGCACCGCGCGCCTCGCCACCGGCTGGCTGCCCGGTTGGCGCCCTTGGCCTGAATTGGCCGAGTGGATCAAGATCCTGAAGGACCGTGCCGCCGAACTCGGCCGCGATCCGAAGGAGATCGAGATCGCGCCGCAGTTCTCGGTGACCATCGCGAAGACGGCGGAGGAGGCGGAGGCGCGCTACATGGCATCCGGTCTCGTCCATCACCGCAAGTCGCTTGCGTATACTGGCCGCGACCTCTCCAAGCAGATCGTGGCAAACCTCGTCGGCTCTCCCGACCTGATCAAGGAGAAAGTCGAGGGTCTCAAGGCAATCGGCGTCGACCACGCCTGCGCCCTGATGATCCCCGCCGACTCGATGGCCGAGTACGAGGACCAGGTCGAGTGGTTCGCGAAGACGGTGCTGTAGTCAGCTCTTCGTTGCTCTAGAGGCACTTGTTCCTGTCATCCTGAGCGAAGCGAAGGATCTCGCCATACGATCAGACACGGGCCGCGTGGTTGGCGTGATTCCTTCGCTGCGCTCAGGACGACAGACAGGGCATTCGTCCAATTTCATTCCGTCACGAACGAAGTGCAGCCTCGAGGCCGACGGTCCAACGATGACCGTCCCCCGAGTTGCAATCCCCTCGTCAAGTCGAATGAGGTCGGATGATCGTCTCGCCGAAGCTTCGGAGATTGTCTTCCAGATCGGGCTGGAAGCGCGGGAGCGGGAGGACGATGCGGCCGACGCCTTGGCGGGCTCGTTCCTCGATCGCGGGGCGCGGGTCCTTGCCGGAGCCCGGCAGAAGGTCGGGGCAGCCGGCCATGATCTCAACCGCCTTCGGATCGCGGCCGGCGGCCTCGGCCGAGCGGCGCATCACGTCGAACAGAGGGACGGTGTCGACCTGCGCGCCGATCGAGGGGAAGAAGCCGTCGCCCAGCCGACCGGCGCGCTTGGCGGCCGCTTCCGAATGGCCGCCGATCACGATCGGGACGGCGCGATTGACCGGCTTGGGGTTGGAGCTGACCTCGTCGAACGACACGAACTCGCCCTTGAAGCTTGCGCCGTCCTCGGCCCATAGCTTGCGCATCACGGCGATGTACTCGTCCGAGCGCTTGCCGCGCTTCTCGAACGGCACGCCCATCGCCGAGAACTCCTCCTTGAGCCAGCCGACACCGATGCCGAGCTCGACCCGTCCGCCGCTCATCGAATCGAGCGTCGCCACCTGCTTGGCCAGCACGAAGGGATCGCGCAGCGGCAGGATGATCACACCTGTCATGAAGCGCAACGTCGTGGTGACCGCCGCCATCGCCGCCATCCAGATCAGCGGATCGGGCAGCGGCGAGCCCGGCCCGCCCGGTAGCCGTCCTCCCGGCGCGTAGGGGTAGACGGACGTGTAGCGGTGCGGGAACACGACATGGTCGACGGCGACCACCGAGTCGAAGCCCGCTGCCTCGGCGGCCTTCGCCATGCGGACAGCGCTTTGGAAGTCCGGGAAGGTATTGTTGCCGAAGTGCAGGGTGAATTTCACAGCACGTCCTTCACGGCATCGCGATAGCGCGTAATCGCCTTCAGGTGGTCGTCGTAGCTCTTGCCGGAGATGCGCTGGTGGATGGCGCTAACGAAAGTTGTATGGGCGGTAATGTGGGTTGCGCCCGCCTTCTTCCAGAAGGCGATATCACCGCGCCAGTCTTCCTCCGTGCCCTTTCCGGGCGAGACCCAGACGTCGATGCCGACATCAGACGGATTGCGGCCCGCCGCCGTGATCATGCCGCGCAGGCGCTCGAAGACCGCAAGCGCTTCGTCGCCTGGGGGCCAGCGGTTGGGCATGAATCCGTCGCCGTACTTCGCCACGCGCTTGAGCGTTGCCTCGGCGTGGCCGCCGAACCAGACCGGCACCTTGCCCGACTTGGGCCGCGGATTGATGCCGCCATCGGTCAGCTCGTGGAATTGGCCCTTGAAGGTGATCGCGGGCTCCTTCCACAGCGCCTGCATGAAGCGCACCTGCTCCTCGGACCGCTTGCCGCGGGTGTGGAAGTCGTAACCCAGCCCCTGGAACTCGATCTCGTTCCAGCCGACGCCGACACCCAGGCGGAAGCGGCCCTCGCACAGCTCGTCGAGGCAGGCGGCCTGCTTGGCGACCAGCGCCGCCTGGCGCTGTGCCAGGATCAGGACGCTGGCGGCGAAGCCGAGCTTCTGCGTGACGCCGGACAGATAGGCGAAGAGCACGAACGGATCGTGATACGCCGTGGCGTTCGACCCCATGCGCACGCCGTTCGGGATCTTGTCCGGATCGGCGCCCAACACGTGGTCGGGGGCGACGAGGAAATCGTAGCCCAGCCCTTCGACGGCCTGTGCATAATCGCGGATGACGACGGGGCCAGTCCCGATATCGCCGACCGGGAGCGAGGCTCCGAGCTGCATGGTCATCAGTTACTCCGCGGCGGCCTGAGCCGTCTGCTTGAGGTCGGTCGAGTACTTCAGATGCACCGGCGCGTTCGATTCGAATGGGCTCTTGAGGTCGAGCTCCTTCGCGATCTCGCGGATCGCCGGAAAGACCTCCTGGCCCATCAGCCGGATGCAGGTGAGCGAGTCTTCCTGGCTGACCCGGCCGTCATTGCCCCACAATGCCAGGATGCCCGGCCGCGTCTCCTCGAGGATGCGCTTCAGCTTGGCGACGACGGTCTTGGGCGTGCCGGCGATGATGCGCAGGTCGGCCATCTGCTGCTCGAAGCTGGTCTCGCCGCGCGGGTTCTTGGCGCGGCCCGAGGCGAACTCGACGAAGGCGCGACGCGCCGTCGGCGAGCCGTAGCCTGAGGGCGTGCTCCACACCGGATGGGCAAGGCCGGTGAACTCGCCCTGCATCCAGCGGAACTGCCTGGCGTTCTCGATCGCCTTCTCCTCGTTGTCCGAGATATGGACCTGGATCAGGTAGCCGCGATTCTCGGGGCCACCAACATAGCCGCTCTGCAGCGCCACCTGGTCGTACAGCTCCCAGATCTTCTTGGTCTGCTCGATCGAGGTGTTGAGCGCGATGTAGGGATAGCGCTGCTGCGCCGCCCAGACGATCGTCTCCTTGCTGATCACGCCGGGGATCCAGACGCGCGGATAGGGCTTCTGCAGCGGCACCGCCCACGGGTTCACGACGCGGTGCTGGTAGTGCGTGCCCTCGAAGCGGAACGGTCCGGGCCGGGTCCACGCCTTGACGACGAGATCGTGCGCTTCCTCGAAGCGTTCGCGGTTGAAGGCGGGATTGACGCCGGTGGCGAGCTGCTCCTGGCCGCCGCCGCGCACGAAGCCCGAGACCAGCCGGCCCTTGGAGATCATGTCGATCATGGCGAGCTCTTCGGCGAGCCGCACCGGGTTCTCGGCGAGCGGCAGCGGGTTGCCCAGCATGACGATCTTCGCCTTCTCGGTCATGCCGGCGAGGATCGCGGCAAAAATGTTGGCCTTGGCCTGCATGCAGAACGGCGCGTTGTGGTGCTCGTTCAGCATGATGCCGTCGACGCCGACCTCCTCGGCCAGCATGTATTGCTCGATGTAGTTGTTGTAGAGCCGTGAGCCTTCTTTCGGATCGAAATTGGTGTTGGGGAACATCAGCGCGGTGGCGCCGAAGTCGCGGCCGGCCTGCTCGGGGTAGGCCGACATGGGCTGCTCGGTGAAATACATCAGGTGCATGGCGACTACTCCCGACCGATGAAGGTTGTAACGAGCTTGGCGAGCGCCTCGGGCTGCTCCATGTCGACGCAGTGACCGCAGGCTTTGACGACCTCGAGCTTGGCATTGGGCAGTGCCGCGAGATAGCGCTCGCTGGCGCTCTGCGGCACGACCTTGTCGTCGTCGCCCCAGACGACCAGCGCCGGCACGCGCACCGAGCCCAGCAGGTGAGGGAGGGTCTGGCTGTACATGTAGGGCTTCCAGGCGATGCGAAAGCTCATCTCGCGGCAGATGTCCCACATCTCGAGCTGGTCGATCGGCGGCTCCGCGCCGTAGACCTTGTCGAACACCTTCTGATCGTGGAAGCCGGCGCGCGCATAGTCCATGTAGCCGGTGATCGCGAGATCGAGGATGTCGCCCTGCGGCGGCTTGATACCCATGGCGCCGACCAGGACGAGATGCGAGAGATCGGCCGGCGCCATGCTGGCCATCTCTGCCGCGATCCAGCCGCCGAAGCCCAGCCCGACGAGGGCGGGCTTGGCAACCTTCAGCTCGCTCAGCATCCCGCGATAGACGACGGCGATGTCGCGCACGCTGCGCATCCAGTCGGGCCGCGGCGAGCGGCTGTAGCCAGGGTGATGCGGCACCAGCACGTCGTACTGCGCGGCGAGCGCGTCGTAGAAGGGGAGACGGTCCAGCGTGCCGGTCTCATGATGCAGCACCAGAAGCGGACGTCCCCGCCCGGCGCGCGACACGTGAATATTCGTGCCCGCCGCCTCGATGGTGGAATCCGTCCAGTTCACACCGGCCATACGCGTCCCTCCTTATTGAAGAGGATGGTTGCAACCGAGCTGAGGCGAGTCAAACCGCCGGAGCCGTTGTGCGATAGAGGTGGAGCAGACGGCCAGGGGCACCTTGGCGCCATTGCATCCTCGCGAACCTGATCGGCGTGGACCTCGTGCCCCCATGTGCTAGGAATCTCCGCTCATCAGGATAAGGAAACAGCACCGTGCTCAAGCTCGGATACAAGGCGTCGGCCGAACAGTTCGCGCCCTCGAAGCTCCTGGACTTCGCCGTCATGGCCGAGCAGGTCGGTCTCGACTCGGCATTCGTCAGCGATCACTTCCAGCCGTGGAAGCATGTCGACGGGCATGCGCCGTCCTCGCTGGTCTGGCTCGGCGCGGTCGGCGCGCGGACCACGAAGCTGATCCTGGGCACCAGCGTGCTGACGCCGACCTTCCGCTATCATCCGTCGATCGTGGCGCAGGCCTTCGGCACCCTGGGGGCGATGTGTCCGGGCCGCGTGATCCTGGGCATCGGCACGGGCGAGGGGCTGAACGAGGTGCCGTCGACCGGCGCGCCGTGGCCGGAGTTCAAGGAGCGGTTCGCCCGCATGCGCGAGGCCGTGACCTTGATCCGCAAGCTGTGGCGCGAGGAGCGGGTGACCTTCGAAGGCGAGTACTACAAGACCGAGAAGGCGACGATCTACGACCGCCCGGACCAGGAGATTCCGATCTACGTCGCCGCCGCGGGCGCCGTCGTGGCGCGCTATGCCGGCCGCAGCGGCGACGGCTTCATCTGCACCAGCGGCAAGAAGTGGGATCTTTACACCCAGACGCTGATGCCGAGCGTCGCCGAAGGGATCGACAAGGCCGCCGAGCCGAAGAAGCATCCGTACGACAACATGATCGAGATCAAGGTGTCGTACGATACCGACAAGGCGCGCGCGCTCGACGACACGCGCCACTGGGCGGCGCTGGCGCTCACGCCCGAAGAGAAGATGTCAGTCGAGGATCCGGTCGAGATGCAGCGGCTCGCCGATGCCCTGCCGGTCGAGCGGGCCGCCAGCCGCTGGATCGTGTCGAACGATCCCGACGAGGTCGTCGAGAAGGTCGGCGGCTATGTCGGGCTGGGCTTCAAGCATCTCGTGTTCCATGCGCCGGGTCCCGACCAGGAGCGCTTCCTCAAGCTGTTTTCCGAGCAGGTCGCGCCGAAGATGCGCAAGAAGTTCGGCTGATGCAGAAGGTCGAGCTGCTGGCCGTTCCCGGCATTCCGATGGTGAAGGCCGGCGACGACCTCGCAGCGCTGATCGAGGAGCGGCTGACGGGCGAGCTGGCGTTGCGGCCCGGCGACGTGCTGGTGCTGGCGCAGAAGATCGTTTCCAAGGCCGAGGGCCGGATTGTCGAGATCGCTTCCGTCACGCCGTCGCAACGTGCGATCGAGCTCGGGGCGGAGGTCCAGAAGGACCCGCGGCTGGTCGAGCTGATCCTGTCGGAATCGGTGCGCGTCGTGCGCTCACGTCCAAACGTGCTGATCGTCGAGCACAAGCGCGGCTTCGTGATGGCCAATGCGGGGATCGACCAGTCGAACGTCGCGCCGCAGGATGGCATCGAGCGGGCGTTGCTCCTGCCGCTCGATCCCGATGCCAGCGCCGAGGCGTTGCGCGCCAGGCTCGGCGCGACGGCGCTGCTGATCATCGACAGCTTCGGCCGTCCCTGGCGGCGCGGCACGACCGGCGTCGCGATCGGCGCGGCCGGGCTGCCGTCGATGCTCGACCTGCGCGGCAATCCCGACCTGTTCGGCCGCATCCTGCAGGTCAGCATCAGCGCCTTCGCCGACGAGATTGCTGCGGCGGCCTCGCTGGTGATGGGCCAGGGCGACGAGGCGCAGCCGGTGGTGCTGGTGCGAGGCCTCACCTGGAAGGCCCCCGCCAATCCGGCGTCCGAGCTGGTACGTCCGGCGACGGAAGATTTGTTCAGGTAGCCACTTTGTCAGCGAGCTTTGCCCAGCGGTCGAGCTCGGGAAGAATCACATCGGACTTCGCCGATTCGAGGCTGACGATCACGCGCACCACGCCCGCATCGCGGTCGTGCTTCAGCATGTCCTCATCCTTCGCGCCCCAGATCGTGACCGGGATATCGCGCCCGGCATCGACCGCCATCTTGCGGAACTCGGGGAGGAAGTCGCGCACATTGGGGTAATGCGGCCGCGCGCGATGCGGCATCCAGCCGTCGCCGTAGCGGATGGCCCGCCGCGCGCCGTACGGAAAGGCGCCGCCGACCAAGATCGGCGGGTGCGGCTTCTGCAGCGGCTTGGGCCACGTCATCATCGGATCGAAGTCGACCAGCTCGCCATGGTACTCGGGTTTCGACTTCGCCCAGATCGCCTTCATCGCCTCGATCCGCTCGCGAGCGAGCTTGTGGCGGGTCTCGAAGACCGTGCCGTGGTTGCGCATCTCGTCCTTGTTCCAGCCGTTGCCGACGCCGAACAGGAAACGTCCGTTCGAGAGCTGGTCGATCGAGGCGACGAGCTTCGCCGTCTGGATCGGATCGCGCTGCACGACGAGGCAGACTCCGGTTCCGACCTGGATCGTCTTGGTCACCGCCGCTGCCGCCATGAGCGCTACGAACGGATCCATCGCGTCGTAGTACTTCTTCGGCAGGTCGCCGCCGCTGGGGAAAGGCGATTCGCGCGATAGGGGGATGTGGCTGTGCTCGGGCGACCAGACCGAGTCGAATCCGCGGGCCTCTGCTTCCACCGCGAGTTCCTGCGGTGTCATCGAGTAGTCGGTGAAGAACATCGCG
>JAHCJV010000070.1 GCA_026126105.1 Enhydrobacter sp.
CGGTCCATCGCCTTTTCAACGATCGGGTTGACCACATACTCCTCGGCCGGAACCGAGAACATCATCTTCAGGAAGTTGGCGGAGTAAGAGAGAGTGTTGCTCGGATAAACGAACGGCTGGCCGACCGAATACTTGTAGGCCATGGCGGCGATCGTCGGCATCTTGGCGATCAGGCGATAGGACGCCACCATGCGCTGGTACGGGTCGTTGATATCGAGGGAGTCGTGATAGAAGGCCGACAGCGCGCCGACCACGCCGCAGCATACCGCCATCGGATGGGCATCGCGGCGGAAGCCGCGATAGAACTGGATCAGCTGTTCATGGACCATCGTGTGGTTGGTGATGTCCCGGACGAACTTTTCCTTCTGCGGCTTGGTCGGCAACTCGCCGTTCATCAGCAGGTAGCAGCACTCCATGAAGTCGCTCTGCTCGGCCAGCTCGGCGATGTTGTAGCCGCGATAGAGCAGGACGCCTTCGTCACCGTCGATGTAAGTGATCTTGGACCCGCAGGAGCCAGTCGAGGTAAAGCCGGGATCGTAGGTGAACATCCCAGACTCGCCGTACATCTTTCGGATGTCGACCAGGCGCGGCCCAATCGTGCCGTGCAAGATGGGGAAGTCGTAGGACTTGCCGGTCTCGTTGTCGGTCAGCGTGGCGGTCGACTTTGCCATTGGACACTCTTTCGAATCGATTTGACGGGTTCGGACACACCCTAACAAGCCGCTCGGAAGGGCGCAATTGTGCAGCCGGACCGCTATTTCGCCGCGCGCATGAGACGCGCGATCCGGCCGTCGATGATAGCCAGCCCGAGGCCAATCATGGCCATGCCGGCGAGATGGCGAACCTCCAGTCGCTCGTCAAGGAACGACGAGCCCAGCAGGATCGACGTCACGGGGATCAGGAGGGTCACGAGCGGCAGGTTGGTCGCGCCGGCCGCGGCGAGAATGCGGAAATAAAGCACATAAGCGAGCGCCGTCGAGAGCAGGGCGAGTCCGGCGAGGGCCGCCCAGGTCGAGGCGGGCGGTAGCGCTCCCAACGTCCACGGCTGCTCCACCATCATCATGATTGGAAGAATCAATACGCTGCTCGCGGTCACCTGGCCGCCCGCGGCGTCGAGCGGGGCGATGCCCATGGCACGGAAGCGCCGGCCGTAGATGCCGGCGAACGCGTACGAGAGCGCCGCGGCAAGGCACGCGACCTGTCCCCATCCGTTGCCTGCCGGCCTGGCGAAGGCATCTGCCCCTATCAGAACGGCGACGCCGGCGAACCCGGCCAGCACGGCTGCGACCTTCGCACCCGTCATCTTCTCGTCATTGGTAAGGGCGTGAGCAACAAGGACCGTGAACAGGGGTGTGGTGGCGTTGAGGATCGAGACCAGGCCCGAGGCTATGTGCGTCTGGCCCCAGAAGATCAGGGCGAACGGCACGACGTTGTTCAAGGCGCCCATCGCGAAGTATGTGCGCCATGGCGCATCGCGGCGCAGCGGGCTCAAGAGGTTGAGCGCGATCGACGCCAGCGCCACGCGGCAGAACACGACGGTGAGCGGCCCGAGCGTGTCGAGCGCTACCTTGGCGAAGAAGAATGAGCCGCCCCTCGGAACCGAGAGCGACAGCGACCAGATCCAGACGCGCCTGCTCATGACGCGGCTGTCGGCGCGAATGCGGCCGGACTCTATCCGGCAGCAGCCAGCAATCGCTGCCTTGTCTCACCTGGGCCGAGGACCGACAGGACCTCGAAGATGCCGGGCGAGGCGGTCGAGCCGGAGAGCGCCACACGGAGCGGTTGGGCGACCTGGCCGAGCTTCACACCCTGAGCATCGGCGAAGCTGCGGATCGCGGCTTCGATCGCCGGCTCGCTCCAATCTGTCTCGCGCTCTAGCGCCGATGCGAGCTTGCCGAGCAGTACTTTGGCATCAACGGTAAGCTGCGCCCGCGCCTTGTCGTCCGCGATCTCGGGTGCGCCATCGCGGGCATAGAACAGCAGATTGTCGGCGAGCTCGACGAGGGTGCGTGATCGCTGTTTCACGCCGCTCATGCCGCGCTCGATGCGCGCCACCCCTTCAGGATCGACTCTGCCGCCGATCCTCGCCTCGAGATGCGGCAGCACCAATGGCACGAGCTCCGCGTCGGGCATCTCGCGCAGGTAGTGCGCATTGAGGTTGGTCAGCTTGGCGGCATCGAAGCGCGACGCGGCACGACCCACTCCGGGCAGGTCGAACCACTCGATCGCCTGCTCGGTCGAGATGATCTCGTCGTCGCCGTGCCCCCAGCCGAGCCGCAGCAGGTAGTTGCGAAGCGCGGCCGGGAGGAAGCCCATGTCGCGATAGGCGTCCACGCCGAGCGCGCCATGCCGCTTGCTGAGCTTGGCGCCGTCGGGTCCGTGGATCAGGGGGATGTGGGCGTAGACCGGCTCGGGCCATTCCATTGCCCTGATGATCTGCAGCTGCCGGAACGCGTTGTTGAGATGGTCGTCGCCACGGATCACGTGGGTGACGCCCATATCCTGGTCGTCGACCACCACCGCGAGCATGTAGGTCGGTGTGCCGTCGGCGCGTAGCAGGATCATGTCGTCGAGCTGGGCGTTGTCGACCGTGACCTCGCCTTGCACGGCGTCGCGGATCACGGTCTTGCCGCTTTGCGGTGCTTTCAAGCGCACCACCGGCGCAATCCCCGGGGGCGCGTCCTTCGGGTCGCGGTCGCGCCAGCGTCCATCATAGCGTATCGGCATGCCGGCCTTCTTCTGGGCGGCGCGAATCTCGTCGAGTTCCTGCGGCGAGGCATAGCAATGATAGGCCTTGCCTTCAGCCAGCATCTGGTTGGCCACCTCGGCATGACGGGCCGCTCGCGCGAACTGGTAAGTGACATCCCCGTCCCACTGGAGGCCGAGCCATGACAGGCCGTCGAGGATCGCCTCGATGGCCGGCTGCGTGGAGCGGGCGCGGTCGGTATCTTCGATGCGCAGCAGGTACTTGCCGCCATGGTGCCTGGCGAACAGCCAATTGAACAACGCCGTGCGGGCGCCGCCAATATGAAGATAGCCAGTCGGCGAGGGGGCGAAGCGTGTGACGACGGTCATGATCTGCCGCAATTGAGCCAGAAAGCGCGGGGTAGGTAGGGGAGCGTGGATGACCTGTCAAACGAGGGGAAATGACGGGAGTACGCCTCTGGCTCCTGCAGCAGCTCGATGCCGAGCGCGGCCGCTGGGTGCTCTGGCTGCCCGTTGCGATGGGGCTGGGCATCGCGGTCTATTTCGAGCTGCCGAGCGAACCTGCTCTTTGGCTGGGACCGACGATCGCGGGCGGCGGCTGTCTGGCATTCGCACTGGCTCCCGCCGGAAGCAAGGCACGTGCGCTTTGCATCGGTCTGGTCGCGGCCGGCTTCGGGCTGGGACTTATCACCTGGCGCACCTCGAACCTTGCGGCGCCGACCATCAGCCGTCCGCTGTTCAGCATCAATGTCGAAGGGCGAATCGCCGACATCCAGCGTTTGCCGGACGGCAAACGGGTGGTCCTCGAAGCGGTCCGTCTGAAAGGCGGAAACGTTCCTCCGGCCGAGATGATGCCCGTCCGGCTGCGAGTGTCGCTCAGCAGAGGCTCGCCGCCGCTTACGGTCGGTGACCGAATCCTCGTCCTCGCCAATCTTTCGCCCCCTTCGGGTCCGGCCGTGCCTGGTGCCTTCGATTTCCAGCGGGTCGCGTGGTACCTGCAACTCGGCGCGGTCGGCTACGCCCTTGGGCCGGCGGTGGTGATCGAACCAGGCAGGCCGTCAGGCCTCGTCCGCGCCATCGACGCCTTGCGCGCTGACGTCACGGATCGGATCATGAGGGCGCTGCCGCCAGGAGAAGGCGGCGTCGTGGCCGCCTTGCTGACCGGCGAGCAATCGGCCGTGGACAAGGACGTGGCGCAGGCAATGCGCGACGCGGGTCTGGCGCACATCCTTTCGATCTCGGGTTTGCATATCGTCTTCGTGGTCGGTCTGGTCATGGGGCTGATCCGCTACGGCATCGCTTTGGTACCGCCGTTGGCGCTCCGGGTCGATGCCAAGAAGATCGCCGCGGTGTTCGCCCTCGCCGCGGCATTGTTCTACACCGCGCTTGCCGGCGCCCCGGTCCCGGCACAGCGCGCCTGCGCGATGGCGGCCTTTGCGCTGCTGGCGGTGCTGCTCGACCGCACGGCGCTGTCGCTGCGCCTGGTCGCCTGGTCGGCTGTGATCGTCCTGATCGCGACGCCGGAGTCGCTGACCGGCGCCTCGTTTCAGATGTCATTCTCGGCAGTCGTCGCCCTGATCGCGGCGTGGGAGATAGGCGCGGCGTGGCGCCGCCGCCTGCATGAGCGCGCCGAGCAAGTGCGTCATCGCTGGCTGTGGCGCGTGCTGGTGGGGTTGGCGGCCAGCCTCGCTACGACGTTGATCGCTTCTGTCGCGACCGGCGCCTTCGCGGCCTATCATTTCAACCGCCTGTCGCTGCTCGGCGTGGTCGCCAACCTCCTCGGCGTGCCGCTGACCGGTTTCTGGATCATGCCGTGGGGCTTGCTCGCCATGCTGCTGATGCCGCTCGGCCTGGAGCGCGTGGCGCTGGTGCCGATGGGCTGGGGCGTCGAAGGGCTGAACTCGATTGCCTTCCACGTCGCTGCCTGGCCACAGGCGGCCGCGCTCGTCCCCTCGCTCCCGGGTGCCAGCCTGTGGCTGATGACGATCGGCGGCCTGTGGTTCTGCCTGTGGCGCCGACGCTGGAGGCTCGCTGGCCTCCCGGTTGTGGCGGTGGCGCTGACGCTGGGCCCCGGCAAGGCGCCCGATCTCCTCATGAGCGAGGACGGCCGAGTGCTCGGGCTGCGCGACGAGCAAGGCGTGGTGCATGTCGCTTCGACGCGCGTCGATCGATTCGTGACCGACACCTGGGCGCGCCGCAGCGGCCAGGAGGGCGCCCGCAAATGGACGGCGAGCGCCGACGAGCAGGCGTTGGGCCTCGGCTGCCAGACCGGACTTTGTCGCTGGCGAAAGGGGCCTTGGCGGGTCGCCATGGTGAGCGACGAGCGGCGGCTCGCAGAGGCCTGCGGCAGCGCCGATGTCGTGCTCTCGACGGTCGATGCACAGGGCAAGTGTCGGGGGCCGCGCCTTGTCATCGACAGACGCGATGCCTGGCGCGATGGCGCGCATGCCCTATGGCTCGATGAGAGTGGCGTCCGGCGCGAAACCACGAATGCCGCGCGGGGTGACCGGCCGTGGGTGCCGAACAGCCCCTCGCGGCAGGCAAAGGCGGTGAAGGCGCCGGGCGCCTGACGAAAGGTTGGCACGATCCTGGCTTCCAATGGTGCAACTCTGTCGTGCCCGAGGTCTGGAATGCTGGTTCGTTCTTTGGTCGCCGCGTTGATGATTGCTGCTGGCGGCGCGACTGCGCTCGCGCAAGGCACGCTCAGGATCGGCATGACCGCCGCCGACATCCCGCTCACCACGGGCCAGACCGATCAGGGCGGCGAGGGCATGCGCTTCATGGGCTATACGGTCTATGACGGCCTGATCAATTGGGACCTGTCGGCGGCGGACAAGCCGTCGGTGCTGACGCCCGGGCTCGCTACGTCGTGGAAGATCGACGAAAGTGACAACACGCGCTGGCTGTTCGCCCTGCGACAGGGTGTGAAGTTCCACGACGGCAGCGACTTCAAGGCTGACGCTGTCGTCTGGAATCTCGAGAAGCTCCTGAACGACAAGGCGCCGCAGTTCGATCCCAAGCAGGCGGCGCAGGGCCGCTCGCGCATCCCGGCGGTCAAGTCGTACAAGGTGATCGACGACTACACGCTGGAGGTCCGCACCAATGGCCCCGACGCGTTCCTGCCGTACCAGATCGGCTGGGTGATGATTTCGAGCCCGGCGCAGTGGGAGAAGGTTGGCAAGGACTGGAACAAGTTCGCGCAAGCGCCGTCGGGCACCGGTCCATGGAAACTGGCGACTTTCGTGCCGCAGACCCGCGCCGAACTGGTGCCATTCAAGCAATACTGGGAACCCAAGCGCGTGCCGAAGCTCGACAAGCTCGTGCTGCTGCCGTTGCCGGAAGCCACCACGCGCACGGCGGCCCTGCGCGGCGGGCAAGTCGACTGGATCGAGGCGCCGTCACCCGACGCCGTGCCGAGCCTCGAGAAGGCCGGCTTCAAGATCGTCTCCAACGCCTATCCGCACAACTGGACCTGGCATCTCAGCATGGTCGACGGCTCGCCGTGGAAGGACATCCGCGTGCGCAAGGCCGCCAACCTCGCGGTCGACCGCGCCGGCCTGAAGGTAATGCTCGGCGGATTGATGATCCCGGCCAAGGGCTTCGTCGTGCCGGGCAGCCAATGGTTCGGCAACCCGTCGTTCGACGTGAAGTTCGACCCCGAGGCGGCGAAGAAGCTGCTGGCCGAGGCGGGCTTCAGCAAGAGCAATCCGGCCAAGGTCCGCATCCTTATCTCCGCCTCGGGCTCAGGACAGATGCAACCGCTCGCCATGAACGAGTACATCCAGCAGAATCTCGCCGACGTCGGCATCAAGGTCGACTTCGACGTCGTCGAGTGGAATACGATGATCAACCTGTGGCGTGCCGGCGCGAAGTCGGACCTCGCGAAGGGCGCCAACGGGATCAACTTCTCCTACTTCATCCAGGATCCGTTCACCGCCTTCGTCCGTCACATCGATTCGAAGCTGGTGGCGCCGAACGGCACCAACTGGGGCTACTACCAGGAGCCTGCAATGGACGCGCTGATCCAGCAGGCGCGCACGACCTTCGACGCGGCCGAGCAGGACAAGGTGCTGCAGAAGATCCACGAGAAGATCGTCGACGAGGCGCTCTTCTTGTTCGTGACGCACGACGTCGCGCCGCGTGCCATGTCGAGCAAGGTGAACGGCTTCATCCAGGCCCAGAACTGGTTCCAGGATTTTTCGCCTGTCACGATGAAGTAGGGGCGCCTGTCACCGCTAGAGGATCTACGCCGAAAAAACTCAGCCCTTCGCCTTGATCAGTTTGGGGTACATCACCGAATCGCCGTGGGTGGCCATATAGGCCATCTCCTCGTCCGTGACGGTTTCCGGTGTCTTGCCGTTTGCCGCGCACAGCATCTCGACGATGATGTTGCGCTTGATCTCGCTCACCAGCACGCAGGTGCGATGATAGGCTTCCGACACACTGCGGCCGAGCACTGTGAAGCCGTGTCGCTTCATGATGATGCAGTTGGTGTCCTGGATGAAGTCCTTGATGGGGCCGACATCCTCCTCGACATTGATGCTGGCGGGCAGGTAATGCGCCGGCTTCTGCATCAGGTAGCCGTAAGTCAGGCTGTACGAGTTGATCTTCTCGTAGCCTGACGCCATGAACGCGATCATCTCGTCGTGATGGAGATGGATCACGGCATTGACGTCCGGCCTCAGGCGCAGGATTTCCCGGTTCATCTGATGGCCGACGGTGGTCGCGCGCTCGCCGGCCAGGATGCGGCCACAGGGTATGTCGGTGATGACGAGGTCGTCCGCCTCGACCTCCTCGAGGCTGATGCCTTGGGGCTTGGCGTAGCAGATGCCGTCAGGATGGTTCGGATGGGCGACGCGGATCACCATGCCGCCGACACTGCTGTTCACCAAGCCGCGGTTGGCGAGGCGATGGGCGTAAGTGACGTAGTCCTTCACCACCTTCGGGTCGAATGAAACGTTCGGATCGGGCGTAAGCTCGTTCACGCGCCAGGCGAGGGCAGGGCTGCCATCCATCATGATCCGGCTCCTATTCGGGCTTGATGCCGAGGCGATCGGCCAGTTCGCGCCATTGCTTCGTCTCGCGCGCCATGGTCGCGGTGAAGTCGGCCGGGGTCGAGACTACGGGCTCGACATCGATCGCACGGAGCTTTCCGCGTCCGGGATCGGCCAGCAGGGCCTGCGCGAGGACCTTCTGGACGCGCTCGGCGATCTCCGGGGGCAACCCGGCCGGCGCCACGATGCCGTACCAGAACACGTCCTCGAAGTTCTTGACGCCGAGGCTGTCGAAGGTCGGCACGTTGGGCAACACAGCCGAGGGTCGTGTGACCGCAAAACCTGTCAGCCGGTTATCGCGCACAAGGCCGGCGGAGCCCGACGGGTTGTCGAGCATGACTGCCACGGTGCCGTTCATCAGGTCGGGATAGACCGCGGCCGCACCCTTGTACGGCGCATCGATCATCTTGAGCCCGGCGATAAGCTCGAACTGGCGTGTCAGCAGATAGCCCAAGGTCGAAGGGCCGAGCGACGCGCAAGCCACCTTGCCGGGCTGTGCCTTGGTGTTCACAATGAAGGTCGGGAGGTCCTTGGCGCCAGCGGCCGGTCCGCCGATCAGGATGTACGATGTCGTGCCGATCATCGTGACCGCCGTGAACGACTTCACCGGATCGTAAGGCAGATCCTTGCGGAATACCGGTGCCGCGGCATGGCTGCTCGAAGTCGCGATTCCGAACGTGTATCCGTCGGGCGCGGCTTTGGCGACGATATCGCTACCGATCGTGCCGCCGGCGCCCGGCTTGTTCTCGACGACGACGGGCTGCCCGAGGGCCTCCGAGAGGTATTGCATGGCGATCCGCCCGGTGGAGTCGGTGCCGCCTCCGGGCGGCAGGGCAACGATGCAGCGGATCGGGCGGCTCGGCCAGGTGTCGGCACGGGCGATCGCCGGAGCGGCAAGGGCGGCAGCCGCGCCCTTCAGCAAGACTCGACGCAAAGGCTTGTTCATGGACACGTTTGATCACGTGTCCGCGCGCCGTTCAACCGGGCGCTAATGGTATCGGCGGTAAAGTCCCGCGAGACGACCCTGGATCTTGACCCGGTCGGGACCGAAGATGCGGGTCTCGTAGGCGGCGTTCGCCGGCTCGAGGGCGATCGAAGCGCCCTTCTTGCGCAGGCGCTTGAGTGTCGCCTCGCTGTCGTCGATCAGAGCGACGACGATCTCCCCCGACTCCGCGGAATCGGCGCTGCGGATGATCGCAATGTCGCCATTCTGGATGCCGGCCTCTACCATCGAATCTCCTTGGATCTCGAGGCAATAATGGGCGCCGGACCCGAGCAGGGAGACCGGGACGTCGACCGTCGTGGAATTGTCGCGCAGCGCCTCGATCGGCGTGCCGGCAGCGATCCGGCCATAGAGCGGCAGACTGAGTGCCTGCGCCTCGTTGGCTGCCGGGACCGCGCCTGCCAGCGGCAATCGCTCACCGCGAACGATCTGGGGAACGAAATTCTCGCGGCTCTCGGCCATGCCGCGACGGGAGTCCAGGAGAGGCGTGACGTTGTGCGCTGGCATCGCGGCGGCCTCAGGCAGCCTCAACACCTGCAAGGCTCTGGCGCGATGGGGCAGGCGGCGCAGGAAACCGCGTTCCTCCAAGCCGGTGATCAGACGATGAATGCCTGACTTCGACTTGAGCCGGAGCGCCTCCTTCATCTCGTCGAACGAAGGCGACACGCCGCCCTCGTTGAGCCGTTTGTTGATGAACAGGAGCAATTCGTTTTGCTTACGGGTCAGCACCGTCTTCTCCCCGGAACGCCTACCAGATTTCGGAACAAATCCTGAAACTGGACACATGTTCTAGTTTGGTTCCTGTCTCGCGTCAAGTTATCCCTGTTACAGATGGGGATCGGCGAGACCAAACTGGCAACGGGGCGCCGGCTACCGGCGCAATTCTACGGGCGCTGTCGCGCCTAGAAGCCGTTGGCGGCGGTCGTCAGGTCGATGACGTCGACCAGGTCGCCTGCCTTCCGGGCCGGGTCGTGCGGCGGGCGGGCAAGAAGTGCATTGCACCACGCCAGCACGGAGAGCATCGAGCTGTCCTGGACCCTGTGCGGCACCACTGTCAGGCTGCCGTCGTGCAGGCGGGTTGCCAGGGAGCGAATGTAATCCTGCCGCTGGTCGTTGGCCTTCAGGTCGACCGCCAGGCGCGCCTTTAGGGTCGGGGGCAGGTCGCCAACCTGTCCTGTCATTCGTTCCATCGCAGGCTTCAGGAACAGGAGCGCGCAAACCATGGTCGAAACCGGATTGCCCGGCAGGCCGAGCACGCGCGCGCGGTCCTTGGCCGCGAACATCAGCGGCTTGCCGGGCCGCATGGCAATTCTCCAGAAATCCATCGTGAAGCCCTGCGCCTTAAGCGCGTCCTGCACCAGGTCGTGGTCGCCGACCGAGGCGCCGCCGAGCGTGATCAGCATGTCATGCTGCGCTCCCGCGGCGATGCGGTCCTGAATCAGGGCGTCGTCGTCGCGCGCGATCTCGAACAGGGTCGGATCTCCACCCCAGGCCCGTACCAGAGCGGCTACCGCGAGGCCGGACGAGGATACAATCTGATTGCGGCCGACCGGTTCGCCCGGCATCACCAGTTCGTCGCCGGTCGAGAGGATCGCGATCCGAGGCTTGCGATGAACCCCAAGCCACGGCAGGTTCATGGCGGCCGCAAGAGCCACGTCTCGCGTGGTGAGCGTGCGGCCGGGCGCCAGAGGAGTGTCGCCTACGCTGAAATCGAGGCCGGCCCTGCGGATATGCCGGCCTGAGGTCGGCGCTTCGAGAACGACGATCTTGTCGCCCTTGGCCTCCGTGTCTTCCTGGATGACGATCGAGTCGGCACCCATAGGCAGCGGACCGCCGGTGAAGATGCGAACGGCTTCGCCCGGTGCGAGCGCGTGATCGTACGAGCCGCCGGCAGCTGCCTCACCAACGACCGTGAGCGTCGCCGGCACGGCTGGCACGTCCTCGACGCGCACGGCATAACCGTCCATCGCAGACAGATCGGCAGGAGGCTGGGTGAGTCGGGCCTGCGGCGCGACAGCCAAGACGCGACCCGCTGCATCGGCGACCGACACCAGTTCGGCGGGCAGGGGGGAGAACGCCGCAATCACGCGGGCGTGGGCCTCGCTGACGGAAAGTAGGGGGGACTTCATGTCATCGGCCCGCATACAGGAAAAACATCAGCACCGACCTATTGGACATTCCACGTCCCCGACTTGCCACCGGATTTGTGCAGCAACCTGATCTCGGAGATCACCATGCCGCGATCGACCGCCTTGCACATATCGTACACGGTCAGAGCGGCAACCGACGCCGCGGTCAGCGCTTCCATCTCGACACCCGTGCGGCCCTTGAGCTTGCAGGTCGCTTCGATGTCGACGGCGTTGCGCACCTCGTTGAGGGTCAGCGTCACGACGACAGACGACAGGGCCAGCGGGTGGCACAGAGGGATCAGGTCCGGTGTCTTCTTGGCGGCCATGATGCCGGCGAGCTGGGCAACGGCCAGCACGTCGCCCTTAGCCGCCTTCTTGTCGCGGATCAGTTCCAGTGTAGCTGGCAGCATGACGACGGAAGCCCTCGCCACGGCTATGCGTTCGGTGATGTCCTTGGCGCCGACATCGACCATGTGGGCATTGCCCGATTCGTCGAAGTGGGTGAGGTCGTTGCTCATGCTGGCTGCTTTACCAGAATCTCGCGCACGGCTGCCTCGACGTCCGGCTTGCGCATGAAGCTCTCGCCGATCAGGAACGCCGATGCGCCGACCTTGGCCATCCGCGCGAGATCCGCCGGAGACCCCAGTCCGCTCTCGGCTACCAGAACCCGGTCCTTCGGCACCTTGGGCGCAAGCAGCTCGGTAGTCGCGAGGTCGACGGCGAGAGTCTTCAGATTGCGGTTGTTGACGCCGATAAGATCACCGTCGACAAGCAGAGCGCGCTCGAGCTCGTCCCCGTCATGCACCTCGACCAGCACGTCCATTCCGTAAAGATGCGCGAGGCGAGCGAGCTCTGCGGCCAGCTGGTCGTCGAGGCAGGCCATGATCAGCAGGATGCAGTCGGCGCCCAATCCGCGCGCCTCGGCGACCTGGTAAGGATCGATCGTGAAATCCTTGCGCAGCACCGGCAGCCTGACCGCAGCCCGGGCCTCGATCAGGAATTCATCCTTGCCCTGGAAGTAGGGCTCGTCGGTCAAGATCGAGAGGCAGGTCGCGCCGCCGCGCTCGTACGCCTGCGCGAGCGCCGGCGGATCGAAGTCCGCCCTGATCAGGCCCTTGCTCGGCGACGCCTTCTTGATCTCGGCGATCAGCCCGTATCTGCCGGCGGCAATGGCGGCCTTGAGCGCCTTGGCGAAGCCGCGCGGTGGCTCGGCGGCCTTCGCCATCTTCTCGCACTCGGCCTGGGAGCGGCGATCCTTGCAGGCCGCTACATGGCGGCGCTTGTCGTCGACGATCTTCGCGAGCGTGTCGCTCATGCGCATATCCTTACCAGGGTTTCGAGGGCCTTATTCGCGCGGCCGCTGTCGATCGAGGCGGTTGCCATCTCGGCGCCCTGCCTCAGGTCCCCCGCAACGCCCGCGACCATCAGCCCGGCGGCGCTGTTCAGCACAACGATGTCCCGGAAAGCATCCCGTCGTCCTGCCAGAACCGCGCGGATCGCCTCGGCGTTGTGCGCGGCATCCCCGCCTTTGAGGGCCGCGAGAGTGGCGCGTTGCACGCCGACCTCCTCGGGCGCGATCTCGATCTCGCTCACCTTGCCGCCCTCCAGCGAGGCGGCCCAGCTCGTCGTGGTGGTGGTGAGTTCATCCATGCCGTCCTGCCCATGAACTACGAGCGCGCGCTCCAGGCCGAGCTGCCCCAGGGCCTCGGCGACAGGCCGGAGCCAGCGGCGGTCGAATACGCCGACGAGCTGGCGCCGGACCAGCGCGGGGTTCGACATCGGACCCAGCAGGTTGAAAATGGTGCGGGACGGCGCGAGTTCCACCCGGGGGCCTGCGACGTTGCGCATGGCGCTGTGATGGCGTGGCGCCATGAGGAAGCAGACGCCCGCCGTCAGCAGGGCCTCCTCGAGGGTCTCGATCGGCAGGTCGAGATTGATGCCAAGCGCGCCGAGCACGTCTGCAGCGCCGGACTTCGAGGTGAAGGCACGGTTGCCGTGCTTGGCAACCGGGACGCCCGCGCCGGCCACCACCAGAGCCGAGCAGGTCGAGACGTTGTAGGTGCCGTGGTGGTCGCCGCCGGTGCCGACGATGTCGATGGCGTTGTCCGGCGCCCGCACCCTCTGGACCTTGGCGCGCAGTACCTTGGCGCCGCCCGCCAGCTCGTCGGTCGTCTCGCCACGCACCTTGAGCCCCATCAGGAAGGCGCCCATCTGCGCGGGGGTCGCATCGCCTGAGGTCATGATGTCGAAGGCCCGCTCGGCCTCGTCGAGGGTAAGGGATTGGCCGTTGCCCACTTTGGCCAGAAGGCCCCGAAAATCGCTGATGTCGCCGCTCACCCGAACCCCACTCCCGTTCGATTTGCCCTTGCCGGCCGGGCGGCTGGGCAGCTAGCTATACCACATGGCTCAAGAACTCATCCTCAAGGTCACCGGCATGGATTGCGACGGTTGCGTCAAGGCCGTCACCCGTGCCGCCACCGGTGCGGGCACCGCGCCAATCTCGGTCGATCTGAAGAGCGGCGAGATGCGCCTGCCCGAAGGCGCGGATATTGCTGCCATCTCCAAGGCGATCCAGCGCGCCGGATTCGGGGTCGTACCTTAAGCGCTTTTGCGGGAGTGTCGCACTCGCGGCCGCTCGCTCAAATAGGGCGATCTGCACGCTTCCGGGAGGAAGTGAAGCCGGCCGAATGCCTTGCGGCAGTCGATTTCAGGCCGCCTTCTTTTTCTGCTGGGTCGGGTGCTCGCCCGCGATCTTGAGGAAGTTTTCGAGGATCTTGTGGCCGTGCTGCGAGGCGATGCTCTCCGGATGGAACTGCACGCCGTGGATCGGCAGCGTCCTGTGCCGCAGGCCCATGATGATGTCCCCGGTCTGCGCGGTGATCTCGAGCTCGCTCGGCAGGCTGTCCCGCGCCACGATCAGGGAGTGGTAGCGCGTCGCCTCGAATGGCGAGGGCACGTCCTCGAACACGCTCTGGCCCTTGTGCTGCACGCCCGAGAGCTTGCCGTGCATCGGCGTCGGCGCGCGCACCACCTCGCCGCCAAACACCTGGCCGATTGCCTGGTGGCCGAGGCAGACGCCGAACAGTGGCATCTGCGCCTTGGCCGCGGCCCTGATCAGGTCCATGCAGATTCCGGCCTCGTTCGGCGTGCACGGGCCGGGCGACAAGACGATGCCGTCCGGTTTCAGGGCCATCGCCTCGTCTACGGTGATCTGGTCGTTGCGGTGAACGGCGCAACGTGCCCCCAGATCGCCCAGAAAGTGAACGAGGTTGTAGGTGAAACTGTCGTAGTTATCGATCAGGAGCAACATGCGGGCATTTTCGCCGGTTCGGTCGTAGAAGGAAAGCCTTATGGATTTCCGGCTTTCCGCCTTCGGGCAGGCGCGCCGCATCCTGCTGCTGCAGGGGAGACTGCGCTCGAACGAGCCGACGCAGATCTTGGTCTGTGCCGTCTTCGGCGCGCTGGTCGGCGCCCTGATCTCGGGGCTGCATTACCTGGTCGACGTGGTCCACAAGCTGGCCTTCAATCTTTCGGGAGAGGCCACGCTCAGCACCGGCCTCGGTGTCGACCCGATGCGCATACTTGTCGTGCCGGTGGCCGGCGGGCTGGTGCTGGGCATCGTCGTGATGATCATGCGGCGGCTGCGGCCGGCCGAAGTGGTCGATCCGATCGAGGCGAACGCCCTGCATGGCGGCCGCATGTCGATGACCGACAGCCTGCGCCTCCTCCTCGCCACTTTCTGGTCGAATGCCTCTGGCGTTGCGGTTGGCATGGAAGCTGGCTACAGCCAGCTCGGAGCGGCGATCCTCGCGAAGGTCGGCCAGTATTTCCGGCTGCGCCGGTCGGATCAGCGCATTTTCGTTGGCGCGGGGGCGGGGGCCGCGATTGCGGCCGCTTTCGACGCCCCCCTGGCAGGAGCTTTCTACGCCTTCGAGCTGATCATCGGCGGCTACTCGGTGCGAGCGCTCGCCCCCGTGGCTGCCGCCACCTTGTGCGCAACCCTTGTGGAGCGGGCGATCGTCCATCCGACGGGTCTATTCTTCGTCGGCCCGTTCCCCCCCATTCCCCACTGGTTCTATCCGATGTTCGCCCTGCTGGGCGCCGCGTCGGCAGGGTATGCCGTGCTCGCCATGCAGTCGGTCACCTGGGCCGAGCGACTGCTGCGACGGCTGCCCTTGCCGCAATGGCTTCGTCCGGCGATCGGCGGCGCGCTCGTCGCCGCCATGGCGTTGGCGGTGCCGCAGGTGCTCGGCAGCGGGCACGGTGCGATCCAGGAGCTCTTCGATCGGGATCTCGGGCTGGTGTTCCTGCTGGTGCTGCTGGTGACCAAGCTCGTGGCCTCGGCAATTTCGTTGGGCGCCGGCTTTCGCGGCGGCATGTTCAGTTCGTCGCTGCTGCTCGGGTGCCTGTTCGGGGCGGTATTCGGCGAGGTCATCGCGCTGATCGTCCCCAGCCTGGCCGGACAGCAGGCCGTGTTGATGCTGGTCGGAATGGCCTCGGTAGCGGCTGCCGTGATCGGCTCTCCGTTGACCATGGCTTTTCTGGTACTGGAAGGGACCGACAACTTTCCAGTGACGGTCGGTGTCATGGCCAGCGTGGTCGTCGCGTCCACCATCGTGCGGCTGACCTTCGGGTATTCCTTCTCGACCTGGCGCTTCCACCAACGCGGCATCGGGATTCGCGGGGCGTACGATGTCGGCTGGCTGGCCGACCTGACGGTGGGCCGGCTGATGCGCGCCGATGCCAAGACGGTCACCGAAACGACGCCTCTCGCCGAGTTGCGCGAGAAATTTCCGCCCGGCGCCGTCAAGCGCGTGTTCGTGGTCTCCGAAACCGGCGATTATGTCGGATCGCTGGACGCCTCGGCGCTTCACGAGGGGGCGCCGACCGACCTCTCGACGCGGACCGCGCGCGACGTCGCTACTCATGGCGATCTCTACCTCCTGACGTACGAGAACGTGCGCACCGCGCTCGCGCGCTTCGAGGAGAAGGAGGTGGAAAGCCTGCCGGTGCTCGAATCGCCGACCGATCGGAAGGTCGTCGGGTACCTCTCCGAACAATATGCGCTGCGCCGCTACAATCAGGAGCTCGAGCGCCGGCGCAGCGCCGACCTCGGCGAACGCGACCTCTTCTCCACAGGGGAGCGGCCGCGCTAGGATGGATCATGTTCGGACGCGTCTTCGAAGCTCTCGCGAGTACCATCGCAGCGGCCGCGCTTGCCTGGCCTGCCGCAGCGCAAGTGAGATGCAGCGACGATCTCGAGCCTGTCGATCATGGCGCGCCGTCACGCATGAGCGCGCCGGACTTCATTCATCGGGTGTCCGCAAAGGAAGCCGCATTTGCCCGCGCCTTGGCCGGCTTCGGGTATACGGTCGAGGCGACGGTTCAGACCCTGCAGGGCGAGACTGTCGACGGCGAATTTCGGCACAAGTCGACGCTCGGCTTCGATAGCAGTGGCTCCCGGCGGGAGGTCGCCGAGGGGTCGCTCAATACCCTGACGCGCATCAAGTTCGCGGACCGCGACATCGATGCTCTGCGCGACGCCTTCGTGCTCACAGCCGATCGCGTTTCTGCCGGGGATATCGTGTATTCGGGGCGCCAGCGAGTCGGTGAGATCAATGCCTCGCTGTTCGACGTGCTACCACGCGATGCCGCTGCCGACGTACGCGGCTTCGTGGGCCGTACCTGGGTGCGGGGGCGCGAAGACGCGGTAATGCGGCTGTGCGGCCGCAGCAGCAGCTCGCCGATCGCACCGATGCGCTTCCAGGTGCTGCGCGCGCACGTGGCGGAGCAATACTGGTTCCCCGTGTCGATTCGGGCCGACGAGCACGCGCGGATCGGCGATGAGACCGTGCATGTGCGCGTGACCGTCAAGTACTCGGATTACAAGGCGCGCTTGAACCCGTAATGGTCGTCGAACCTCTGGTCGTCGGGCTGCTGCTCGCGGCCGCGCTCATGCACGCGACGTGGAACGCGCTGCTCAAGGCCGACCGTTCCGATCGTCTGGCCACCTTCGGCGTGATCATGACGACCGGCACCGTGATGGGGCTGATCGCGGTGCCGTTCCTGCCGTCGATCGCCTTCGGTGCGTGGAAGTACCTGGCGATCTCGGTAATCGTTCACGTCGCCTACTACACCTTCCTGCTCCAGGCCTATTCATACGGCGATCTAAGCCATACCTATCCCATCGCGCGTGGCATGGGACCACTACTGGTGGCAATGGTGTCCGGCCAGTTCATCGGCGAGCACCTCCGCGTGCAGGATATCGTCGGGGTGGTGCTGCTCAGTGCCGGTCTGGTGGCGCTCGCCATTCCGCTCAAGTCGGTGCTCCCGAAGCCCGGCGCGCGGCACGCGCTGGCGACGCTGTTCGCCGTGCTGACCGGCTTCACGATTGCAGCCTACATCATCGCCGATGGCCTTGGCGTGCGCGCCGCCGGACCGGATGCCAGCCATCGGCTTGCCTATATCGCCTGGCTGTGCGTGCTCGAGGGTCCGTGGCTGCTGGTCTTCGCCGTCATGGTACGGCCGCAGACCGTATGGTCGCACCTTCGGCGCACCTGGTGGCGTGGGGTGGCCGGCGGCCTGATCGCCAATGCCGGCTACGGGATCGCCATCTACGCTCTCGCCCTTGGGCCAATGGCGCACGTTGCGGCGCTGCGCGAGACGTCGGTCCTGTTCGGCGCGCTGATGGGGACCTTGCTGCTTGGCGAGCCCTTCGGCGTACGTCGCGTGCTCGCCGCCGCGGTGATCGTGTCGGGCTTGATCCTGATGAACGGACCGCAGCTTTTCTGAGCCGACGTCACGGCGCCATCCGATGGAGCTTTGCGGCCTCTTCGTGCAACGCTGCGCGGGAGGCGGCGCGCAGGTACATCATGTGACCGCCGGGAAGAAGGCCGAGCGTCACCCGACCTGCGGTGAGCGAGGTCGGCAGGCGACCGACGACGTAACGACTGGTGAGATAGGGCGTCACCAGGTCCGTCACGCCATGCACGATAGAGATCTTGAAGGTCGGGTTCCTGGCCAGCACCTTGCGCAGCGAGTCGGATGCGCCGGCATAGCCTTCGCGACCGCCGAGGCCGCTACGCCAGATCCATTGCCGTACCACGTGGCCATTGGACACCCTGTAGGCCAGGTCGGGGCGCACGCCCAATGGATCGGCGAGATACCGGCATGGCCTCGGACATGACGCTCCACAAGCCGTCGAACAGGGAATCGCCGCGGACGCGCCGGGACTCGGGATATGGATCGGCTCCGGCCACCGACCCGTCGTAACGGCTCGACAGAAGCTTGTCCGGGTGACGTGCTTCCTTGGCGAAGACGCCGAGCGGCAGGCGGCCGTCGTGTTGCGCGATCACCGTCTCCGACACGTCCGTGCGGCGAGCGACCTCGATCTAAATGTCCTGCATCGCCGCCTGGTCGCGCGGTGAGGAGGCCAGTGCCGTCAGATAGCGTCCCAAAGCGAAGCGCTCGACCTCAGCCAGTGCTTCGCGAGTCGGCGTTCCCGATTGCTCGAACCGGACGGCGGCGTAGGAGGCAGGCGCAGCACGTCGGGCAGGAGAGCGAGACTGTCGTCGGAGATCAGGCTGAATTCCAGCACCGGCGAGATCAGCCACACGCCCGAGACCGAGATATTGTGGTCGTCGGCGAGAATCTCTGGCAGGCGCGCAGCGCGGAAACCGCCGTAGTTTTCACCCGCGAGGTATATCGGCGACCCGCGGCGGTGACGTAGCGATCAATGAACGTCGCGATCGAGGCCAGGTCCTCCGTAACGCCCCAATAGCGCTTGCCCGCATCGCCGATGGCGCGGCTGTAGCCAGTGCCGACCGGATCGATGAAGACGAGATCGGTGAGGTCGAGCCAATGTCGGGATTCTCGATCAATCCGGACGCCGGCGGCGGCAACCGCCCTTGCGGTCCGAAAGGGACGATACGTGGCCCCAGCGCCCCGAGATGGAGATAAGCCGAGCTCGCGCCTGGACCGAATCGGACGGGCCATCAGGCGTTGCGGCGTCCGCTAAAGGGGCGACGGTGAGGAGGAGTAGCGCCAGCACTGCGCGGCGCAGCAAGGTCCTCATCGTCGCGGCCGGCTTGTTTAACACAGGGTTCACTGTCATGCCGTCACAATACCCGCCGACGACGAAAGGGATCGATGTCCACCCGAAATCTCGACAAGTTGATGGCGCCGAGATCGATCGTAGCCATCGGCGCCAGTTCACGGGCGAGGTCCGTGGGCGCAGCCGTCACGCGCAATCTGCTGGACAGCGGTTTCGCGGGCGAAATCCATCTGGTCAACCGCAAGGGCGGCGAGATCTCTGGCCGTCCGGTCCTGAAGTCGCTCGTGGAAGTCCCGGGCGTGCCCGACCTCGCCGTGGTTATGACGCCCGCGGAAACCGTGCCTGGCGTTCTGCAGGAACTCGGTGCGAAGGGGACGAAGGCCGTCGTCATCATCAGCGCCGGTCCCGGCGCGGGCGCTGACGGCCATGACGACAATTCGCGCTGGCGCAGGAAGCTACTGCGCATCGCCCAGCCTCATCTGATGCGTATCGTGGGACCAAACTGCATCGGCTACATGGCGCCCCGATATGGCCTCAACGCGAGCTTCGGGCCGGCCAAGGTCAAGGCGGGGCGCCTCGCAGCTATCGCGCAGTCGGGCGCCGTCCTGGCCGGGCTCGCAGACTGGGGCAGCGCACAGGGCATCGGGTTCTCGCACCTCTTCTCAATGGGCGACATGGCCGACGTCGATTTCGGCGACGTGCTCGACATGCTGGCACGCGACTACGAGACGCGCGCGGTTCTGATGTATGTCGAGGGCATCACGCAGGCGCGCAAGTTCATGTCCGCTGCGCGCAGCGTCGCTCGTCTGAAGCCGGTGATCGTGCTCAAGGCCGGCCGGCACGCCGCGGCGGCGCAGGCCGCTGCGTCGCATACCGGAGCCATGGCGGGCTCGGCCGCCGTCTATGACGCGGCCTTCGCGCGCGCGGGCCTGGTTTCAGTGAAAGGGCTGGGCGAGCTGTTCGACGCCGCGGAGACGCTGGGCCACGGCCTGTTGCCGCGCAACGAACGGCTCGCCATCCTGACCAACGGCGGCGGTGCGGGCATCGTGGCGACCGACCTGCTGATCGACGAGGGCGGCGAGCTGGCGGCCTTGCATCCTCGCACGATCGGACAGCTCGACCAGGCGATGCCGCGCATCTGGTCGCACGCCAATCCGGTCGACATCGTCGGCGACGCCGACGGCGCGCGTTATGCTGCCGCGCTCGACATCCTGGCGGACGACCGGGGCGTCGGCGCGGTGCTGGCCATGAACGTTCCAACCGCGCTCACCTCGTCGGCGGAGGCCGCAGACGCGATCGCCGGGGCCGCTGGTCGCAAGGTTGTCCCGGTGATCGGCTGCTGGATCGGCGGCCCGGATGCGGAGGCCGGGCGCAAGGTGCTGCACGATGCCGGCATACCGGCCTATGACACGCCGCTGCGCGCCGTGCGCGGCTTCATGCACATCGTCGCCTATCATCGTGGCCGACGCGCCCTGCAGCGAACACCGCCTTCGATTCCGGAGGCCCGCTCCGACACCGACCTCGTGCGCTCCGTCGTTAATGGCGCCCTGCGCGAGAAGCGCAGCGTGCTGACCGAGCCCGAGGCCAAGCGTGTGCTGGCCGCCTACGGCATCCCCGTCGTACCGACCGAGGTCGCGCTTGATGCCGCCGAAGCGGCTCATGCGGCATCGCGGATCGGGTTTCCGGTCGCCGTAAAGATCCTGTCGCGTGACATCACGCACAAGTCCGACGTCGGCGGCGTCGCGCTCGATCTCGGCACCGAGCAGGCGGTGCGCGACGCCGTGAAGGCGATGCACGACAAGGTCTGCACGATCGCGCCCGGCGCCCGCGTCGACGGTTTCGTCGTGCAGCCGATGATCAAACGGCCGCATGCCGTCGAGCTGATCATGGGTGCTGCGGAGGATTCCGTTTTTGGCCCGATCCTGATGGTGGGCCATGGCGGCGTCGCGGCCGAGGTGATCGACGACAAGGCGCTCGCCCTGCCGCCGCTCGATCTGGTGCTGGCCGAGGACGCGCTCGGCCGGACGCGCGTCGATCGCCTGCTGCGCGGCTATCGCGATCGCGCTCCCGCCGCGCGCGGTGCCGTCGGCGAGGCGATGGTACGCTTGTCGGAGCTCATCGCCGACGTGGGCGAGATCGCAGAGCTCGACATCAACCCGCTGCTGGTCGACGCCGAGGGCGTGCTTGCGCTCGATGCGCGCATCGTCGTGCGCAGGCCGGGTACAGGTGAGGAGCGCGCTGCGCGCTTCGCCATCAAGCCCTACCCGGTCGAGCTCGAAACCGAGATCCGGCACGGGGACGAAACGCTGCGCATCCGGCCGATCCGGCCGGACGACGAGGCGCTGTTGCAGCGCTTCATCCCACGCCTGACGGCGGAGGACATTCGCATGCGGTTCTTCGGTCCGCTCCGCGAGCTCACCCACGAAATGGCCGCGCGGCTTACCCAGATCGACTACGATCGCGAGATGGCCTTCCTGCTGCTCGACGGCGAGGAACTGCTGGGTGTCGGACGCCTCGCGGCGGATCCGGGATTCGAGCAGGCCGAGTTCGCGCTGATCGTCGCCTCTGATCGGCAGCGCAGGGGCTATGGCGAGCTGCTCCTGCGCCATGTTCTCGCCTATGCGCGGACGCGCGGCGTGGAGCGCGTGATGGGTCATATGCTGCGTGAGAACCGCAGGATGATCGAACTCAGCAAGCGCCTGGGCTTTGCGCCCGAGGCCGGCCGGGCCGGCAATGCCGACATCACCATGGTGAAGCAGCTCGGGCCAAAGTGACCGGGGCCTCGACATCGATCCTCCTTCGAGGCGAAATTGTGGCGAAAAGGCAACGGCTTGGGGTCGGTCGCTCAGATGGTGTCGAGGAAGAACAGAAGCAGGAAGGCGAACAGAAGGAGGGCAGGACCGTCGCCATCGGCGTTGGGTGCGAAGTGGCGTGAAATCACGGCATGGATATACACGTATCGATGGCACGCCGCTGTCGTCGGTTCGCTGCTGCTGTTCTTCGGCGGCCTGGCCGGCGGCTACTGGATCGCCGGACGGCTAGGGCCTTCAGACCGTGACAAGATCGCGCGGGTTGCGCCGGCCCATATGGGGCGCGGCGCACAGGCCCCACCGCCACCGCTCAGGGAGTCTTACGCGCGCATCGAGGATATTCCGGGTCTGCCGCGCTATGCCGAGAATGAACCTGGTCGGACGGTCGCGACCATCGAGGAGAAACCGCGCCTGCGGCAGGCACCGGCGGCTGCCGCGGCGAGCGAGCAAAGCTGGCGACGCAACGCAGTGCCGTTTGGCGATCTCAACGGCAAGCCCCTGATCGCGATCGTGATCGACGACGTCGGCCTCGATCGACCGCGTTCGAAACTTGCCTGGGAACTGCCCGGACCGTTGACGATGTCATTCCTGCCCTACGCCAGGGACGTACGCGATCAGGCGAAGGCGGCGCGCGCGCGCGGCCATGAGCTGATGTTGCACATGCCGATGGAGCCGAGCGGGCGGGCCGATCCCGGACCCAACGCGCTGCTGGTGAGCCTGACGGACGCGGAGCTGAAGCGGCGCGCGACGATGGCGCTCGACAGCTTCGACGGTTACGTCGGCGTGAACAACCACATGGGCAGCCGCTTCACGACGTTCAAACCGGGGATGGAAAATGTGCTGCGCCAGTTCAAGGCGCGCGGCCTTCTGTTCCTCGACTCGCGCACCTCGCCCCAGTCGGTCGGCGATCAGCTGGCTCAGGAACTTGGCGTACCGAGCGTGGCACGCCACGTGTTTCTCGACGACGACGAATCGCTCGACGCCATACGCCGCCGGCTCGCGGAAACGGAGGTCGTGGCGCGGCGCCAGGGATTTGCCGTCGCGATCGGCCATCCGCACGAGGCGACGATCCAGGCGCTCGTCGAATGGCTGCCGACCGTGGCCGCAAAGGGCTTCGTCCTCGCGCCGACCACGGCAGCCTTGCGCAAGCGTAACGGCTGGGAGTAGTGGGGAGCTCTTCTTCCATTTCGTGCATGGATCGCGTATGACGCAGCCGTTGGTGGTGGGGCCAACGCGGCACGCAGGTGGCAGTCGGCACGGCACTCACACCCGAGCACGATCGCGAGTTTTGCCCCCGAGTTTGGTGTGGAGATCGCATGGCGGCGGGTTTTATTTGGATCGACAGGGGGCAAATTGCGGAGGGGAGTTCGGGTACGCGCGCGATGGTATTCACCGTCCGGCGAACCGGGGGCACCGACGCCTTCGCTGTCGGCTATAACACGGCAGATTTCACCGCCCGCGCGACAGATGGAGACTACGTTCCCGTAGCGGGCGTGCTGCAGTTCGGGGTCGGCGTCGAAAGCATGACTGTCGAAGTCCCGGTCAATGGTGACGGGAAGCTCGAGAACACTGAGTGGCTCTACCTTCAACTATCGAGCCCGACCAACGGTGCGGCGTTTGGCCGTCATCCGGGTGATGGCGGGCCGCCAATCGGCCTCAGCTACGGCGTCATACGCAACGACGACCAGCTGTCCGTCCCCGGCGAGGTTTGGGTGAACGACACGTCGGTAATCGAAGGGACAGGGGGAACGAGAGAGCTGGTGTTCACCGTGATGCGAACGGGCACAGTCGCCTTCGACGTGGATTTCGCGACCTCACCGGGAAGCGATTTCGAGACGAAGACCGGCACCTTGCACTTCGCGGAAGGAGTCATGAGTCAAACCGTGTCCGTAACGGTCTCTAGCGATGCCATCTTGGAATCGAGCAAGTGGGTAGAGCTGACACTGAGGAATGCCACCAATGGCATGAAGCTCGACTATGTAAATGAGTGGACTGATGGTCCGCGGTCCTCAGGCTCCGGTGTGGTCCTGGATGACGACGCCAATCCCGACACCAGTTACATCTCCATCAACGATGTCGTCGTCGTAGAAGGCAATTCGGGCACGAAGCAGGTTGCCTTGACGGTGACTCGATCGGGCGGCTCGGGCGCGTTCACAGTGACTTTCGAGACTGCCGGAAATGACGTCGTTCGTGATCAAGGCACCTTGTCGTTCGCCGCAGGCGAGAATGCCAAGACAGTCCTCGTCACGGTCAATGGTGACAGGAAGTACGAGCCTTATGATGGGTTTGCCATTGTACTTTCGAATGCCGTTGGCGCTGAGATCATCAAGAGTGTCGGTTACGGGCAGATCACCAACGACGATCCCTACTCCGGGGCGGGAATACTATTCATCGGTGACGCAACCATGGTCGAAGGCGCGAGCGGCACACGCGCACTGACCTTTACCGTCTCACGTAGCCAAGGCACCGATGCGTTTACGGTCGACTACACCACCCGAGGCTATACCGGGCCCGGTACGGCCACGATGGGCACTGACTTCGTCGCCAAGTCGGGAGTCCTCGCCTTCGCACAGGGTGAGACCAAGAAGACGATCTCCGTAGCGATCAACGGCGACAGCAGTGTCGAACAAGATGAAGTACTTGGTCTGGTGCTGTCGAACGCGACCAACGGCGCCCTGATTTACAACGGGAGCGACGGCAGCTACAGCGCTCGGGGCAGGATCCTCAACGACGACGGATGGTCAAAGGCCGGTGCGGTCTGGATCGAGGATGCCAGCGTCGTCGAAGGCGACTCGGGCGTCACGCAGATGACGTTTACGGTGCGGCGGGGAGGTGGCTCCTCGGCCTTCTCGGTAAACTACACATCTGCGGATAGCGACGCTGGCGCAAGCGACGGCGACTACAGCCCCGTAGCCGGCAAGTTGAACTTCGGCGTCGGCGTGGAGAGTCAGACGATCACCGTTGCAATCAACGGAGACCTGGCGGTCGAGAGGGGCGACGAGTCCGTCTCCATGCTGCTGTACGGCGCGACAAACGGCGCGACGATCGTCGATTCCTTCGGTGGCGGGTTGATCCGCGACGACGACTACGTGAAGAACGCCGCAGAGGGCAGCCTGTCGATTTCCAACGGCACCGTCGTGGAAGGCAACGCTGGCACCCGCTCCATGATATTCACGGTGACACGGAGCGGCACCGGCGCTTTCTCCGTGAACTATAGGACGGCAGACGGGACGGCGATTGCCGGCAGTGACTACGCATCGACTTCGGGCACGCTCAGCTTTGCTCCGGGAGAGACCAGCAAGACGATCAGCGTCACAATAAGCGGCGACGTCGAATACGAAAGGGATCAGTCCTTTTTCGTGTTGCTGTTCGGTGCTCCTGAAACCGTGACGGTTGCCAACGGGCTGGCCACCGGTGTGATCGTCAATGACGATCCGCAGACTTTGACTTCGGATTTCGGTTACGTCTCGCGCGGCCCGGTAGTGATATCGGGCTCGTACCTGCTCGCCAACGACCCACCTGGCATGACACTGGCCTCGGTATCGACTGCGATCAACGCGAGCGCAGAGTTAGTGGCAGGAGGTGTGCAGGTCGATGCGTCGGACAGCGTGGCTTCGACGATCGCATCGTTTGTCTACACTGCGTCGGACGGAGCGCTGGCCAGTCACCCCACTCAGGTGTCTATGAACCTGGTGACGACCGGCGCTCGGAGCGACAAGCTGACGATCGAAACGCTGTCCGGGCAGTTCTCGGTCATCGACGGGCTTGGAGGCAACGACCAGTTGGTGGGTGGTGCGGGCAAAGATCGCTTCTTGGGTGGAGCAGGAAAGGACAGGCTCTTCGGGGGCGATGGAAACGACTCCCTTCAAGGTGGCGACGGTGCGGACAAGCTCGACGGCGGCACGGGTGTGGACTTCATGTATGGCGGCGCCGGGGATGACACCTATTTCGTCGATGGCGCTGATTTTATAAGCGAGGCTATGGTGTTCGGCGCGGACGACGGCGGCAAGGACACCGTGTACAGCTCGGCGAGCTCAGGGCTGGGCAGCTTCATCGAGAACCTCACGCTGACCGGAGCGGCGGTCTCAGGCAGCGGCAACGCTCTGGCTAATGTCATCATCGGAAATGCGGCCGCCAACCAGCTGTACGGTGGCGCTGGCGCGGATACCCTGAATGGGGGCGCGGGCGACGACATGCTCAACGGCGGCGAGGACGGTGACACCTACCATGTGTCTGCCGGCGACATCATCCAGGATTCCGGCAGTGGCGGTGTCGACAGAGCAATCGCGTCCGGCTCATACACGCTTGGGGCATCCAGCGGAGTCGAAGTCCTAACGCTAACCTCGAACTCGACTGGTAATGCAGCGCTGACCGGAAATGATGCTGACAACAAGATCATTGGCAACCTCGGAAACAACTCGATCGCAGGCATGGGAGGTGACGATTTGCTGGACGGCGGGGAGGGCAACGACAAGCTCACCGGCGGTTATGGACGTGACGGCATGACAGGGGGCACCGGAGCCGACGTCTTCGTGTTCAAGAACAGCGATAGCCTCACGGGGCTGCTGGATAGCATCACGGACTTCGCGAGCGGCACCGACAAGATCGACCTCGATATGGTACCGACCAGGGGGCTGGCCGCCAGCGCGTTTGCGGCCACAACCATTGCTTCGACCCGCCTTTCGGACGCGCTTGCCGCCGCTGCCGCAGCGGCGGGCGGCGGCGACAAATCGGTGGTGTTCGTTGCAGGCGCCGCGAATGGCTGGTTGTTCTGGAGCAGCGACGGCGACCGACGTACCGTGGAAGAGGGCGTTCGGCTCGACGGACTGAATACTGTTGGCTCGTTTCAGAGTACGGATCTGGCGTGAGTTCGCCTCCTTGGCTCCGAAACCGGCGCGCTACACCTTGCCGTCATTTGCACTAGAGTATCGCAGGCAACTGGGGAGGATAGTCGGTGCGCTACCACAAGCAGGCGATGATCGTGGCGCCGCAGCCGGAGCCGACAGAGGCGGGTGCGGACATCCTGCGAGAGGGCGGCAATGCGGTGGATGCAGGCATCGCCTGCGCGCTGGTGCAGACGGTGGTCGATCCGCAGATGTGCGGCATCGCCGGCTTCGGCTCGTGCGGCATCTACATGCCGGGCAAGAAGTTCCATGGCTACATCGATGCCCATGCGCCGGCACCGCTCGCCGCACGGCCCGACATGTGGGCCAACCTGATCGAGAGCGAAGCGCGTGATGGCTACGGCTTCATCCTGAAGGGCCGGGTCAACGACATCGGCTACCAGTCGATCTGCACGCCGGCCAATCTCAGGATGTACTACGACGCACACAAGGATCACGGCAGCCTGCCGTGGTCGCGCATCGTCGAGCCCGCCATCCATTGGGCGGAGAACGGATGGACGGTGCGGCCGCACGTCCATTTCTGGTGGGCCGACGACGGCGCGTTCGGCCGCGCGCCCAACTTCGAACGCACCGGCTTCACGCCGGCGGCGCGCGCGCTCTATTGCCGCGCCGACGGTGTGCCGAAGCGGGTCGGCGACGCCGTCGTCAATCGCGACTACGGCCAGACGCTGCGCGCCATCGCCAAGGGCGGCGCGGATGTCTTTTACTCGGGCGAGATCGCGCGCGCGATCGACGAGGACATGCGCCGGAACGACGCCCTGCTGTCTCTTGCGGACCTCGAGTCCTGGAAGACCGTGCGCACTGCGCCGCTGTGGGGCGATTATCGCGGCTACCGGGTCTCGACCAACCAGCCGCCCGGCGGCGGCGTCATGCTGATCGAGATGCTGAACATCCTCGAAAATTTCGATATCGGCGCGCTCGAGCACGGCTCGGCCGAATATCTTCGTATCGTGGCCGAGGCGATGAAGCGGGCGACCATCGACAAGGACGCCAAGGTCGGCGACCCGAAGTTCGTCACGGTGCCGGTCGAGGAGCTGACGTCGAAGGCCTACGCCAAGACGATGGCCGGCGAGATCGCCCGTGGGGTGAAGGCGTCGGTGACGCGGTTCAACTCGGGCGCGGTGTCGAAGGACACCACGCACATCTCGGTCCTCGACAAGGACGGCAACTGTTTCACCATGACCCATTCGCTCGGCATGCCGTCGGGCGTGATCACGCCGGGGCTCGGCTTCATGTACAACGGCTGCATGGGCGTGTTCGACCCGCGCCCCGGCCGTGCCGGCTCGATCGCGCCAGGCAAGGCGCGCTTCAGCTCCGTGGTGCCGTCGATCATCTTCAAGGACGGCAAGCCACACCTGATCATCGGCGCGCCCGGCGCGACGCAGATCGCGATGGGCGTCTTGCACGTCATTCTCAACGCGCTCGACTTCGACATGACCATGGTCGAGGCGGTGAGCGCGCCGCGCTTCTCGGCAACCTCCGACACGATCGATATCTCCAACCGGATCCAGGGCCGGGTCGAGCGCGAGCTGAAGGAGCAGGGCTATCCGGTCGTGCGCAGCCCCTATGGCTTCGGCTTTGCCGCCGTGCATGGCATCCGCATCCACGACGACGGACTCGACGGTGGTGCCGACCCCGGCCACGACGGCGTCGTCATCGCCGTCTGAGCGCGCCGCGCTGGCGCGGGAGTTCAGTTTTGCGCGGACCTTTCTCGTGTAACGAGTGCAGGTAGCATGAAGACGGGCTAAAGGAAGCGCTGGAAGACACACGGGGGGATGCTGGGGCGGATGACAAGGCAAGACTTTATCTGCGTAGTCGCGCGATCGACTGCTCTCGGTATCTCCCTGCTCCTTGCCGGAGTCTCTCCGACATTGGCTGCCAGCCCCGGCGCCCCGGCGATCGACGCGCGTCTCCTCGGTCTTGCCTGGATCATACCCTTCGTCGGCATCCTGCTGTCGATCGCCATCATGCCGCTTGCGGCGCCGAAGTTCTGGCACCATCACTTCGGGAAGGTCTCGGCGGCGTGGGCCGCGCTGTTGATCGTGCCCTTTGCGGCGATCTACGGCGTGCCGACCGCCGCCTACGAGGTCGTCCACCTCCTGCTGCTCGACTACATCCCGTTCATTGTTCTGCTATTGGCGCTATTCGCCGTCACCGGCGGCATTCGCATCAAGGGCAACCTGCACGGCTCGCCGTCGACGAATACGGCGCTTCTCGCCATCGGGACGGTGCTGGCCGGCTGGATGGGCACGACCGGTGCGTCGATGCTGCTGATCCGCGCCGTGATCCGGGCCAACGACGACCGCAAGCACAAGGTCCACGTCTTCGTCTTCTTCATCTTCCTGGTTTCCAATATCGGGGGAGCGCTGACACCGCTCGGCGATCCGCCGCTGTTTCTGGGCTTCCTCAAGGGCGTCAGCTTCTTCTGGACAACGACTCACCTGTTCAGCGAGATGCTGGTCTGTGTCGTCGTGCTGCTCGGCCTCTTCTATGCGATCGACGTCTACTGGTATCGGCGGGAAGGCAAGCGCAAGCCCGACCCCACGCCGGATGCGCCCCTTGGAATCGAGGGTGGTGTCAACTTCATCCTGCTGGGGGCCGTCGTCGCGGTGGTGCTGGCCAGCGGCACCTGGAATCCGGGAGTGCATTTCACTGTTTTCCACGTCACGCTCGAGCTGCAGCATGTCCTGCGCGATATGGCGCTGGTCGGCGTCTGCGCCTTGTCCCTTTGGCTCACGCCGCAAGGCGTCAGGGCCAGGAACGGATTCACCTGGGCACCGATGGCGGAGGTCGCGAAGCTTTTCGCCGGCATCTTCATCACCATCGCGCCGGCGATCGCCATCCTGAAGGTGGGGCAGGAGGGCGCGATGGCGCCGTTGGCCGCATTGGTCACGAACCCGGACGGGCAGCCCAACGACACCTGGTACTTCTGGCTGACCGGAATCCTGTCCAGCTTCCTCGACAATGCGCCGACCTACCTCGTGTTCTTCAACCTCGCCGGCGGCGACCCGAACCTGCTGATGGGCGCCCTAGCCAGCACGTTGGCCGCGATCTCCTGCGGCGCGGTGTTCATGGGCGCCAACACCTACATCGGCAATGCGCCCAACTTCATGGTCAAGGCCGTGGCAGAGGAGTCCGGCATCCGCATGCCGAGCTTCTTCGGCTACATGCTCTGGTCTTGCGGCATTCTGGTGCCGCTCTTCATATTGCTTACGTTCTTGTTCTTTCGCTGAATGCCAAGGCCGCTGGGGGCGGACGGTGGCCTGCCATTGGAATGGATCTTGCAGTTGCCGAATAGTCCCGGCGCGACATGCGCGCGCCTGGACCTTCACCGCTCGCCGCGCTCCCGAGTATGGAGTAGGCTAGTGGCTTGAAACCGCTGCGGCCGTACACACGGCTAAGAAAGGCGGATCACGGGGAGGGGCCTCTAATGGATGGTCTGGCGCGTGCGGTAAACGCAATTGATTCGATAAACCGTGGCGTCGGTCGGGTCGTAGCCTGGCTGACCCTGGCAACGGTTCTGGTCTGCGGCGCGGTGGTGCTTCTGCGCTATATGGCGGGGCAGGGCCATGTGTGGATGCAGGAACTCTATGTCTGGACCCACGCCATGACCTTCCTGCTGGCGGGGGGCTTCGCCTACTTGCTCAACGCCCACGTACGGGTCGATATTTTCTACGCTAGGTTCGGAGCGCGCGGCAAAGCCTGGATCGATCTGTTCGGCGTGATCTTCCTTCTGATGCCCTGGTTGGCGCTGCTCGCCTGGACCTCATGGACCTACGTCTATTACTCCTGGCAAACGAACGAAATTTCGGTGCAGAGCAACGGCATGCCGGCCATGTACGTCCTGAAGTCGGCGCTGCTGGGCTTCGTCGTGCTGGTGGGACTTCAGGGACTTGCCTGGATCGGGCGTTGCATCCTGGTGCTGGGCGGCCGCGAGCCGCCGCCCACCGAGACCCTGACAGGGCCTCTGGGTTAGGCGCGCACCATGTCTCATACCCTTACGGCGGACCTCCTCGCCATCGGTCTCTTCGTGGTCGCAACGTTCGGCGTGCTATGCGGCTTTCCGATCGCCTTCAGCCTGGCTGGTTTTTCGCTCTTCTTCGCTGCCGCCGGCTGGGCGCTCGGCGTGTTCGATCCCATCATCCTCACCAGCCTGCCGTCGCGCTATTTCGGTCTCATGACCAACGAGGTGCTGGTAGCTGTGCCTCTGTTCATCTTTATGGGCGCAGTGCTTGAGCGCTCGAAGATCGCCGAGGCTCTGCTCGAGACGATGGGCCAGCTGTTCGGCACGATGCGCGGTGGATTGGCGATCTCCGTGGTCATCGTAGGCGCTCTGCTGGCAGCGTCGACCGGCGTGGTAGGCGCCACTGTGGTGACGATGGGCCTGATCAGTCTGCCCGCAATGATGCGAGCGGGATACGATCCAAAGCTCGCGACCGGGGTGATCTGCGCCTCGGGTACGCTTGGTCAGATCATCCCGCCGTCAGTGATCCTTATCTTCGTCGGTGATCTCCTGATGGGCGCCAACCAGCTTGCGGCACAGAAAACCGGAAAGGCGCTCGATCCGGTCTCGGTCGGCGATCTGTTCGCCGGAGCGTTCCTGCCGGGACTTTCGCTCGTAGCCCTCTACATCCTCTACATCCTCGGAGTGGCTTTCGTACGGCCGCAGGACTGCCCGGCGCTGGTGATGGACGCCTCGCAGCGCGCCTCGCTTGGCCGGCGCTTCGTGCGCGCCTTGATCCCTCCGCTGCTTCTGATCGTGGCCGTCCTCGGCTCCATTCTGATGGGCTTCGCCACGCCGACAGAGGCGGCATCGATCGGCGCCGTAGGGGCGATGGTCCTCGCGGCGTTCAATCGTGCCTTCTCCTTCGCGACGCTGCTGGCAGTGATGCGCAACACCGCCGTGATCAGCGCGCTGGTCTTCGCCATCGTGCTCGGCGTGTCGGTGTTCTCGCTGGTGTTCCGCGGCCTCGGCGGCGAGCATCTCGTCGAAATGATCCTGGCCGACGTTCCCGGCGGCGCCTTCGGCGCGGTTATGGCCGTGATGATCGTGATGTTCGTGCTCGGCTTCTTCATGGACACGATCGAGATCGTCCTGATCGTCGTGCCCATCACCGCCCCGGTCATCATTGCCATGGGCGTCAGCCCGGTGTGGCTCGGGGTGATGATCGGCGTCAATCTTCAGACCGCGTTCCTCACCCCGCCGGTGGGATTCGCGCTTTTCTATATGCGTGCCGTCGCCCCGTCGTCGATTACCACGGGGATGATCTACAAGGGCATCATCCCGTTCGTGATCCTGCAGGCGATGGCGATAGGCATCCTTTGGACCGCGCCGGGGCTCGCCACCTGGCTGCCCAAGCAGGTCTTCCCGGACGCGGCGCCCGCCGTCCGTTCAGACGGCAGCCAGCCCGGCTCGGTGCTCGACGACATCCTCAAGGTGCCGACGACAGGCTCTCCGCCGGCCTCGGGCTCGCCGCTCGATCAGCTCCTGAACCAGCCCGCCACGAACGTCCCGTCGACGGGCAGCGATCCGATCCTTGACCGCCTGCAGGGCAATTCACCGAATCGGCAATGACCGACCCTCGCCGGCGGCGACCCGAACGTGCTGATGAGTGCCCTCGCCGGCACGTCGACGCAATTTCTAGTCGGCGTGACGCTCGCTGTATTGCGGACCATGGGCTAACCTAGTTCCAGGGAACCGCAACGGCCGCACAGACGGCCAAAAAACGATCGCTGGGAGGGGCTTCGAATGGACGCTCTGACGCGCGCCGTAAACGCAATCGATTCGATTAACCGTGGGGTCGGTCGGGTCGTGGCCTGGCTGACCCTGGCGACGGTGCTGGTGTGCGGAGCGGTGGTGCTTCTGCGCTACG
>JAHCJV010000071.1 GCA_026126105.1 Enhydrobacter sp.
TCCCCCCCCTCTTTTTTTTTTTTTTCTAAACCCTTTCGGCCGCGCTCTCCCCCCCCGCGCCCCCAGCAATGATCTGAAGTCTTCTCGTGCTCCTGCGAACTTCTCAACGGGCGCGGGCGACGGCTCTCGGCTTGGGCAGGACGCGGCGTTTCTCGCTCTCCGTAAGCGAACCGGTCCAGCGTTCTGCCACTTCGAGCTGGATCGGCTCGAGCGCCTTGGCAGCATGAGCGGCGTCGTGGCGCTCCCGGGCGGCTTCGCCGTAGAGTGTGGTGCGGATGCGCGAGGTGCGGCCGAGGCTCTCGATCAGGCTTTCCATCGCGTCCGGTGGCAGTTCTTCGCCGTGCTCGGCACCGGCGGCGCGTGTGATCGATTCGTTCATCAGGGTGCCGCCGAGATCGTTGGCGCCGGCGCGCAGGCAGTATTTCGCGCCCTCGATGCCCATCTTCACCCACGAGGTCTGTATGTTCTTGATGTGCGGGTGCAGGGCCAGCCGGCCAATCGAATGCATCAGCACCGCCTCGCGGAAAGTCGGACCGAGGCGTGCCTGCCCCTTGAGCGCGATCGGCGCCTCGGCAGCGACGAAGGGCAGCGGCACCAGCTCGGTGAAGCCGCCGGTGTCCTTCTGCAGGTTGCGGATGCGCAGCAGATGGCGCGCCCAATGCACCGGCCGGTCGACATGGCCGAACATGATCGTCGCCGTCGAGCGCAGGCCGACGCCGTGCGCGGCGCGCATGATCTCGAGCCATTGGTCGGTCGAGACCTTGTCCGGGCAGAGGATGTCGCGCACCTCGTCGTCGAGCACCTCGGCCGCGGTCCCGGGCAGGCTGCCGAGGCCGGCGTCGCGCAGCTGGGTCAGGTAATCGGAGAGCGAGAGGCCGAGCGTGGTGGCGCCGTGCCAGACCTCGAGCGGCGAGAAGGCATGAACATGCATGCCCGGGATCGCTTCGCGTACGGCGCGGCAGACGTCGAGATAATGCTGGCCGGTGTATTCGGGATGGATGCCGCCCTGCATGCAGACTTCGGTGGCGCCGCGGTCCCACGCCTCGCTCGCGCGCCGCACGATCTCCTGCGTGGTGAGGTCGTAGGGCGAGCCGCGCAGGTTGGCAGCGAGCTTGCCCTTGGAGAAGGCACAGAAGCCGCAGCGGAAGTAGCAGATGTTGGTGTAGTTGATGTTGCGCACGACGGCGTAGGAGATCGTGTCGCCGACCACTTCCTTGCGCAGCGCGTCGGCGGCCTGCGTGATTGCAGCAAAGTCCGGCCCGCGGGCCTCGAACAGACGCACGATGTCGCCTTCGCCGAGATCGTCGCCGCGCACCGCGCGATCGAGGATCGGCGCCAGGCTCGCGCTCGGGCGGACCGAGGGCATCGCGAGGGTCGCGACATCCTCGGCCGGCATCGCCATGACCAGGCCGGGCCGCCAGTCGTTGTCGCGCCTCAGGCCGCTCGCCGAGCTCATCGCGAGAACGCGCGGACGCAGCGCCGGATCGATCCAGGCCTTGTCGTGGATATAGCGCGGATAGACCGCGAGCCGCTCGGTCAGCACCTTGCCGTAGCGCGCGCTTTCGGCGGCGAGCGCGTCGAGCTGCGGCCACGGCCGTTCGGGGTTCACGTGGTCGGGCGTGACCGGCGAGACGCCGCCCCAGTCGTCGATGCCCGCCTCGATAAGGCGGCCATAGCCCGGCTCCTGCAGGTTGGGCGGCGCCTGGACCGAGAGCGTATCGCCGAAGATCAGCCGTGCAACCGCGATGGTCCACAGCAGCTCGTCGAACGACGGCTCGGGCGCATTGGCCATGCGCGTGTCGGGCTTGGCCTTGAAGTTCTGGATGATGACTTCCTGCAGGTGGCCGTGCGCACGATGCAGGTCGCGCAGCGCCAGCAGCGCCTCGATCCGCTCCTCGCGAGTCTCGCCGATGCCGATCAGGATGCCCGAGGTGAAGGGCACCTTCGCCTTGCCCGCCGCCTCGAGCGTGGCGAGCCGCAGCGCCGGCACCTTGTCCGGCGCGCCGTAGTGGGCACCACCACGCTCGCCCAACCGCTCGGCATTGCTTTCGAGCATGATGCCCATCGAGACCGACGACTTGCGCAGCTTCGCCAGATCGGCCGCGTCCATCAGGCCGGGATTGAAATGTGGCAGCAGCCCGGTCTCCTTGAAGACCAGCGCGCCCATCGCCGCGAGATAGTCGAGAGTCGTCGCATAGCCCATCGCCGCCAGCGCCTCGGCGGCGGGCTTCCATTTCAGCTCGGGCTTGTCGCCCAGCGTGAACAGCGCCTCCGCGCAGCCGGCCGCCTGGCCCGCGCGCGCGATGTCGAGCACCTGCTCGGGTGCGAGATACGCGGCCTCGCCCCGCCGCGGCGGATGCACGAAGGTGCAGTAGCCGCAGGTGTCGCGGCAAAGATGCGTCAGCGGAATGAACACCTTCTTGGAGAAGGTGATGCGATCGCCGAACGCCGCGTCGCGCACGGCCGCGGCCTCGCGCATCAGCGCAGCGAGATCGTGGGAGAGGAAATCAAGCGACATGGCGGAAGACCTGATACGCGGGGTGATCGGAGACGAGAGATTTCAGATCGTCCGGCGTATCGATGTCGCGCGCAAGGCCCGGACGGCGAACGAAAGCGGGTTCAATGCCCCTGATGCGCGCATGGTCTGCATGGAACGCGGCACTCGGCCGGCCTGTCGTGAAAGCGAATTCGAGCGCGGTCGGGGGCCGCAGCAGCAGCGCATTGGTACCGCCATCCTTCGCTTCGCCAATGACCACGGCGCTCCTGCGGCCCGCTTCGATCATCGCCGTGATATCGGTGGCGGTAAGATAGGGTAGATCGGCCATCACCAGCAGCAGCTCGGTGGCGCCTTCCTCCTGCACCCGCCGGGCGGCCGCGGCCACGTCGGCATTGAGGTCGCCCGTACCCTGGTCGCCGCTCGCCACATGGATGGAGGCGAGACCCGCTTCGCGCAACGTCGCCAGCACGTGGTCGAACATCTGCCGGGCAAGCGCCCGCCGGCCGCCCGCATCGAGCATAACGGACAGGCGACTCTTGGCGAGGTCCATGGATTTCATCGGAACGACGGCAGCAAGCATGGCGTCAGGAGTGTCGCCCAGAGACCGCGAGCTCGTCCACGAAATCGAGCACCTGGGCGGCCAGGCGCCGCTTGTCGGCGTCGTTTCGCATCATGGTGTCGGTCGTCCGTACGCGCACGCCCAGTGCGGCGATGTCTGCGGCAAGGGTGGCGTCCTGCGCGTCGAGCACGAAGCCGTCGATCCATCCGCTGTAGAAGCGCGCGACGCCCAGGGCGGAGACATCATGACCGAGTTCCGCCAGCATCTTCGCGGCCGGTCCCTTGATCGCCTGCCCGCCGACGATCGGGGTGACGGCAACTCTCGGCACGCGGGTTTGTCGGAGGGCGTCGTGCACGCCGGGCAGCGCGAGGATGGGGGCCACACTGACGAATGGGTTGGAGGGGCACACGACAACGCCGTGCACGCCGGCAAAGTCGAGCAACGCCGCGTGCGGCCGTGCCGTGTCGGCGCCCACGAAGCGAATAGACCTTACCGCCGGCCCGCACTGCAGACGGACGAACCAGTCCTGGAACGCAAGCTCGCCCTGATCCGTAGTGACCATCGTGCGCACCGGATCGTCCGACATCGGCACCATGGCGGGCCCGACGCCGAGGCGCGCGGCTAGATCGCGCATCACAGACGACAGGCTCTCGCCGGCGCGGAGCCTGCGGGTGCGTTCTATATGAGTGGCGAGATCCTTGTCGCCGAGCCTAAACCAGGTCTCGCCGCCGATCGCGCCGAGCGCTCCCATCACGGCCCAGCTCTCGCCCTGCCGGCCCCAGCCGGTCTCGGGATTGGCCACGCCCGCCAGCGTGTACATCACTGTATCGAGGTCGGGCGAGATGCTGAATCCGAGATGCTCGAAGTCGTCGGCCGTATTGACCGCGACGGTCAGCGATTCGGGGGACATCACATCGGCAAGGCCCAGTGCCAGCTTGGCGCCACCGACGCCGCCTGCAAGAGCGAGAATTCTTCCGGACATGGCGGGAGCTTATAGCGCAAGTGCGAGGAGCATGCGGAAGAGACCCTTGTCCGCAGCCGGCCCGCGCACGCGGCTTGCCTCCGGGCGACCGCCCAGGCTTCTCCATCGCCGCACTGCGCTGCGGTTTCATGGCGATGGTCCCCATGTTACCCACAGCGGCATGTCGTTAAGTCTCGCCCTCCTTGCCGGCGCTGTCGAAGCCGGTGTCGGCTATCCCAAGATTCTCTATCGCGCGATCGGTCACCCCGTGACCTGGATGGGGTGGCTCATCGGATGGGCCGACGAGAGATGGAATTCCGAGCACGATTCCCCCGTCCAGCAGCGTAGCCAGGGCATCGCGCTAGTAATCGCCCTGCTGGCCATCAGCCTGTTCACGGGGCTGCTGATCACGAAATTCTTCCATTCCTTTCTGCCGTCCTTCCTTGCGCTGGTGCCAATCGCGATCCTGGCCAGCAGTCTGCTGGCCCAGAGCAGCCTCTACGATCATGTCGAAGCCGTCGCCGAAGCCCTCGACCAGAGCCTTGATCGCGGCCGCCACTCGGTGTCGATGATCGTCGGCCGCGACACCAAGGACCTGAACGAATCGGGTGTCTGCCGCGCCGCGATCGAGAGCCTCGCGGAGAGCTTCTCCGACGGTGTCGTGGCGCCGATGTTCTGGCTGACGATCGGGGGCCTGTCGGGCGGCATCGCCTACAAGGCGATCAACACCGCCGACAGCATGATTGGGCACCGCACCGAGAGATACACCGACTTCGGATGGGCGGCGGCGCGCACCGACGACGTGCTGAATTGGCTCCCAGCGCGACTGTCGGTGCTCTGGCTGGCGTCGGCTGCGGTGGTGGTACCCGGCACCTCACCGTGGCGGGCTTTGACCGTGGCGTGGCGCGATGCACGCCGGCACGACTCGCCCAATGCCGGCTGGCCGGAGGCGGCGATGGCAGGTGCGCTCGGGGTGCGGCTGATGGGCCCGCGCAGCTATGGCGGCGTGCAGGTCAGCAATCCCTGGATGGGGGAGGGCCGCGTCTTCCTCAGGATCGCCGACATCCGCACCGCGCTGCGTCTCTACCGCACCGCTTGCGCCTTGCAGCTCGGCACGCTCGCGATCCTGCTCATGCTCACGTTCTTCTGGTGAACGGCAAGGTCGCCCGCCGCGAGCCGGGTGTCGCGATCGCCGGAACGAAGTCGCCGCTCCTGAGTTTCACTATGCCCCACCCTGTCGGCTGGCGACGCGCCGCCGGTCGAATGTGTCCAGCGCGAGAGGCGGGAGCTGCCCGCCGGCCGGGTGAGCGGCAAATGTATTTGCGCGTAATCCGCAGGAATCCACATGAAGCCGCCGTCGCACCTGCCGTTCGATACGACTTTCCGCAAGACCTTTCGCGACCTCGTCTTGTGGCGTCGCGATGTGCGCCGCTTCCGCACCGATGCCGTCGACGAGAAGCTGCTCGACGACCTGATCGAGCTCGCAACGCACGCACCGTCGGTCGGTCTCAGCCAGCCGTGGCGCTTCGTAAAGGTGAAGTCGCCTGAGCGACGGCGGGCCGTATGGCAAAGCTTTGCCAGGGCCAACGAGAGGGCGCTCGGCGGCTACGAAGGCGAGCAACGCGCGAACTACGTGTCGCTGAAGCTCGCTGGGCTGAAGGAGGCGCCGATCCACCTCGCCGTCTTTTCCGACGAATCGACGGATACTGGCAGCGGGCTGGGCCGCCAGACCATGCCGGAGACCCTGCGCTACTCGGTGGTCGCCGCCGTGCAGACGATGTGGCTCGGGGCGCGCGCCGAAGGACTCGGCATGGGCTGGGTCTCGATCCTCGATCCGGCCGAGGTGACGCGTGCACTCGACGTGCCCGAAGGTTGGCGGCTGGTCGCCTATCTCGACCTCGGTTGGCCTGCCGAGGAGCATATCGATCCCGAGCTCGAGCGTCGTCATTGGGAGGACCGCCACTACACCGGTGACCTCGTCTTCACGCGCTGATGGCCCTCCTGCGTCGGCGCAGCCTGGTGCCGGGGAAGCGGCTGCCGCAATTAGGGCCATTGCCGCCGGTTTGCCGATCATGTCGAAGTTGCTGCCGGCGTAGAGCGGCGGCGGGGGATGGCGAGGCGGCTCGCCGCGTAAGAGGCGTGTAAGGAGAACGTCTTTGCGTCTTCCCCGACCGATCGAGGTGCTGGTGACCGGTGGCTTCGCCCTTCTGGTCGCCGCGCTTCTGCTTTCCACGCTCCCCGCCAGGGCCGCCACCATGGGCGGCTGGCGCTATACTGACAACGGCGCGCCTGCTCCGAGGGGTCGCACGATCGCGCTCTTCGTGGACCGCGACTTCGACAATTACGAGCGTGAGCGCATCGTGGCGGCGATGCGTCAGTGGAACTACGTGCTGAACGGATTCGTCCAGTTCCGCGCCAAGACGCTTCCCGACAATCCGACGCACGAGCTGCTTGCCCAGATAAAGCGTTCCGGGGGATGGATCGTGGCACGAGTCGACAGCCGGCATCCGATCACTCGCGAAGGCGAAGGAATGAACGCTCTCGCGGTAACGGCCGGTGGGCAGGGCGGTTTCGTCTACGTGATCAGCGATCGCATCGGGCAACGCGATCTCACCGGCGTCGTGATGCACGAGTTCGGCCACGTGCTGGGTGCCGGTCATGGCGGCTCCGGGCTGATGGCGCCAGTCTATAGTGCCGCGATGGGTCGCTGCATCGACCGCCAGGCCGTGGCGATGGTCGCTTCGGTGCACCGGCTGCCTCTCGGTCGGCTCAACTGGTGCGTGGGACCGGGCGAGAACAATAGCACGCGAATACCGATGGTTCGGGCTCCGTCACCCGGTACCGTTTATCGCGGGCCGATGGCGGCGCGCCCCTAGGATATTCCGCCCTCGACAGGACGGAAGATCGCGGATCAGCCCCGGGTAGCGTCGCGCAGCTCGACGTGGGGCGCGCGGGTGGCGCGCACGATGATGGCCAGTGCCCGGCACGCCAGGAAACCCGCGCAAAAGGCCGATCCTGCTGCAATGTGGACGGGTGCGACCAATGCCTCTTCGAGCGCGGAGGATGTGAAATCGACGAATGCAAGGGCCACGACTCCGGCAGCGACCAAGAGACCGTCCAGCGCTCGGGGTAGGCGCGCCAGACCCAGCATCTGGTCGATTTCGACGGGGAGGGTCCAACCGCGCGTGCGTCCGATCACGCCGCCCAGCAGCAGCGCGATCACCCATTCCGCATCCTGCTGCATCGTTGCCCCGAACATGCTGGAGAGGAGCATCAGCGCGACCACCGTCGCGAAAGCGGCCGGGACTGCCAGCCGCCACAATCGCACGACGCCCCCTCGCGCCTGTGGCGACATGGTCCACAGACAGAAGAAAGCGACGAACAGTGTCAGCACGTTGGCGAGACTGAGCGGCGAGATCATCGGGTGACTTCGAATAGGGAGAACACACGACACTATTCTCCGTGCTGAATTTGCCCACAACAGGGAAATCGCCGCTATTTCAATGTTCAGTCGACGTGCATTGCATTGGCTTTCGGTGCCCGGAACGACGGCAGAGGGAATTGCAGCCCACGTCTTGACGCTGCAAGCTTCGGTGCGCACCGTGTGCGATCATCCGATCCACGAGGTCAGCGTCCATGTCCATTTCCGTTCGGCCCCTATCCTATGCGCTAGGTGCCGAAATCCAGGGCGTCGATATCGGCAAGCCCCTGAGCAACTCCGAGTTCGACCAGGTTCATCGCGCGTTCCTGGAAAGCGGCATTCTTCTGTTCCGGGACCAGAAGATCACGCGCGAGCAGCACATCGCCTTCAGCCGGCGCTTCGGCGAATTGGATACCCACGACTCGCTGCCCCGCGACCGGCATCCCGACTATCCCGAACTGCTGCTCGTCACCAATATCCCGAAGGAGAACGGCATGCCGTCGGACTCGCGATATACGGGCCAGCAGTGGCACTCGGACATGTCGTTCACGCCCGTGCCGTCGCTTGGTTCGCTGCTGCGCGGCATTACCATCCCGCCGGTCGGCGGCGACACGATGTTCACCAACATGTATCGTGCTTACGACGCCTTGTCGGACGGCATGAAGAAAATGATCGAGCCGCTGCACGGTATCCATACCGGCACACGCAAGGTCGACGATCCGAATTCGGATCGCGAGAAGGAGCAGAAGAAGATCAATCCGCCGATCGCCCAGCCGGTGGTGCGCGTCCATCCCGAGACGGGCAGGAAGGCGCTCTATATCGGCGAGAAGGTGTCGTGCTTCGTCGGCATGACGGTCGAGGAAAGCAAGCCTTTGATTGACTATCTGGTGAAGCACGCGACACGGCCGCAGTTCGTCTATCGCCACCAATGGAAGCAGGACGACATATTGCTCTGGGACAATCGCTGCACGATGCACATCGCGCTCGGCGACTATGAGGAAGGGGAGATTCGCCATCTCGAGCGCACTACCGTGAAGGGCACGCCGTCGGGATATTACCTGCAATGAAGCGCGCGGTCTTTCTCAAGGGCCTCGGCGCTGCGACCCTCGCGCCCGCGCTCGTCCGTGCGCAGGGCGCCTATCCGGAGAAGCAGATCCGCATGGTGATCCCCTTCTCTCCCGGCGGCACGACAGACCTGCTGGCGCGCGCCGTCGGCCAGCACATGCAGGAGGCGTGGGGCCAGGTGGTGGTCGCCGACAACCGCGCCGGCGCCAACGGCGTCGTGGCTGGTGACATCGTCGCCAAGTCGGCGGGCGACGGATACACGCTGTCGACGGTAGCGATGGGCCACGCCATCAATCCGCTGATCTACAAGAAGCTGCCGTATGATGGCGTCAACGACTTCACGCCGATCAGCCTGCTCGCGACCTTTCCGCAGCTCGTGCTCGTGCATCCCTCGCTGCCGGCTAAGACGCTCGGCGAGCTGATCGAACTCGCGAAGAAGTCTCCCAAGCCGCTGACCTACGGCTCGGGCGGCAACGGGTCCTCGCAGCATCTTGCCGGCGCGCTGTTCGCGCACATGGCAGGCCTGACGATGACCCATGTCGCCTACAAGGGCGGAAATCCGGCGCAGCTCGATCTCATGGCCGGCAATCTCGATCTGGTGATCATCCAGCCGAACGCCAAGGAGGTCGTGACTTCCGGCAAGCTGCGGGCCCTCGCGGTGAGCTCGACGCAACGCAGTCCCGACTATCCCGATGTGCCGACGGTCGCCGAGGCGGGCGTGCCGGGCTATCAGTCGGTGGCATGGTACGGGCTGGTCGGTCCGAAGAACATGCCGGCCGACATCCTGAAGAAGCTGAGCGCGGAAACAATTCGCGCTGTCGCTGCTCCCGGCGCGCGCGCCGTCATCGCGACTCAAGGCGGCGTTGCGGTGGGCAGCACGCCGGCAGAGTTCACCGACTTCATCGTGGCTGAACGCAAGCGCTACGAGGTGATCGTGCGCGAAGCGGGGATGGTCGTCGAGTGATCCGGCACGCGAGTTGCGCTACGGCAACGCCTCGGGCGAGAAGCCGGCGGGCGGCTTGAAGTTGGCCTTGAACTGGCGCGACCAGGCCTTGTTCGAGACCTCCTGTGCGGCCGCGATGATCGCGGGCTCGTCCATCGTCAGCACCTTGCCGTCACGCATCAGCCACTGGCCATCGACCATCACCGACTCGACGTCGCGCGCCTGGCCGTTGTGAACGAAATTGGACACGGCACGCAGCATCGGCACCAGATGGGCACGCTGGGTGTCGATCATGATGAAGTCCGCCTTGTTGCCGGCCGCCAGCCAGCCGCCGTCGGGCATCCCGAACGCCTTGTAGCCGTTGCGGCTCGCCCAGCGCAGCGCCTGTTCGGGAGTCGGGTGCCGGCCGTCCTCGCGGCGCACGCGTTCCATGAACATGCCGGTGCGCATCACCTCGACCATGTCCTCGGCCATGTTATCGGAGCCCATGGTGATGGTGCAGCCCTGCGACTCCAGCGATTCGATGCGCGGGCTGAGGCCTCGGCGGGCGGCGATCGCGGCGTTGAAGGCGACGATGACCTTCGCATCGCCCAGGATCTTCTCCTCGCGCGGGTCCATGCAGCGGCAATGGGCGCAGATCACTTTCTCGTTCAGGAAGCCCAGATCGGCGAGATATTCGGTGGGCAGCCGGTTGCGATGTGCCTGCACCGCGGCGACCTCGCCCCAGATCTGGTTCAGATGGATGGTCATCCAGGTGCCGAGCTTCTTCTGCAGAGCGCTCAGGTCTTTCAGCAGCTCGGGCGAGCACATGTCCGGGGCCCAGGCCGAGATGGCAACGCGAATGCGGCCGTCGGCCTTGCCGTTCCATTTGGCGAAGGTCTTCTCGATCGTCTCCATGTGCTTCTGGCCGAGCGCACGGTCGAGCTGGTAGGGCGCCGGATCGCCGATCGACGTTCCTACCCGATCGTAGGCACGCTCGCCGAACAGGAACCGCAGGCCCGATTGGCCGAGCGTCTCGGCGTAGTCGTCGATGTTGTCCGAATCCTCGAGCATGAAGGTGACGCCGCTGCGCAGGCATTCGAGCGCGCCGAGCTGGGCCATGACGCGGCGCTCCTCGGGCGTCATGTCGGGCAGGGGGATCGGCGACAGGCCGCCGGAGAACGGCGGCTTGTGCGGCGGCGAGAGGTCCTCGAACACGCCGCGGGCCAAGGTCATGGTGAGATGGGTGTGGGTGTTGGCGAAGCCCGGCATCACCATCTTGCCGCGCCCGTTGATGCGGTCGGCCGAGGGATAGCGCGCCTGGAGGTCGGCGTCGGCGCCGATCGCGGCGACCTTCTTGCCCTCGATGGCGATCGAGGCGCCGTAATGCACCGTGTCGTTATCGTCGCCGGTGACGATGACAGTGTCGTGGATGATCGTGGTCAATGCTGCCCCCAACTGTCGCGCAAGTGTCACGAGGATATACTGTCGACCGCATCAGGGGGAGCGGGCATGAGGCGACGGGCGGTGCTGGGCGGAATTGGTGCCAGCGTGACGGCGGGCTGCGACGCGCCAGCGCGGTTGGCGCCGCTGCCACCGGCGCTGCGTGCAACGGCGTCGCTCCAGGGCTTTCCGGCTGGGGCGCATCTCGTCCTCGATGGTACGGATGACCAGCTTTTGGGCCGCATGGCGTTGTCCGCGCTGCGCCGCGAGATCGCATACGCGGAAAAGACCGGTGCAAAGGAACTCGGTGCGGCAGCGTTCCTGGCGATTTCGGGCGGCGGCGAGAACGGCGCTTATGGCGCGGGGCTGTTGACCGGATGGAGCGCACTCGGTACGCGGCCGGAATTCAAGGCGGTGACGGGCGTCAGCACCGGTGCGTTGATCGCTCCCTTCGCTTTCCTCGGGCCTGCCCACGACAAGGAACTCGAGCGCTTCTATACGACGATCGGCAAGAAGCACGTGATGGTTTCGCGCGGCCTGATCTCGGCGGTGCTCGGCGAGTCGTTCTACGACTCGACGCCGCTGCTGAACCTCATCCGCAGCGTTCTGACGCCGGAAGTGGTTGCCGCGATCGCACGAGAGCATACTGACAAGGGCCGGCTGCTCTGCGTCGCCACGACCAATCTCGACGTGCCGGTCGGCGTGCTGTGGGATATCGGCCTGATCGCGTCCACCGGCCATGAGAACGCCGCCGGTCTGATCGCCAGGATCCTGCTCGCCTCTGCCTCCATCCCCGGCGCATTCCCACCAGTCATGATCAATGTCGAGGCGGGTGGGCGCCAATATCAGGAAATGCACGTCGATGGCGGCACGGTGGCCCAGGTGGTGTTCTACCCTGCATCCTTCACCGGCGACGATCTGGTGCCGCCGAAGCCGGCGGAAGCTGCGCGCCTGCGCCGGGCCGTCGTGGATCGCCAGCGCAGCATATACGTGATCCGCAACTCTCGACCGGGAGCCGATCTGGAGATGGTGGATCGCAGCATGCTGACGATCGCGGGTCGCGCTCTCTCGACCCTGATCAGCACCCAGGGTGTCGGCGACCTCTACCAGCTCTACGTCACCGCCCAGCGCGACCACATCGATTACAACGTGAGCTGCATTCCCGAGAGCTTCGCCGAAAAGCTGCGCGAACCGTTCGACACCACCTACATGAACAAGCTCTATCAGGTGGGCCGGGCGGCGATCGTCAGCGGCACCGCGTGGAGCAAGTATCCGCCGGGGTACAACCCGGCGCCGCTCAGACAGGTGAGATCGACCGCCGCGGGCCGCTGACATGCCGCAACGCCGCTCGGTTCCGTTCAGCATCCACATTCTGACGCTGATGGCAGCGATCATGGTACCGCTGGCGTCGACACTCCTGTGGCTCGGCTGGCGCGCCGTCGACCAACTGGAGCAGCGGGATGTCGATCAGGGCATGTCCGCGCTCGACGCTGCCGTCGTGGGATTCCTGGGTAACGGATTGCAAGTGATCGTCCTGGTCGGGCAGACGCTGGGCGAGGTGCCGGCATTCTCGCCGCACGTCGGCAGCACCGCGGATGACGAGCGCCTGCGCCAGCTCACGGCGGTGCTACGCCGCCATCCGACCGTCGACGCGACCTTCGTTGGTTATCCCGATGGTCGCCTGCTCTATGCGGGCCGCACGGAATCCTTTTCTCCGGCGCGTCGGAGGGAATTCAACGTGCCGCTTGGCGATCCGATCGTGCTGCGCGTCATCGAAGGCGAGGGTGCGTCGCGCCGCGACATCTGGCGGTTCGTGGGCGTCGACGGCAAGCCGGGAGCCTCGCAATCGCAGCCGAGCGACTTCGATCCACGACAGCGGCCCTGGTACGAGGCAGAGCAAAAGCGCGCGCCGACGCTCACCGAACCCTATCGGTTCGCCTGGTCGAACGAGCCGGGTGTCTCTGTGGGCGTGCCAATGCCGAACGGCGGGGTCATCGGCTTCGACGTGTCTCTCGCCACGCTCAGCCGGTTGATCGTGCAGTACAAGCTTACGCCCAACTCCATCATCCTGGTCGCAACCGGCACGTCCGACATCTTCATCGAGACGCAGCCCTGCGATGCCGGCGACGCCACCTGCCTGCCGGGCGACGAGGAGGTGCGTGCGCTCGTGCGCCGTGCCGCGGCGGAGGCAGCCGGCAGGGAGCTCCAGCGTGACGTTCAAGTCGCTGGCCGTGACTATAAGCTCATCGTGCATCCGGCTCCGCCGACCTATGGTCGGCCTTTCGCGGTTGCGGCGGCGGTGCCCCTCGAGGAGCTCACCGCCGCTTCCCGTGTGCTGATAGAGCGCGCCGTCATCGTGGCGGGCACAGCTGTCGGTTTGGCAATCCTGGCGACGCTGGCGGTCTCGCTTCTCCTGTCGCGATCGATGACGCGCCTCGCCGCCAAGACCCAACGGATTCGCGATCTCGACTTCTCCGACAAGGCGCCGGTCGTCAGCCGGATCACGGAGGTTCTACGGCTGTCCGAAGCGGTAGAGCGGATGCGCGAGGGGCTGGAGGTTTTCGGGCATTACGTCTCGAAGGATCTCGTGCGCCAGATCATGCGGTCACCCGGGAGCACGGGAGTGGGCGGCGAGCGCCGCGACGTGACCGTGATGTTCACCGACATCGAAGGCTTCTCGCGGATCAGCGAGGACATCGCGCCGGAGCTGTTGACCAGCCGCTTGTCGCGTTATTTCGAGGCGCTGGGCGCGGCGATCTCCGGTAATCACGGCATGATCGACAAGTATATCGGCGACAGCGTGATGGCGTTCTGGAACGCCCCCGAGCTCGACCCCGATCACGTCGTCCATGCCTGCCGCGCCGCGCTGCAGGCAGCGGCAGCCAGCCGCGCCCTTGCCGACAAGTGGCGCGGCAGAGGACGACCGGTCTTCCGCACCCGCTTTGGCCTGCATGCGGGTCCTGCCGTTGTCGGAAATGTCGGCGCGCGCGAGCGGATCAACTATACGCTGGTCGGCGCGGTCGCCAACCAGGCGTCGCGGCTGGAAGGGCTGAACAAGGTATACGGCACCGACATCCTCGCGAGCGGCGAAGTTGCCGGCCGCGCGAAGGGTCAGCTGGTCTGGCGTCATATCGATCGCGTTGTTGCCGCCGGCACGACCGAGGTTCTGGAGATCTTCGAGCCGCTCGGAGAAGTCGCGACGGCGGAAGCGCACGCTCCTTTCCTTGCCTGCTGGCAAACGGGCCGCGTTGCCTACGGCGACGGCCGGTTCGCGGATGCGATCGCTCACTTCGAGGCGGCCGCGGCGCTGCGGCCCGGCGACGGCCCGTGCCGTGTCTTCGTTGCGCGCTGCACCGACTTCTTGCGCAACGGCCGGCCGGAAGGCTGGGACGGCGCCTGGCGCTTCGACAGCAAGTAGCTACGTCTTCAGGAACCAGTCGAGAATCGCGCCATTCTCGTCGCGCGGATAGGTGTGCGAGAGATCGGCGATCTCGCGGTAGACGGCCGCGGCGCCGGCCTGGACAAGCGTTTGCTCCGCAGTGCGCGCGAGCTGCGCCGGGAACATCCAGTCCTGCGCGCCATGGACAATATGGACTGGCAGGCCGCGAACGCGATCGGCATCGGCCATGGTCATCATCATCAACGGATGGAACGCCGCCGCGATCGGCGCGAGATGGGTGAAGCGGCAGCCCTCGCGCAAGCCGAGCACGTAACTGAAGGTGCCGCCGTCGCTCATGCCGGTGAGGAGCTGGCGCGTTACATCCACATTCCAGCGTTCGCCGACCTCGTCGACCATGCGGTCGATGTTGTCGCCGTCGACGTCGGGCTCCATCAGCGACCAGGTCGAGCCGCTGGCGGTGGGCGCGAGCAGGATGAAGCCGCGCGTGCGCGCCTCGCGCAACCAGCTCCACAGGAAGGCGCCGCCGTTGCCGCTGCCGCCGTGCATGGCCACGACCAGCGGCCAGGCACGCTCAGGGTCGTAGTACTCCGGCACGTAGAGCGAGAAGGCGCCGCGGGTGCCGGCCGGGCCGCCGACATGCATCGTGCCGACGTCGTCGCGCAACGGATCGATCGCTGCAAGCGCCGCGAGTCGGTCCTTGTCCTCGCGTGCCGCCGGTTCGAGGAAGAACTGGCTGACGGGCCGCAGATGCGGGCTCATAGGATAGAGGGCCTCGCAGGCACGCGCGTAGGTGCGCAGCGCCCGATAGGCAGCGAGCATCGGCTGCGCGTCTTCCGGAGCGGCCATCAGGCTGCCGAGTCCCTCGCCTGCTGCTGCGGCAGCACGCTCGAGACAGTCGCGAGCCGGTGCGAGACGCTCCGGCCAATCGAGGGCGCGCGAGGCGCGCAGCGCTTCATCGAGCAAGGTGTCGCGCCCGGCGACCGCTGCGATCAGTTCCTGCAGGGTGTGAGGGGCAAGATGGCGCCCGGTGAATTCAAGCGCATAAAGCGCTTTCAGGACGGCCGGCACCAGCCTCGAGATGATGTCCACCGCTGGGTCGGTGGCCTCGCTCACAGAGTCGACCGCCGCGTTGGCGCGCGCACGAACGCGACCAAAACCAAGGCCAGCAGCGCGGGCAGCGCCTGAACATAAAGGATGGTCATCTTGGCGGTGAGGCCGCCATAGACTCCGGCGATGACCATGCAGGCGAGGAAGAAAACCTTCACGTCGCGACGTCCGGCGAACAGTCCCCACAGCAGGCCGACCGCCAGAAAGCCGTTGTAGAGTCCCTGATTGGCGGCGAGCACGGCGGAGGCAGCAGAAAATTCCGGCGTCATGTCGAATATCCGCTGCCCCACCGGATGGTTCCACAGGACCATCTCCAGAATCACGAACCAGCCGTGGACCATCGCGACCAGCAGCACGAGCAGGTGGGACAGGAAGCGCATCAATCCCTCAATAGCGTCGCTTCGAGGGGTGCCCGGCCGCGGATCATGTCGGCGGCCTTCTCGGCGATCATCAGCACCGAGGCGTTGAGGTTGGCGGACGGCATGGTCGGCATGATCGAGGCATCGACCACCCGCAGGGCCTCAAGGCCACGAACCCGGAGCTGATCGTCGACCACCGCCGTCGGATCCGTGTCCGGCGCCATGCGGCAGGTGCCCATCAGATGGAAGGTGGTCGTGCCGCGCTGCTTGGCCGCCGTCATCAGGTCCTCGTCGCTCTGCGCCTGGGGACCGGGGAACTCCTCGCGATCATAGTACTTGCTGAGCGCCGGCGAATGGAGCAGGCGGCGTGCCAGCTTCATCCCTGCGAGCAGCACCTGCCGGTCGCTTTCGGCCGCCAGGTAGTTGGGCTGGATCAGCGGCGCGGCAAAGGGATCCGCCGACTGTGCGCGCACCCAGCCGATGCTGTCGGGACGCTGCTGCCAGGACGCGATCGTCATGCCCGGAAAGTCGTCGAGCTTCGACTGCACGCCTTCCTTGTAGCTCGCCGGCGTGAAGGTGAGTTGAAGGTCGTAGTTGTCGACCCGTTCGTCGGACTTCCAGAAGACGTACACCAGAGTCGGATTGAGCGAGAGTATGCCCTTGCGCGACATGGCGTACTTCAGCACCTCGCCGACGAGCTTGATGCCATGCGACAGCTCGTTGATTGTCTCGGCATTCTTGACCCGCGCCACGAAGCGCGGCGCGTAGTGATCGCGCAGGTTCTCCCCGACACCGCGCAGCTCGTGCTTCACCGCAATGCCGAGCTCGCCCAGCAGGGCGGCCGGGCCCACGCCCGAGACCTGCAGCAGCTGCGGGCTGTTCACCGCGCCGCCGCACAGGATCACTTCTTTCGCAGCCCGCACCTCCATCGGGGTGCCGTTCCGCCCGCCCTTGTTGTAGCGAATGCCGACTGCACGCTTGCCTTCGAGCACGACGGAGGTCGCGTGGGCGTGTGTGCGCACCGTGAGGTTCGACCGCTTCATCGCCGGCTTCAGGTAGCCGCGCGCGGCGCTCACCCGGCGGCCGTTCTGCACGATGCGCTGGACGTAGCTGACGCCCGCCTGCTGGGCACCGTTGTAATCGCGGTTGCGGGGGATGCCGAGCTGCTGGGCGCCCTCGATGAAGGCCTCGCAGATCGGATCGCGCCAGTCGAGATCGTTGATCGGCAGGTGGCCGTCCTTGCCGCGGAAGGTGTCGTCGTCGGCCACGGCGTCGGACGCCATGCGCCGCTCGCTGCGTCTAAAGTAGGGCAGGACATCGGAATAGCCCCAGCCGCGATTGCCGCGTTGCGCCCAGCCGTCGAAGTCGAGCCGCTGGCCGCGATTGTAGATGTGGCCGTTGATCGAGCTCGACCCCCCGAGCGTCTTACCGCGCGGCGCGGCGATGCGCCGGCCGCCGGTCCATTCGCTGGGCTCGGACGTGTAGAGCCAGTTCACGCTGGGATTGACCAGCGTGTACATGAAGCCGGCCGGGATATGGATGAACGGATGCCAATCGCGCGGCCCCGCCTCGAGCACGCAGACCGTCGTCCTGCCGTCCTCGCTCAGCCGGTTGGCGAGCACGCTGCCGGCCGAGCCGGCACCCACGATCACGTAGTCGAAAGTCTCCATACCCAGCCTTTAGCAATCGCCCCGATGAATGGCTATTCTCCTCCCCGGCAACCGGGGGAGGCAACATGTCGGACATCGATCTCGTCGCTTTGTGGGAGGCTCATTGCCGGCACGAATTCGAGACCCGGGACGTCGACGCTACAATGGCGACGATGGTCGCCGCGCCGTACGTGAACCACGTGCCGACCATGACCGGCGGCGTCGGTCACGACCAGCTCAAGCGATTCTACAAGTACCACTTCATCGGCGGCAATCCCCCGGACACGGGATTGAAGCCGGTGAGCCGCACCGTGGGTGCCGACCAGATCGTCGACGAGATGATCTTCAGCTTCACCCACACCAGCGAGATCGACTGGATGCTGCCGGGCGTTCCGCCTACCGGCCGGAAGGTCGAGATTCCGCTGGTCGCCATCGTGCGATTCGTCGGAGACAAGGTGGCCCATGAGCATATCTATTGGGATCAGGCGTCAGTGCTGGTGCAGGTCGGCCTGCTCGATCCGAAGGGCCTGCCGGTCGCCGGCGCCGAGACGGCCGCCAAGGTCGTCGATGCGACCCGGCTTAGCAACGAGTTGATGACGCGCTGGAGTTCCAGTGCGGACAAGCCGATCTAGCAACAGGGGAGAGGGACATGACGAGCGCACCTGATCGTTTGCGGGCCATTCTGAAGGAGCCCGGTTTGCTGGTGATGCCGGCGGTGTGGGACGGGCTGACGGCCAAGCTCACCTTCGAAGCCGGCTTCAAGACCGCCTTCCTGTCGGGCTCATGCGTGGCGGCGAGCCGGCTTGGCGGCCCGGATCTCGATCTTGTCTCGTTCGGCGAGATGTTCGATTCCTTCAATATGGTGCGCGGTGCAGCGCCCGACCTGATCGTGCTGGCCGACGGCGACCACGGCCATGGCAATGCCATGAACGTGCAGCGCACGGTGAGCAGCTATGGCCGCGCCGGCGCGGGCGCCGTGCTGATCGAGGACAAGATCACGCCGCGCGCCTTGACTGCTGCGGGCAAGCCCTGCCTGCCGCGCGAGGAAGCGCGCATGAAGATCCGTGCGGCTGTCCAGGCCGCCAAGGAATCGGGCGTGCTGGTGATGGCCCGGACCGACTGCCGCCCGACCCAGGGCATCGACGAGGCCGTCGCGCGCATCGAGATGTTCGTCGCGGAGGGTGCCGACATCCTGTTCCTCGACTCGCCGGCCGACGACGAAGAGATCAAGCGTGGCATCGCCGCCGCCAAGGGCCGCCCGAGCTTCGCCGTGCTGTCGCCCGGTGCCCCGCGCGCGACGCCGTCCCAGACGGAGGCCGCCAAGCTCGGCTTCAAGATCGGCACCTACCCGACGGGGATGCTCGCACCCGCGGCTGCCGGCATGAAGGCCGGTCTGGCGGCGTTGAAGGCCGGCGAGGCGGAAGCCAAGGAGGCGATGCCGCCGCCCGAACTGCGCACGCTGCTCGGTTACCCGGACTACGACACCAGGGCCAAGCCGTTCATCGTGAAGGGCTGAGGCCCCTTTCTTCTCCCCGCGCTCCGCGCGGGGAGGAAGGTCAGGTCTTCGCCAGCTCGTCCTGGAAGCCCTCGATGCGGGCCGTGGCGAAGGCGGGGCGGGCCTGGATCGAGGCCCACCATTCGGCGACCCGGGGATGGCGCCCGGGCGCCATCTCGTCGGGGGCGATCTCCTCGTCAATGCGCTTGATGAACGGCACGACGGCGATGTCTGCGATCGAATACGCGTCGCCGGCGAGCCATCGGGTCTGCCGCATCGTGTCTTCCATCTTGTCGAGCATCGCCACCAGCCTGCCGCGCGCCGTCGCCCGCTCTTCCTCGGTATAGGGCTTGCGGGCGGCGCGGATCCAAGCCTCCTGCCGCTCCTTGCTCGGGACCTTTTTCAGTTTCTCGGCCAGCTCGGCGTCAGACCACGTGGCGGCGACCTTGGCCAACGAGTGGACCCAGTTGAAGATGATCAGATTGCCGATGCGCTCGTCGGCATAGCGGATCCAGTTGCGCATCACGGCGCGCTGGTAGGGATCGGCAGGCCTGAGCGGCGGATCGGGATAGGCCTCGTCGAGATACTCGCAGATCGTGCCGCTCTCGTAGAGCGAGCGGCCGTCGGCCAGGATCAAGGTCGGGATGACCCCGTTTGGATTGATTTTCAGGTACTCGGGCGAATGGTGCTCCATGCTCATCATGTCGACGAGATGGCTCTGGAAGCCGAGGCCCTTCTCGGCGAGACACAAGCGCACGCGGCGCGAAGCGCTCGATCTCCAGGCGTGATGCAACACCAACATGCGGTAGCTCATTCCATGCAATGTTCGCTCGCGGGCCGGGCGCCACTCCGGCTGGCCATATTTTGCTACCTACGCACCGTGAGGTCATGGCCGCTGGCTGACGGATTTCCGCTCTTGGGTCTCTTTCCCTCCCCTCGGCTCCCGTGCGTTTAGCTGCGTGTCTGCCTTCCACGCCGCCGCGAGTACCCTCTTCTTAGGGCGCAAAGTGACTTTGTGAAATCCCGGTTACGGTTTGCGTGTGGAAAAAAGAGCGACTGGCCAGCGAGGGAAGATTTGCTGCAATGCGACATTTCCCGATGTGATCGGCGCTATCCGGTCATCGAGCGCGCTGAACAGCGTCAGTTCCTTCACAAAGGCGAGTCGGGTGCCCTGAAGGTCGAGAGCCAGATCGGCAGGGTTCCGGATCAGGGCGCGTGGCAGGCGCGGCATCACTGCCAAAACTGCGTCCGACTGGTGCCGGCGGACGAACGCGACGATGTGATTGGCGAGGGGGCCCTCGATCGTAGCCGGTTCGTAGCTACCGTCGGCGAACAGGTCGGGAAGCGCGGCCCGAAGGGCAAGTGCCTGCACGATCAATCTCTGCTTGATCGCGCCGTCGCGCCATCTCGCGAGCGTGACCTCGGCACCAAGCATCTTCTGGCGAAGCGCAAAGTCGACGGGACGGCGATTGTCCGGGTCGACGAGGCTGAAGTCCCAGAGCTCTGTTCCTTGATAGAGGTCGGGCACGCCGGGCGCGGTCAGGCGCAGCAAGGTCTGGGCGAGGCCGTTCACGGCGCCGGCCGGCGCGATCTCCTGAATGAAGGCAAATATCTCGGTGCGCAGCGCCAGGGCTGCCTCGTCGACGATCAGTCGATGGAGAAGCTCTTGCGCGGCGTTCTCGTAACCGAGGTTCGGATCGGTCCAATCGCTTTCCAACTTGGCCTCGCGCAGCGCCTTTTGCTGCCAGCCGGCGAGCCGCTGGGCGAACGCGGCGCGGCCCACCGTGTCTTCGAGTGTCAGGTCTAGCGGCCAGGCGCCGACGATCATCTGCAACAGCATCGCGATGTCGCCGGGGTCGGGCATGCCCTCGGTGCGCAGCGGGGCACACTGCTCGACCCAATGCGCTTGGCGCTGGGTCCACTCCGCGGGTTTCTCGCTGAGCACCGCGAGGCGGGCGCGCAGATCTTCACCACGCTTGTGATCGTGCGTGGCGGTGGCGAGCATGCCGTGCGGCTGCGTCGCTTGCCGGCGCTGCATGCGGGCATGGAAATCGGCCGCCGTGTCGCCGAAGCGTTCGACGTCGAAGCCGACGTCGTTGCGCGAGAGCAGCCGGCCGTAGCGATAGAAGGCGGTGTCCTCGACCGACTTGGCGGCAACCGGTGAGCTCAACTGCTGGAAGCGGGTGACGGGGCCACCCGGCTTGCGCATCCGGTCGTGCAGCCAGTCGATCACCCAGCGGTCGCCGGGCAGGCCGCTCCTCTTCGCCGCGTCGGCCGCATGTTTCAGATATGGCTCGTCGCCAGCCGTGCCGTATCCGCGATAGACCGGAAAGTGCACCAGCATCTCGGTCAAGGCCCGGCGCAGGGCCGGTCGGCTGAGATCCTGGTTCTCCTCCTCATCGAACGCCGCGACGCACGCTTCGAGCGGAGCCGAAAAGCTACGGGCGATGATTTCCCGGCGCGCTGCTTCCTCCTCGCTCCCGAACTCGGCTGGTCGGCCGCTCAGCGCGGCCCACGCCCTTGCGAGCACCGGCTCGGCCGCAGGGTCGTGCTGCAGCGCGCTCGCCTCGTCCATGAAATCGTAGCCGGTGGTGCCGTCGCAACCCCACTCGACCGGCAGGGTCTCGCCGCGCAGCAGGATCTTCTCGACGACGAGATAGGGCCGGCCGGGGTTCGTCGGATCGAGCCGGTGACGGAGCCTGCGGCAGTAGGCGGCCGGATCGGAGAGGCCATCCACATGGTCGACCCGGACGCCGTCGATCATGCCCTCGGCATAAAGACGCGCAATCATGGCATGCACGGCCTCGAACGTCTCGTCGTTCTCCATGCGCAGGCAAACGAGCTCATTGACGTCGAAGAAGCGCCGCCAGTTGATGCAATCGCTGGCGGTGCGCCACCAGCCCAGACGATACGCGCCAGGTTTCGGCAGATTCAGACCGTCGATCTCGTCCGGCCGGACTTCGGCGGTTGGCTTGCCGAGCCACGGGAGGAAAACCTTGCCTTCCTTCCAGTCGATGTCGAAGTAGCCGGCGTAACGGCTCGCCTGGCCGTTGCGTAACACGTCGGCCCACCACGCGTTCTCCAGCGTCGCAGCCATGTGGTTGGGCACGATGTCGAGGATCAGGCCGAGTTTCTCGCGGCGCAGTGCGTCGACGAGGCGCTTTAGGGCCGGTTCGCCGCCCAGTTCCGCATTTACTTGCGTCGGGTCTGTGACGTCATAGCCGTGCAGTGAGCCCGCACGCGCGGTCGTGATCGGGGAGGCGTAGAGGTGGCTGACCCCGAGCGCGGCGAAGTAAGGCACCAGGGCTTCGGCGTCGGCGAAGGTGAATCCCTTGTGGAACTGCAGGCGAAGCGTGGCGCGCGGTGTCATGACGACCGTCTTTCCTTCAGAAGCCGCAGTCGCTTTTCGGCTCCGGGCTGCCGCAGCATCTCGTCCGCGGGATCGCGAAAGCGACGGCGCCAGTTTGGATGCTGGTCGATCGTGCCAGGCAAATTCGGCTGCTCGGCGACGCCCATGATGTCCTCCAGCGGCACGATCGCCAATGACCCGCGCGCCTGGCCCACGAAGGCCACAGCCGCATCGACAACCGCATCGGTCGCGTCTGGCCCCGGTGCGGCGCCGCCGGCGACACCGGCGTCGGTGAAGGCCTGCCACAGGGCGGCGCGTTCGGCCGGCCTCTGCGTGATTTCCGACTCCTCGACGGTGCCGATGCCGCGACGCAGCTCGAGGTCGGCCCCCCGCCACCAGCCCGCCGCGGTCGGGAGGTCATGCGTCGTCGTCATCGCGACCGCATCCGATCGCCACTCGTGGGGTGCCAGGAAACGCTCGCGGTCGCGTTGGAACCAGAGCACGTCCATGCCGGCGATGCCCGCTTCGCGGCAGCGAGCCTGGAAAGACTGGGGTACCGTTCCGAGGTCTTCGCCGATCACGATCGCTCTGTGCCGATGCGATTCCAGCGCCAGCAGCCGCAACAGGTCGTCGAGGGGGTAGGATACATAAGCCCCCTCCGAAGGGGGTGCCCCGTGCGGCACGAGCCAGAGGCGCATCAGACCCATCGCATGATCTATCCGCACGCCGCCCGCGTGGCGCATGTTGGCGCGCAGGGTTGCGATGAACGGCGCGAAGCCGCCGGCGACGAGGGCCTGCGGCGAGAACGAGGTGATGCCCCAGTCCTGGCCCTGCGGGTTGAATATGTCCGGCGGTGCGCCGATGCCGAGACCGGTGAGGAACTGGCGCGGAGCGGCGCCGACCTGCGCGCCGCTGCCGTCGAGACCGATCGCCAGATCGCTGATCAGGCCGATCCGCATGCCGGCGTCCTTCGCCGCCTTCTGCGCCGCGGCGAAGGCACCATCGGCCAGCCACTGGAGGAAAGCGTAATAGCGCGGATCGCCTCCGTTTCGAGCCTCGAAGACGGCATGGCCCTCGAGCTCCGGGCCGCCCTCCCTGATGAAGGACTCGAAGGCCGGTGCGCGCGAAGAGTCGCTGTTGCTGAAATCGTCGTACAACCGACGGAGCAGGGCGTACTTCCGTCGCGCGGCGCTCGGCCAGTCGATCAGGGGCTGGTCGGGCTCGGTCTCGATTTCCACGCGATGCTCGCCCAGCACGGTGACGGGATCGATCAGCAAGGGATTGAGGAACAAGCGGCTGGAGGGCGAGTAGGGGCTGAAGCGGGTCGCATCGTCCGGGAACAGGGCGTGGGTCGGGCTGAGCGCCAGGGCGTCGGCGCCTTGTGTGGCCGCCTCCCGAGCGAGCATGGCAAGGGCGGTCGTATCGCCGACGCCGCCGTCGTCGGCACGCTTCAGGCCGTAGAGCTGCACAGCTAAACCCCAAAGCTTTTGTCCGGGCGCGATGTCGTCGACCGTAATGCAGCGCGGCGGCGCAACCGCGAGCGTGATCTCGCGCTCCGCGTAGCGCAGCGTGTGGTAGCCGGTTGCGTCGATCGGCGGAACGGTTGAGTGAAGACGAAGAGATTGGCGCGAGCCGTCCTCTAGCACGAGTTCGGCCGGCCCCTCGGCGGCGATCTCGATTGGCTGCCCCACCGTTGCCGTGAACAGTGGTGGCGAGGCCTGAGGTGGTTCGCCGTCGCCCAGCGCCTCAAGGATGCGCGCGAGGGATGCGACGGACACGCGTTGAGGTCGGCCGGTTGCATCGGTCCAGTCGATTGCGATTCCGGCTTTGCGGGCCTGGGCGAGTATCGTCTCGTCGTTCACGGCGCGGGCTCGAAGAAGACGACGGTGCTGCGGGCGGCGAGCTTGCCGTTGGCAATCGCGGTGTGGGACGTAGCGTAGAGCTGCGTGCCGCTGGGCGTGGCGATCGCCGCCGGCTCCGTGCCGAGATTTGCTGCCATGGCGAGAATTCCGCCATCCCCCATGCGCCAGCGCACCAGCACTGCGGCGGGGCCGAGGACCTCGCTGTCGAGCGTTCGTACGCCTTGCAGGCGTGGCACGATCGACTCGTGTCGAAGTTTGAGGAGTGTTCGATACAGGCTGTCGTCGCCGCTCGGCGGGACTCGGCTGCGCTCGAAGGTTTCGCGGGCGTTAGGATCGGGGATGTCCTCGCCGCCGAAGCGCGTGAAGCTCGCGAACTCGCGGCGGCGTCCCTCCCGCACGGCATCGGCCAGATCGCCGGTATAGTCTGTAAAGAACTGGAACGGCGTTTGGGCCATCCGCTCCTCACCCATAAACACCAGCGGGATGTTCGGACTGAGCAGCTGCAGTGCGATGGCGGCCTTCAGGGCGTCGGGGTCGGCGAGGGCAGTCAGCCTATCGCCGAATGCGCGATTGCCGATCTGGTCGTGGTTCTGCAGGAATAGCACGAACGCCGTCGGCGGAAGGTCTGCGCACGGCGTGCCGCGTTTCTCGCCCTTTCGAAAGGGAGAGGGATCACCCTGGAAGATGAAGCCTTCGGCGAGCGCGCGCGCCAGCTGCCGGGCGGGCTCCCGGGCATAGTCGCTGTAGTAGCCGTCGCTTTCGCCGGTGAGCAGGACATGCAGCACGTGATGAGCATCGTCGTTCCACTGCCCGTCATAGCCGTGACGCAGGTGGTCGGCCTCGTTTCCGTCATGCTCGAGGACGAGGTGGACGTGGCGCCCCTTGTCGATGCTCCGTCGCACCTCGGCCGCCATCTCGTCCAGCCAGGTCTGATCGGCGATGGCATGAACGGCATCGAGCCGCAGCCCGTCGAAGCGGTATTCCGTCAGCCAGTAGAGCGCGTTCTCGATGAAGAAACGCCGCACCGGCTTCTGGCGGAAATCGATCGCGGCACCCCACGGCGTCTTGACGTCCTGGCGGAAGAAATCGGGGGCATAAAGGCTGAGATAGTTCCCGTCCGGTCCGAAGTGATTGTAGACGACGTCGAGGAACACCATCAGCCCGCGTTCGTGCGCCGCATCGATCAGCGCCTTCAACTCATCCGGTGTGCCGTAGGAGCGATCAGGGGCAAACGGCAACGCCCCATCGTAACCCCAATTGCGCGTACCGGGAAAATCGTTGATCGGCATCAGCTCGATTGCGGTGACGCCGATCGCTGCCAGGCGGTCGAGGTCGCGCTGGACGCCGGCGAAGCCGCCAAGGGTGCCGGCATGCAATTCATACAGGACGGTCTCGTGCCACGGCCGGCCCTGCCATTCGGGACGGCGCCAGCGATAGTTGTTCGGGTCGACCACCAGGCTCGGCCCGTGCACGTCCTCGGCTTGTCCGCGCGACGCCGGATCGGGAACCGCCTGCCCCGATCCGAGACGATACATGTACCGGGAACCGGGAGCGGCTTCAGTCTCGACCTCGAACCAGCCCTCAGGGCGCGGCGCCATCGTTGTCGACCGTCCATCGACCTCCACCGCAACCTCTTGCTGGCCAGGTGCCCAAAGCCGAAAGCGCGTGCGGCGCCTTCCGAGATAGGTAGCTCCGAAGTTCATCTTCAATAAACCTTACGGGTGACCACAAGGCTGCGTGCCTTTACCGTCACGGTGTCGCCCTCGAGCGGGCGTTCTGCCGCACCCGGCTCTGCACTGTCGATCAGCAGGGTCGCGCGCAGTTGCGGTGGGGGCAGCCGGAACACGCGGTCCTCCGGCGTGGGGTTGAACAGGCAGGTCAGGATCGGAACGCGGCCATCGGGAGCGGGGGCGGCCCGGCGCAGCACCATCGTGCGTTCCGCCGGATTGTTCCAGGCCTCGGCCGAGATGATCTGGCCCTGCTCATCGAACCACGCGATATCGAGCACGTTAGGGGCCGGCTGCTCCTTGCCGTGAAGGAAGTTCGCGCAGCGCAAGATTGGATGGCGGTGACGCAACGCGATCACCCGCGCCACGAAGTCCGTGAGCAGACGGCCCTCCTCGATATCGGCCAGCGTCCAGTCGATCCACGACGTCTCATTGTCCTGGGCATAGGCGTTGTTGTTGCCGTTCTGCGTGCGGCCGAACTCGTCGCCGGCCAGCAGCATGGGCGTGCCCTGCGCGAGAAACACCGTGGCCAGCATGGCGCATTGCAGTCGCATGCGGGTTTCCTTGATGACCGGATCGATGCTCGGCCCTTCGATACCCCAATTGGCAGAGAGGTTCTCCGCGTGGCCATCCTTGTTGTCTTCGCCGTTGGCCTCGTTGTGGCGCTCGGCATAGCTCACCGTGTCGAGGAGCGTGAAGCCGTCGTGGCTGGCGACGTAGTTGATGGACGCATAGGGCCGCCGGCCGCGATGCTCGAAGATGTCGCTGGATCCCGCGAGCCTTGCGGCGAAGTCCGAGCGCTGGCCCTCGTCGCCGCGCCAGAAGCGTCGCACGCCGTCGCGGAAGCGGTCGTTCCATTCGGCGAAGCCCGGGGGATGCTGCCCGAGCTGGTAGCCACCCGGCCCGGGGTCCCAGGGTTCCGAGATCAGCTTCACGCGCGACAGCACCGGATCCTGGCGCACCGCATCGAAGAAGCCGGAACCCGAGTCGAACCCATATGTCTCGCGCCCGAGAATGGTGCCGAGGTCGAAGCGGAAGCCGTCTACATGGAATGACGTCACCCAGTAGCGCAGCGAATCCATCACCATCTGCAGTACCCGCGGCTGCGACAGGTTCACGGTATTGCCCGTCCCGGTATCGTTGATGTAGTGGCGCGGATTGTCAGGCACCAAGCGGTAGTAGCTGGCATTGTCGAGGCCGCGGAACGAGAGCGTCGGACCGAACTCGTTACCCTCGGCGGTGTGGTTGTAGACGACGTCGAGGATGACCTCGATGCCCGCAGCATGCAGCCGGCGCACGGCGATGCGCATGTCGTCCGCCGTTCCATCGAAAAGGTAGCGCGGCTCGATGGCGAAGAAAGCCAGGGAATTATAGCCCCAATAGTTGCGCAGGCCCTGCTCGAGCAGTCGGCGGTCCTGCACGAAAGCGTGGACGGGCATGAGCTCGACCGCAGTGACGCCGAGACTGCGCAGGTGGTCTATGACGCCCTGGTCGGCGAGGGCGGCGAAGGTGCCGCGCTCGCGCGGACGCAAGTCGGGCCGCAGGGCGGTCAAACCCTTGAGATGCGCTTCGTAGATGATCGTGTCGGCCCAGGGCACGTTCGGCGGCCGATCGTCACCCCAGTTGAAATCCTCCGACACCACAACGCCCTTTGCGACGACTGGCGCACTGTCCCGCCGGTCGAACGAAAGATCGGCGCGTGGCGAGTTCACTCGATAGCCGAACATCGCATCCGAGTTGCGGATATCCCCTGTCAGACGACGCGCGTAGGGATCGAGCAGCAGCTTGTGCGGATTGAAGCGGTGGCCGTGCTGCGGCTCATACGGGCCATATGCGCGATAGCCGTAGATCAGCCCGGGCCGACCAGCGGGCAGATAGCCATGCCAGATTTCGTCAGTGTATTCCGGCAGGACGAGTCGCGTCACCTCGCGCCGGCCGGCAGGATCGAACAGGCAGAGCTCGATCCGCTGGGCGTTTGCGGAGAAGACGGCGAAGTTGATGCCGAGGCCGTCGAACGTGGCACCCAGCGGATAGGCAGAACCCGCCTCCAGGCGGTCGGGAAAGGGCGGCACAATCAGCCGTCGGCACGCAGCATGATGGTGCTGAGAGGGGGCAAGGTGAGCTCGAGCGACTGCGACTCTCCATGGGCCGGAACAGGTGTCGTGGCAGCGCCGCCGTCGTTGCCCATATCGCTGCCTCCGTAGAATCGCGAATCGGTATTGGTGATCTCGCGCCATTGGCCGGTGCGGGGCACGCCAATACGATAGCTGCGGCGCGGCGCCGGAGTCATGTTGCAGACCACGAGCACTGGGGGGTCGCCCGCCTCGCTCTCGCGCAGGAAGGCGAAGACCGAGTTGGCACGATCGTCGCCGATGATCCAGCGAAAGCCCTCGGAGCTTGCATCGCGTCGGTGCAGCGCCGGCTCGCGCCGATAAAGCCGGTTGAGGTCCCGGACCAGCCGCTGGATGCCGGCATGATTGGGATCATCCAGCAGGAACCAGTCGACCTCGCCGTCATGGTTCCATTCGCGTTCCTGCGCGATTTCGCACCCCATGAACAGCAGCTTCTTGCCCGGATGCGCCCACATGAACCCCAGATATGCCCGCATATTCGCGAATTTCTGCCAGCGATCGCCCGGCATGCGACGGAAAAGCGAGCCTTTGCCGTGCACCACCTCGTCATGGGAGATCGGCAGGATGAAGCGCTCCGAGAAGGCATAGACCAGTCCGAAGGTCATGTCGTCATGATGATAGGAGCGATGGATCGGATCGTGCTGCATGTAGCGCAGGGTGTCGTGCATCCAGCCCATGTTCCACTTGTAGGCGAAGCCTAGGCCCAGCTCGGAGACAGGCTGGGTGACGCCGGGCCAGGCGGTCGACTCCTCCGCAATGACGATGGCGCCCGGACAGCGCTCGGCCACGACGGCATTGAGGTGGCGAATGAAGTCGATCGCCTCGAGATGCTCGCGTCCGCCGTGGATGTTGGGCACCCATTCGCCGGCGTTGCGGCTGTAGTCGCGGTAGAGCATCGATGCCACGGCATCGACGCGCAGCGCGTCGACGTGGAAGTGTTCCAGCCAGTGCAGGGCGCTCGCGATCAGGAAGCCTTGAACCTCGCGCCGTCCGAAGTTGTAAATGAAAGTGTTCCAGTCGCGATGGAAGCCCTCCCTCGGATCGAGGTGCTCGTAGAGGGCGGTCCCGTCGAAGCGGGCAAGGCCGTGCGCATCGGTCGGGAAGTGGGCCGGCACCCAATCGAGGATGATCGCCAGCCCGGCGGCATGGGCGCGGTCGACGAAGCGGGCGAAGGCCTCGGGCGAGCCGAACCGCGCGGTCGGCGCAAACAGGCCGAGCGGCTGATATCCCCACGAGCCGCCGAACGGGTGCTCGGTGATCGGCAGCAGCTCGAGATGGGTGAACCCCATGTCGACGGCGTAAGGAATGAGCCGGTCGGCCGCATCGTCCCAGGTCTTGTTGGCGCTCATCCACGAGCCGAGATGGACTTCATAGATCGAGATCGGCGCGTCCTTGGCCTGTCTCCCGGCGCGGTCCGTCATCCACGCCTGGTCGTGCCATTCGAAAGGCTTCGGCGAGGCGACGACCGAGGCTGTCGCCGGAGGCATCTCGGTCTGGTTGGCCAGCGGATCGGCCTTCTGCGGCTGCGGCACGCCGCCCGCTCCGACGATGTCGAATTTGTAGCGCGCGCCTGGTGTGACGCGCGGCACGAACAGCTCCCACACACCTGCGGGAAAGCGCAGGCGCATCGGATGCCGACGAGAATCCCAGGCATTGAAGTCGCCGACGACGGCGACCCGGCTGGCATTGGGCGCCCATACCGAGAAGCCCACGCCCTCGATGCCGTCCAGGATCATGGCGCGCGCGCCGAACACCTTGGCGAGCTCGAAATGCCGGCCTTCGCTGAAGAGATGCAGGTCGAGATCGCCGAGCAGCGGTCCGAAGGAATAGGGGTCTTCGGTCTCCTGCACGGCACCCGGCCAGGTGATGCGCAGCAGGTAGGGCCCGCGGTCGACCACGGTGCCCGCGAACATGCCATCGGGTTGCCGTGCCTCCAGCATGCCAATGGCGGCGTGGTCGCTGCGCCGCAATACCTCGACCGCCTGCGCGCCGGGCAGAAAGGCGCGGATGACCCGGCCCTCGGCAGTGTCGTGTGGGCCCAGCACCTTGAACGGATCGCCATGGCGGCCGTGCGCGATGGCGTCGGCCTCCGGAGAGGACAGCTCCGGCCGAGCGGCCGCTTGCGCATTCATGGCGTAATCCTCAGATCGTCGCCCAGGATGCGGATCATCAGCCGCTGCAGGCCGTGCAAGGGGATAGACAGCCATGCCGGCCGGTTGGCTGCTTCGTAAAGCAGCTCATAGGCCGCCTTCTCCAGCATGAAGAAGGCCAGCAGATCCTGGTTGTCGAGGCCGGGCAGGTCGCTAACCCCGCTGCGATAGGCGTCGAGGAAGGCCTGCTGCGCGCTGTCGCGCAGGCGCTTGACGAACTTGGCCCGGGTGGCCTCGGGCAACGGCGCGGAGGTTGGCGTCCTCGGATCGAGCGTCGTTGCGACGGCGTAGTCGAGCGAGCGCATGAGACCCGCGACGTCCACGAGCGGGCTCATCTTGGCCCGGCGCGCGGCGAGCGGCCGGCCGGGCTCACCCTCGAAGTCGATGAGGTAGGCGTCGCCACTGACGACCAGCACCTGGCCGAGATGGAAGTCCCCGTGGACACGCGTCATCAATCCGCCTTCGCCCGATCCGGCCAGCCGTTCCAACGCCTGGATCAACGCCACCTTGTTGCCGGTCAGCGCGGCGACCGCCTTGTCGTCCTCTTCGTTCTCCCCGGTCTTGAGGGTCCCGAGGACATCGAACGCCTGGTTCAGCAGGCCTAGCGCCCGGGCGATCCAGTGCGACACATCCTTGGCTTCGGCGGTCTTGGGGGCAAAGGCCTCGTCGTCAGTGTCGCGCGCCAGCACCGTGTGCATCGCGGCGAGCTGGCGACCGATCGCGGCGGCAAAGCTCTGGTAATCTTCGACCTTGTCGGCACGAGCCTCGGCCTCGTGCGTGGCAAGATCGTCGACCGCCCGCTCGAACTGGTTCAGCGTCCAGGTCCAGCCGTCGCCCTGGTTGCGGATGAAACTCTGTGCCACCGCCAGTGAGTGACGGTCGCCCTGCTTGTCGATGCGCGTCACCTCGCCCAGCAAGGTGGGCGAGTTCGTGAAGCCATTTGCCGTCAGGTAGCGCCCCATCTCGGCTTCCGGATGCTCGCCGGGCGAAACCTTGCGGAAGATCTTGAGCATGGCGGCGTCGTTGACGATCAGCGAGCTGTTGGACTGCTCGGCGGCCAGCCAAAAGACGTTGCCGTCGGGCTTTTGCTGAAGGACCGATTCCGCCCCCGGCATGGCCGTGAACACGATTCGGCCATCCTCCATGTCGATTTCCGCGCCGTCGGCCATTGCCTGAAGCATCTGGTGCGCGAAGGATGCGACGGCGAAGGCGTCGGTCAGCAGACCGACCCGGCGGCCACGTCGAACGCGCGACAACGCGAGCTGTCCGGGCAAAGGTCCACTGGATTCGTCTTCCCACACGATCGACAGCGGCATCTGCCAGCGCTGCGTGGCGCCGTCGATCCGGGTTTCGAGCTCAGCGAGCAGGAGCTCGCGGTCTCCGCCTGGCAGGCGGGTCGTGTAAGCGATGCGCGCGGACTCGATCGATTGCCCCTTGGCGGAGAACCAGCGCCGCTTGGCGAGGTAGGCCGGGAGGGCATCGCGCTCGAGAAGGCCGGTGGCCAATTCGCGCAAGCCGTTGGCCAGTCCATCGCGCAGGACCAGCGTGGCAAAATCAGGCATCGGTTCGGGCGCTGGTGTGTGCCATGAGGGGGCTTCGCTCTCCTTGGCGATAATGAACCAGTAGAATCCGTAGGGTGGCAGGGTCAGCAGATAAGTGAGCTGGCCGATAGGCGGGAACAGCGAGCCGCCGTTGAGCTCGATCGGCACCCTGCCGGCAAACTCGGAGAGGTCGAGTTCGACCGCCTGGGGGGTGCGGGACACGTTGGCGACGCAAAGCAAAGTCTCGCCCTCGTGCTCGCGCAGATAAGCGAGAATCTTCCGGTTCTTCGGGTAAAGGAAGCGCAAGCTGCCGCGGCCGAAGGCGGCGTGGCTGCGGCGCACCGTCAGCATGCGCCGCATCCAGTGCAGCAGCGAATACGGGTCGCGCGTGGCGGCCTCGACGTTCACCGTCTCGTAGCCGTAGAGCGGGTCCTGGATGGTGGGCAGCGCCAGCTGGTTCCAGTCGGCGCGCGAGAAGCCGCCATTGCGGTCGGGCGACCATTGCATCGGCGTGCGCACGCCGTCGCGGTCGCCGAGGCGGATGTTGTCGCCCATCCCGATCTCGTCGCCGTAGTAGATCACCGGCGTGCCGGGCATGGAAAGCAGCAAACAGTTCAGCAGCTCGATGCGGCGCCGATCGTGCTCGAGCAAAGGCGCCAGCCGGCGGCGAATGCCGAGGTTGATGCGCGCCCGCCGATCGGTGGCGTAGGTCTGCCACAGATAGTCGCGCTCCGAATCGGTCACCATCTCGAGCGTCAGCTCGTCGTGATTGCGCAGGAAGATCGCCCACTGGCAGTTGTCGGGGATCTGCGGTGTCTGGCGCATG
>JAHCJV010000072.1 GCA_026126105.1 Enhydrobacter sp.
GCCGGCGTGCTTCAGGTTCGCAACGACCGGGCTGTCTTCCTTCGCGATCAAGTCCTTGAGCGGAACGACGCCGTTGTCGGTCGGCGAACCGGCCATGTCGACGTTGATCTTGATGGTCACGGGCACGCCGTGCAGCGGCGGCAACGCATGGCCGCGCGCGCGGGCGGCGTCGGCGGTTTCCGCAGCGGCGCGCGCCTCGGGCTCCAGGACACGCACGACGGCATTGATCGCCGGATTGACCTTGTGCAGGCGGCCGAACACGGAATCGACGGCCTCCGTCGCCGAGGCCCGGCCGGTGCGGATGAGTCGTGCCAGGTCGGTCGCGTCGTACTGCCAAAGCTCCATCTCACAGTCCTCGGTTCGTCGGTATTGCCATCGCGAAGAAGAGCACGTTGCCATCGAGATCGGCCACATCGAAATCGCGCAGGCCATAGTCTTGGTTGGCTGGCGCCTTGACCACCATGGCGCCCCTCTTCACCAGGTCGGCATGGAGCGCATCGACGTCGTCGACATCGATTGCGACCGCACCCTGTCCTGGCTCCCGCGGCGTCCGGCTGGCCGCGATCAGGTGCAGCGTGACGTCGCCCGCACAAACCCCAGCGTAGGAAACCGGTTGGCCGTACTCGAAGGCGATGTCGAAGCCGAGCTTGTCGCGGTAGTAGGCGAGGCTGGTTTGAATGTCCCGAACCGTGAACACGGCCGTGCTGGAGTGCATCATCTATCTTTCCTTTTGATGGCGTGTTTCTGGAAGGCCGCGAGGGCGCTCGAGCAAGACATGTCGCGGCGGCGCACGAATACTGTCTGCACTTGGGACTCGGCCGGCTTCAGGCCATGGACGGCGATGCGGCCGCCGCGCCAGACGGGCCCGATCAACGTCCGCGGCATCAGGGTGACGCCGAGTCCCGCGGCCACGGCGCCCAGGATCGCCTCCAGCGTTCCGAACTCCAGCCGCCGCAGGCCGACGATGCCGCGTCGAGCAAGGATTTCCTCCAGCCGTTGGCGGTAGGAACAGCCCGCCCGCAGGATGACCATCCGCAGGTCGGGCTGGCTGAGGAGATCGGCCAGAGACCGGTTCGACGGTGCGCTCAGCAGCGCGAGTTCCTCCTCGAACACGGCAGTGGCGGCGAGCTCGGGATGGACGATCGGCCCGCACACGAAGGCGCCTTCGAGCTCGCGCGACAGCACCCGATCGACCATTTCAGCCGTCGTGCCGGTGCGCAGCACGAGGTCGACTTGCGGATGGGCCTTGACGTAGGAAGCCAGCAGCGGTGACAGCCGCAGGGCCGCCGTCGTCTCGAGTGCCCCGACCGTCAGCGTGCCGCGCGGTTCACCATCGTCGCGCGCGGCGCGACTGGCCTCTTCGAGCAGGGCATCCACGCGCGCGGCATAGGGCATCAGCCTCGCGCCGGCGGGCGTCAGTCGGGCACCCGAGTGGCCTCGCTCGAACAGCGTGACTCCGAGCGATTCCTCGAGCCTGCGTACGCGCTGCGTGACGTTCGACTGGACGGTGTTGAGCGCCCGGGCGGCGCGCCCCATGCCGCCCAACCGGGCAACGGAGGCGAAGGTCGCGAGATCCCTGGTATCCATGGCATCAGTTTATCAGATGGATACCATCGATATAAATCACTATTTCGAATGAGTATCGGGGCTTATGGTCGTATCCAGCGAAGGAGACCTGCATGAAGTGGCACGACCGCCGTCTGCTCGACCTGTTCGGCATCGAGCACCCCATCATCCAGGCGCCGATGGCCGGCCCGGTCTCGCCCCAGATGGTGATTGCCGCGTCGGAAGCCGGCGCCCTGGGCTCGCTAGCCGGCGCCATGCTGACCGCCGAGACTCTACGAGGCGAACTGCAGATCGTGCAGCAGGGCACCGGCCGGGCGATCAACGTCAACTTCTTCGTCCATCCCGACCCCGAGCCGGATGCCGCTCGCGAAGCCGGATGGCGCAAGCGTCTCGAGGCGTACTATCGCGAGCTAGGGCTGGCCGCCGACGCCGGCAAGAACGCGCCGACCCGATCGCCGTTCACCGCGGCGATGTGCGAGGTCGTTCTCGAATTCAAGCCCAGGGTCGTGAGTTTTCATTTCGGCATGCCCGACGCCGCCTTGCTCAGGCGGGTCAAGGATGCCGGCCTGCTGGTCATGAGCTCGGCGACGTCCGCGGAGGAGGCGCGCTGGCTGGAGGGACATGGCTGCGACGCCGTGATCGCCCAGGGCAACGAGGCGGGCGGCCATCGCGGCATGTTCCTCAATGATGACATCTCGCGGCAGGCCGGCACGATGGCGCTGGTGCCGCAAGTGGTCGACGCAGTGAAGGTGCCTGTGATCGCCGCGGGCGGGATTGGGGACGGCCGCGGCATCGTGGCCGCGCTGGCGTTGGGTGCCGCCGGCGTGCAGATCGGCACCGCATTCATGCTCACGCCGGAAGCCAGGACCTCGGCGCTGCATCGCGCGGCGCTGAAGCAGGCGAACGACAACAGCACGACGCTCACGAATGTCTTCACCGGGAGGCCCGCGCGCGGGATCGTCAATCGCTATGTCCGCGAGGTCGGGCCGATGAGCGCTGACGCGCCGCAGTTCCCGCTTGCTGCCAGCGCGAGCCAGCCGATGCGCACCGCCGCCGAGGCGAAGGGTTCGCCCGATTTCACGCCGCTGTGGAGCGGACAGGCGCCGACCTTCGCCCGCGAGATGCCGACGGCCACGTTGATTGCCAAGCTCGTCGAGGAAACCGAGGCGGTGAGGAAGCGACTGGGCTAATTTCCTGTCGCCCTGAGAAGCGGAGTCCACGCCCGAGAGCTCCGTTGGATTCTGCGCGAGATCCTTCGCTTCGCTCAGGATGACGACGATTCGAATCCACGCTGCTCCAGCCATATACGTCGTGCATCGCGATCGGGCTACCGCGAGAAACTAGAATGTCGAAAAATACTCGCGCTGCTCCCACTCGCTCACCTCGGCATTGAAGCGGTCGATCTCGGCCTGCTTCAGCTTCAGGTAATAGTCGACGAAGAAATCGCCGAATCCCGCGCGGAACACCTGGTCGTCGCGCAACGCCGAGAGCGCTTCGTCGAGCGATCGTGGCAACGGCGTCGCCTCGGTGTCGTAGGGCGCGTCGGCGGACGGGCCGGGATCGGCCTGCTGCCTGATTCCATCGAGGCCGCTCACGACCTGGCTCGCCATGTAGAGATAGGGATTGGCGGCGGGCTCGCCGACCCGGTTTTCGAGATGGCTCGCGGGATCGCCCGGCCCGCCCAGCACGCGAATCATCACGCCGCGATTGTCGCGTCCCCAGATCGCCCTGTCTGGCGCGAGCGAAAAGGGCCGGTAACGCTTGTAGCCGTTGAGCGTCGGCGTCGAGAACGCCGCCGCGGCACGAGCATGGTCGAGCAGGCCCGCCATCCACTGCGTGCCGACCGGCGACAGCGGCTGTTTACGATCGCTGAAGGCATTGGCGCCTGATCTGTCCTTCAGCGACTGATGCAGGTGCCAGCCGCTGGACATCACGTTCGGCAGCCTGGGCCGGCACATGAAGGTGAGGTGATAGCCGTTGCGCTGCGCTACTTGCTTGGCGGCACTGCGGAACAGGACCATCGCATCGGCCGGCTCCAGACCTGTGCCGGCGCGAAAGGTGAACTCGACCTGGCTCGGCCCGAACTCGACCTCGAGCGAACGCAGCGGCAGGGCGAGGCCCATGATATTGCTGCGCAGGATCTCGAGGATCGGATCCATCTCGTCGTAGCGGGACTCGGTCAGGTACTGGTAGCCCTGGTTGAGAAGCGATACCTCGGGCGGCGCGCCCGGTTGGCCGGGCTGGCCCGAATCGGCGAGGGTGAGGTTGGTTTTATCCAGCTTGAAGAGATGGAACTCGACCTCGAGGCCGGCGAAGAACTGGTATCCCGCTTCGTCGAGCACCGACAGCGCCTGCCGATAGATGTGGCGCGTGCTGAGGGGCATCGGCCGTCCGTCGGCAAAGACGATGTCGCAGAGCATCCAGCCGGTATGCGGCGCCCAGGGCAGCACGCGGAACGTTGACGGATCGGGCAGCATCATCACATCTGCCGCGCCCTGCCAGTCGCTGGAACCGAACGCTCCGCCTGCGCCCCACACCGGGAACACGGTGCGATGGGCGGTGTCCTTCAGCAGCATCGTCGTGGTGAAGCCGACACCGCCTGTCATCGCCGCGCCGATCTCGCCGGCGGTCAGCGTCTTGCCGCGCAGGATGCCGTGCTGGTCGGCGAAGGAGAGGCGCACGACCGTGAGCTCGGCCGCCAGGATGCGACGCTCTACTTCGCGCGCCGCCGTCCTGCGATCGTCGGTCCAAAGGCCGGCTCTTTCAGCGAGATGCATGCGACCTGGCTTCAGCTTCCACCTCACCCTGAGGAGCGAGTGCAGCGAGCGTCTCGAAGGGTGGCAACCCGCACCGTGCCTGTGGCCCATCCTTCGAGACGCGCCTGCGGCGCTCCTCAGGATGAGGTCTTGCTGTGTTCGGCATACCTCTACGCGACCAGCGGCGAGGGCGTCGCTGCCGCCCAGCTCGAGTCGCGCCGGCGGCGGGCGTCGAAGTCCTTCCAGTAGTCTTGCCAGCCGACCGTCGGACCCATGCCGTCGACAGTCACGGGCCCGCGCACCTTGGTGGCCCGCTCGGCGTCGAGCCACATCGGCGGCTTGCCGCCGTTGGCGACCTGGCCGATCGACGAGAGCAGCAGCCGGCGATAGGCGACGATCGCCTTGTCGCTGTAGCCGAGATGCTCGCGCGTGCGGTCCTGGATGCGGCCCTGGCCTTCGATCGCCCACTGGTCGTGGACGTTGATGTCGAATCCCATGCCGGTATAGGTCTGCGTCTTCTGCTCGGCGACGTCGTAGCCGTAGTTGTTCTGCCGGCCGATGCGCGGACGATAGTCCGGCAGCTCGTAGAGCTGCAGCCGTTGCTCGCGCATCTGGGCGTGATCGACCGGCTTACCGAACGAGGTGAAGATCGCATACCAGTAGCAGGAGGTGTCGTCGATCGGCACGTGCCACTGGGTGATCGTCATCTCCGTGCTCATCGGGATCACGAAGGCGTAGGGGAAGACCAGATTGGTGACGCGCACATGGGTGTGCTTCTCGCTGATCCGGCGCAGGGTGAAGAGGCGCAGGCCGTAATCGGTGCCCTCGACGTCGATCGTGGGCCGGGTGAATTCGCGCATCATCCGCGTCATCGGAATGTTGGAGTCGGAGGAGGAGGCGCGGAACTGCTTGCCGTAGGCATCGCCCGACGGATCCTCGTCCTCGTAGAAGCGGTGCAGGTAGGAGGCGTGTGCCGGATCGATGCCGACCTCCAGCGCCTGCAGCCAGTTGCAGTCGATCAGCCCCTTGAAGGCGAAAGCGTGGGTGCCCGGTGCCAGGAAGCAGTCGAACTCCGGGAAGGCCGGCGCCTCGCCTTCCCCGAGATAAGCGAAGACGATGCCGTTCTTGACCACGACAGGGTACGAACGCTGGCGTACTCTTTGGCAGAGCACCGAGCCCTCGGGCTCGGCCGGCGTTTCGAGGCACTTGCCGTCGACGTCGAACAGCCAGCCGTGGAACAGGCAGCGCAGGCCGCCCTGCTCGAGACGGCCGTAGGCAAGATCGGCGCCGCGATGCGGGCAGTCGCGGTCGAGCAGCCCGTGCCGCCCGCGCTCATCGCGGAACAGCACGAAGTCCTGGCCCAGCACGCGGACCGCCTTCGCGGGCCGCTCGTCGGGCAGCTCCTCGGCCAGCGCCACCGGATGCCAGTAATGCCGCATCAGGGCGCCGCATCTGGTGCCCGGCCCAATCCTGGTGATCAGCTCGTTCTGCTCTGGAGACATCATGGGGAAAGACTGGCTCAAACAGCCGAGATGCGGAAGGGGTAACACGAGCATCGCTCGTTCCCGAGCTTGTTGCTCCGGCTGAACGCAGCGTCATAGAGTGGCGCCCGTTGGGGCTACAGCGCGATCGGGAGACAATGACGAACCAAGGAATATTGTCGTGGCCAATGACGCGTGCCGTGGCGTTGCGTCCGAACTGTGAAGCCATCGTCGACGGCGACACGCGCCTCACCTACGCGCAATGGAGCCGAAGGGTCCGCGGCCTCACGGGAGGTCTGCGAAGCCTGGGCCTGCGGACGGGCGACGTGATCGCCTCGATCGGGCAGAACACCTTCCGTCATCTCGAGTGCTGGGTCGGCATTCCCGCGGCGGGAATGGTACTCAACGACCTCAACTACAGGCTCGCGGTCCCCGAGCTGGCCTTCATCATCAATGACTGCGGCGCGCGGGCGCTGGTCGCCGACGCGGCCTATCTGGAGGTCGCTCGCCAGCTGCAGCCGCTGTGTCCTTCGATCGAGTACCTGGTCTACGCCGGGCCAGAGGCGGCGCCGGAGGGATGGACGGCCTGGGACGATCTCTGTGCGGCGGAGCCTCTCGCGGCGGATCACCCCGAGCTCCGCGGGATCACGGCCGACACGCTGGCCGCGATCTCCTACACCGGCGGCACGACGGGCCTGCCCAAGGGCGTGATGCAGAGCCACGGCAACCTGCTGGCCAATGCCAAGCACATGCTCATCGCCAACCCGCTGCTGCCGACCGACCGGTTCATCCATGCCGCGCCGATGTTCCACGCGGCCGACGCGGCGACGACGTTCGCGTTGACGTTCGTGGGCGGCGCGCATGTCTGCATCCGTGGCTACGAGCCCGAGCTGTTCGGCAGGATCGTCGAGGCCGAGCGGATCACGGTGGCGTTGATCGTGCCGACCATGATCAACATGCTGCTCAATCACCCTGCCACGCCGAGCCGCGACCTCTCGTCCTGGCGCCTGCTGATGTACGGCGCGTCGCCGATGCCGGTGGAGCTGCTGCTGCGGGCCTGCAGCATGCTGCCGTGCGACTTCGTCCAGCTCTATGGAATGACAGAGGCGGCGCCGCTGGTGACCTCCACGCAACCTGGCGACAATCGCGACGGCGCGCGCGGGATCGAGCCGGCCAGAAGCCGGCTTGCCAGTTGCGGCCAGCCGGTCGTCGGCGTCGAGGTCGAGGTTCGCCGTACCGACGGCACGGTCTGCAAGCCTCGCGAGGTCGGCGAGGTGCATGTCCGCGGGCCGAACATCATGATGGGCTACTGGAATCGCCCCGACGAGACGGCGGCCGCGCTCATCGGGGACGGCTGGTACAGGAGCGGGGACGTGGCCTGGGCGGACGAGGATGGCTACCTCTTCGTCGTCGACCGCGCCAAGGACATGATCATTTCGGGCGGAGAGAACATCTACACGACCGAGGTCGAGAATGCCGTCTTCCAGCATCCGGCCGTCCTCGAGGTCGCCGTCTTCGGCATCCCCGACAAGGATTTCGGCGAGCGGGTCCACGCCGAGGTGGTCATAAAAGCGGGCACTTCCCTGGGGGCGGACGAGATCGTGGCCGTGTGCAGGGAGCATATCGGTGGATACAAGGTGCCCCGATCGGTGACGATCCGCAGCGAGCCGCTCCCGAAGTCGGGTGCCGGCAAGATCCTGAAGCGCAATCTTCGCGATCCCTACTGGGTCGGCAAGGAACGCGCGGTCAACTAGGATTGCCGTGCCGCCGGCTACGAGCCGGTGACGTGCCCGTCATGCTGCGGGAGGTCGTCGGTAATGGTGAACCACGGCGCCTTGGAGCCGACGAAGATGTGGTGGGTTGGCCGGATCTTCGGATCGTCGACCAGGGTGCCCATGGTGACGTGAGCGTAGGCGCCATCGCGGACGACGGAGTAGAGCAGGGTACCGCACTTGCCGCAGTGGGCGTCGTGCGCCTCGTCGCCGCCGTAGATCAGCAGGTCGTCGGCCCCCTGGGTCACCGTCAGATTCTTTCGCTCGATGCCGGCGAACGGCTTGAAAGCCGCGCCGGTGGTGCGGCGACAGTTCGAGCAATGGCAGTTCATGGCGTAGAGGAAAGCGTCGGCGACCTCGTATTGGACGTCGCCGCAGAGGCATCTTCCGGCAAGGATGCGGTCTGTCACGGGGTTTCTCCTGTCACGGACGGCGTCTATACACTGCCGCCATGAGTACACTCGACAGTATGCCCGGGCCGACCTCCCGGCACTTCATCTCCCAGCGTTTGCGCATGCACTACGTCGATTGGGGCAACCCGATGGCGCCGCCCTTGCTGCTGGTCCATGGCGGGCGGGACCATTGCCGCAACTGGGATTGGGTGGCCAGGCGCCTGCGCAAGGACTGGCACGTCATCGCTCCGGACCTGCGGGGGCATGGCGACAGCCAGTGGTCGCCCGACGGCAACTACTCCATGTCGGCCTTCGTCTACGACATCGCCCAGCTGATCCATCAGCAGAAGCTGGCGCCGGTGACCATCGTCGCGCACTCGCTGGGCGGCAACATCTCGCTGCGCTACGCCGGCGTCTATCCCGAGAGCGTGCGCAAGCTGGTGGCGATCGAGGGGCTGGGTCCCTCGCCGAAGATGCTGGCCGAGCGCGGCACCAGGAGCATGGCCGACCGCATCGCCGAATGGGTCGATGAGCAGCGCAAGGCGTCCGGGCCGCCTGCCGCGGCGCTACGCCAGCATCGAGGAAGCCTTCCGCCGCATGCAGGAGGAGAACAAGCACCTCTCGCCGACGCAGGCGCGCCATCTCACCGAGCACGGCGTCAACCAGAACGAGGACGGCACCTACAGCTGGAAGTTCGACAACTACGTGCGCGGATGCCCGCCCTACGACATGAGCTACGCCGATATCGAACGCCTGTGGGCGCGAATCACCTGTCCGACGCTGCTGGTCTACGGCAAGGAGAGCTGGGCCTCCAATCCGGAGAAGGACGGCCGGCTCGAGCATTTCAAGACGGCCAAGGTCGTCGAGTTCGACGGCGCCGGGCACTGGGTGCACCACGACCGGCTCGACGCCTTCGTCGACACAGTGCGCGGGTTCATCGCCTGAGCCTGCGGAGCCATGATCGCAGAGGGAGGAAGCAAGACATGAAGGCAGCGATCTTCAGGGGCGGCGACATCGTCGTGGACTCCATTCCCGAGCCGGTGCCGGGAACGGGGCAGGCGCTGGTCAAGGTATTGGCGTGCGGCATCTGCGGGTCGGACCTCCACGCGGCCAGGCATTCGCATCGCATGGTCGAGGTCAGCCGGCGAATCCCCGGCCGCGTCCCGATGGATCTCGACCGTGACGTCGTGATGGGCCACGAGTTCTGCTGCGAGGTGATCGACTATGGACCGAACACAGAAAAGAAGCTGAAGCCGGGCACGCGCGTCTGCTCGATGCCGGTGATGCTGGAACCCGACGGACCGAAGGGCATGGGCTACTCAAACACCTATGTCGGCGGCTATGCCGAGCAGATGTTGCTGGCGGCGCCGCTCATGCTGGAGGTGCCGAACGGCCTGGCGACCGAACATGCCGCGCTGACCGAGCCGCTGGCCGTCGGCGTGCATGCGGTCGAGAAGGCGGTGCTGAAGGGCGACGAGGCGCCGTTGGTCGTTGGCTGCGGCCCGGTCGGTCTCGCTGTCATCGCGGCGCTGCGGCTCAAGAACATCCGGCCGATCGTCGCTGCCGATTTCTCGCCCAAGCGGCGCGAGCTTGCAGTGAAGATGGGTGCGGACGTCGTGGTCGATCCAGCCGCCGAAGATCCTTACGCCAAGCTGGCGCCGGGCAAGCGGGCCGCCCTGTTCGAATGCGTCGGCGTGCCGGGCCTGATCCAGCAGACGATGGAGAAGGCGCCGCGCGACGCCAAGATCGTCGTGGTCGGCGTCTGCATGGAACTCGACACGATCGAGCCGATGTTCGGCATCGTGAAGGAGCTCAACCTGCAGTTCGTGCTGGGTTACACGCCCGAAGAATTCGCCCGCTCGCTCAGGCTGCTCGCCGAGGGCGAAGTCGATGCGGCCTCGCTGATCACGGCCAAGGTCGGTCTGGACGGCGTGAAGAACGCCTTCGCCGAGTTGGGAAATCCCGAACGGCAGACGAAAATTCTGGTAGAACCTTGGCGCTGAGGGAGGACACGCAATGAAGTTCTACAATTCGATCGGGCCGAACCCGCGCATGGTCCGCATGTTCATGGCCGAGAAGGGGATCGAGATTCCCAAGGTCGAGGTCGACCTGTTGGCCGGCGAGAACCGCAAGGAACCCTATCTCAAGGTCAACGCGGCGGGGCAGATGCCGGCGCTGGAGCTCGACGACGGCACGGTCATCGCCGAGATCACGGCGATCTGCGAGTATCTCGATGAAACGAAGAAGGATACGCCGTCGCTGATCGGCGACACGCCGGCGGAGCGGGCGGCGACCCGCATGTGGACGCGGCGCATCGACCTCAACATCGTCGAGCCGGCGCTCAGCGGCTTCCGCTTCGCCGAAGGCCTGAAGCTCTTCCAGAATCGCGTCCGCTGCATCCCGGAGGCGGCCGAAGGGCTGAAAGCCACGGCGCGCGACAAGCTCGCCTGGCTCGACGGCCTGGTCGGCGACAAGCCGTTCATCGCCGGCAGCAAGCTCACCATGGCCGACGTCATGCTGTTCCCGTTCCTCGACTTCATGAAGGACGTGAAGCAGCCGCTCGATCCGGCGAACAAGAACCTCACCGCGTGGTTCGACCGGATGAAAGCGCGACCAAGCGCCGCCGCGTAAACACGCTGCCTTCCTTTCGTCATTTTCGCGGGCATAGTTTCGCGCTCGCGAAAATGGTGATGCTTTCCAAAAAGACGCAGGGATCGAAAATGCGCCGTCTCATCGCTTTGCTTGCGCTCGTTGCCACGCCGACGCTTGCCGCGCTGCCAGTCCTTGCCGCAGATCCGCCGGCGGCTCCCGCCGTGAAGGGACTGTGGCTTCTGACCGACTACCCGTCGCAAACCGTGCGTCCGGGTGAGGTCGCCAACATCCGCTTCAAGCTGCAGAACGCGGGGCTCGTGCCCGAGACGCTGGCCCTCTCGGTCGACGGCGTGCCGGCAGGCTGGAAGGCCGACGTCCTCGGCGGCGGCCAGCCGGTCGCGGCGGCGATGCCGGGCATCAACGAGAGCACGAGCCTGACCCTCCGGGTCGACGTGCCGAAGGACGCCAAGCCGGGCTCCCAGACCATCACGGTGCAGGCCAAAGGGGCGAACCAGTCGATCGACCTGCCGGTCACCTTGACCATCGGCACCGAGGCGCCGGCGAAGCTCACCCTCAAGGCACGGCTGCCGTCGCTGATGGGCACGCCGCGCTCCGCTTACGAGTACACGCTCGCGGTCAGCAACGACTCCGGCAAGGACTTGACCGTGGCGATGTCGGCCCAGGCGCCGGCCAACTTCCAGACCAGCTTCACCGAGGGTTACGGCACCAACGAGATCAGCTCGATCCCGATCGAGGCCGGGCAGTCCAAGGACATCAAGGTCAAGGTGACGCCGCCGCGAGACGTGAAGGCCGGCAACTATCCGGTGCTGGTCAAGGTCGCCGCCGAGGGCGCGACCGCCGACCAGCGCGTCACCCTGCAGATCAGCGGCCAGGGCCGGCTCGCGCTCTCCGCCAAGGACGGCCGGCTGAGCGGCGAGGCGCAGGTCGGCAAGACCTCCGACTACACGCTGGTGGTCAGCAACGACGGCACCGCGCCGCTCGAGGAGGTCGAGCTCTCGGGCTCGGTGCCGACCAATTGGAAGGTCGAGTTCAATCCCAAGACCATCCCGAGCGTAGCGCCGAACGAGAAGAAGGAGGTCCAGGTCGCCGTCACGCCGTCGGACAAGACAATCGCCGGCGACTACGTGGCCTCGTTCCGGGCCAATGCGAAGGGCGAATCGTCGAACGCCGATTTCCGCATCACCGTCACGACCTCGACCCTGTGGGGCATCGTCGGCGTCGGCATCATCGCGGTGGCGCTGCTGGTGCTGCTGGGCGCGGTTGCCCGCTTCGGCCGCCGGTGAAGCCTGCGGCGATGAGCGATCCCACCAGGGCCGACACCGTCATCGAGGCCCGCGGCCTGCTGAAGCTCTATGGCGCCACCCGCGCGGTGGACTCCATCGACCTCAGCATCCGCCGCGGCGAGATCTTCGGCCTGCTCGGGCCCAACGGCGCGGGCAAGACAACCACCATCCTGATGATGCTCGGCCTCACCGAGACGAGCGGCGGCTCGGTCGACGTGCTGGGCTTCGACCCGGTGCGCCAGCCGCTCGAGGTCAAGCGGCGCGTCGGCTACCTGCCGGATGCGGTGGGCTTCTACGATCACCTGACGGCGCGCGAGAACCTGCTCTACACCGCACGCCTCCTTTCCATCCCGCGGCGCGAGACCGACGCGCGCATCATGGAGGCGATGAGGTCGGTGCAGCTCGCCGATGTCGTCGACAAGCGGGTCTCCACCTTCTCGCGCGGCATGCGCCAGCGGCTCGGCATCGCCGAGATCGTCATGAAGCGGGCCGAGGTCGCCATCCTCGACGAGCCGACCTCCGGCCTCGATCCGCACGCCACCTTCGAGCTGCTCGAGATGATTCGCGGCCTGAAGAAGGCCGGCGTCGCGGTGCTGATCTCCTCGCATCTGCTCGACCGGGTGCAGAGCGTTTGCGACCGCGTCGCCCTGTTCAATCGCGGCAAGATCGCCCTGATGGGCACCGTCGTCGAGCTCGCCAACAAGGTGCTGGGAGCGGGGCATCCGATCCTGGTCGAGGCCAGCGGCGTCGATGTCCCCGCCGCGCTGCGCGGCCTCGAGGGTTTGCAGCAGGTCGTTCCTGAAGGCGTGGGCGCCTGGAAGGTCATGGCAGACCGCGAGATCCGCGCGACGGTAGCCAAACGGATCGTTGCGGCCGGCGGTTCGCTGACCCGGCTGGCCGAGCTGCAGCCGAGCCTCGAGGAGGTTTACACGCGCTATTTCGAGGAGGCTCGCCGTGCCGCGTAATCAGGGTTCGCGTGAGGGTTCGCCTTTCACCGGCCTGGGCCCGGTGTTCCTCAAGGAGCTGTCAGATCACCTCAGCAGCACCCGGATGATGGTGCTGACCCTGTTCGTAATCGTCTTCGGCGCGCTGCCGGTCGGCTTTACCCTGCAGGAGATCCGCACCGTCACGGCGTCGGACCAGTTCCTGTTCCTGCGCATCTTCACCGTCGAGCCCGAGCGCATGCCGCTCTCGTTCGTCGTGGCGCTGAACTTCATGATCCCGCTGATGGCGATCGGCCTCGGCTTCGATTCGGTGAACAGCGAGTTCAACCGCCGCACCTTGAGCCGCGTGCTGTCCCAGCCGCTCTATCGCGACGCCCTGCTGCTCGGCAAGTTCCTCGGCGGGCTGGCGACGCTCGCCGTCGCGCTGATGGCATTGTTCCTGATCGTGTTCGGTGCCGGCCTCCTGCTGCTCGGCCTGCCGCCGCGCGGACCGGAGGTGGCGCGCGGCATCGCCTTCCTCCTGGTGGCGATCGCCTACGGCGGCGTCTGGCTTGCGGTCGCCATGCTGTTCTCGGTGATCTTCCGCTCGACCGCGACCTCGGCGCTCTGCGCGCTGGGACTGTGGCTGTTCTTCTTCATCCTGTGGCCGATGATCGCTTCGGCGATCACGACGGGCTTCACGCCGGCGCAGTTCCGCTCGGTCGACGAGGTGCTGACCCTGGAACAGTTCTCCTCGGCGCTCGCACGGCTGTCGCCGGGGACGCTGTTCGGCGAGGCGGTGCTTGGCCTGCTGAACCCGGAAACCAAGGCGTTCGGCTACTTCGCCAACCTCGTGATGGCGCAGACCCGCGGCATGATCCCGGGCACGCCGCTGCCGCTCGACCAGAGCCTGCTGTTGATCTGGCCTCAGATTACCGGTCTGATCGCCGGCATGATCGTGCTGTTCGCCATCGCCTACATCGTCTTCCAGCGCGAGGAAGTGCGAGCCTGAAAGACTGGACAATCACCGCGGCGCTCAACAACGCGCGTTGGTGCAACGCCGTGTGCTTTGCGCACGGCTCGGCGGGTCGGTTCCTGGTCCATACCTGGGTCAATGCGGAGCCTGTGCCGCGCTTCTATCCGAACGTCGTGACGCTCACGACCGGCGACGCCGACATCGACGAGCAGCGCCAGACGGTGCGCATCCTGCAGAAGTCGAACCTGCCCGGGCGTTGGGCGGTGAAGGACAGCTTCAAGGCTCTCGACATCGCGCGCCTCGGCTTCGAGGTGCTGCTCGAAGCCAACTGGATCCGCAACGCCGAGCCGAAGGCCGAGGCGATGGTCTCGGGCCTGTCCTGGGAACGGGCCAAGCCAGGTAGCGGCGGCTTCCCCGCCGCGCTGTTCAGCGACGAGAATTTCGCGATGTTCTCGGGCCGCCGCGGCGGTGCAGTCGTCGCCGGCGGCACGCTCTATCGCGCCGACGGCGTCGTGGGCCTCTCCAATGTCGTCGCCGATGCCGACGACGCGCCGACGGTCTGGCGCGACCTCTGTGCCCTGGCCGCCGCCACGTTCCCCGGCCTGCCGCTGGTCGGATACGAGTCGGGCGACGAACTGAAGGCCGCGCGCAAGGCCGGCTTCGAGATCGGCGACCCGCTCCGCGTCTGGGTCATCGCGCGGGATTGAACCCGCACCTCTCCAACGCCTTCAGCATGTGCGGCGGGGGCGGGGCCTCGACGCGGACAGGGGGCTTGTTGCTGGACATGGGCAGGACGATCGCATGGGACTGAAGGTGGAGCTGCTCGCCCGGCGACGCTGTGCCGTAGAGCCTGTCGCCGATCACCGGACAGCCGGCGTGGGCGCAATGCACGCGGATCTGGTGCGTGCGGCCGGTCTCGGGCGACAGTTCGAGCCAAGTCATGCCCGGCGCCCGGCCCAGCACCTTGTAGCGGGTGACAGCTGTTTGGCCCTTGTCCGAAACCGTGACCGACCAGCCGGCGCGGGTGTTGAGCTTGAGCAGCGACCAGTCGAATACGCCTTCGGAGTCCGGTGGCGCGCCCTCGACGACGGCCCAGTAGGTCTTTTCGGTGTCGCGGCCGGAAAACAAGCGGCCGAGCTTGCTGAGCGCCTTCGGATGGCGGCCGAGTACCAGCACGCCCGACGTGTCGGCGTCGAGCCGGTGGGCCAGCGCGGGAGGGCGGGGCAGGCCGAAGCGCAGGGCATCGAAGCATTCCTCGAGGTTGGGCGCCCCGCTCGGGCCGGCGTGGACCGCGAGCCCGGCCGGCTTGTCGATCACCAGGATCAGCCCGTCGCGATGCAGCACACGCGCCTGGATCTCTTCCGCCGTTAGGGGTGGCGGCCTGGGACTCTTCCGGACCGCGAGCGTCCCGCTCGCTCTTCCCTCCGAGCGAGCGGGACGCTCGCGGTCCGGAAGAGGATGCCTCAAAAATCGGGCCATCGGTCGAGCCAGGGTTCGCTCGCCTCGTAGATCGCAGCCGCGCGCAGGATCGACGCCTCGTCGCGGAAGCGGCCGAGGATCTGCAGGCCGACCGGCAGCCCGTCGCTCGCGAAACCGCAGCACACCGTGATCGCAGGGTGTCCGGTGATGTTGAACGGCATGGTGTAGGGGAACCAGTTGGCGCGCAGCTCGCCCGCCTCGACGCCGTCGATGTCGATCGGCTCGAACAGGCCCTGGTCGATCGGCAACGCGGTGCGCGACAGGGTCGGGGTCACGACGAAGTCGGCAGTCTCGAACCACTTCTGCACCATGCGGAAGAGGTCGGCGCGCTGGAACATGGCCTTCTGGTAGTCCGCGCCGCTCCATTGCTCGGCCATCGCCACCTGGCGCACCAGCGAGGGCGTCATGCGGTTGCCGTCGCGACGGATCATGTCGTCGAAGCGCGCTCGCCAGGTCGTATGGTTGATCACCTGCCACACCGGCGCCATGTCGGGCAGGTCGCCCGGCAGCTCGATAAGCTCGGCGCCTGCTTCGGCTAACCTGCCGAGCGCGCGCTCGTAGGCCGCACGCACGTCCTTCGCGACGAGCGCATTGCCGAGCGTGACGCTATGCAGGATGCGCTTGCCCCGGAGGTCCCCGTCGGGCCGGGCGGCCGCGATGTAGTCCTGCGGCACGGTGCCGATCGACCACGGATCGCTTGGATGCGGTCCTGCCATCGCCTGCAGCATCAGGGCGGTGTCCACCACCGTACGCGTCATGGGTGTCACGTAGGTGTAGTTGCCGAACAGGTCGGCGACCTGGCTGTGCGGGATGACGCCGTTGCTCTGCTTCAGCCCGACCACGCCGTTTGCCGCCGCCGGGATGCGCGTCGAGCCGCCGCCGTCGGTCGCCACGCCGATCGGCCCGATGCCGGCAGCGACGGCCGCCGCAGCACCGCCGCTCGAGCCGGCGCACGTTCGATCGGCGCTCCAGGCGTTGCGTGTGCGGCCGAACAACGGGGCGTCGGTCAGCGCCTTGTGGCCGAACTCCGGCGTCGTCGTCTTGCCGAACAGGATCGCCCCGGCCTGCTTCAGGCGCGCGATGGCGACGGCGTCTTCCTTCGGAACATTGGTTTCATGTAGCAGCGAGCCAAAGGTGGTGCGTACGCCGGCCGTATTGACGAGGTCCTTGGCGGCGTAGGGGATGCCGTGCAGCAGGCCCAGAGGCTTGCGCCGCATGACGTCGTCCTCGGCCTGCCTGGCCGCTGCCATCGCCTGCTCGGGGATCAGCGTGATGAAGCAGTTGAGCACCGGCTGCAGCTTTTCCGCGCGCGCCAGAACGGCCTTCATCAGGTCGACGGGGGAGACTTCCTTGTCGGCGATCCTCTCACGGAGGTCGGAGGCGGGGAGACGGGTGAGCTCTTCGGTCACGCGCCGCCCTCCTCATGTTCCTTTCCCTTTTCATCTTCCTCTCCCCCGCTGGGGGGAGAGGTTAGGAGAGGGGGAGAGATGGTGCGCGTCCCCCTCTTCCTGCCTCTCCCCCTAGCGGGGGAGAGGAGTCCGAAAGGAAGAGGAGAACGAAAATGCGCCGTCACCTCAGCAGCCCCCGGCCGGCCAAATTGCGCATCAGGGCGGAGATGCCGAAGGTCCAGGGCGCGATCTTGTCGCAATGATTCACGCGGTTGGTGAGCGTGCCGAGCTTGGGGGAGCGGATCGAGACCAGGTCGCCGATCATGTGGGTGAAACCGTGGCCGCCCGGCGAGCGCTGCTCGGTCGGGGCGAACAGGGTGCCGGTCATCAGCGCCATGCCGTCGGGATATTGATGCAGGCTGCCCATGGCATGGTGGACGAGGTCGGTCGGATCGCGGCTGATCTTGGACAGGTCGCTCGAGCCCTGCAGGCGGAACTGATCGGGCCCGTTGACCTCGAGCTCGACCTTGGCCTTGCGCACGTCGTCCAGGCAGAACGTGTCGTCGAACAGGCGCACGAACGGCCCGACCGCGCAGGAGGCGTTGTTGTCCTTGGCAATGCCGAGCAGCAGCGCGCTGCGGCCCTCCATGTCGCGCAGGTTGACGTCGTTGCCCAGGGTCGCGCCGACGATCTTGCCGGCAGCGTTGACGATCAGCGTCACCTCGGGCTCGGGATTGTTCCAGTCGGAGTCCGGCCGGATGCCGATCTCCGCGCCGTAGCCGACCGCCGACAGTGGCGGCGCCTTGGTGAAGATCTCGGCATAGGGCCCGATGCCGACCTCGAGATAAGGCGACCAGGCGCCGCGCGCGACGAGGGTCTTCTTCAGCGCCTCCGCCTCGGGCGTGCCCGGCTTGATGGTGGTGATGTCGACGCCGATGATCCGGTTCAACTCGCCGCGCACGGTCTCGGCGCGGCTGAGGTCGCCCTTGGAATGCTCTTCGATCAGCCGCTCGAGCAGGCTCACGGCGAAGGTGACACCGGCCGCCTTGATGGCCTGCAGGTCGATCGGGGCGAGCAGGATCGGGACAAGCTCCTCCAGCATGCCCAGCCGGTCGCCTTTCGACCGGGCCAGCGACACCGGATCGGACGCGTTGCACAGGTCGGCCACCGTCGCGGCGCTCTTCGTTATATCGAACACGCCGTCGGCGCGGATCGCCACGACGCTTGGCCCGGCGGCCGTGTTCACCCGGCCGACCAGAGTGCCGGCAAAGCCGTCTTCGGGGAGGATTTCTGCCACTGGACGTCTCCGGCGCTTCGTTGCAAGAAAGGTGCGCCATTCCCTGGAGCATTAAAATCATGGCCGCAACGCGGATCAAAGGCGTTCTTTCGCCCGTCGTCACTCCCTTCAAGCGCGACCTGTCGCCCGACGTCGGCCGCTTCATCGCCCATTGCAAGTGGCTGCTGAGCCAGGATTGCGGCCTCGCGGTGTTCGGCACCAACTCCGAGGCCAATTCGATGTCGGCCCGGGAGCGCATGGGGCTGCTCGACGCCATCGTGTCGGCCGGTGTGCCGACCGACCGCATGATGCCGGGCACCGGCGCCTGCTCGATCAACGAGGCGGCCGAAGTCAGCGCGCATGCGACGAAGCTCGGTGTCTCGGGCGTGCTGATGCTGCCGCCGTTCTACTACAAGGGCGTTCCCGAGGAGGGGCTGTTCCGCTTTTTCTCAGAAGTGGTGCAACGGGTCGGCGACGACCGCCTGCGCGTCTATCTCTATCACATCCCGCCGGTCTCGGCGGTTCCGATCACGCACAAGCTGGTCGAGCGGCTGATGAAGGCCTATCCGAAGCAGATCGCCGGGATGAAGGACAGCTCGGACGACTGGGCGCACACCAAGAGCATGATCGACGCCTTCGCCAAGGACGGCTTCGACGTGTTCTCGGGCAACGAGAAGCCGCTGATCGACAATATCAAGTCGGGCGGCGCGGGCTGCATCAGCGCGACCGCCAACATCAATCCCGGCAAGATCGCCGAGACGTACAAGAAGTACGCCACGCCCGAGGGCGAGAAGCTGCAGGGCTGGATCAACGAGGTACGTGGCGTGATGCAGGGCTACGTCATGATCCCGGCGCTGAAATACTGCATCGCTCACTACGGCGACGACTCGCACTGGATGCCAGTCCGTCCGCCGCTGGTCGAGATCGACGCGAAGGTCGGCCAGGACATGATCGCCAAGCTCGACAAGCTCGGCTTCACCATGCCAGGCCTCAAACAGGCGATGGCCGTCGCGGCCGAGTAGTCAGCCGTTGCCGCCGGAGCGGACGAGGTCTGCTCCAACGGCCGCCAGCTTCTCGGCCATCCGGTCGTAGCCGCGATCGAGATGATCGAGGCCGCCGAGGATCGTCTCGCCGGACGCGTTCAGTCCGGCAATGACGAGCGCGGCGGCGGCGCGCACGTCGGTGCAGGTCACCGACGCGCCGTGCAGCCGGGGCACCCCGCGCACCAGCGCTGTCCGGCCGCGCACGGAGATATTGGCGCCCATCTTTCGCAGTTCATCGACGTGGCCGAAACGCTGCTCGAACACCGTCTCGGTGATCGCGCTCGCGCCGACGGCAAGCGCGAGTAACGCCATGGTCGGTGCCTGCAGATCGGTCGCGAATTCGGGATATGGGCCAGTTGTGACATCAATACCCCGCAGGCCGTCGCCAGCGCGCCGGGCGATAACGCCTCCATCGACTTCTCGTATGGCGACGCCGGCCGCGTCGAACAGCGGCGCGGCGGCACCGAGCAGGTCGATCCGGCCGTTCGGCAGGACGAGCTCGCCGTCGGTGGCAGCCGCAGCGCAGGCCAGCGTGCCGAACTCGATCCGGTCGGGCAGGACGGTGTGCACGGCGCCGGCCAACGCAAGGCCGCCGTCGATCGTCAGCGTATGGCTGCCGATGCCGGTGATACGCGCGCCCATCGCCGTCAGGCAGGCCCCGAGGTCGCCAATCTCCGGCTCGCGTGCGGCATTGCCGATCGTCGTCTTACCGGTGGCCAGGACGGCGGCAAGCAACAGGTTCTCGGTCGCCCCGACGGAAGGCTGCGGCAGCAGGATATCGGCACCGTGCAGGCCATGCGCCGCCGTCGCCCGGATGGTGCCGCCGTCGAGGGTGATCGTGGCCCCCATGGCGCGCAGTCCCGTGACATGGAAGTCGATGCCTCGCAGGCCGATCGCATCGCCGCCCGGCAACGGCAGGTTCGCTTCGCCGCAGCGGGCAAGAAGGGCCCCAAGCAGCAGGACAGACGCGCGCATGCGCGAGACAAGATCGCGGTCGATGCCGGCCGGCCGGACGCGGGCGGCGGCGATGGTCACGGCAAGGCCCGATTCTGTTGCCGACCAGTGCATCTCGCATCCCAGCCTTTGCAGCAGGGAAGCCAGCACGGCGACATCGAGATTGCCGGGCAGGTTGCGCAAGGTCACAAGATGCGGTGTGAGGAGAGCCGCCACCATCAGCGGCAGTGCGGCGTTCTTGGCGCCACTGATCGGATAGCGGCCGACGAGCGGCTTGCCGCCCCGGATCGTGAGCAGCCGGCCAATGTCGGATCGCCACCAGGGCGCAGCCATGACGAACGTGGAAGTCATCGCCTCACCCATTAGCATGTCACTTCGCCGAAGCCACTGGCTAGAAAGGAAGGTGGCACTTCCCCGCCGGCCCGTTGTAGGGTGGGCGATATTGGAGCGAGGCTTCAACCAGAGCGAGCGACACCCAGGCCGAGATTGAAGCGCGGTTCTGTGCCGAATCGCACAGACAGCCGCGCCCTAGTGAAGCATCAGTGGACGGGTGTCGAGCCATCGTGCTCCAGGGGTGGGAAGCTCGGCGAGGGTGGGGGGCTGCATGGACAACTTCGAAAGTTTGAACTGGGCGGGTTCCAAGACGGTCGGCCTGATTTCGGAGATCGCCGTCCTTGCTCCGATCAGGCAGGGGCCGATTGCCGGTGAGCGGCGCACCTATGAGCAGCGGCTGCGAGAGGCAATCGACAATCTGCAGAAGCGTGTCCAGAAGGGCACTCCCAACGAGCTCGACAAAGTCCGCTCGATCCATTTCGGGCGGATGATCATCATCCGGCCCGAGCAGTATCTCGTCTATTCACAACTGAACGGCGTTCAATACGCTGATCGGCTGCGCAACGACAGCGGGCAAATTCCCGAGCTCTTCGACGACTACGTCGAGGTCGGGAAGGATCCGGGAGGCGAGCCTGGCAACCTCGACGATGCCCGGTGCCGATCCTGGTTGCTTACCCTCGTCGAGTTCGATGGCGACCTGAAGGTCTATTTCCGGGACATTGCACAGTATCTCGGCTCCGCCTTCGACAAGATTTTCGTGAATTGCGAGGATTTTCCAGGAACGACCGATTTCGAGCAGTTCTGGCTGTGGATCCGTCGGTATCAGATCGAGACTGCGCTCTTTTATCCGCGTTATCGCGACCTATCGGCGGTTCGAATAAGGCAGCTTCAGGAGTTCAAGCGCCAGTTCGACGAGTTCGTGGCCAGCGTACGGTGTCCGACAGGTCCGCGCGTGAAGTCCATGGACGAGTTGTTCGATGCGTTCCTGCGCCGGACGCAGCACTACGCCAGCGACTTTCCGGCGCCGGGTGGAACATTCCGGAAAGCTTCGGGCGAGTAGGGGGCGGACGATGGGTGAAGCAAGGGAAACAACGCTATCGAATGGGCATCCTCTCAGTGAAGAGGTCCAGGCGCATATCGTCCGGTCCTCGAAGCTGGGCGGGACCCGGGCAACCCGGGACTGGGCGCTGTACAGTTTCTTCCGTATCCAGTCGAAGACCGAATTCGAGTCCAGTCACCGCCGCATGGCGCAGGCAGTGAAAGCCTTCGGCACGGGCGAGGAGCAAGCCGCAGTCGCGGAGCTTCTGCAGGCGATCTGCCCGCCTGCGAATGCGGATACCGGCGAGACGGCCCCGCAGGATCTGAGACTGCTGGCCGCCCGGATGTGGGAGCAGGCCAATCAACCGGCTCCTGCAAACGCGTTCCGCAACTGTCTCGGTGTTCTGATCGGCAAGAAACCCCACTTCCTGCCCGAAAAGCTCAAGCTCGAATTTCAGTCAGGGACGGCGGCGGCACGGCGCGCGGTTGCGACAGTCACGGCAACATTCGAAGCGTTCATCGCAGCGCGGAACAGCGGCCAGAATCTCGAGGATGTGCTGGCGGCCCAGACTATTCCCGCCCTCACGGATGGAACGGCGCCAGTACCGCCGATGCCGATGCAAAGGGTCGTGTATCACTTGATGTGGGCGACCTATGCCGCCCTCGCAGACCGACAAAGCTTCGACAAGTTACTGGATTTTTTCGGCGCGACTCCGGAAGAGGCTGGTCAGAAGGCCCTGTCGGGCGGCCTTCTTACGACATACTTCTATGAATTTCTTCGCCAGCTCGCGCCGGCGCATGGCAGGGGAGCAGCGGTGCTGCATCCGGAAAGCGCCCGTCACCAGGCATCGCAAGCGGCGTGGGACAGCACGCCGATCACGTGCGCTTTCACCTTTTCCGGCTTGAACGCGCTCAAATGCCACCCGACCACGCTCGAATCGTTCCCCGAGCCGTTCAAGGATGGCATGGCCGCCCGCGCCGAGAGACTGGGCGACACCGGCCCCAGCGCGCCTGAACATTGGGATGGCGCGCTTGGCCTGAAAAGCGTTCACGGCTATTTCATGGGCGGCCATCTGCGCGGCGACGGACGGCTGCGCGAAGACTTGCGCGCCGGACTGCGCAACGACGTTCGCGCCTTCAACACCGGGTCGGGTATCGGCCCGATTCTTCGGACGATGATCGGCGCGCTAACCCTGCCATTGGGCTTCGAGGTGATGCACCTCGAGCTGGGCGAGGATCCCTACGACATCGAGGAGAAGGACGGGAAAACCTACTCGAAGCCGTGGCCCTATCGCGTCGAGCATTTCGGCTTTCGCGATGGCATCAGCCAACCCTTCATCGACATGGGGCTGCGAGACACGCTGCCGGGAGGCGGCACACCGGGCCGGAACAGAACCTGGACGCCGATCGCGGCAGGCGAGATCTTCCTTGGCGACAAGGATGAGGATGGCAATCGTCATCTTCTGCCTCTCAACAAGACGCTGCGAACGGGCAGCACCTTCCTGGTTTTCAGGAAGCTCGAGCAGGACGTCGGACTTTTCCGCAGCTTTCTCGCACAGCAGCGCCCCGACAGCGACACGGGCCGGCGCAAGCTGGCGGCACAGCTCGTCGGGCGCTGGCCCAACGGCACGTCACTGGTTGCATCACCCGACGCCGAGATCGATCTGGGCGACGATCATGAAGGTCGGCTCAACGACTTTCTCTATGCCGCTGACGATCCCCGAGGCCTCAAGTGTCCTCTGTCCGCCCACGTAAGGCGGTCGAATCCCCGGGACATCGGCGGCACGGACGAGGTCCGTCGCCACCGCATCCTGCGACGCGGCATGGCCTATGGCGGAGCCCTGCTTCCCAAGGACTCGCTGGGCGATGGAAACAGGCGCGGCCTGCTTTTCATTTGCGCCAACTCACGAATCGATCTGCAGTTCGAGGTCATTCAGGCCGACTGGCTGAACGGAGGCGAACTGCTTGGCCAGGCGGGGCTGAACCGGTGCCCTCTGACCGGAGCAAATAGCGGCCGCGTGACGGATGCCTTCGCGGAGGCGGGAGCTGCGGCACCGGTCACCGGCTTGCCTCGTTTCGTCATAACCCGCGGCGGCGATTACTTCTTTGCTCCCGGGCTTCCGGCTCTCCGGGACATGGCGTCCGAGCAGAAAGCCTATTTCGTGCCGGAGATGACGCCTCACCTGCGGGCGAGCATGGGCAGGAGCCGCACGCCGGCGCTGTTCACCCCGGAGCGCATCAAGTCGCTGATGCCGCGGTTGCTGTTCAAGGATCCGGCCATTCGGTACCAGCTGAAGCAGCCCCGGCCGGCGGCCGCGACGGAACAGACCAACTCCAACGACGAAAGCAAGCCGGAGACCATCGTCTTTCTTGGGCGGCATGCGGACGTCAAGGAAGTGCTCGGCATCAGCGAGACGGCGAACGGTGTAAGGACGTCCGTCTCTCACTACCATGACGCGCTCGTTCGCCTGAGCCGCGGCGAGGACATGCTCGTATCCACCGAGCCGGGGCCGCTGACCGGCGCGAAACGCGCACGGATGCAGGCGCTTCTCGAGCGCGGGTGGGATCTGATGGGAGACACGAAGCAGCTCTATCGTCGCATTCAAGAACAGCTGCACGAGAACCTGGAGAAAGCGCTGAGACGCTGTGGACCGGCCAGGCGGGTCGACCTGGTGCATGATCTGGCAGCGGTCTCGACGTACAGTCTCATCGAGACCGTTTTCGGCGTGCCCGGCCCAAAATGGCTCACCGAACTTGCGCCGGCACTGCAGTTCTCGAGTGCTCATATCGGATCGCTGCCGCCCGACTGGCTGCAGTCGCTCGCCGGCCAGGGCGGCGAACATCCCGGACTGCGGACGATGCAGATCTGGTCGATCCTGCTGTTCCTCGACATCGTCGGCAACTACGAGGGGCGGGGCGACGCCGCAGTCTTGTCGGAGCAGGCAGGCTCCGAGTTCCTTGCACATCTGAACAGGCTGCTCGCCGAGGCGCGGGAAAGGGTGGAACGCCATAAGCCGGAAAGACCCAGCCTGCTCGAGGCATTCGTCATGCTCGAGAAAGACATGGCGCCCGGCTATGCAGGCGGCAAAGCGGAGTACTACACCGACGTACGGATGCTGCTGCTCGAACTGGCGGGCGCCACTCTTGCGAACATCCCGGCCACCTTCGGTGCGGTGATGGAGACGGTCCTCAAGTACAACATCAACCTCACCGATCTCGTCGCCTTCCTCGAAAGCCAGCCGTCGGGCACGCCGGTCGCTTCAGCCGGCGGAATGAGGCCGAACGCGGGCCTCGTGCGTCTGGTCTATGAAGCCACGCGGATCACCAGCCCCATGCAGCTGTTGATGCGGGGCGTGAAGGAAAGCCATACGCTCCCAAGCGGCGTCCGGCTCGAGGAGGGCGAAATTCTGGCGGCCTTGATTGCCGTGGCCAACTTCGATCGCGACGCGTTCCCCGAGCCCTTCAGCTTCTCCCTGCATCCCTATCTCGACGGACCGGAGCGCAAGCTGGAGAACTATCTGCTGTTCGGCGCGCAGATGGATGACTCCGGCAGGGACCGATCCTGCTGGGGGAAGCATTTCGCGCTCTTCGTCGTGATCGAGTGCGTGAAGGCGGCCGCTCGGCTGCAGGGATTGCGGCAAGTGGCAGGCAAGGCGGGCGAGCCGGCCCGGCCGCTCTTTATCCTGACGGGGCTGCCGGCGCGGTTCAGGAGCGTGCTGGCAGGCCAGACGGTGGCTCCAGCCGCTCGGCAACAAGACCATGACGGCGGCACATAGCCTGCTGCTCCTCCAGGTCCTGGGCGATGGAGGCGGCGGTCGGGTTGCTCATGGCGACCAGATGCGCGCGCAGCCCCAATCCCTGCACGATCAGGCAGGGATTTGGCAGCTCACGGGCGAGCTCGAGCGCGCGATCGATGGCAGCGCGCGCGTCCTCGTGGCGGCCGAGGCACGCCAGCGCCTCGGCATAGCCGGCCATGAGGTAGTAGCGCTCCACCCGCGCGGCCCGAGCCTCCTGGCCGCGCGCGAGGAGCGCCTCGACGATTTCGACCGCGCGGGCTGCCCTTCCGGAGCGCGCGAGCGCCGTTGCCAGGTTGCCCGTCACGTGCGGGCGGATCGCGTCGTAGCCGAAGCGGCCGATCAGCTCGATGGCGATCTCGAGGCAGCCGACGGCGTCTTCGGATCGCTTCAGCTTCACCAGATTGCGGCCAAGCCCGTTGCGCACCATCACCTCGGAATAAGGATCGCGCTCGCGCATCGCGATCTCGAGCGCATGCTCGGCGTAGGGCAGCCCTTCCTCGTATCGCCCGACCTCCATCATGAACCAGCTGATATAGCTGCCGACCATCACGGACGGGATGGCGATGGAACCGAGCCGGGCAGTTTCGAGCTTGCCGGTCAGCATCGCCCGCAGGTCGAACTGCAGGGCGATGGCCCGCTCCACGTCCGCCAGACCCCACAACGCGCTGGCGAGCATGAACTTTGCCGCGAACATGATCGGCAGGCTGTTGAGATTCTCGGCGATCGCCTTCGCTTCTGTGCATTCGGCGAGACTGTCGTGATAGCGGCCTTCGAACCAGCTCACCGTGCCGAGGCTCGTGAGCGCCGCACTGACCCGGTCCGGCCGGTTCTGCCGGCGCGCCAGCGCGAGGGCGCGCGGCAGGTGCGGCTTCATCTTCTCGATCTCGCCCGCCTGCATCAGCTGGGTCGCCGCCAGCAGGATGAAGTCGGCCAGCTTGGCCTCGCCGCTCGTGCCCATCCGTTCTGCGCACGCGATGGCGCGCTCGAAGATCAGGAACAGCGAACCGTGCGCCGAGCTCCGACGGGCCCGCAGGCCCGCAAGCCAAAGGTATTCGAGCGCCTTTTCATCGTCGCGTGCGCCCTCCGCGTGAAAGGCCAGACGTTCATAGTGCGGCGCGGGATCGCCATGGACGGCCTGGATCGCCTCGATCGCAGCGCGGTGAATCTCCTGGCGGCGCAGGCGCGGCAAGGTTTCCGCACTCGCCTCGGCCACCAGCGCATGGCGAAATCGGATGCTGGAGGCGTCCGAACGATGCACGATATCCAGCAGCTCGAGTTCGCGGCGGTCGCGCTGAAGGTCCGCGAGCGTGCAGCCCAGCACCTTGACCGCAATATCGCTCTCGACCTCCTCGCCGAGCAGGCTGAGGGCCTGAGCGCAGGTCTTGGCCATCGGCGACAGCCGGTTGAGGCGCGCATGGATCACGGATTGCACGCGCTGCGGCGCAAGGTCGGGGGCGTGCCCGCCCTCGGCACCGGTCGAGAGCACGATCTGTTCGAGAATGAAAGGAACGCCATCGGCCCGATCGACGACCCTGTCGACGAGCGCGGCCGGCGGGTCGCTGCGCGGCCACAGCGCGACCGCAAGCTCGCGCATGGTCTCTCTCGGCAGGACGTCGAGGCGGAGGACGGTGGCACCGATGCGCTCGGCATGGTCGATGGCTTCCGGGCGGCCGGTCAGCAGCAGAGACCACGGTGTCGTCGCGTCTTCGCAAAGCAGTCGCAGGCAGTCGAGGCTCTCGAGGTCGACCACGTGCAGATCCTCGACGACGATCAGGCCCGCCCGCTTGCGGCCGGCTGCGTTGAGCGCGGCAAGCAGCGACCGCGCGATCTGGATCTGGGTCGGGCTGCTCGCGCCAGCGCGCGCCTGCGGCGCTGTGGCGAGCATCACCATGGCCAAGGGTTCGTTTCCAGGATCCTCGATCCCGACGGCGCGCAGCGCCGCAAGAATATCCTCGTCCGTTGCGCCATCGGAGATCGCCAGCGCCTCGAACAGCAGGGCGCGCGTCGCGGCATGGGGCGTGGTGCGCTTCTGCGCGTCTCCATAGAAGACCAGCGGGGTCTGGCCGTCCGCCAAGGCATCCTCGATGGCAACCGCTGCAAGCCGGCTCTTGCCGATGCCGGGCGGTCCGATCATTGCGGCTGCGCGCCGTTCGCCGGCGCCTCGCCCGATCAGGTCACGCAATCTCGCCCGCTCGGCCTGGCGGCCGACGAGCGGGCTGCGATACGAGCGCCCGGATCGCCATGAACGACGGCGTGGCTCGGCTTCCAGCCGAAACACCTTGGCGCCGATCGACGCGAGCAGGGGGTGATCCGGCTGAGCAAGAATGTCGAGGGCGAACTGACAGAGCTCGACGGTATGCGAGCTGACCAGCACGGTGCCTGGTACGGCAACCTTCTGCAGCGCCGCAGCGAGATGGACCGTGCCGCCGACCGTATCGAGGCGGTCGTCGGCGCCAACGCCCAGGCGGCGCAATCCGACGAGGCCGGAATGGAGACCGATGCGAAAGGTCATCGGCCGCCCGGACTCGTCGGTGACGGCGTCTTCCTGGGCTGGATGCAACAAGGACCATGCCACCTGGCAGGCGCGATCGGCATGGTCCTCCATGGATTGGGGCCAGCCAAAGACGGCACAGCCGCCGTCGCCCGCATAGCTCACGAACAAGCCGCCGGCTCGACGCACGGCGCGGTCGAGATAACGAAAGATCCGGTCGAGAAGCTCCTGGGCATCGTCGGGGTCGGACGTGGCGATCTGCCCCGTCGAATTCACAGTGTCGACCGCGAGCACGGTAACGATGCTCCGTTCAGGCTTGCTCGCCAGGCTCGACATTCCCCCCGATCCCCCATCGCATCGAAGAGTAATGCTGACAGTCGATTGGGATGGCAAGCACTTGGGAATGCCTTGACAGGCGAGCCGTTTGCCGGCTACGTGCTGTCCATGACCACGAAGATCATCAACAAGGGTTGGTATTTTACGTCGCTCCCCTAGGCGGCGCGAAGGGTCATGACTCAACGAAGCCGCCGCATCCCGGCGGCTTCTTTGTTTCTGAGACAGGCCTCCGGGCAGCGGGCGGTACCGCGAACGGAGGACGAGATGTCGATCGCAGAAATCATCGAGCAAGAGGCGGAACGAGAACCGCTTGCCATTCGCGTGCGGCTGGCGAGCCTGCGCGACTACGAGGAGCTGTGCGGACTGTTCGACCAGCTCGACGAGCTGCATCGCGAGGCTCGGCCCGACATGTTCCAGGCCTTCCCGCCGCCGGCGCGCACGCGCGAGCAGATCGCGCATTGGCTGGCACAGCCCGATTCGACCGTGCTCGTCGCGCAGAGCGAGGAGGGCGTCGTGGGCCTCGCCGTCCTGCTGACCCGCACGCCGTCGGGCTTCGCCGGCGCCGTCCCGCGCAAGGTGATCGAGCTGGACAACCTCGTCGTGCGCGCCGACCAGCGCGGCCGGAAGATCGGGCGTCGACTGCTCGCCGCCGTCGTCGAGTGGTCGCGCCAGCGTCGCGCGACCCATGTCGAGGTCGCCGTGCACGACTTCAACCGCGACGCCCAGCGCTTCTACCGGAGCTTCGGTTTCGCCGCGTCGCTCAACCGGCTCGTGCTGGCCGCGTGAGATGCTGCTGATCGGCGTCAACCGCTCGCCCTACACGCGCCGGGTGGCGATCACGCTTGCCGCCCATGGCGTGGCCTACGAGCAACGCTGCCTGTCGGGTTTCGGCGATCGCGAGGAGGTGCGGCGGCACAATCCGCTCGGCCGCATCCCGTCCCTGGTGCTCGACGACGGCGAGACGCTGATCGACAGCGGCGCGATCGTCGACTACCTCGACGAGCGCTATGGCGGCGAGCGAGCCACCGTGCCGAAGGCGGGCGCGGAGCGGCGGGCGGTGCTGCGGGTTGCGGCACTCATGATGGGTGCCTGCGACAAGGGCCTGCAGGCGGCCTACCACCGCAACCACACGCCGGTCGAGAAGCTGCACCCACCGTGGATCGACGACTGCGTCGCGCAGGTCCGGGGCGCTCTCCTCGCTGTCGAGGCGATGATCGATCCGTCGGCCCCCTACCTCATGTTGGGGCGCCTCACCCAGGCGGACATCGCGGCCTTCGTGGCCGAGCGCTTGGCGCGGTTCGGCCTCAATGTGGATACCGCCACCGACATGCCGCGCTTGCATGCCCATGTACGGAAGCTGGCGGAGCGGCCGGCCTTCCGGTCGACCGACCCGTAGCCGGCTCGGGGCATGGGTCGACGGCAGAAGCAAAGCGTGTGATACGATGATCTCTCATGCACACCCCCGTGCCTGAGGCTAAGTGCAGGAGTGGGCCATGGCCAAGAACAAGGCAAAAAAGCCACCTGTCGTCGACAAGCCAGCCCCCGGGCTGCGCCAGACGATGGCCAAGAAGATCGCCGACTATACGGTGCCAGAGGAACTTCGCACGCTCATGGTGAACGCCAAGCGCCTGGGGCGCGACGACGTCTGGCGCGACGCCTTCCGACGGCTCTGCGCGCTCGCGGGCGCCGACCAGACTGACCCGCTTCACCGCGATTTTTACGAGATGCTGGCGGCCTACGAGCATTTCCTGTCGGAGCGGAACGCGCGTGCGACGCGCGCGACCCCGACGCGGCTGAAAGCCAAGAACAAGGGCGTCGTCCACCTCCTGGAGGAGTGGGCGATGAGCAAGACCCCGACCGATGGCTACGAGCTTCTGGTCGCCAAGGGCATGCCCGAGCTTACCGGCGAGCATCTCGTGCTCAAATATCCCGAGCAGTTCTCGGCGGAAGCAATCGCGGCAGCGAAGGCCCGGGTCGAGTTCATGACGGCCCACTGATCTCCGCGCGACGGGCGCCGCGCGCGTCGAGCCTACTGATTTCGGCGTTCGCGGCGTAACGTCGGGAGACCGACGCCAACGGCGTCGAAACCGCCATCTACGGCCAGTACCTGGCCTGTGATGTAGCTCGCCTGCTCGCTGCACAGGAAGCTGATGGCGTTGGCGAGTTCCGACTCCAGGCCGTACCGGTTGAGCGGGATATGATCGTGGTAGTCCGCCCGGATCTCCGGCGTGTGCACGGCCTTGGCCATCGCGGTATCGACCGGTCCCGGCGCCACCGCATTGACGCGGATATTGTACTGCGCGAGCTCGGCCGCCTGCTGCTTGGTCAGGTGGGCGAGTCCCGCCTTGCTGGTCCCGTAGGCGACGCGCAGCGTGGAGGCGCGCAGGCCCGAGATCGACGTGATGTTGACGATGGCGCCGCCGCCGTGGTCACGCATGATGGGAGCCACCGCCTGGGCCATCAGGAAAGGGCCGGTCAGGTTTACCGCCAGCACGCGCTGCCACCCGTCGAGCGTCACGTCCAGCATCGGCTTGAACACGGCTATGCCCGCGTTGTTGACGAGCGCGTCGATGCGGCCGAAGCGGCGCTGGGCCTGCTGCACGGCGTCCTCCACCGCCGCCGGATCCGCAACATCGGCCTCGAGCGCCAGCGTGGCCTCTTTGCGGTCCAGGGCCTTGACTGCTGCACGCAGGGTGTCGCCCAGAACATCCAGCATGGCGACCTGCCAGCCGTCCTCGAGGAAGCGCGTCGCGGCTGCGAGGCCAAGTCCGTGCGCCGCGCCGGTGACGAGGGCAATCTTCCTGGGCAGCGATGGCATCTTTGTTCTCCTGTCCTCCGGAAGCCGAGGAATATCCACGGCACGGCGCCGATAACGATGGGGCCGGCGACGAGCGCGATCAGGCAGGGCCGGAGCGCAACTGTCTATCGGCGCGGGCCCGGGCTTGTCCTTGTTGGCGAGAGTGCACGCGTCTAAGCTTTACTCATGACCGCCACGACACGCCTCCAGCCCGTCAAGGATGCCAGCCACCTCTACGAGGTCGAGCGCCGCGCCAGGCACGCCGAACGCCCCGGCTTCCGCATCAGCGAGCTGCAGCTCTCGCCGACCCAGACGGTGCCGTGGCATTTCCATACCAACATCGCCGACACGTTCTACGTGCTCGAAGGCGAGATGCGGCTCTTCCTCCAGAACCCCAAGGAAGAAGTGCGGTTGAAGCCGGGCGAGACGTTCTGCGCCGTCGCCGGCCGGCCTCATCTCGTGACGAACGCCGGAAAAACGTCGCTCACCTTCCTGATCATGCAGGGCATCGGCGAGTACGACTACGTCCCGCTGGTGTAAGACGCTCCCGTCGTGATCTCCCGTCTGGGCGGGCAGGTGCCCTAAGGGCTGGAGGGGGCATGCAACCGCTCCTCCGAACGATCGACCAACGCGAAGACCGGAATGCGCGCAAGATCACTGAACGAGCTGCTTCGGTATCCTCCTCCGAAGCGGCGTTGGTCGTTGGTAGTATCCTAATTTGGCGTTAGTCTCGAAACCGAGCCTTGGCTTGCGCACGGCCAGCGCCATGTCGAGTGCCGCCAGCACCAGCTCGGTTCGCAACGTCGTCGACATCGACCAGCCGACCACGCGCCGGCTGACCACGTCGAGCACGATCGCCAGGTTAAGGAAGCCGCTCCATGTCGGAACGCAGGTGATGTCGGCCACCCACAGCACATCGGGCGCCGTGGCGACGAAGCTGCGATCGACCAGATCGGGAGCCTGTCGAGCGCCGTCGCGCACCGTCGTCGTCAAGAACGGTCGGCGGCAGACGCCGCGTAGGCCCGCCACCTTCATCAGGCGGGCAACCCGCTTGCGCCCGACAGCGCTGCCGGTCGCCGTCAGTTCGGCATGGATGCGGGGCGAACCATAAGTGCCGCGCGAGGTGGCATGAATGGCGTCGATCTGCTCGATCAGCGCTCCGTCGCTCCGCGTCCGTGCCGAGGGCGCCCGCGCCGACCACGCATAGTACCCGCTGGTGGAGACACCCAGCACACGGCACATGGTGGCGATCGGATAGACGGCCCGGTGCGCGCTCACGAATCGGAATCCTTCGACGGAACCGCCTTCGTCTCCCGCGCGAACCAGGCCGCGGCTTTTGACAGGATCTCGCGCTCGAGCTTGAGCTGCCTGTTCTCCCGCCGAAGCCGGCCAAGCTCCTCACGCTCGACCGTCGTCAGACCGTCCGGGCGGCGACCTTCGTCTCGTCCCGCCTGGGCAACCCAGTTGCGGATCGTCTGACCCGACGGCT
>JAHCJV010000073.1 GCA_026126105.1 Enhydrobacter sp.
CAAGCACGACGAGGCGTTGCGCGGCTCCTTTTGGGCAAGCCGCCGGCGCGCCTCGGGACGACTTCGCAAAGTGCTTCGGTTCTCCAGCTCTCCCCAACAGCGAGCAAAGCGGCAAGGGCTCCCAACCAATCCGCATCAGGTTGGCAGTATCCTGGGCAGCCGACCAAGGATCGGTCGACCAATCAACTGAGCGAAGTCACGGGCATGCCGTATCGTTGGGTCGATCAGTTCGGCGATGACCGACAAGCTGATCCCCAGGAACAGGCCCCCGATCAGGGCTCCCAGGACGTAGACGATCCGCGGGGGTGAGGTCGGTGAGGATGGATCGCCGCTCGTATCCAGCACCTTGACCCGCTCCGGCGCCTCGAACGTGCCGAGCGCGCCGGTCACGCGCGCCATCTCATAGCGCTTGGCGAGGCCATCGTAGGTTTCGCGGGCGACGACCAGAACGCGCTCGAGCTGCTGTTGGCGCTGCTCGATCGGAACGAACTCCGACATTCCCGATTGCAACTCCTCGATCGCGTGCTTCAGCATGCCGACATCCTGCCGCAGCGCAGCGCGCTTCGACTGGGCCTCCTGCAGGTTCTGCATCTGCGTCACCAATAGCGGCGGTGCCGTCCGGTCACCCTGGCTCATGCCGGCGGCGATGTTCCACAGCCGGTCGACGTCCTCCGTGCCGAGGTCGCGGGTGGCGGCAAACACTTCGCGGCGTTCGTCCTGGAGACGCTGCAGCTTGCGCTCCGCCGCGATGACCTCCGAATGGTCTGCGGTGTAGCGTGCGCGGAGCGTCGCCAGCTCACCCGAGACCTGAACGATCGATTGCTCGAGCTGGCCGATCACCGGGTTGGTGCTGGACAGCCGCTTGCGCAGATCGGTGAACGCCGCTTCGGCCGCCGCCAGATCCATCGTCTTCTGCTCGAGCTTGCTCTTGAGCTCGGTGAGGCGCGTGACGCTGCCGGCATAAACCGAGGGCAGGCGCCGGGAATTGGTCGCACGAAACTCCGTGAGTTCCTTCTCGGCGGCGTCGACCTCCTTGCGGCGTTCGGCGAGCTGCTGGGCGAGGAATCGCTCGCTGTCGCCCACGGCCGCACGCTCCGGCGCCACCAGCCGCTCGATCAGGCGGTTGCTGACCGCCGCAAGGGTGCGGGACAGGCCCTGGGACTGCGGTCCGCGAACCCGGAGCTCGAGGATGTCGTTGCCGACCAGCTGCATGGCGACCGCACCCGACAGTGCCTTCACGGCGCCGTCGCGCTCCTGACGGCTCGAGCCCTCGTTTATCCGGCCGATGTCGGAGGCGACCTTGGCGAGGATGTGGTCGCTGTGCAGCAGGGCATCGAGCGCTGGCATGCGTTCCTTTACGTTGGCGCCGATCGAGAAGTCCTTCATGAACGGATTGAGCTTCGCCGGCTCCTGGATGAGGATCGTCATGCGCGCCTCGTAGCTGCGCGGCATCACGAACGAGGCCAGCAGGCCGAGCACCGGCAGGACCAGCATCGGCACGTAGATCAGGACGCGCCGGCGCCAGGCTGCCGAGATCAGTATCAGCAGGATCTCGTGCGGGGAGCGAACCACGATCGCGACTTTCTGCTAGCGGCGCGTCGGTTGGAATTCGACGCGCACGGTGTCGGCATCGACCTCGGGCGAGAAGACGCGATTGCGCTCGAGATCCGACGGCAGCGCCTTGTCGACTGCCTGCGAGCGGCGCTCCGCAATCAGCAGGCGCTGGAAGACGGCCCCCTCGCTGGCAGGCCCCGCCATCACGCGAACGCTGGACGTGGTCGCCTTGTGCAGCGTCACCGCCGCCTCGAGACGCGCCTTCTCGCCATCGGGAATCTCGGCACCGCTGCCGGGGAACTTGATCACCACGCCCGGACCGGCCGACGGACGCGCGATCGGCGAGAGCGCGGGCCGTTCCACCGCCGGCGCAGCCACCGGCACGGCGATATCGGCGGTCGCGGGAATCGCCGCCGCCCCACCCCGGTGCAGCCTCATCTGCGCCCATAGGGGATGGACAGCCGTCGGATCGGGCGCCTCTCCCCCCTGACGAGGTGCCATCGTGACGGATGGCGACCGCGCCGGAAGGGGTCCGGCGACCACCGAGGGGATCGGCTGCGGTGCGTTTGTGGGTTCGACCGCCACGACATCGGCAGCGGAGGCTTGCACCGCAGGAGCGGCCTTGGTGGGCTCGACCTGCCCCCCGCGAGCGCGGACAAGCATGTCGTTGACCGACACCGCGACTTCCGGCCCCTTCTTCTGGCCGCGGTCTTCCGCGGCGATCGAGGTGCGAAGGCCGACAGGAATCAGGTCGACAGGGTCGGATCCCGCGCACGCACCCGCGGCGAGGGGGAGGATGAGAATGACGATGGTGCGAACGCTCTTCAGGATGGACATGAGAATGGCTCCACTGTTCGGGGCCCCTACTTCAAGCTCCGTGCCAGCGCCTCGATCTCTTGGCGAAGGCCGTTCATCGCCGCCCCGTCGAGCGTGCTGGCGGCGCGCCACTGCGTCCCCAGACGATCAATCAGCCTCCGGCGCAACGGTTCGCCGCGCGGTTCCCGGTCGAGCCAGAGGAGCCAGCGCTGGTCGACCAGACCCTCGGCCATCTCGAGCACTCCTTCGTCGATGTCGGGCGTGTGGGCGCAGATTGCGGGCTGGGGCGCGAAGGCCTGGACGTCACCTTCCCGCCCGTCGGTCGGATCGAAAGGATCGGCAGTAGGCATCCGAGCGTGCCATTGCAGAAATCTGACGGCCGACGTGCGCCACAACCACAGACCCGCAGAAAAGCGCGGCTTTCCTGTATTGTAGAGCCATGTCTCGGTGCCGCCCGCGGTGACGCTGGCGAGCCGGCCGGCGTCGATGCCGAAGCCCTGGTTGACCAGAACGACGTCGAACAGTGCCCGCAGGGCGAAGTCATTCGCGGCATTGAGATGACCCGCGACCCTCGCGCCCGGTGCGTGCTGGCGGATTGCGGCAAGCCACTGCCGCAGGCCGCCGTCGCCCTGATCGGCGTTGCTCGGCTCGTCCGCCACGCTCCAGACGGGCGCTGGCAGACCGGCTGCGGAGAGTGTCTTCAGCACCGACGCGATCTGCCGTGCGCTGCCGTCGGGGCCGAGCTGTTCGCGCAGCCGCTTGGCGGCTGCGTATGCCAGCCAGGGAGCCGCCGTCGCATTCTGCAAAGCTTGCTGCGCAACCCCGACCAAATCGGATTCGCGATTTGCGAACGGCGCTGGCAACGGAGGCGCGTTGCCTGTGATGCCGAAGCGTGACAGGAACGACATGTCGCATTCGAGTTGGTGTTTCGCATCGGGAGCGGTCTCGGCAAACCAATCGAGATGAACCGGCCGCTCCAAATAGTAGCCAGCAAACTTCTCGACGGGCGGCAGGACGGTCGTGCCGACGTCGACGATGAGGGGGATCGACGTCGCCGATGCCCCTTCCCCTATGTACAGCGTGCCGCGATACCGGCCGGACGGGGTCAAGGCGTCCGCCCCGATCCACAAGACGTGGCGAACCGGCGCGTCGGGACTTCCGGCTCGCACTCCGGCACGCAACTGGCGGTCCGAAGCGACCAACAGATTGCCGCCGGTCGATTCACGCACGAGCTTCAGCTCGGCGGACCAAAGGTCGACGGACAGGCGATGCTGCACGGTGGCGTCGAACACCACGTTCGCGGATATCGGCCCGACCCGGTCGGACGACGAGAGGTGAAACTCGGCACGACCGCCAGTTCCGGCCGCGACCGAAATGTGCAGCGTCGGAATAGCGTCTCCGTCGGACGGCAGATGCACGTTCGGCATTTCCGGATGCTTCGGCAACCCGTGACGCACGGGCCATGCTGCATTGAACCAGTCGCGGCGCTTACGCTCGATCTGGTCGCGCGCGATACCAGAGCGCTCGGGCGAAACGACAATCGCCGATAGGAAAGTCGCTGCAGCGGTATCGCCGGCGAGTTCGACGACGATGCCATCGGCGCCGACATCGACGTCCGCCGAGATGCGTCCTCCGCGTTTATGCCCATAGGTTTGCCAAGCATCGTCACCGGGCTTGTAGGGAGCGTCCCGTCCGGCGAGATAGCGGCTTTCGATCCATTGTTGCGGCGTCACGGATTCATCGGAGACGTCGATTCCGTTGATGCGAATGCGGCGGCGCAGGGCATAGGGCAGCGTCTCCCACTCCCCGACATCTTCCGTCCACAGCGTCACAGATGCCCGTCCGGAGGGCCACGGAAGCTTCAGCCGCTCGACTCCGCGCATGCCGCTTGCGATCAGCGGGTCGACTCCGGGCCGCCGGACGGCTACGGGCTTACCTGCTTCGAGACGCGGATCGCCGGGGGCAATGCGCTCGAAGCCGGGAAAAAGCGGCGCATCGGCCGAACCGAGGCTGAATCCCGCACTGCCTTGCGGCAGCCTCGGCGCCTGCTCGAAGCGGAAGCCGGAAAGCTCTACCAGGCCCTTCGGCGACGCCCTGAAGAAGTGAATTCCGCGCACCGCATCGTGGCGCAACAGCCGGCCACCCGACGTCTTGAGACCACGCAACGGCAGTTCCCAGCGAAACGGCCCCGGAAGGATCGATCGCTCCTCGTTGACGCGGCTGGCAAAGTCGTCGGACCAGTCGTCATCGATGCGCAGGACCACGAGGGTCGGGCCGTCGGACGTGACCCGTCCTTCGATGACAAGCATCGTCGAACTCGAGAACCCGACGCCTTTGCCGAGATCGACATGGACCGGAAGCGGCCCGGTCGGCAACTCTATCGCACCGAGGTTCGAGAGCGACGGCAGCACAAAGCCGAGTGCCAACAACAGCCGCCGAACGGCGTACCTCACAATGTCTCCAGAGCGCGATCGAGTTCGCCGGCGCGCTCCTCCCAGCTGTCATGCCTAACAGCATGGAAGCGCTGGCCATTGCGCTGCCAATCCTCGGCCGCGCGTCGCATCGCCGAGACGAAACTCGCCGGCGTACGCGCGACCTCGATCAAACCGCGGAAGGGGTGCAACGCGGGAAACGGCGTCGCGACCACCGGCGTGCCTGCCGCGAGATACTCGCGCAACTTCAGAGGGTTGCAGGCCCTGATCTGCGCCGTATCGCGGAACGGCAAGAGCGACACCGTCCAGTGCTGGACATAGGACGGGAGGGCGGCATGGTCGCGCCGCCCGAGCAGCCTGACATTGGGCAAAGCCGCGAGCGGCGTGACGTCGGTCTCGACGTTGCCGACGAACACGAAGGTCCATTCCGGTAATCGCGTGGCAACCGCGGCCATGAGCTCGATGTCGATCCAGTCGGACAGGCTGCCATAGAATCCCGCAGTCGCCCCCTCGCGCGGCAGGTCGGCAGCGGGTGTCGCGGGGTGGCGAAAGAGGTCGATATCCGCGCCATGCGGCAGCAGCAAAGTGCGGTCGCGCGGGAACTTTTCCGCCAGGCGTTCGCTGGCCGCAACGATGAGGTCGGCGCGCGCGACCAGCACACGCTCCATCGCCGACACGGGCTCGTGATCGACGCCGGCCAGCGAACCGAAATCGTCGCCGCAGTAGTAGACAACCGCCCGTTCACTCAGCATTCCGAGCAACGGGGCGGCGGTCGGCAACGAGGTCCACAGCAAAGGCCGCGTCATCCCTCGGACCGCGAGCGCACGTCGGACCTGCCGGCCGAGCAGATGACGATTGGCCGTCGCCGCCAGCGCGCTGCCGGGCCACGACACGGCCATTGGCCGCACGATCGATAGCGACGGAGGTCGCGTCGCTTGCGACCCAGCCACCGTGGGGGTGCGCAGCAGCTTCTGTCCGAGGCGCACCGCATCGCGCGCTGTGGCGCGCGGTCGGCGCAGTCCAATCGAGTTGACCCATAGGATGCCCCGGTCCGCCGCCAGACGCCGTACGAGGTGCTGCGTCGAACTCGGATGACGGCCCCAATCCTCGCCGAAGACCACCATGTCCTTTGCCGCGCTCATTGCGCTTCTCCGAATTTCTGAGGCAGCGGCCGCACGACACGCGCGGGAACCCCTGCCGCGAGCACTCCGGCAGGAAGGTCTCTGGTAACGACGCTTCCAGCCGCCACCACGGTGCCCCGACCGATTCGAACGCTGGCAGAGACGGTCACACCTGTCGCCAGCCATACGTCGTCCTCGAGGACGATGTCGCCGACCTGGTCCGGCGTGTCCGGCAGGCCCGCCGCGCGGTCTGCCGGATCGAGCGGATGGCCAGGATAGCCGGCCAACAGTGCGCGGCCGGCAATTCGGACATTGTCGCCGAGCACCACCCGGCGCCCGACGGCGATGGTGGTCTGCCAGCCGATATCGACGTTCGAGCCGACCGTCAGCCGAGGCTGTATGGCGCCAGCGCTGCGGCCGGTGAAGGTCGTCTGGCCGGAGACACGGCTACCGGCGCCGATCTCGATGTCGAGCGGCCCGATCACCAGCGGAAGGCCCCCGTAGAGATAGAGCCGCGGCGCCGGCTTCACGAGCTGTGCCTGGAAGAGCGGGGTATACCAGGCGATGCGCAAAGCCGTGGCAACGCCCTCGCGCGCCGCGACATGCAATTCCAGGAGCGGGCGATGCAGCGCCGGCACGACCGGCACCGACAGTGTCCGCAGCATACTGGCGGTACGCCAGGCCAGGTCCGCGAGCGGGTGCTCGCGGCGCTTGACCCAGCGGCGGAGCGAGACCGCGGCGCTCATTCGACGGTGACCGACTTGGCGAGATTGCGCGGACGGTCGACATCCAGGCCGCGCTGCACGGCAGCATGATACGCCAGTAGCTGCAGGGGCAGCACCGACACGATTGGCTGCACGAACTCCTCGCAGTTCGGGATTGTCAGCGCGCCGACCGCCACATCCATCAGCGAAAGGATGCCGCCACGGTCGCCCACCACCGTGATGCGCGCGCCGCGCGCGGCGATCTCACGGATGTTCGAACCCGTCTTGTCGAGCAGGTCGCCCGAGCAGGCGAGCGCCACGACGGGCGTGCCGTCCTCCACGAGGGCGATAGGCCCGTGCTTGAGTTCGCCCGCGGCGAAGCCCTCGGCGTGGATGTAGCTCGTCTCCTTGAGCTTGAGCGCACCCTCGAGGGCAATCGGAAAAAGGGGGCCGCGGGCCACAAATAAGGCGCTGCGGGCATCGCGGAACGTCTCCGCCAGCGCCTGGACCGCCGACTCGTTGTGCAGCGCTGCGGTGATCGTGTTCGGCATCTGCTCGAGCGCGCGAAGGCAAGAGAGGACGTGGTCCTGCCGCAAGCCCCGCCGGCGGTCGGCGATGTCGACCGCCAGGCGGGCCAGCACGAGCAGCTGGGCGATGAATGCCTTGGTCGAGGCCACACCATTCTCCACCCCCGCATGCAGCGGGACGAAGCTGTCGGCCTCGCGCGCCAGGGTGCTGTGCACGACATTGACCAGCCCGAGCGTCGGCGTGCCGGCCTCCTTGAGGCGCTTGAGGCAGGCCAGCGTGTCGGCGGTCTCACCGGATTGCGAGATAAGAATGGCGAGCTCGCCGGGTTCGGCTGGGGGCAGAGGGCGGTAGCGGTACTCGGAGGCGATTTCCACGTCCGCCCGGATGCCGGCCAGGCTTTCGAACCAGCGCTTGGCGACGCTCGCGGCATAAAAGGACGTGCCGCAGGCGATCATCGTGATCCGCCGGATGTGCGCGGGCGCCACCGGCAGGAAATTCGACAGCACGCCGATACCGCCGTAGCAGTCGTTGATCAGGGCGGCGACGCGCGGCTGGTCGTAGATCTCCTTCAGCATATAGTGGGCATGGCCCCCGAGATCGAGCGAAGACGTGCCGTGCTCGACGGCTATCAGCCGACGGTCGACGGTCGCGCCCTCTGCATCGCGCACGACAAGCCGATCGCGATGGACTTCGGCGAGATCGCCATCCTCCAGGCACACCGCCTGCGTGACAAGGCCGGCCAGCGCGTTCGCGTCCGAGGCGAGATAGCCACCCTGCGGGCCGATTGCAGCCACCAGCGGACTGCCGCGGCGCAACCCGTACAGCGTGTCAGGGTCGCGCTCGTGCAGCGCTGCGACCGCGTAGCTGCCTTCGAGCGTACGATCGGTGGTGCGCAGCGCATCCTCGACCGAGTTACCGGCCGCCATGTTGCGAGCCACCAGCCAGGGAATCACTTCGGTATCGGTGTCGCTGCGCAGCGCGCACCCCGCGGCCGATAGCTCCGAGCGCAGGGCGCGGTGATTCTCGACGATGCCGTTGTGCACCACCGCCACGCCGGGCGCCATGTGCGGGTGGCTATTGCGCTCGCTGGGTTTGCCATGCGTCGCCCAACGCGTGTGCGCGATGCCGATATTGCCGGCCGGATGCTCGGTCGCGACGCGTTCGGCGAGAGAGCCGACGCGCCCCACCGCGCAGAGACGACGCAGGCCGCCGCTCTCGATCGTCGCCACACCCGCCGAGTCATAGCCGCGATACTCGAGACGGCGCAGGCCCTCGACCAGAGTATCCGCTACGGGAGCGCCCGCGACGGCGCCGAATATTCCGCACATGATCAGTTCTCCGTTGATATCTTTCGTCGGCGAGTGATCTGCAGGTTGCACGCCAGCGTCTGCCTCGCGTAAACGCCCGATTTATATGGCTTGCTTGATCGCCATCGACGCGGCGTCCGCGTGCGACGTGGCATTTCGCGATTCTTCCTTCGCGTATTGCGAGGTTGCAACGCATAGCGCGAGGAGGATGTAAAAAGGCCAGGTGAAGCCCTGCGTGAGGAAGGTTCCCGAGACGCAGAACCCCGCGATACCGGCAAGCAGCGCGAGCGACATTCCGCGAACCTCGACCGGCGACTGCTGCGTATGGGTGGCCCCGACGGCGCGATAGGCGGCAACCGCCGTCAGCACGATCATCGCCACAAAGGCGATGAAGCCGGGGAAGCCGGTCTCGCCCAGCACGCCGAACCACGTGCTGTGGACGGCGTGGTTCATTCCGTCCCAATGCCCGCTGTAGAAGAAGTAGTTGGAGGTGAAGTTGTCCAACCCGACGCCGGTCAAGGGACGGCCGAGGGCCATGCGCCAGGCCGCCCCCCACGCGTAGAGTCGTCCCATCGACGATTCGTCGATACCCGATTCACCCGCCCCGCCCGACGCGCGCCCGGAAATGCCGGCGGCGGCGAACAGCACGAGCAAGGCCAGTGCGCCGCCGCCCAGCAGGACGACTTTCGACTTGATGACCCGCGTACCCACGACGGCGAACACAGCGGCGGCCCCCATCAGGCCGCCGCGGCTCTGCGTCGCTATGATCGCCAGCAGGATGCAGACCGTGGCCCCCGCCCCGAGCAAAGTCGACCGCCAGCTGCCGCGGCACACGACGAGGGCAACCGCGAAGGAGAGCGGAAAAAGAAGCACCAGCGACAGATCGTTGGGATCGCCGAGAACCGATCCGATGTCGCGTGCGATGGTAACACGGGTGCCCTCAACAAGTCCGATGCCCTGACTCTTGTTCCATAGCGCCACTGCGGCGATCAGGATGCCGGCAAGCACGATTGCCCGCGACGCCAAACCGAAATCGGCGGGCTTGCGGGCGAGCCAGGCGATGGTCGGCACCATGGCGAAGATCTTGACGTAGGTCGCCGACCAGTAGGCCATCGCCGTGGGCCGACTCGTCGCTGTGAAGACGCCGATCGTCACGAGAACGAAGAAAATGGTGAAGGCCGTGAGCTCGCGGCTCCAGAACGGCCGAACCTCGCGCGTGCCCAGCACCCGCCACGCCAGGATCGCAATCGTCGGTGCCGCGACAAGCTGAGGGATCCGGAACGGCCCCAGCACCGGAAAGGCTTCGTGGATCCTGAAGAAGGAGAAGACAACGAACACCAGGCACAGGATGAAGGGAACTCGAAAGGCCGCCATGACGAGCACCGGGGCCAACCCGATGCCGATCACGGCAACGATCGCCAGCACCGGTGGAATTGGCACGAAGAACGGCAGGGCAGCGACGCAAGCCGCCAATGCCCCGCCCAGCAGCATGGCGCGTTGATTGTTCTCAGCGGCGACTCGCGGATCTTGCGGCGTCATCGCGCGGCTATCGGTTGGTGGGCTTCCCACTTCGCCATGCCAAGAACCAGGGCGAGCAGACCGAGTAGCGCCGAGGCACCGACCGCCGCGAGTCCAAGCAGCGCCGGTTCGCCGAGCTTGCTCCCGAGCCACACTGTCGTGGCGGCGGCGGCGGCGAGGCCGAGCATGCGGCCACTGCGATAGGGTATGGGCGCCACGCGTTGGCCGGCGATGAGGAAGCCTGCAATGCGGACAGCATGCGCGAGTACGGTAGCGAGGATGGCGCCGTCGACGCCCATCGCAGGAATGAATGCGATGTAGCCGACCGCGGCAACGGCGGCACCCAGCGCGTTGACCACCGCGACCAGCCAGGTCGTGCGGCGCGCATAGCAACCGACATTGATCAGGCTCGCCGTTTCGTTCAGCACGCCCGCGAGCACGAGCCACGGAATCCACCCGGCAGCCGGCAGGTAGGCCGGCGGCAGGAGGAGCCGTACGAAAGCCGGCCCTGCCAGGCAAACTGCGGTTGCGCCGATCACGAGGACCGCGAAGCCCAGCGCCACAGCATCGGCGCTGCGCGCAAGGCCGCCCGGTTCTCCCAGCACCGCCAGCCGACGGGCGTACCACCACAGGCCGAACGGCTGTGACACCAGCGCCGCCGCGAGGGCAAGCTTGGCGGCGACACCGTAGAGGCCGATTTCGGACGTCGGGATCTGGCCGACGAGCAGCCAGCGGTCGCAAGTACCGAGGACGAATGTCGCAAGACCGCCAATGAGCAGAGGCAGGCTATAGCCGTGCAGCCAGCGCAGCGACTGGAGCGTGAAGCGCACGCCGGTGTCGCGGAATTGAAGCACCAGCAGGGCGCCGGCCAGCAGCAGCTCGACGGCGGACGAGCCGACGATCACGCTCTCGGCGTGTGGATCGATGCTGACGAGCCAGGCGATCGCCGCGAACTGCAGGGCAGCGCGCGCGGCAGCAAAGCCAAGATAGACGAATGGGCGGTTTCGCGCCCGCAGCCAGGCGAGCGGCAGTTCGATCATGCCGCCGACCGACACGCCGAGGAGCGCGAGGCGTAGTGCCCCTTCCCCGATCGGCACACGCACGACGTCGCGAATCAGCGGCGCGAGCAGCTGCAGGGTGACGGCGCATACGAGCGCAAGGCCAATGCTGAGGCCCGCAATGCCCGCCGCACGCCGGTGGCGCTCACCGTCGTCCGACTCGCTCGACGCGAAGCGAAACAGCGTATCGCCGAGACCGAACGCCAATAGCAGGCCGAGGAACTCGAGGGTGCTCGCGATCATCTCGATGCGACCGTAGTCCTCCGGCGGCAGATGGCGGGCGATCCATGGCATCAGCAGCAGCGACAGGCCCTTTGCAACTGCAATGCTGAGCGCATAGGGCAGCGCGCTGCCCGCGAGACGCCGAAGCCGTTGCACGTCACGCCGCCTCGATCAGCGAGGACAGGCGGGCGGCCTGGGCTGCCAGCGTGAATTCGCGCTCGAGCAGGCGGCGGCCGGCAAGACCCATTGCACGTCGCGTCTCCGGCGCCATGCCGGCGACCTGCCGCATCGCGTCGGCAAGCCCGGCCACGTCGCCGGGCTCCACCAGCACGCCGGACTCGCTCGTGATCATCTCCTTGCTGCCCATGAAGCGCGTGCCGATTACCGGCAGCCCCATGGCCATCGCCTCCTTGATGACAACCGGGCCGGTATCGCGTTCGCCGTTGGGTGCCATCTTGAAGGGCGCGACGAGCGCGCAGTAGTTGCATCCCGAGCCGGCGATCCAGCTGAGCGTACGAGCGCCCAACCAGCGAATGCGGTCGGCGCCGAGCCCAAGCCGGGCCGCCGCCGCCGACAGTTCCGCCTTAAGCGGTCCGTCGCCGACGATATCGATGGCGATCGACGCCGGTAGGAGCGCAAGCGCCTGCAAGAGGTCGTCGTAACCCTTCTGTTCTACCAGTCGACCGATCGCGAGAAAGCGGCCGGTCTCGTGGTTCGAATTGGCCGGCCGGAAACGCGACGGATCGGTGCCGCAAGGAATGCGATGCACCGAGGCGCCGTCGCGCAGACAGCGAAGGTCGGACACGAGGTCGTCGCAAGTGCCGACTACGAAGTCGGCTGCGCCCAGCTTCGCCACGATATCCTGAGGCTCGGAATAAACATCGTGCCCGTGCCCAACGAACGAGACCGTCGCGCCGATCCAACGCGCGCCGACGATGGCATGCGCCGCCGCGCCGCCGGCGAAATGCGCATGGAGGTGCGTGCACCCCGCCGCACGCGCTATCGCCGCCACCTTCAGCCCATTGAAGGCGAGCGACAGGCGGCCGAGCCGCCGCTGCCGCGCGACGAAAGCAAGTGCCTGCGGGGCGGTGCGTGCCGGCCGCAAGACGTGGCCGACTGCCGCGCCGAGCCCGACTTCGCGCAGCGAAGTCGCGCCGTCGGCAAGCAGGATGTCCTCCGGCTGCGCTGGCCCCTCGAGCCGGTGCATGACGATCGGCACCACGCGATGACCGTGCGCCTGCATCGCTCGAATCTCGTTGCCGATGAATGTCTCGGAGAGAGCCGGAAAGTCGGCAAGCACGTATCCGATGGTCTTCACGCTTCGCTCTCCATGGCCCGAATGCTGCAATCGTCTGGCCACGAAACAGCAAGCGATATGCCAGGGAGTTCTGCGATGAGACCGGTATGCAGCGTGGTGATCCCCACACGCAATTGCCTCTCCTATCTGACCGGCGCTCTCGACAGCGTGCGGGCACAACGCATTGACGGTATCGAAGTGATCGTGGTCGACGATGGCTCCTCGGATGGTACCGGCGACTGGCTGAGAAGCTATGCCGGGACTTGGCCCGCGTTGCGTGTAATCGACGGCCCCGCCTGTGGGCCGGCGCGTGCGCGGAACCTGGCGATAGCCGCTGCAAATGCCGATCTGACGGCGTTTCTCGACGCCGACGACATGTGGTGGCCGCACAAGCTCGAACGTCAGATCGCCCACCATCGTGCGCGTACCGACGTCGGCTTCAGCTTCACCGACTACCTCCACGTGGACGTCGGTGGCGGAACGCATGGCACCTGCTTCGAGTACTGGAACTTCCGGCCCGGAGGAGCTCGCGAAGGCGACTTCACCGTGCTGCGCGACGGCGAAGCAGTCGTGCTCGGCACCAATCCGGTCGGCACCTCGACCGTCATGGCACGGACTCGCGCGTTGCAGATTGCGAACGGTTTTGCTGAGGATTTGCAATCTGCAGAGGATCTCGACCTTTGGCTTCGGCTCGCCGCGGCAGCGCCGGTCTCGGCGACGAGCGACGTGTTGGCGAGCTATCTGATGCATCGGCCGGGCAATTTGACCGGCCAGGCTTCGGCCCGACTCGCGACACTTTCCGTCATCGTGGCGCGCTACAACGGGCGAAAGGAGCCTTCATTCCGAGTGGCCTCGCGCAAGGCGAGGGCGCGCCTGCACGAGGCTCGCGCGGACCTTGCAATTGCCTCACGTCAGCCGATGCGCTCGCTCGGCTGGCGACTGCGCGCTCTGTCCGCCGATCCTTCGCTGCGCGCGGCCCGCGCGGCCGCCGGCCAGGCCCGGGGAATGGCGCGCGCCCTCCTGAACCGGTAGCTTCGACTGCATGAAGCTCTTCGAGGAGACGGCACCGGCAACGCTCGCAGGAGTTTCAACCTTGCGCAGGGGATTGCGCCAGTGCCTTTCGGAATTGCGCCTGCCGCCCGGCGCGATCGACGATCTCCAGCTCGCCGTGTCGGAGCTCGGCGCCAACATCGCGCAGCATAGCCGGCCTTGCGCCACCACCCTTCAACTGCGTCTGGCCGTCGAGCGCGATCTGCTGCGGCTCGATCTCACCGACGACGGCGGGCCGTTCGAATCGCTCGAGCAGCGCTTCAGCGATGCACCATCCGCGCGCGACAGCCTCCAGCTGAACGGCATGGGGCTCGACTTCGTGCACCAGAGCGTCGATGTGCTGCAATACCGCCCGGGCACGCCCAACCGCACGGTGCTGATGCGCCGCCTGCACGGTCGCCGACCTCGCGTCCTCGTGATCGAGGACGATGCGATCCTGCGCGATCTCTACGGCGCACTGCTCGCCCGGCATTTCCAGCCGTTGCTCGCGAGCTCTCTGCAGGACGCGCGAGACGTGGCCAAGGCGAATCCCCCCGACCTCGTCGTGGCTGACCTCCATCTCGGCGACGGCAAGGGAAGCGAGATGATGACGTGGCTGGAGAACCAGGAGAACCGCTCGCCGGTGCCGCTGGTCATCCTGACCGGAGACCAGCGGCCGGCCGTCCGCGCCGCCCTCGCGCGCCATGGTGTCGATGCGGTCCTGTCGAAGCCGGTTTCGACTCGCGAGTTGCTGACCGCAGTGCGCGGCGCGCTGGCGCGCACCGCACGCCAGCAAACGGCGGTCCTGTCCCGGCTCGGCTCGGTGCTGCAGAGCGTGACCCAATCCTTCGCTGCAACGCCTGACGGCGCGTGGGAGATCGCCCATGCGACCAGCGCCGCCGGCATCGGCAGCGGCGACATCGCCCTCGTGCTGGACCGCCGCGGTTTCTCGCGTATCGTCCTGGCCGACGTCATGGGCCATGGGCTGAAGGCCCGCGCCTTCGCGCTCGCCTATGCCGGCTGCCTGCGGGCGCTGAATGCCGTGGTAAGCGGCGGTCCAGCCGCGTTTCTGTCGGCGCTGAACGAGGCGGCGTTCCGCGATACCGCCCTTAGCGGGGTTTTCGCGACGGTGCTCGCGCTCGACCTTCGAGCCGACGGCCGCTTCAGGGTCGCCACGGCGGGGCATCCCGCTCCCTGGGCGATCGAACGCGACGGAGGCCTGCGCCCGCTCGCGATCGACGGCGCGGCGCCCGGCCTCATGCTGACGGCGAAGTATGTCGAGCAGGACGGCGTGCTAGCCGACGGCGAGCGCATGATGCTGATCACAGACGGACTCGATCCGGCCGATCTGTCGTCGAACGAACAGATGCCCGACTGGCTCGCCCGCGAAGTTGCGGCCAGCGTGTCGCTGCCGCTGCGCGCCGCGGTGGAGGCGATCAGGACCGCCGCCGAACGTCAACTCGCGCCCGAGCAGATCGACGACTGGACGGTATTGCTGCTGGCTCCGGGCGCCCAGCCCGCGGCACGATAGGCCGACAGGATGGCCGGCAGAGCGGCCGACGGACTGAAGCGCTCTTCCACCGCACGCCTGGCGTCGTGCCGCACGGCAGCAAGTGCTGACGGTGCAAGATCGCGCCAGCGGCGGACCGCACCGGCCGCGGCCTCGACATCGCCGGCCTCGAACAGCCAGTTGCCGCCGAGCCCTCTCAGCAACGACGGCAATCCGCCAACGGCCGATGCCGCCACAGGAATGCCGCGCGCCAGCGCCTCGAGCGCGGCCATCGGCAGGCCTTCGGCGCGTGACGGCATGAGCAGAAGACCGACCTGGCGCCATGTCTCCTCCATCGCCGATGAATGGCCGTGGAAGTGGACGATGTCGCCGTACTCGGCCGACAGCGGCGCGCGCATCGGTCCGTCTCCGTAGACGTCCCACCGCGCGATCGGTCCGGCCGCGCGGGCAATCCTGCAGAACAGGTCAGGCCCCTTCTCCGCACTCAGCCGGCCGACGAAGGCGATGCGGCATGGCAACGGACGCTCCGTTTCGAGCGGGGGCAGGGCCACGAAATTGGCGATCACCTCCGAACGCCACGGCAGGCGCCCTGCGATCGCCTGCGACACGCTGATACGCTGGCCGAGCAGTGAGGTCACGGCGTCGATCTGCTGGTAGAAGCCGACCGGCCAGGGTGCCCGTTCGCCGGCATGGAAGGTCGACACGACCGGCACGCCAGCCAGCCGGCCGGCGATGCGCCCGAAGATTCCGGCCTTGTAACCATGAGTATGGACGAGCGCCGGACGCTCTTCGCAAAGAGCTGTCCGCAGCGCGCCGAAAGAGCCTCCCAGCACGCAGTGCGGGGTACGTTCGCGATTAAGAAGGTCGCGCCATTGGCTTCCCGGATGGTCGGCGTAGAGCACGGCGCGAGCGGCGAGGCCGCGAACGGCGAGCGCGGCGATCAGCTCGCTGACGTGTCGCTCGATTCCGCCGACATGCCGCGCGTCGACGAGTTGCCAGATTTCCCGTGCCATGGGCGTGCTCTCCTGTTCTTCCGCAACGTCGCAAACCGCGCGCCATTCTCAGAATGGCGACGGCTTCGCAAAAGGCGACGCGTGATGCGACAGGAAGGGCGATGAACAATTGATTCCAAAGGGAAATTCGCGGTCCCATGCTTGCAACCAGGTCTTCCGGAACTTCAACCGGAGAGACAGCAAATGGCAAAGTACCTGGTGACCGGGGGCGCAGGCTTCATCGGTTCGCATCTTGCGACGAGCTTGATCGCAAATGGCCACGCCGTGGTCGTGCTAGACAACCTCAGCACCGGCAAGCGCAGCAACCTGCCGGCCGGTGCCAGGCTGATCGTCGGCGACATCGTCGATGCCGCAGCCGTGCACGATGCAATGCGCGACGTCGATGGCTGCTTTCATCTTGCCGCAATCGCCTCGGTACAACGCTCGGTCGAGGACTGGAGCGGCACGCACCGGGTCAACCTCACCGGCACAATCCATGTGATGGATGCCGCACGCGCTCGCCGAGTTCCGGTCGTCTATGCCTCTTCGGCCGCGGTCTATGGCGATCAGAAGCGCTTTCCCATCACCGAGGACGCACCGCTGCGGCCGGCGACGGCCTACGGTGCCGACAAGCTTGGTTGCGAACTGCATGCCGCCGTCGCCGGCGGCACCTTCGGCCTGCCGACCGCAGGGCTGCGCTTCTTCAATGTCTACGGCCCCCGGCAGGATCCGAGTTCACCTTACTCAGGCGTCATTTCCGTATTCGCCGACCGGCTGTCGCGGGGCGTGCCGATCACGATACACGGCGACGGCCGCCAGGTGCGCGACTTCGTGCACGTGTCCGACGTGGTAGGCCACCTGATCGCCGCACTGTCCGTCGCCTCGGTTGAAGCCCCGGTCTTCAACGTCTGCACCGGCGACCCCAACTCGATCGAGACACTGGCCAAAGCGATCCGCGCGATCGTGGGCTCCGACGCCGAGATCGGCAGGGCGCCCGCCCGCACCGGCGACATCCGTGTCTCGCTGGGCAGCCCAATCCGAGCGACCGCGGCGTTTGGCATTGAGGCGACCGTCACCCTCGAAGAAGGGCTGACCGACTTGCTCATCCCCGCGCGGCCGCTCCTCCGGGCGGCCTAAACTCCATTCGTTCATCCACGGAATGCGTCATCCGCGGCAGCTTATTCCGTGGAGTTGCGGCAGGATCGTTGCCCGGGTCGCCGTGACAAGTCCTGCACAACCTACAGGCCGACGCCGCGGGTGAGCGCTCCGTGCAAGCAGGCAATCGCGGCAATGGCCAGCATCGAGAAGGTGGTGACCACTCCCGCGACGCGGAATCCAAACTTCTCTTCAGCCTGTGACATGCCGAACGCATGCACGAGCCTGGCGCAGAGAAGAACAAGGCCGAGCGTGTGAAGCACCCATGCGCGCGTCCCAAGACTTTCGGCGAGCGCCATCAAGAGAAGTGCAAACGGAACGTACTCGGCGAAATTGGCGTGCACGCGCATCCGCCGCATCAGCAGAGCGTCGCCGCCATCGCCGACCGCGACCTTTGCGCCGCGACGTGCGCGAATCACCCGACCAGCCAGGAGCAGGTAGAGGGGGGCCAGCAGGGCAGCGTAAAGGGCGGTGATAGGCATGGCACAGCGTCTCCCGAGGCGCGCCGCCGATCGGCGGCACGACGCAGCCATTAGACGACGGAAATCGCCCGGCGGATCATCGGCTCGTAGAGCTTGCCCGCATCCGTACTGCCGGGCAGTAGAGGGCGTTCAGACCCGTTGCGAGAGCAGGCCACTGCGTCCCGCCATGGCCGACAGGTGCGCAGCGAGCCACGGTAGCCGGCGAAGCCGACGACGAAGCGAGGTCGCAAGCTGCTCGGCCACGGTCGGACTATCGCAGTCGTCGAGCACCGCACCGATGACGCTCTCGCGTGCCGCCCCGAGATTCGCCATGGCCGCCTTCAAGGCGGGGGCTGAGATCCCGTTGGGAGAGGCGGTGACGATGAGGCCGTCGCAGACCTGGGCAACCGTACCCGGCGGAACCACTGAACCGATATCTTCCATCATGCTTCCGGCATCGACGATGATGCGGTGGTATTGCCCCAGCTCTTCGGCCAGGAGCTGGCGCAGGGCACCGAGATTGCGAAACTTCATCACCGTCTTTGGACACGCCCAGCCGGTGAGCCTATCGAAACCTCGTGCGTCCGGCTCGATCGACCGCGCGCCCCGTCCGTCGCCGGGAATCCAATGGATTCGCGAGCCGTCCGGATGGAGCGGTTGCGTGAGGTCGAGATAGAGGGTCGGTTCGCCCGAGGCCGAACCGCGTTCCGCCAGAGCCTGCGCGAGGGCGGTGCCCGTGCCGGTGGCGCCGCAGTCGACCACGCCCACGACGCGCTTGCGACTGACGGCCATGCCCAGATAGATGCGTTCGATCTCAGCCGAAGCCGCTTCGAGCCGCGCGCGCCGGACGGCGGCGTGCACCGGACGCGGAGCCGGGAGATCCGACTGCGGCTGGCGCATCGAAAAATTGGTGCTGCCGTCCATCAGATTCTCGCAATCAGGGCAAAGAGCGAGAGGATCGAGACGGCATCGCGGACACCGCCCATGAAAACCTTCCATTCGCTCTGCTCGGTATTCGGAACGTAGACCGTGTCGCCGGTGCGCACGACGGGAAGCTTTCGGACGTCGCCCGACTTGGCGAAGCTCACCAGATCGAACACCCGCGCCTGGTCTTGGCCGGTGGCGAGGTTCACCACCACGATCTTGGACTGGTAGGCATCGGGGGTCGGACCGCCTGCCTCGGCCAGAAGGTCGAGGATCGTCATGTTGTCGGAGAAGCGGTAGCGGCCGGGCTTGCCAACCGAACCGATGACCCGCACCGTGTTCTCGGGCGCCTCGTCGAGCCAATCCTTGTTCTTGTCCGGCACGAAGATCACGTCGCCCGTCTTCACCTTCGGCAGAATGCTCTCGTCTCCGGTTTCAAAGTAGCGCGCAAGGTTGACCTTGGTGACGGCCGCGCCCGCCTGGTTGCGGTGAGAGACGCGGACGTTGCGCAAGTCGGCACTGCCGGTCGGACCGTTCGCCGCCGAAATGATGTCGAGAAAGTGCAGGTTCGAGTTGAAGGCGTAGCGGCCCGGAGCACCGACCTGCCCCATCACATAGATCGATTGGTCGGACGCCTGGCGGGTCCATTGGGATTTGTTGTCGCTTGGGTCGATGGGCAGCTCGGGGATCATGATGACGTTGCCGCCCTGGATCTTCGGCACGGACGCAAGCGACCCGCCCTTCTGCATGAAGGCGGCGAGGTTGAAGCGCACTGGGCGCGCCCGATCATTCTCGCTCTTCAGGATGTCGATATGGGCGATATCGCCGCGCGCGGTCGGGCCGCCGGCGGCAGCCAGCAGGTCGAACAGCGACATCTCGTCGGACCACTCGTATCGGCCGGGCTTCACCACTGCCCCCATGACCTGGACGGCGCGCGACGGCGGCGTCTTCAGCCACGACGGCTCGGCCGACTGGGTCTTCTCGGGTACGAATATCGCGTCGCCCGCGGCGACCTCCGGCAGCTTCCCGCCGGCCACCTCGGTGAAGCGCACCAGATCGAACATGTCGACCTTTCCATCGGCCCTCATGATGCGGATCTGGCGGGTCTCGGCGAAGCGCGTGGGACCGCCGGCGTTGGCGAGGATCTCGATGAACGAAGCGCCCTGCTTGCCCTCGAAGGCGCCCGGCTTGGCAACCTCGCCCATAACGTAGACGGTGAGCGCGCCCCGGCGGATTTCCTCGACCTGCTTGGGCACGAAAAGAGTGGCGCCCGGCTCGATCTTGGGCAGGTGACTGAGATCGCCGCTGTCGAGATACTGCTGCAGGTTGAACACCACCGGTTTGCCCTGGTTGATGATGCGAATCTGATCGACCGCGGCGTAGCGGGTGACACCACCGGCACGCATGATCAGGTCGATGGCGCTGGCGTCCTTCTTGAAGGCGAAGATGGCAGGCGTGTTGACCTCGCCGAACACCTTGATCGATGACCGCTCCTCTGCGCCGTCGCCGGACTGGGCCAGCGTTCGGCCGTCGAAATCGATCTGCACATTGCCGGTGAGCGGCGAGGCCGGCACGAAGATCGTGTCGAGCGGCTGCAGCTCGGGGAGCAGAGCAACGTCGCCCGTATCGAGGTACTTCTTGTAGTCGAAGTTCGACTGCTCCTTGCCGCGCCGCAGCTGGAAGCGGTCGAGCTGCGCGCCCTGGGCCAGCCCGCCAGCCGCTCCGATCGCCATCTGGACGGTGGCATCGCCCGCCAACTCGACGGTGCCCGGCGTCTTCACGTAGCCGAGCACGGTGACCAGGAGCTTGCGCTCCTTCAACGTCACGGTGAGTCGCTCGAGATCACGATAGGCCTTGCCGAGAGACTCGCGGATGGTCCTGGTTGCCTCCGTAAGCTCCATGCCTGCGACCTTGAGACCGCCGACTTCGGGCAGCACGACCTGGCCCCGGCGGTCCACCTGAAAGTCCTTGTTAAAGGCAGCTTCGCCTGGAAGGGAAACGGTCAGCACGTCCCCGACGCGCAGCACGGGCTCGACTGCGGCAAAGGCCTGGGGACTCACGGAGAGCACCAGCAGGAGCAGGAAGAACAGGCGACGAAATGTCATGACACGTTTCCTGAAAGTGAATCGGCGCTATTGGCCAAGAGGCGTCGGCGGGGCAGCGCCGAGGCGCCTCTCGATGCGTTCGAAGCTGGCACGGAGCCGCACCAGGTCCTGCTCGGCAGCGACCGAAAGTCCGCCGGCCTGCTCACGGCTGGCGCGCGCGAGGATCAGCCGGGCTTCCGCCAGGTCCCCGGCGGCAAAACGATCGGCTCCCCGGGCTTCCAATTTCTCGAGCGTGGCGGCGGCTTCCTCGATGGCGGGTGTTGCAGGCAGGTCGCGTTCGGCGAGCCCACCGGCTCCTTCCGACGGCCAGCTACAGGCTGCGACCGATAGAGCAAGAGCGAGCGCGGCGAGGCGCAGGGTAGGGGGCTGGTTCACGACTCCGCTCCCTCGAGAGGGCGCGTCGTCAGGCCGAGCAGGCCTACGTACTCGAGCAGCCGACGCGGCTGGTTGCCGACTCCTGTCAACCAAAGATTGTACCCGGCGGCGCGCAGGCGTTTGTATAGGAAGACGATGCCACCAACTCCGGAAGAGTCGATGAAGCGCACCGCCGCGAGGTCGAGTTCAACGTCTTCGGCTCGCCGCGCCAGCGATTCGAAAATCGGACGCAGCTCATCCATGGAGGCAGCGTCGAGGTCTTCGGGCAGTTTTAGCAAAACAGACATGGCGTTCACCTAAAGAGAATCGGTTGCGCTCAGTCAGCAACGGTCATGCCAGCGGTTTCTGGCCATTCTTGGCGTGTTTGGTTGCAAGTTGCATACGCCGGCCTCCTTGGCTTTGCAGAACGCGAAGCCCGTACGAGCGAATCGAGTCAATGCGGGCGCAATCACGCAAAATGCGAGCGGCACGTCCATTGCAGATGCCGGAGCGAACAAAGGAGGCTCTTGCATCGTGCCCTACGACGTCGTGCAAATCGTCCAGCGGCTCCAGCCGGGCGGAATCGAGGTGCTCGCCCTGCGACTCGCGCAGGCGATGCCCGGACGCCATGCCATCGTCTCGCTCGAGGGCGAGACCGGATCACTCACGGCCTCTTGGCCTTATGCCGCGAAGAGCGGCGTCGATGTCTTCGCGCTAGGGAAAGCCGACGGGCTTACACCGTCTCTTCCCGTCCTCCTCGCCAGGCTGCTGCGCCAGCTGAAGCCACGTTCGGTGTTCATGCATCACATCGGCCCGCTCCTCTACGGCGGCACGGCGGCACGGCTCGCCGGGGTGCGCAACGTCATCTATGTCGAGCACGACATCTGGCACCATGCCGCGCCACGCCGCGCGCTATTGCTTAGGCTCGCGGCGCTGATCGTGCGCCCGACCTTCGCCGCGATCTCTCGTCATGCCGCTATGCAACTGAAAAGCGTCACAGGCGCTCACCACGTCGTTGTCGTACCGAACGGAGTCGACCTCGGCGTGCACGCGCCGTCCGACCGTCGCGCCGCCTGCGCGCTGCTGGGTTTGCCTGCCGACGCCAGGATTGTCGGTACGGTCGGGCGACTCGAGACCGTCAAGGGTCACGATGTGCTGCTGCGCGCCGCGCCGGCGTTGCCGGAAGACGTTTATATAGCGGTAATAGGTGACGGCCGACAGCACGCGGAACTCGTAAGGCTCGCCGCCTCGCTCGGCATCTCCCACCGCGTCATCTTCACCGGTCATCGCGACGACGTCGCACGATTCTACCGATCGTTCGACGTCTTCTGCCTTCCATCACGGGGCGAGGGACTACCGCTGACGCTGCTCGAGGCCCAGGCCTGCGGAGTGCCAGTGGTGGCGAGCGACGTCGGCGCGGTACGCGAGGCGGTTTGCCCGGTTACCGGCCGGACCGTCGCCGCCGAGGATCCGGTGGCGCTCGCCAAGGCCCTGCGGGCCGCGCTGCAGGAGCGCTCCACCGCCTCACCCCGCGCCTTCGTCGAACGCTCGTTCGATTGGGACGCCACCCTTCGTCGCTATACGATTCTCGCCAAAGGATAGGACAATGTTCGAAACGGTTTTCTGGGGCTCCGCAGGCGCGGCGCTCTACCATCACTTCGTCTACCCCGCCCTGCTGCAGCGGTTGGGGCAGCGTCCCACGGCCGCGGCACCCGAGGTCGATACTGGCTTCGCCCCGTCCGTGACCATCATCGTGGCGGCGTACCAGGAGGAGCGCTTCATCGGCGACAAGGTGCGCAACCTGCTTGCCCTCGCCTACCCCCGCGAACGGCTGCAGGTCCGGATCGTCTGCGACGGCTGCACAGACCGCACGGCCGATGTCGCGCGCGCGGCGATTGCGGCAGGAGCGCTCGACGGCCTCGACATCGCCATCATCGAGCATCCCCACAATCGCGGCAAGGTCGCCGTCCTCAACGAGGCGATCGCCGCCAGCGCTGGCGACCTCGTGCTGCTGAGCGACGCTTCGGCGGAAATGGAGCCGGACCATCTTCTCCGCATGGTCGTTCATTTCGCCGATCCCCGCGTCGCCGTCGCCGGGGGACGCTACGTGCTCGGTGTCCCTGGCAGCGAGGGCGAGCGCGCATACTGGGCCTACCAGACTGAGATCAAGCGCTGCGAGGCCGCTGTCGGCGCTCCGATGGGGCTGCATGGCGCGGGCTATCTGTTCCGCCGCGCCCTGTGGCGGCCGCTGCCGGCCGACACCATCAACGACGATTTCATCTTGCCCATGCAGATCGTCGCCGGAGGGTATCGCGGCATCTACAATTCCGGTGTCCCAGTCTTTGAACGCGAACGGACGCGGCCCACCCAGGAGTTCGGCCGCCGCGTGCGCATCTCCGCCGGCAACATGCAACAGGCGCTACGCCTGCTCGGGCTCGCCCATCCGGCGCGCCCGGGGCTCGCCTTCGTCTTCGTGTCGGGCAAGTTTCTGCGCGCCTTCATGCCCTTCCTGCTGCTTGCCGCATTGGCCAGCAGCGTCGCGCTCGGCGCCGCCGGCAATGAATTCTTCGCCGCGGCAGCGCTGCTGCAGGTTGCCGGCTATGGCGTTGCAGCCACGGTGATGGCGACGCGCGCCGCACCCTGGCCGCGGCCGCTGCGATGGGGTGCTTACCTGGTGGAAGGACATTGGGCAGGATTGATCGGCGCCAGCCGCTATTTGCTCGGCCTCGAGCGCCGCCCGTGGCAGCGCGCCGCTTCCTTTTCGCGGGGACGCGAGGATTTCGTGCCGCGCTCGATCCGAATCGCCAAGCGGGCACTCGACCTCGCGGTCGCGAGCCTGGTGTTCGTGCTGTTCGCCATCACCTTCCCGCTGATCGGCCTGGCGATCCGCCTCGATTCGAAGGGACCGCTTTTCTATCGCCAGCTCCGCGTCGGCGAGGCGACGCCGCGCTTCACGCGGCTGTTCCACATGATCAAGTACCGCACGATGCGGGTCGATGCCGAGGCACGCAGCGGCGCGATGTGGGCGACCGAGAACGATCCGCGCGTGACCCGGGTCGGGCGCATCCTGCGCAAGACCCGGCTCGACGAGTTGCCACAGTGCCTCAACGTACTGGCCGGCGACATGTCGATCGTCGGCCCGCGGCCCGAACGTCCCTCGTTCTTCAAGACACTCGAGACGGCCATCCCATTCTATGCAGAGCGGACCTTTGGCATCCGTCCCGGCATCAGCGGCCTCGCCCAGGTCAACCAGGGCTATGACACCTCGATCGAGGATGTACGCTCCAAGGTGCTGCACGATCACGCCTATGCCATGCGCCTTACGACGCCACTGGGCTGGATGAAGGCCGATCTGTCGATCATGTTCCGCACGGCCTGGGTCATGATCGCCGGGCGGGGACAGTAACATGCGACCGACTTTGTTCCTCGCGACTCTGGCGACTGTCCTCGCTGCCGGGGTCAGCTGGCTCGCTCCGTACGGCGCGATCGCGCAGCAGGATTATACGGGGCGCGGTTTCGCGGTCTACGCGCCGCGGCCGGTCGGCCCAACGTCGGCCACCGCGCAGCACCCTCCGGCGCCGCCTGCCGCCGACAATCCGCTGCAAGCCGGCCCCAAGGCCGAAGCGATACGCAGGAGTGCGCAGGCAGCACTCGATCTCCAGCTGCCGCGTCGGCTGACTGTTCGCAATGTCAACACCGGGCAGCAGCTTTCCGTAGTCTATTGGGTCGACGGTGCCTACGACGCGTGGGAACTCGCACGGCTGTCGCAGCTTCTTCACGACCATCATCGGAACGCGACGGTCGCCATCGACTGGCGGCTGGTCGACCTCATGTGGCTGGTCGCGCGCATGACCGGCGGAGAGACGGTCCACGTGCATTCAGGCTACCGGACCCGCCAGACCAATGCATCGCTCGCGGCTGCAACGACAGGCGTGGCGCACGACAGCCAGCACGTGGCCGGCAAGGCGCTCGACATCTCCCTGCCAGGCGTATCGCCGCGTACCGTCGCGGGGCTCGCGGCTGCAATGGGATGGGGCGGCGTGGGCTTCTACGGAGATGCGGGCCACGTCCATATCGATGTCGGTCCGGTCCGAGTGTGGGGCAAGTAGGATCGAAACTGGCCCGTTCCGCCGCTATGCCGTAGAAGCGGGATCAGGAGCAAGAAGGTCGCAACAATGCCAGGAACAAAGGGCCGGGTGCTGATCGTCGAGGACGCGCCGGCGCTTGTCGAGACATATACCGCCTACCTGAAGTCGGAGAACTGCAACATCGCGAGCGCCGGCACCGGTGCGGAAGCCCTGGCGGCGATCGACATGGCGCCGCCGGACGTGCTGGTACTCGATATCAACCTGCCCGACATGAACGGTATCGACCTGCTGCGCGAGGTTCGCCGCCGCGAGCTGCCGATCGAGGCGATCGTCGTCACAGGCCAGGGGTCGGTCCGGCTCGCCGTCGAGTCGATGCGCGAGGGCGCGCTCGACTTCCTCACCAAGCCGTTCACCGCCGACCGCCTGCGCGTCACGGTGCGCAATGCGCTCGAGCGGAGAAAGCTGCAGTCGCAGGTCGCCGCCATCCAGGAAGAGACCAGCCGCGACCGCTTTTGCAACTTCATCGGGCGTTCGATGGCGATGCAGACAGTGTACCGAATCCTGCAGAACGCGGCAGCCAGCAAGGCGACGGTTTTCGTCACGGGCGAAAGCGGGACCGGCAAGGAGCTCTGTGCCGACGCGCTGCACAAGCTCAGCCGCCGCCGCGAAAAGCCGTTCGTCGCCCTGAACTGCGCCGCCATCCCGCGCGACCTGCTGGAGAGCGAGGTGTTCGGCCACGCCAAGGGCGCCTTCACCGGGGCGACCTCGGATCGAACCGGGGCAGCACTGCAGGCCAACGGCGGCACGTTGTTCCTCGACGAGATCTGCGAGATGGATCTGGGGCTGCAGGCGAAGATTCTGCGATTCCTGCAGACCGGTACGGTGCAGAGGGTCGGCGAGGACAAGACACGCCCGGTCGACGTGCGTATCGTGTGCGCGACCAACCGCAATCCACAGGCCGAAGTCGAAGGAGGCCGGTTCCGCGAGGACCTGTTCTACCGACTGCATGTCATTCCACTCGACCTGCCGCCGCTGCGCGAGCGCGACGACGACGTACTGCTGATCGCCCGTCACTTCCTCGTTCAGTACGCGAAGGAAGACGGCAAGCGGTTCACCGGTTTCTCGCCCGACGCCGAATCCGCGATGTTGTCCTATTCCTGGCCCGGCAACGTACGCGAGCTACAGAACACGATGCGCAACGTAGTTGTGCTGAATGATGGCGAGACGATCGAGCTCGCCATGCTCCCTCGCGCCCTCCAGGGCCTACCCCCCGTACTCGGCCAGCGCATTGCTGGCGTGCGGCCAAGTGCATCGCCGTCGTTCGCGATGCCGTCAGCCGCCGCCGCCCCGGATTCTTCTGCCGCAGCTAACGACGCGATCGAGCCGCTCGACATGGTGGTGAGGCGCACCATCGAGCGCGCCATTGCATTGTCGGACGGCAACATCCCCAAGGCGGCGTCCGCGCTCCAGGTCAGTCCTTCGACGCTCTATCGCCGCCTTCAGGCATGGCAGGGCGAGGGCGCTCGGACTTCCGAGTAGCCGATGTCGCCGGAGACGGCGATTCGCATATTGCGACGCAAGGTGCGTTCGAATTTGCGTCCTTGGCAACAATGAAACCCACTCCGAGACGTGCACGCAACAAGGGGGAGAATTCAGGTCGTGTATGACCGTGCCCGTGTGGCACCGGCTTTGCGCCAGGGAGTTGGAGGTGGAGAGCTCCAATATGTTATTCGCATCCTTTTTCGCCCCCAAGATAGAGTCTTACGCAGATTTGCAGTTGGCCGCGATGTGCCGGCTGCAGCGTCGCCGCAGGTACGGATCGAGTCGACGCCGCCGCGCGTCTCTCCGCCTGCCGGCGGTCGCGATCGCGCTCATTGTCGCAACCGCAGCCGGCGCTTTCGTCCGGGGCTACTTCACCGCGACCGCCGACGCTGGCCGGACGCTAGGCCCGCATTCGCCTTTGCACGGGAATGCACCGGCGACCGTGGACAGGCAGGTCTTGCAGTGAGCGGTGCTGGCCAACGGGGCCTAGACCGCGCCCGCCGGTATCCCTGCAATGTGATCGCATGACCCCAATAGCCTCACGGCGCCAGGATTGGCGTCAGGCCGAAACGCGCGGCGGCGGCGGCAAGTCGGCCGTCTTTCCGGATCGTGTCGACGAAAGCATCGACCCTGGCGAGCCAGTCGGGCTCGTCCTGCCGCACGGCATAGGCGTAGTCGGTCGGCGACACCGGAGCAGGCGGCTCGATCACGCGAGTCCAGTCGTAGGTCAGCATCATCAGGCGGGTGTAGGGATAGTCAGACATGAAAACATCGGCACGGCCGGATTCAATCTCGAGTTCGCGCGTCTGGGGTGGCCGTATCACCACCAATTCAGCCTTCTTGAGCGTGTCCCGCATGAGGGGCTCCATGAAGGTACCTGCCTGGACGGCAACGGCGATGCCGGGCTGATCTATATCCGCCCACGTATTGATGCGTCGTTGTGCCCTGGTCGTCACGGCATATACGCCGCTGCGCAGGTAAGGGCGCGAGAAGGCGACACGCGCCCGGCGTTGCGCGGTAATGCCGACGCCGAACATCGCGATATCGCACCGATTGCCTTCGAGGTCGTCAATGAATGTGACGAAGCTCGACTCGACAAATACCGGCTCTACACCGAGGTCGGAGGCAAAGGCGCGCGCGAGCTCGATATCTATGCCTTCAAGGGCGCCGGTCCGCGGGTTACGGTAGGTAATGGCAAAGTAGCCCGGCCAGACGCAGACCCTGAGCGAGCCGGTCGCGCGGATCGACACCTCCCGCGCCGACGGCGTCTGGCCTGCGGCCGGGAGTGCGCCGAGCGCCAACAGGAAAAGGGTATAGATACCGCATCGGACGAGCGATGCCCCGGTCTCGATAAGATTTGCCATAGTGCCCGATCTCGTTGTGAATCGTGCCTTTCATGGTAGCGCAAACGCCATCCTTCAAGCGTCAGATGGTCTGGGCAGCCTTGGCCGCCGCGGTAGTGGTATTGGCGTTCGTCGCACTGTTTGCCAAACAGGCGCTTGATACGCGCTCGCAGGCGCTCGCCGAATCGTTCGATTCGGCCGAAACGCTTTCCCGTTTCGTCGAAGACCACGCCTATCGCACCGTCCAGTCCGCCGAGTCGACCCTCGCGCGCGCTGCGGACCGATACGATCCGCGGGCCGATAAGGCCGACATCGGACGCGAACTGCGCCTGATGGTGTCGACCTCTGCCCTTATCCGCGAGATAGCCGTGCTCGGCGCCGATCTCGAGGTGGTCGCGTCGAGCGATGCACGCTCGGTGGGACGCGTTCTCGACTTTCCGGCCGCCGTTGCAGCCGCACGGTCCCGCCCCGGCCTGCTCAGCGTCGGTCCGCTGCGGCGCGGCCGCCGGTTTGGCGATGCTGTCGGTTCGTCCGATTCCACATCGCACTTCTATCTTGCAGCCGTCTTCGTGCCCTCGTCAGGCGACGCCGATACGCCGACCTTCGTCGCAGCGCTCAATCCCGAGTACTTCACCGCGTTCTACGATTCGATTCTGGTCGGCAAGGAAGGGAGCATCCGGCTGCTGTCCTACGACGGCAATCTGCTGGCCAGTACCCTCGCGACTCCGTCGCCCGCCCGGTATCAGGGCGACCGGTCGCCGTTCAAGGATTTCCTCCCTCAACGCGAGAGCGGACGATTCACCGAGCCGGTTGCCGGGGACGAACTGATGACGGCCTTCCGCGTAACGCGACAGTATCCGCTTGTGGTGTCGGTCGGCCTGTCGCGGAAAAGCACGCTGGCTGCGTGGCAGTCGCGCACTCTGCCCGTCGCGCTGTCGCTCGGCGTCCTATCGTTCCTGATCATGGCCGGAACGGCGTTCTGGATACGCCAGCTGCGCGAGCGGGAGACGCAGCGCCAACGCCTGGCGGCAAGTGAACAGGCCGCACGCCAGGTTCACGCCCGGCTCGTCGACGCCATCGACAACATGTCGGAGGGCTTCGCATTGTTCGACAGCGACGACAAGCTGGCTGTCTGGAACGAGCAATACATCGCCTGCTTCCCCTACCTGGTGGCACACCTGAGGCGCGGGCTGCAGTTCGGCGAACTGGTCGAGATCGCGGCCACCCATGCCCGGCTCGCCGAGCCCGAAGCCGGCGACTGGAAGAGCTGGAGGCTGGCTAAGCACGCGAATCCGGGCTCCCCTTTCGAGCAGATGCTCGAGGATGGCCGCATCATGATGACGATGGAGCGCCGGACCGCGGAGGGCGGCACGGTGCTGATTGCGCGAGACGTCACCGCCGAGCGCAGCGCCATGGTCGCACTTCAGCAGGCCCGCCAGCAAGCCGACGAAGCCAGCCTGGCCAAGTCGGAATTCGTCGCGATGGTAAGCCACGAGATCCGCACGCCGATGAATGCGGTAATCGGGCTCACCGGCCTCCTGCTCGATACGCAGTTGGACGGCCAGCAGCTCCGATACGCTCGCAATATCAACGAATCGGCCAATCGCCTGCTGCTGCTCATCAACGACGTGCTCGACTTCTCTCAACTCGACGCCGGCAAGCTCGCGCTCGAGGTCGGCCCCATGGACCTGCGCGACCTCCTGCTGGAGGTGACCAACACCTCTCGCATTCTGGTCGGCACCAAGCCGATCACCGTGAAGACCGACATCGGCCCTGACATACCGCAGTGGGTTCAGGGCGATTCCGGGCGCCTCTACCAGATTCTGCTCAATCTTCTGGGCAACGCCGCGAAGTTCACGCGTGCCGGCTCGATCGTCTGCCGCGCCCGGGTCGTCGCCCGAAGCGCACGCTCTGTCACAGTACGATTGGAAGTCGTGGACACGGGCCCCGGCATCCCCAAGGCCCATGTCTCGCGCCTGTTCGAACCGTTCGAGAGAGGCACTGGCGAAGACACCGTTCAGGCCAGCGGAGCCGGCCTGGGTCTCGCAATCAGCCGCCGGTTCGTTGAGCTCATGGGCGGGAAAATCGGCCTGGAGAGCGTGGAGGGCCGGGGCACGTGTGCATTCGTGGAACTCGAGCTCTCTTCGGTTGCGGGTCCGCAGCTCGAGCCACCGCGCCCGGGACGAACGCCGAGGTCCGATCTTCCGAAACTGCGCATTCTCGTGGCGGAAGATACACCGACGAGCCAGATGGTCATCCGCGCGCTGCTCGAAAAGCGTGGTCATCGGGTGCAAGTGGTCGCCAATGGCGCCGAGGCCGTCGAAGCGGCGCGGGCCGGTGCGTTCGATTTGATTTTCCTCGACATGCAGATGCCGGTGATGGGCGGGATCGAGGCTGCCGTACGCATTCGAATCATGCCGGCCTTCATGCATGTTCCGATCGTGGCTCTGACCGCGCAGGCACAGCCAAAAATCCAGGAACAAGCTCTCGCGGCGGGCGTCAACGACTATCTCATCAAGCCAATCCGCCCCGCCGAACTCGACGACGTGCTCGAGAAGTATGCGGGCATGCACAAGCAGCCGACGGTGGAAGACCTTCCCGCAGCTCGTGACGCGGGCAAGGTGGCCCAAGAGATCGACTGGACGATCCTCGATGACATGCGTCAAGCGGTAGGCGACGCAACAGCACAGGAACTGATGGAGCGCTTCGTCAACGATGTCCGGCAAATACTTGCGGGCCTTCCCGGCGGGGAAAACAGTGACGATCATGCCAAGCTCACGCAGGCCGCCCACAAGCTGGCGGGCCTCCTCAGTCAGTTCGGCGCCATTTCAGCGGCATCGCTGGCGCGGGATATCGAAGAGAAGGCGTCGGCCGGCGCCGCCGTTCAAGGCCTCGTGACGGAGCTCAGAACGGCGATCGACAGTAGCCTCCTCGTCTTGGGCAGGACAGCGACAGCTGACGGACCGGGTCACTTCAATTAGCGGTCTTGCATCGGACAACTGTTCAATCGGATTGCATCGCCTGGCGGGGGCGGCTCGGAGCGGACACTGAGCTGGGGCAGAGCGGCAATGCAGCGAGTGGCAATCATACCCCGCGGGGTCAAAATACTCGAGCGGTCGGAAGCCCAGCCCGTGGCGTCAGAAACTGGTCCGACCAACGCACCATCACGCCGCCTCACGGTGATAGTAGCGCGGAAGCCCGCCCAATGGTTAGTGACACAACACAGGCCCCTCGCGCTGACGATCCGTCGCCAAGGAACAACAGAACATTGCCCGACCCTGGTGGTTCCGCTCGGCTTGAATTGATCGACTTGTTCGCTCGGCGCCCGCCATGACGAGCGCTTGCCGAACAGGAAGTCGGTTCCCGCCAGCAGCGCCAGGTGCGTCCGGACGAAGGCGGCTCATTTGGTCGTGCGCTTGCGTCCGGTTCCGGCGGCAGGTTGTGGCGTTGCAAGACATTGCCGACCGTTTGATCCGCGGTCTGCCCGGTCCTCGATTCGCCGAGCTGACCTGCCCTGTTACTTCGGACCACGGCTAACTTGAGAGAACCTTGGTCTGAAAACCCGGGGGTAGGTCACGGATTCGAGCCAACATGGTGGAGGACCGAGGCGTGCGGGCTAATTGTTCAGTCCCCCACTAGCGGCCACGGCGAGCAGAGATTCGAAGACTGTAGCTATCGGTGAC
>JAHCJV010000074.1 GCA_026126105.1 Enhydrobacter sp.
GGCCTCAACGTGCACGACCTGGCGGCGCGCTTCCCGCCCGACCACCGCCAGCTCCTACTAGGAGTCCGCCGCCCCTGTCTGGACTCGTCGGATTGACCGCCGTGTTTGTCGGAAGTTCGAACTGTTGAGAGGGTGGAGCGGTTCACTCCCGAGCACCCGCTCTTTGTTTTCAGTATCCGTCAGGCCGTCGACGAATTCGTTGGTGCCGGCCTTGCTGGAGATTCGCGCGGCCTCAGGATTCGTCGTCGACTGGTGTCGCTACCAAGTATCCTGCCTTGCCTCCGTCGGCAGCAAACCTCACCGATCTTTGCCAATCTTTGGCAATTGCAGGATCGGCAGGCCGTTCATCAGCCAACAAGCTCATGCTGGAGAGCAGGCTGCCAACGTCATCCGAATTTGTGCGCCGGTAGAAATCCTCCAAGAAATGATACATGGCCGCGTAAGCCTGGTCCTCATTCAAAGTCGTCATTGATCGCTCCTTCGAATATGAAATCGTATCAAGGGTCATTGAAGCTAAGGGCCGGAACTTCGAGGGGCTGAACGAGAAAGTCCAGTCTTCGGATGTAACGCCCGAGGTACTTGATTGATTCCGCCGTCTTGTACAATGCCGTCCCGGACGCTCACCCAGAGTTGCCTGCCATCGGGTAGCATCCTCTCCATCCAAGCAACTCCGAATTGGTCGATGATGCGGCGTGCCTCTCGATCGTTTGCCAAGTCCAAAAGCAGGCCTTCATTTTCAGGCGTGTCGGGAAGATGACCTTCTTCCTCCCGGAGGATGTGTGCACGTTGGGCCTTGCGCTCGGGAAAGCGGATGCGCGGCGATGACGGAGGCTGTATGTCGTCTGACGTCTTGGTCTCACCCGGGGACGCCCCTGCGCCTGTAGAGTTTTCTCCTGCGGTGGCCGGTACATCCTTGGCGAGTGGCCGTTCGTCCTTGCCTTTGATATGTTCCACGGCCCAGCGGACCGCGTGGCGTGCGATCAAGACGGCCATCCCTCCCGTAGACACGCCCGTCCCGCCCGGGCCTCCACCCAGAAGCGCGGCCGCCAGCGCCGCGTGGTCGTCCAGCGTTCCCAGGGGATAGCCCACGCCTTCGATCGGAACACCGTCGCGCGCGCTGATATTGCGCTGGATCAATACCAGGTTCGCGTAATCCTTCTCCGAGAGCTGGGGCCTATGCGGGAAAAGAGGTTCCCTCGCCCATTTCAGGCGCTCCTCGGCATCGTCGCTCGTCAGCCCGAGGAATATCTGCTTGAACGTCGCGGGATCGCTGCGGTTTGCAGTCCTCGCGTCGATAACACCTTGGATCTCCTCAGCTGACCGGCGCGGAGACGCTCGGCCATCTCCTTCGGGAGTTTAGGCGCGGGCGCACCCGGTCGAATTCCCATCATCCAACGCGAGACCGCGCGGTCATTCTCGATCTCCTGGATCTCCTGCTCCGAGACGACGCCGCGTGCTTGTCGTGTGGGCTTCGCGATACACGGCACTGCCCGGATCGGGCTCGGTCGCAGCAGTGCCTGGACGAGTCTCTGGCCTCTTGTCGTCTTGCGATCCGGCCTGCGCCAGCTCGGCGCCGGGTTGGTGTATCGCATCGTCGGTAGATGGGATGTCCGAATCCACCGCTGGGGATGCCGGGCTGTCGCTGACCTTGAACCAGCCGCTCTTGATGCCCGCGTCCTTGAGGCCGTTGACGATGCCGTAGGCTTCGGCCTCGGTCGGCTTGCGGCCCCTGCTCTCGAAGGCCGACAGCTCGTCGTGCACGAGGCGGTTGAACGTCGCGGCCTGCGCCGCATCGCTGCCCGGCGGCGCGTCAGGCCGCGGCGTCGGATCGATGCCCGCGCGCCGCAGCGTGTCGTTGGCGAGGCGAGTGATGGCCTGCAGCCGTCTCTGCTCGGCGTCGCCTGCTGCCTGCAGCTTTTCGAGCGCCGCGAGGTCTTGGTCCGAGAGCCGGTCCATGAACTGGACGAGGTTCTTCGCGGCCCAGCGCCGGCGCTCATTGGCGTCGTCGCCGGTCAGGCCCTGATGGATGGCGTAGAAGGTCTGCGGATCGGTCGCGGTGCTGATGCCGGCGATGGCGCGATTGATCCTGTCGGTCACCGCATCCTGCTGTTCCTCTGTGAGGCGGCTCATGATCGTCGCGGGCGGTGGCGTCACGGCGGGGCCACCGTTCGGGCCGCCAGTCGTCAGGTGGCGGCGCAGGTCGGCGTAGAGCGTGTCGGTCTCGGCCTTCACCGCGGCGCGGCTGCGGCCGATGTCCATGTCGATCGCCGTCTGGTTGGCGCGCCGACGGGCCGGGTTAGTGGTGAACTCCTTTTCGTTCAGCGCGGTCAGCGCGCGCTGGCGGGATTCGATCTCGGCAAGACGTTCGCGAGTGCCGACGATGCCGTCCTGGTCGAGCAGCATGCTCTTGGACGAGATAACGGGCGGCGGCTCCGGTGCGGAGGCAGTCACAGTGTCCACCGCATCGAGGGTCTGATCGCCGGTCGATGCGGGCATGCGCAGGGCGGCGCTGCGGTCGCGCAGCCACGCTGATGCGTCGAGGGTGTTCGACAGGGTGTCGGCGGCAGCGCCGAGCGTGCGGCGGGTGTGATCGTCGAGGCGGTCGGCGTGCTCGCGGAACAACGTCACGCCCAGCGGGTCGTTGCGCGCGAGGCGGTCGCCGATCACGCTCGCGATCACCGAGCCGCCGACGGCGCGCACGCCGCCCTCGATGGCTTCGGGCGATTGGCCCACGTGCAGCACGCGCGCGGCGCCCTCGGCGCGGTACACCGCGTTGTCGATCATGGCGGGGTCGGCGATGTCTTCCGCGCGCGCAGCCTGGATGGAGCGGGTCGCCACGCCGCGGCTGTAGACTTCCTGCTGCTCGACGGTGTGGCGCATGATGCCCGTCGCCGATGCCGCGAGATGGCTGTCGAGGATCGAGCTGAACCGCTCGCGCTGATAGGGATTGGCGGTCTCGCGGAGCAGCTCGTCCCTGAGCGCCGTCAGTTTCGCTGTCGTCGCGTCGGCGCCCTTGATGGCCTCGGCGCCGGACAGCTTGTAGTAGGCATCGGGTCCGGTCTGCAGGATCGCGCGGCGGCCGTCGAGGAAGCGGTTGGTGAAGTCCTGCACCCGGGTCTCGTTGGCTTGCTGCGCGTAGCGCTGGTGTAGCGCGCCCAGCGTGTCGCTCGCCTGGCCGAGGTTGTGGCCGGCGAGCTGCAGGTCGCGGGCGCGGTTGCCGCCGAACAGGTCGAGGTCGCCTGCCGCCGGCACGTTCGGCGCGACATCGGGGATCGGCTGCGGCGAAAGCTCGCCGATCGGATAGGGACGGACGATCGGCATTCAACGCTCCTGGCTCAGTTCCTCGAACGGGTCGTAGTCGCTCTGGTGCTGGCTCTCGTTCACGAGGCGGCGGCCGGCGTCGGGGGCGACGAGGCAGAGCGGCAGGCCGGACACGACGAAGTAGCGGGTCGCGTCCATCAGGTGATCGTCCTTCTTCACCACCGCGCCCTTCTCGTCGCGCCGGTACAGGCGGTATTCGGCGAGCCAGTGCTGCAACGTGCGAAAAACCTTGAGGCGGCCGGTCGACAGGCGCTGCCAGACATCGAACAGGCCCGCCTCGACGCCATTCTCCGCCTTGGGGCTGCAGGCCGAGATCGATGTAGTTCTGCAGCAGCTGCTCGCCGTCCTTCTGCCCGCGCCCGCGCGCGGCAGGATCGACGGCGCCCTGCATCCACTCCCCGCGCGCGCGGATCGCGGCGGCATGGACCGACGGCTCGGCCTGGCCGCGATAATGCTCGCTCCACAGCCAGACCGTGTCGGTGTCGCGGTCGTGCGCGCCCCACACAGCGGCCGTCCGGTTCCAGCCGACGTCGAAGCCGTACCCGCGCGGCCAGTGCAGCGGGATCTCGAACGGGTCGACCACGATCTCCGATTCTGGCACCGGATAGATCGCCCCGCTGCCCAGCTGCGGGATGCCCTTCGACCGGGCGTCGCGCTGATAGGGCGGGATCGAACCCCACAGCACCGCCTTCTGCTCGGGCGACAGATGCGGGAAAGCTGCTACGCTCCGGCCGTGCCGGACTGTTGGCCGGTCGCGGCCTCCGGCGATGCCCTCACTTCATGGGGCGAGATGCGCCCAGAAGATCGAGCCGAGCCTCCCCTGATTCTGCCTGTTCAACTATGGGCGACGGCACCGAGATTTCCGATCGCGGGCAGCTTGCCGCAACCGCAGGGCGGCGACGACCGCATGGGCATGCGTTTGCAACCACACGCGATGCAACCGATGATGGGTTGCAGATATCAAATGAAAGTCGATCATAGGCCTTATGAGCAAAGTCAGTTTGACCCGCCTCGCTAACGATTCCTTGAAAGCTGCCCGACGAAATCGCTTCTCCAAGCATCTCGCGCCTTTCACCCTCGTCCTCGGCGTGGGCCTGCTCGCTGCCTACATGCGGGAGCTTGCTCGCTCATGTCACTTCTTGACTACGCCATATGAGCTCCTGTTTTGCCCGCTCGCCATGTACATCTATGCAAGACATGATGGCCTTCTCATTTTGAAACATGCTTGGTCGCTAGGTTACATTCTTGTTATCGTTCTTGCGGCGATCGTAGTCACCTTATGGACAACAAAAATATCCAGGAGGCGCAACTGAGGAATGGTGACGGTGAGCCTATTTGAATATTCCTTTCTCACCTAAGCTATATCCGATATCGATGTACTTCTTTGTATCCTTGTCGAGGAAATACGGTGCATCAAGATCTCGATTGCTCGAGAAAAGAGCAGCAAAAACCCCAGAAACAGTTAAGGCCAACGCCCGAGGCAGTCCGACTTGCTGGCAAAAAAGCCCGACATTCACGTTTGAGATGTTCCTGAACTGCCTAAGCTGCACGTAGCCGCCCTTTTGATCCTTGTTACTTTGGCGTTGATAGTCGAAATCGCCGCCGTGGTCGACATTGCGGTGTAGCGCTTCATACATCATCTCCGCGATCACCAAAGGAGCAGCTGTCGGGCTAATTGCAGCAGCCTCTAGAATCTCTGAACGGGCACGACGTGCAGCGTTGACAACGCTCTCAAGCCTAGCGAACGGCGCCATTACGTATCCAGTTGGCGACCTTGGATCCTCGATGTGGCCTCCATTAGGCAATACCACGGGCACACCAGTCCAATCCTGGAGGGCTTTGATGAAGTCCGGGTCGTTTGAAGGCGGTTCCGTAGGAGGTGCAATGCCATTACGGCCCAGGCTTTCGGCCGCTTGCTGAGCGCGCTTATATGTATCGCTCGCCGGATCTGGCTCGGTCGCGGGGGCCAATCCAGACGTGCCCTCCGTTGGCTGTTGGTCGCTCGATCCAGCCTGCGCGAGCAGTACGCCGGGCTGGTAGAAAGCCTCATCCTCCGGAGCATCCGATGCCGTGGTCGAGAACGACTGACGGTCTCTCACCTTGAGCCAGCCGCTCTTGATCGCAGTGTCCTTCAGGCCACGGATGACGACGTAGGTCTCCGCCGCCGTCGGCGGCCGGCCTCTGGCGCTCTCGAAGGCGGACAGCTCGTCTTGCAGCGAGCGATGAAATCTCGCCGCTCGCGCCGAATCGCTGTCGAGAGCGGCGCCGGGCCGTGGCGCGGGGTCGATCCCGGACGACCGCAGTGCATCGTTGGCCATGTGGGTGATGTTCTGCCACCGGATTTGCTCGGCCCCACCATCGTTGGTCCGCACTGCTCCCTGCATCTTCTCCAGTGCGGCCAAGTCCTCGGCCGAGAGCTGGCCGATGAACTGGACGAGGTTCTTCGCGGCCCAGCGCTGGCGCTCATTGGCGTCGTCGGAAGCGATGCCCTGGCGGATGGCGTACCAGGTCAGCGGGTCGGTTCGGGTTGGGCGGCCTTCGATGTTGGCGTTGACCTGGGCCGTCACCGCATCCTGCTGGGCGTCGGTGAGACGGCTCATGATCGTCGCGGGCGGTGGCGTCATCGCGGGGCCGCCGTTCGGGCCTCTATTTGTCAGGTGGCGGCGCAGGTCGGCATAGAGCGTGTCGGTGTCGGCCTTCACCGCGGCGCGGCTGCGGGCGGTGTCCATGTCGATCGCCGTTTGGTTGGCGCGCCGACGTGCGGGGTTGCCAGCGAACTCCTGTTCGTTAAAGGCGGTCAGCGCATTGCGGCGGGTCTCGATCTCGTCCAGCCGCTCGCGGGTCCCGACGATGCCGTCCTGATCGAGCAGCATGCCACGCGACGCGATGACGGGCGGCGGCTCTATCGTCGAAGCGGTGGCGGCGTTGACGGCATCGAGCGGCGCATCGCCGGTCGGTGCGCGCGTGCTCAGGGTCGCGCTGCGCTCGCGCAGCCAAGCTGCCGCATCGAGGCTGTTCGACAGCATCGTGACCGCAGCGCCGAGAGCGCTGCGATCGCCCGGGTCGAGCCGGTTCTCGTGCTGGCGGTAGAGGGAGACGGCGGCGGGATCGCCGCGATCGAGACGATCCGTGATCAGACCCGACACGACTCGCGATCGGGCTCGGCGGGTCTCGCTCTCGACTTTCTCGGGTGCCTGCCCGCTGTACAGCGCACGGGTCGCGTCCACTGCTCGCAAGGCGGCTGCGGCGAGGTTCTCGGGGTTGCTGATCGCCTCCCGACCCGCGACTTCGATCGCCGACCGATGGACGCTGTGCTCATACACCTGCTGCTGGCGGCCGACATGCCGGGCGATCTCGTCCTTTGCCGACGCCAGATGCGCCTCGAGGATCGGACCGAGCTTGCGCCGTTGATAGTCGTTCGGCGCCTGCTGCAGCAGCTCGTCCCTGAACCCCGCCAGCTGCTGCTGCGTCACCGCGCCGGCGCCCCTGATCGCGTCCGCGCCCTCGAGCCTGGAGTACGCCTCCGGCCCCGTGCGCAGCGTCTGTTGCACGCGCGTTATGAACTGGTTGTTGACGTCCTGGACGCGCGTGTCGTTGGCCTGCTGCGCGAGGCGCTGGTGGAGCGCGGCCAGCGTGTCACTCGCCTGGCCGAGATTGTGGCCCGCGAGCTGGAGGTCGCGGGCGCGGTTGCCGCCGAACAGGTCGAGGTCGCCTGCCGCCGGCACGCTCGGCGCAACGTCGGGCAGAGGCCGCGGCGAGATCTCGCTCTCGGGGTAAAGACGGACGATCGGCAATCAGCGCTCCTGGCTCAGCTCTTCGAAGGGGTCGTAGTCGCTCTGGTGATTGGCCTGTCGGTCCTCGCCGCGCGCGAGGCGGCGGCCGGCGTCGGGGGCGACGAGGCAGAGCGGCAGGCCGGACACGATGAAGTAGCGGGTCGCGTCCATCAGGTGATCGTCCTTCTTCACCACTGCGCCCTTCTCGTCGCGGCGGTACAGGCGGTATTCGGCGAGCCAGTGCTGCAACGTGCGGAACACCTTGAGGCGGCCCGTGCTGAGCCGCTGCCAGACGTCGAACAGGCCCGCCTCGACGCCGTTCTCCGCTTTGGTGAGCTGCAGCCCGAGGTCGACGTAGTTCTGCAGCAGCTGCTCGCCGTCCTTCTGCCCGCGCCCGCGCGCGGCGGGATCGACGGCGCCCTGCATCCACTCCCCGCGCGCGCGGATCGCGGCGGCATGGACCGACGGCTCGGCCTGGCCGCGATAGTGCTCGCTCCACAGCCAGACCGTGTCGGTGTCGCGGTCGTGCGCGCCCCACACGGCGGCGGTGCGGTTCCAGCCCACGTCGAGCCCGTAGCCACGTGGCCAGTGCAGCGGCAGCTCGAACGGGTCGACCACGATCTCCGACTCCGGCACCGGGTAGATCGCCCCGCTGCCCAGCTGCGGGATGCCCTTCGACCGCGCGTCGCGCTGATAGGGCGGGATCGAACCCCACAGCTCCGCCTTCTGCTCGGGCGACAGATGCGGAACGTCGTCCCACGTCGCGCCGACGACGAACTTGCTCATGTGCGCTCCCCGTCCCGCTGCGACTCGAGGAAGCTCGTCACCACCTCGCTCATCCCCTCGAGCGGGGTGAAGGTCACCATCACCAGCCCGCCGGTCGTCATGGTGCGCACCAGGCACTCGACATAGACGTCGAGCGGCGGCTCCTCGTCGAGCCACACGAGGTCCTGCTCGGTGCCCTCGAACGCGCCCCGCCCCTGCTGGTAGGACTTGAAGCCCAAGGTCGAGAGGCCGCCCGCGGCGTGCCGGATCGCGACGGTGTCGGCGAGATCGGCAAACGTGCTGCGCCACGAGCAGCTCTCGATCGCATCGCCAGGAACGAGGCCCGTGCCCGAGAAGCGCTTGCGGCTGCCCGTGCCCTCGACCCGGCCGAGCAGCTTGGCCTGCACGATGTCGCGCGTCGTCTCGCCGGTCCTGCCCGCCGCCCACGCGCTGATCGGCCGCGCGAAGCGGCGCCCTTCCCACCACGGCGGATACTCGCCGGTGAGATGCAGGCTCGTCTCGTAGCCGCCGACGCCCTCGGTCTTGCCCACGCGATTGGCCGCCATGAACAGCCGCTCGCGATGCATTGCGCCGGCGGCGAAGAACGCGAGATGCCTGGGATACAGCTCGCGCCGCAGCGGCCCCGAGTCGGGGTAGTACGTCCCGAGCTTGCGCCGGGCCTCAACGTGCACGACCTGGCGGCGCGCTTCCTCCCAGATCGCCTCCAGTTCTTCCGAGGATGCGCCCCACCCTGTCGCGGACTCGTCGGATGTCATCGAGGCTCATTCCTTCGAACGGGTTGGTGTCCTGCGGCGACGGCGGCTTCTGCGGCCACAGGCCGAAGTGCCGGCCGAGCAGCTCGAGCACCTTCAGCCGGTCGATCACCTTGCCGGCATCGCCGCTCGGCTCGAACGCCGACAGCGCCGCCGCCTCGTCGTCGCCCAGCTCGTGGACCTTCTTCGGCGTGCCGTCGGCGTGGAAGAACTTGCGCGGATCGGCGCGCGCGATCCGCACCAGCTGCGCCACCACCCAGTCGGCTTCGGCCTCGGCCCTCGCCTCCTTGGCGATCGGCACCTGCAGCTCGGCGATGCGCCGCTGGATGCGAGGATCCTTCAGCAACCGCGTGACGGTGTCGCCGATGTGGCTCCCCGCCGTGTAGCCGGCGCGGATCGCCGCCGCCTTGCCGTCGAGGTCCCTGACGTACTCGCGGCAGAACCGCTCGTGGCTCCGCGAGCGCAGCACGCTCATGGCGAGCCCCCCTGCAGGCCGCGAGCCGCCCGCCGTCGCGCTGCCAGCCGGCGCACCGCTGCCGTCATCGCCTCCGGCTGCCCCGGCGCCAGCCGCAGCGCGGCGCGCTTGCGCTGCACCGTCTCGCGCGCACGGCCGAGCGCCGCGCCGATCCGCGCGTCGGTCCAACCGGCCGCCACCAGCCGGCGCAGCGCCGCGAGATCGTCGTCGGACCAGCCGCGGCCGTTCATCGGCGCTCTCCGGTGCGCCCTCGCGTGCGAAACGCCTCGGTCAGGGTTCGAGGGAGCGTGGAGGACAGGCCGTGCTTCGACATGCCCCGGGATAAGGGGAAACTGTAACTCCCCGGATCAACAGCAAATCGCGTCGCCTGACGCGTGCCGCAACGATCGGCGCGGACAGGCGTTTGCCCCAGATCGCCATCGTAACGAGGTAAGGCGCAAATGGTTCAGCACAGCATCCAATCCCAGACCGGCGTGAGCGCCGTGGAAGCCGCCACCGAGGAGCTGGTGGCGCACGAGCGGACCTATGAAGGCTTCACGGTCTTCGCCACCGGGGTCACCGTGCATATCGCGATATTGCTGTCGTCGCTGGCGCTCGCCTTCTTCGCCAATGCGACGACGATGGCGTTCATCTGGTTCTTCGCCGCGCATGTCGGCCTGATCGTTCTGCTGGTGCGCCTGGCGCACATGCCGCGCGCCAGCGTCGACCATCTCACGCCCCGCGTCGTGCCGCTGCGCCGCTAGTGTCCCGATAAGGCTCCAGTGGCCACGCCTGCGACGCCCCGCTACGAGCCGTAGACCAGCCGCGGCAGCCAGAGGCTGACCTCGGGGACGTAGGTGATCACGAGCAACAGCCCGAGCAGCAGCATCAGGAACGGGTTGACGCCCTTGATGACCGTCGCGATCGGGGTCTTGGACACCGACGCCAGCACGTAGAGGTTGAGGCCGACCGGCGCGGTGATCAGGGCCAGTTCCATGTTGACCGTGACGACGATGGCGAAATGCACCGGGTCGATGCCGAGCGGCTTCAGCACCGGGATGATGATCGGCATGGCGATCAGCAGGATCGAGGCGACCTCGAGGAACATGCCGAGGATGATCAGCATGACGTTGATCGCCAGCAGGAACTGCCACGCCGTGAAGCCGTTGTCGCGGATGAACTGCACCAGCGCGGCGGGGATGCCCGACTCGGTGATCCAGTGGCCGAACGCCAGCGCGGTGGCGATGATGATCATGATCGTGCCGGCGTTCCGGATCGACTCGCCGATCACGGCCAGCGTCTCGGACGGCTTGAACCCCTTGTAGTAGAACAGGCTGATCAGCAGCGCGACGGCGGCGGCGACCGCCGCGGTCTCCGTCGTCGTCACCCAGCCGCCATAGATGCCGACGGCGATGATCACCGGCATCGACAGCGCCGGGATCGCATCGATGTTCACCCGCCGGAACTCCTCCGGCGAGCGGCGCGGTTCGCGGGCGAGATTGTGCCGGCGGCCGTACCACAGAACGTACGCCACGAAGAGCCCGGCCTGCATGAGGCCGGGAACGACGCCCGCGAGGAAGAGGCGCGGCACCGACTCGTCGGCAATGATCGCGTACAGGATGAGCGGCAGGCTGGGCGGGATCAGGATGCCGAGCGTGCCGGAGGCGGCGGTGACGCCCAGGGCGAAGGGACGGTCGTACTTCCGCTCGATCATCGCCGGAATCAGGATCGTACCCATGGCCAGGGCGGTGGCGACGCTCGAGCCGCAGATCGCGGCGAACATGGCGCAGGCAACCACGCAGACGACGCCCAGCCCGCCGCGGACGTTTCCGATCCAGGCGGCCGCCACGTCGACCAGGGCCTTGGCGATGCCGCCGCGCTGCATGAACGAGGCCGCCATGACGAAGAAGGGTACGGCCAGCAGGGTCGTCGAGTTGAGCTCGTCGAGCATCTTCTGGGCGATGCCGACCAGCGGCTTGCCCTCGACGGCGAACATCGTTCCCGCGGAGACGCCGAGGACCAGCCAGATCGGCAGGCCCATGCCGAGCAGGACGAAGAAGATGACGGCAAATATCTTGGTCATCGCCTACTCGCGCCCCGAATGGACTTCCATGGTCGCCGGATCGAACGCGAAGCAGAACTGCCAGAGGCGGCGGGCATAGCGCATCGACATCAAAACGGCGGAGACCGGCAGCGCCGCGTAGTAGATCCACAGCGGAAAGCCGAGCGCGGTGTTGCTGACCTCGCCCAGCTCGTAGGAATCCGACGCCAGCAGCCAGCCGTACCAGGCGAGGCCGAGGCAGAAGCCGAGCGCGATCGCGCAGTTGGCGATCTCGAACCAGCGCTGGCGCTCGGGCCGCATCATGCGCAGCAGCAGGTCGGCGCGCACGTGGCCGTCCTCCCGGACGAGCAGGCTGGCGGTCAGGAACGCCGACCAGATGATGATGTAGACCGTGAGCTCCTCGCCCATCGAGAAGTCGATCTCCGTCGTCACGTAGCGGCCGACGATCTGGGTGAGATAGATCAGCAGCCCTGCCGCGCCGAGCAGCCCGATGAGCCAGCGTTCGAGCTTGTCCCATGCCTCGAGCATGCGATTCCCCCCGGATCGAATTGTACAGAAGAAGATCGGGGCGCCCGCCGCGACAGGCGCCCCGGAAGAATCAGCTCTTGCCGGTCATGCCCAGCGCGGCGTTCGCCTGGGCGACCAGGGCGGGATCGAGCTTGAGCTCCTTGATCACCGCGTCCTGCGTGGCCATCAGCCTCTTGCGCGTGGCTTCGAGCACCGATGGGTCGGGCACGACGATCTTGATGCCGGACTTCTCCATGATCCCGACCGCCTCGGCCTGGCTTTCCGCCATGTCCTTGCGCCAGCCGTCGATCCGCGAGGCCCACAGGTCGGACACGACCTTCTGCAGGTCCGGACCGAGCTTCTTCCAGAACGCCTCGCTGACCATCGGGATGTATTGCGCGAAGAACTGCTGGTCCTGGATGCCGTATTTCACGCCGGAATCCCACAGCTTGGCCGACTTCACGCTCTCGTTGGTGGTGAACAGCGCGTCAAAAGTGCCCTGGCTGAGCGCCAGCGGCACGTCGGGCCAGGCCGTGAAGTTCGGCACGCCCTCGAAGAACTTGACCCGCACCATCTGGCCCGCGCCGCCCGAGGTGCGGATCTTGAGGCCCTTGAGGTCGTCCGGCGCGTTCAGCGGCTTGGCGGTCGAGAAGGTGTGCGACGCGCCGAGGTCGAGCCACTTGCCGATGACGTGCACGCCGAGCTTCTTGCCGAGCATGCCGTTGAGCGCGCGGCCTACGTCGCCGTCGATCACCTTGTAGACCTCGGCCGCCGAGCGCCCGTAGAAGGCCGGCGACTGGGTGACGTCGAGATTGGCCTCGATGCCTGTGAGGTTCCACGGACCGGGGACGCCCATCTCCGCGCCGCCCTGGCGCAGCGCCTTGCCGACGTCGCGGTCGCGGAACAGCTGCGCGGAGTGGAACACCTCGACCGTGATCTTGCCGCTGGCGACCTTCTCGAGCTCCTTGGCGAACTCGGTCATCTGCATCGTGCGCGTATGGGCGGCCGAGGTATCGAGCGACAGCCGCATCTTGAGCGGCTCCTGTGCGCGCACCAGCGCCGGTGCCGCGATCGCCGAAACGGCAGCGCCGCTCAACAGGGTCCTTCTCAGCATCTTCTTTCCTCCCAGGGGTGAAATATCTTGGTTACCCGCAGTGTGTGGCAATTGCACATCGGGCGCAATGCAATGAGTTACAGTCTGGGGACGGCAAAAGGAAGCCGGCCGGGAAAGGCAAAGATGAAGTCGATCATGGTTTACGCAGGCGCCGCACTCGCCGAGATCGCCGGATGCTTCGCCTTCTGGGCCTGGTTGCGACTCGATGCCTCGCCGTGGTGGCTCGCGCCGGGGTTGATGTCGCTGGCGCTGTTCGCGTGGCTGCTGACCCTGGTCGAGTCGGACGCCGCCGGCCGTGCCTATGCGGCCTACGGCGGCGTCTACATCGCGGCCTCGCTGATCTGGCTGTGGGCGGCCGAGGGCACGCGGCCCGACCGGTGGGACCTGATCGGCGCCGCCGTGTGCCTGACCGGCGCCGCGATCATTCTCTTCGCGCCGCATCGGCTCCGGGGCTGATCGCCCTCGACCTCATCCCCGAGGCTGCCAGGGGCGCGCCGCATGCGCGTCCCACCACCGGAGCACTCTGAGCGCCTTGAGCGTGATCCATGGCGACGGACTCCCGGGCCCATCGTCCATGTGAAACCAGACGCGTCCCGGCATCTGCCATTCCAGCGACCACCGCCCCCGTCCATCCCGTTTGGATCGAATTATGTCGATCGCTTCCGCGAGGCGTGCATCGGGCGGGGTCCTGAAACGCCGGCTTGCCGCGCGGAAATAGTCGAGCGCGCGGAGGATGTCGTATCGCCAGCGGTGAGGGTAGAGCGGCGCCAGGAAGGCGGGGTCGGCTGCCTCCCCGGTCGCAAGCCGCCGGAACAGCCCGCGTTCCAGCAGGAACGCCTCTCCGCGCCGGCGTGCCGCCCGGACCGCTTCCGAGCCGCCGGTTGCGGTTTCGTACTCCAGCAGCCCTTCCAGCACGTTGATCGTGCTCGCGAACGACGAGCGGACCGAGCCTGCGCAACGCTCGCAGTTCCACCCGCCATCCGGCTGCGTGCCCTCCAGCAGCCGTCTGACGATCGGCGTGACATCGACGCCGAAGTAGGCACCATCGGCCAAGGTCCGGCCGTTGATGCACTCCTCGACCTCGCCCTCCCAGAAGGGCTGCCCGCCTTCTTCCCATCGGGCGTTTCTCCCCACGAGCGCGACGGTGCGGCGAGCGCTTTCCGACGCGGGATCGAGCCCGAAACCGCGCAGCTGAGTCAGCGCGTAGCTGGTCGCGGTCCAGGGCTGCCCCACGGTCTTCCATTCCGACCAGTCGAAGCCTTTCGGAGAAAAGGCACCGCCGGCCCACTGACCGTCCTCATCCTGATGGGACAGGAGCCGCGCGCCCCATCCCTCGGTTTCGACCCTTGCACGAACGGGGCGCCAAGCCGACGGAGGGGCGTCGAGGATATCGCGCATGACCTGCCATTGCAGGGCGGGATCGAGGCCCAGCAGCCACTCTATCGTGTCTTCCGCCTCGGCCACTGCGGCAGCTCCCTTTCATGCGACGTGTTCGAATTGCGTTACCGCCCGTGCCGCCGAGACGGCAAGGGGCGAGATCGAAGGGTGGTGTCTGAGATGACCGCCACCGCATTCGGCGTCGATATGCGTCGCACGATCCAGGCTTCGAAGTTGCAAACAAGCGCAACCAGCCCCGCGGAGGCGACGCCGGGGTCAGCCTCCGATGGCGGCCCTGATGCGGTCGACCGCGGCATCGGGCGCGGTGAGCACCGGTGTCGCGACCGCAGCGCTGACCGCTGCGAGGGCACGCGATGTCGAGAAGTGCGCGAGCATGATCGCGTCGCAATGCGCGAGCTCGGGTGCGCGCGCGGCGATCAGCGCGTTGTGCCGCTCGGCGTCGCCCTTGCGCAACGCGTCCATGGCGCCCTCGACGACGATCGTCTCCAGCGTCGCCTGGGCGGCCGCCTCGCCGACGAACTGCTCGAACTCCTCCGTCATGGTCGGCACCGATGGCGCGAAGGTCGCGAGCATCCCGATCCGCCGCCCCCGGCCGATCGCCTCCCGGAACATCGCTTCGTTTGGCTTCAGCACCGGCACCGGAAGCTCGCGCGCCATGCGCTCGATCGCCGGCCCGAACGCCGAGCAGGTGACGAGGATCGCCTCCGCCCCGATGCGATGGGCGTAGCCGCCGAGCTCTACGAAGCGCTCGAACATGCGCGGCGTCAGGTCATCGTCCTTGGCGCGATCGACCGACAGCGAGGCGTCGAGCAGGTCGACGGTCTCGGCCTCGGGCCAGCGCGTGGCGAACGCGCTCTGGATGGGTTGCACGGCGACGGGCGTGCCATGCAGGAGGACGACGCGGGGTTTCTTCGACATGCGACCGGTCTTTCGAAAGCGGAGCGTTTTCAGGAATGCGACAGGCGGGATACCAGACCACCGTCGCCATAGGCCTCCGCCGCGGCCGGAGAGGCCAGCAGCGCCATCAGCGCGGCGGCACCGTCGGGGTTCGCGGCATCGGCAAAGATGGCGGCATCGAAGGTCGAGACGGTCTGGACTTCCGAAGGAAACGGACCGGCGACGGCAACGCCGGGGACCGACATCAGCTCGCTCACCTGCTGGATCGCGATGTCGGCCTCGCCGCTCGCGACCTTCTCGCCGGTGAACCCCATTGGGATCGCGACAGCGCGCGCCTCGACCTCCGCGGCAATGCCCAGCCGCTCGATCAGCCCGGTGAAGTAGATGCCGCTCGCACCCGCCTGCGAGTAGGCCACCGCCCTCGCCCCGACCAGTGCCCGCTTGAACGCCTCGACCGTCGAGACGTCGGGCTTCGGCGCGCCCTCGCGGACGCCGACGCCCAGGATCGAGTCGGCGAGACGGACGCGGGTCTCGGGCCGCACGATGCCGTCGGCACAGAGCTTGTCCATGGCGCCGTCTATTGCAATGACGACGTCGGCGCGCTGGCCTTCGGCGATCGACTTCATGATGGCGGTGGTCGGGCGCCAGTCGATCTCCAGCCGATAGGGCGATGCGGCCTCGAAGGCCGGCTTCAGCCAGCGATTGACGGCCACCTCGAGGGCGAGGCCGCTCATGACGGCGACAGACGACGGCGATGCCACTGGACCTCACTCCCCACACGACGGACGCTGCCACTATAGCGCTATTTGCGCGTGGACGGCGCCAAAAGTCGACCTACTCTCACGGCATGATCTCTCGCAGGAACGTTCTCTCGGGTCTCTCTGTCACGGCGCTGACGGGATGCAGCTCACCTCGGACAGCCCCTCCAACCTACGCGTCGGCATATCAGTATCCGACCGAGCCGGATCCGCCTCCTCCCGATCCGGTCGCGCCGGAACCGGTGGCCAGCGACGTCCGGGGACTGGATGCCGTGATCGACCTCAGTGCGCACAACTCCGTATCCAGCTTTCAGCTGGTACGCGCGAGCAACATCCTGGGCGTCATACACAAGGCGAGCGAAGGGGACTTCTATGCCGATCCCAGGTGCCCGGAGCGCCGGTCGCAGGCGGAGGCGGCCGGGCTGCTGTGGGGCACCTATCATTTCGGCAAGGGGGACTCGTCCGGCGAGCAACAGGCGGCGTTCTTCCTCGAGACGTCCCGCCCGACCCGAAGAACCCTCCTTGCCCTGGATCTCGAGGCCAATGAAGGCGACCCCTCGAACTCCATGACGCTGGAACAGGCCGAGGCGTTCGTGCAGGCGGTCGGCAACGCCACCGGCCGGCTGCCGCTCGTGTACGTTCACTCGAACTGGGCCAACGGTGGCGTCGGGGTCACGGGCAGCTCGATCCTGGCGCGGTGCGGCCTCTGGGTCGTCGACTACAGCGACGCTCCTCGAATCCCGTTGGCCTGGGCAACAAGCGGTTGGCGGCTCTGGCAGTACTCCAGCGGCGAGTATTCGGGCCGCCGCGTCAACAGGCGCGACCGGACCATCCAGGGTGTCGACCCGTGCGATCGCAACATGTTCAATGGTGACGCGGCGGCGCTCGACCGGTTCTGGTACGGCGCCGCCTAGCCGGCCGGTCTCCTGCGGTCGTACGTCCGCCAGACCGATGCCCGAGGCGCCGCGATCGTCCTTTTCGCGCCGTATCGACACGCTCGTTGAGCCGGGAAGTTGATTCATCGATACGGAAACCGATCCGGCTTGTGTTCGAACGGCAAATAGCCGTCGATGTCCGTCGCTTCCGGGGGGAGTCAGTGCCATGACGCAGTCGTCCAAGCTCGATGAGCTCATCGCCGCGCTCGACGCGCTGCCGAGTGCCGACCACGACGCCGTCATGAGACGACTGAGACAGAAGCCCCGTGCACTGCCGGAGGCGGCGGTCGTCGTGACCAATCTCGGCAAGGGCGAAGCGGATCTCACCGACGGTGGCCCGGGAGTCCGGCCGCTGGCGGCCGGCAGCATGGTGAAGCTCGAAATTCCTCCGCTGCCGTTGGCCCGCGGCGCCGCGCTCCCGGCCGTTCCGGACAGCTCCGGCCTTCCGACCGCACCGAAGAGCCTGGTTTCGCTCCGCATGTCGAGCAACGACAAGAGTGCCGTAGAGCTGCGCATCGATCTCGGCGGCTGGATCGCGAACGCCCCGCGCTGCGGCTGGCCGTTCGCCTTCCATCGCCAGCCGGAGAAGAAGGCGGGCTCGGCCTGGCGTATCGAAGCCGCGCCTGCATTCACGGTCGCCGTGCGCAAGACGGCGCCGGTCGACCTCGTCGTGATCGGACTGGGCGTCGACCTCTCCGATCTGGCCGAGCGCTTCGCCCTGCTGTTCGACAGGAGACCGCCCGACGGCTCGAAGGCGGACGCGACATGACCGCGCCGGCGTCGCGCGGGGCACAGCTGCTGCGGCGCGCGCCCAGCCGCACGCGGACCGCGCGCGAGCCGATCGGCAAGCCGCGTGTCAGCGCGATCCATGGCCTCCCGCCCGGCAATTTCACCGAGCTCTATGCCGGCCCGCCGGTCGCCGCGCCGGAGAACCCGCAGTTTCCCGGCCACACGATCGGCCTGCCGTTCGCCGAGGCGGCGATCCAGGTGAAAGCACGGGTCACCAGCCAGCTCGCGATCGTGCTGCTCATGGTCGATCTCGGCGAGAACCGCGACCTCTCGCGGCTCGAATTCTACGGCAACCCGCTGCTCGCGCCGGATCTGCAGGCCGGCCGCCCGCGTACCAATTTCGGGCTGCCGCGCGCGGTCGGCCTCGCCGTGCGCGAGCAGTCGGCGGACTTCGTCGACCTGCACCGCCGCGCCGAACGCAGCCGCTTCTACGGCGATCTCATGACCGACTGGAACCTGCGCTGGATGACGCAGGATCTGCGCGGCCTGTGGGGCTGGACGCCGCTTCATCTCGGCCCGACGTTCGGCCGGCATCTCCTGCTCGCCTTCGCCGACTTTCCCGAGCTGCCCGGCAAGGATCCGGCCACGCAGGAGTGGGGCATGGATCTCCAGCGGCTGGTCATCTATCCCTTCGGCGAGGGCGTCGACCATCATCCGCATGTCGAGCACAGTCCGGTCGCGGCGCGCCAGAGCCGGTACGGCGCGCCGTCCGATTACTGGGCCCGGGTCGGCGTGACGGCCATTCCCGATCCCGTCCTGCACCCCTCCCAAGCGTTCGACGCCGGCAACGACGCACTGTGCCTGCCGAGCGCGCTCGCCGGCATCGATGCCGTGAGCCCGTCGGTCGGGCCGGTCAGCCTGTACGCCAGCGATCCGGTGTCGACCGACCCGAACGACGGCGAGAGCGTCACGCTCGTCCTGCAGGCGACGACCGACGAGATCCCGTTGCTGTCGGGTGTGCGGCTGCTCTTTCCGCTTCGGCCGGCTGCGAAAACCTACCACGGTCCCAAGCAGGCCGCGCCCGCGGACCTGACCGTTGCGGTTCATGCGACCAACGACCGCGAGGCCGCCTTCTCGCCCGATGCACGCCATCCGGGCTGGCGGATCGTCGCCGAGGAAAGGCGCGTCTACGCTTCCCTCCTGCCTGTCGGCCTGATCGCCTTCGAGGCGCCCACCCATGCGCGATGGATCCGGATCACCGCCCGCATGCGCGCCCCGGCCCGTGTATCGCTGCCGATGGCGCGCCTGATGCTGCGACGGGTCGACCTCGTGCGGCCGCGCAGCTGGACGTTGAGCCCGGAAGCCGACGAGGATCTGCAGGTCGACCAGGTGGCGATCCGCCTGCGCGGCGCCGCCCTGCTCGACGACTATGCGGGTTTCGACGGACGCAACAGCGTCGGCGTGACCGTCGAGATGCGCCAGGAGGACGGCGCCTACGTCCCGCTGCGCAGCTTCCGCACGCTGCTCGAGCTGATGGAGGAGACCCATCACCGCGTGTTCGGCAACCAGCGCCGCGTCGACAAGCCCGTGCAGCGCTATTCGGAGCACACCGTCGCCAGCTCCGACAACACCAACGCGTCCGACCAGACCTCCCGAGGACAATCGACCTCGTCGGTGCTGCCGGAGTTCAACAACCGCGTGGTGACGCGCAGCGGCACCGTCACCGACTATGTCCCGCGCGCGCGCGACAACCTGGGCAATCCCCGGCGCTTCACCAGCCTGCCGAATGCCAATGCGACCGGGCTGACCACGACGCGCACTTACGATGTGGATCTGAATTCCCTGGCGCCCCCGAACATCGACATCGGCAGCGCGTCGGTGGACCAGATCTCCGCCTCGCTGATCGCCTGGGCGCAGGCCCTCGCGGCGCAGGGCGCCCCCGTCTCGATCGGCGTCGGCGGCAACGTCGGCGGCAACCTCGGCGCCTCGGTCGGCGTCCAGGTCGGCGGCAGCGTCGGCGTGTCGCTGAACGTCGGCTCGCAGATCGGCGGCGGCGTCACCGGCTCGACCGTCACCGGCAACCAAGGCAGCGTCACCCGTGCCGAGAGCTTCACGCTGGAAGCCGAGACCCGGCAGGACACCACCGGCACCCTGCACGTCGACTCGACCGGCCGTTCGACGACCGACGACCGGCGCGAGGTCGAACGCATCGACAATTCGCCCGAGCAGCGGCGCGCCGGCGTCGAGGTGCGCTACGGCGGCCGGATCGAGGACATCGTGATCGTCACCGTGCCGATCGGCCGGCTGCTGCGCGGCTCGGCGCTCGAATCGAAGGACTCCCCGCCGCGGCCCCTGTCGCCGCGCGATGCGCTGTGCGTGCGGGTCGACCATCTGCCGCCCGGGCTGACCATGGACGTCGAGTTCCGCGGCCGGATCGTGCCGCACGACCGGGAGGGTTGAGCATGCACCAGCCCCGGATCCTGAGCCGTGCGGAATCGCTGCTGCGCCTGCCAGGCAGCGGCGCCACGAATCTCGCCGCCGGCAACGGCCAATGGCACGAGCTGGCGCCGCGCTTCGACGACGAGCGCTTCGAGATCAACGGGCTCGCGATCACGCTTGCCGGCAAGGACCTGCTGGCGAACCTGCAGGACTTCTGCGGCAGCAGCGGCATCCTCGAGATCGGCTCGCACCTGTTCGACGGCTACTCGAGCCGGCGCGACCTTCTCGCCACGGCGCCGATCGTGATCGGCTCGGGACAGGACTGGAAGCGGGGAACCCATCGCAACACGCGCGCCGATCCGGAGGCCGGACAGCTGGTCGACGGCAGCCCGCGCGTGGCGCTGCGCGGCGAACCCGAGCTGCTCGCCCTCCTGGCGCCGTCCCAGGCCGTCTGGGAGAGCGAGGAGATCGCCCTGCGCTACGGCTCGCGCGTCCTCGCGCTGTCGTGGGATGCGGCCCTGCTGCGCGACGCCTCGGCCGGCACGGTCGGCGCGCCCGTCATCGAGCTGCGCACCGGCGCACCGGGCAACCTCGGCGCGCTGGCCTACACGCCGGTGGCCAGCACGCCTGCGCAGGCCGATGCCGGTCACGTCGACCTTGCGACCCCGGCCGCGGGCACCGCGATGCAGTTGCGGGTGACACTGCCCTACGTCGCGTCCGACGCCGCCGCGCCGGCCCGCGACACGCTGCTGCGCACGGCCAGCCTGTTCTCCCTCTGCGCCTGGATCGCCCTCGACCGGCCGCGCTGGAGGTTCGAGAATGTTGCCGAGCTGATCGAGCGGAGCGAGTTCGGCCGGCACGAGGCGCCCCGCGGCTGGCAGGCGACCGGCGACGCCCTCATCCTGCGCGTGCCGTTGAACACGGTGCTGCGCGGCAACCACGGCGAACGGCTGATGGCACGCATCAAGGGCGGCGGGCTTCAGCACCTCGAGGTCCAGGCCGTCACGGACTTGCGGCTCGACCCGACCCGGCGCTGACCATGCCGACCGGCATCGAGGAGACACTGGGCGCGTTCGCGGCGTTGATCGTGCAGGCCGCCGCGACATCGGCGCTCTCGGGCAACCCCGACCCAAACGGCGCGATCGAGGCCGGCGACACCGCGGTGTTCGCCCCGTCGCCGATCCTCGATGTCGATGTCCAGGAAGGAACGTCGGGGACCGTTGCCGTCGTGGAGGCCCCGGTCGACGCCGGCGGCAACAGCGGGGCAAGCCGCGCCCCGGTCGACGGCGACCGCCCGCCGCCGCCGCCGCCGTCGGGTGGAGTCTATGAGCGCCCGGCGATCTACGATGGCCAGCCCGCGACCGAGTATTTCTACACCGACCCGGACGTGGTCGTCGGCGAGGGTCCGGCGACCCCCCCGCCGCCCGACGCATCGGGCGATGCGGGACCTGCTCCGGGCAGCAACCCGGCGGAGTCAGGCGTTCCGCCGCCGCCAACCATCGATCCGCCCTGGCAGCCGCCGATGAACGTCCCGCCGGCCGCTCCCTCGATCGTCGAGCCGCCGCTGACGGCACCGATCGGGATATCCCCGCCGCCGGCCGACGACGGCGGTGGCATCGGGGTGCCGGCGGACTGGGCGGACGCCTGGGAGCGCAATCACGAATATTCGTGGGCGAAGTTCCTTTGGGACAAGAGCTGCGAGGAGCTGAACCGCGCCGCAAAGAAGGCGGTGGAAGACGCCCTCGGCGAGTGGCAGCGCGGGACCGACGAGAACGGCGAGGATGCGAGCGAGCTGGAGCAGTCCGTTCGCGGGGTCGGCGCCGCGGCGCTGACGACCGGATTCGACGTGGTGTTCGGCATGTTCGTGCTTCCGGTGCTCGACCCCAGCTCGGTCGCGCGCGGCTACCTGCGGACCGGCGTCGCCTCCGCTCACGGCGTCGAGGACATCCAGCAGGGTCGCGTCCTCGAAGGATCGGCGAAGATCGTCGGCGAGGTGAGCGCGGTGGTGCTGACGGTGGCCGGCGGCGTCAGGGCCGTGCAGGCCAAGGGCGCGCCGCCGGCGCCGGGCGAGAGCACGGTCACGGTTTTCCTCGAGAAGGGCGGCGTCGGTAAGGAGGCCGTGGTCGGGGCACACAACTCGGTCAGGGTCACCTCACCGGCAAAAGGGGCGGCGGGTGCCGTCGACAAGTTCACCGATGCCATCGCAAACTCTGCACCTACGATAGCCTCCGATGTCGTGGCGCAAGTCAGGAACAAGCCGTTCAATGCCAAGATGGCGGAGGGAAAGTCGAGCTTCACGCGTCCGGTCTCGCCCGAGGCGGCACGACGCGCAGCCGGCTTTGCCGATGCGGCATCGAACATGAAGCACAAGGGTCTGGAAAGCGCGATCGCCGACTTCGCCGGCTCGCCGAAGGAAATGATCCTGCGCGCCCTGGACACGGGCCGGGGACGCACCGGTCCCTTCTCCACGCTCGGCGAGCATTGCGCCACCTACGCCGCCGCGGTCGCGCGCTCCGGCGGTATCGTCGCATCCGGCCGCTTCGGCCCGCACGCGATGTACATGATGTTCAAGTACGGCGGCGCGCCCGGCGCCGGCCTGCTCGCGACCGGCATTGCCGTCGGCATGCTGGGCAACCAGGGCGACGGCGGCACCCCCGGTCCCGCCCCGCCTCCGCCCGACTGACGACCTGCGTTGCGCAAGGCGCCGGCGCGCGGCTGGAAGAGGCTTTTTCCCGCTCCTACAGCCTGGCGTACGACCGCTGCCAGTACCAGTCGGCGTCCTTGATGTTCTGCGTGAGGTTCAGGAGCCAGTTGTCCCGTGCCCTGTTGTTGCCGTTGAGGTAGAGCTTCCCGCCATCGACGCGCCAGACCGTCGGGCTGCCGGAGGACAGCTTCCCGTGCGTCATCGACATGGAGCAGTGGCCTCCATATTGCGGCGCGTACCTCTCTGGATCTGCGTCGAACGCCGCCTTGTTGGCGGGCGATGCGAAGAGCCACATGGCGTTCCGCCAGTTGGACGAGATCGTCTCCTGACCCCGCTCGGGCTTGCCCGAGAAGTACGCCACGGGATCGTAGCCTTCGATCGCGTAGCCCTTGTTCTGGTACACAGGGGGAGCGCCCCACGCTGGCGACCCGGCGGCAAGCCCGGCGATGGAGAGAACGGCGATTGCAGAACGGCGGTTCAACATGGACTTCTCCTGTCCCGAACTAAACCACGATGGGCGGGCGTCTCGCACAGGCGGTCGTGCTCGCCGACGATTTCGTCATCGGAGCTCCCACTGACAAATGCCCCTTGTCTGCTGTGTCAGCTTGATCGGCCTCTTACCGCGCCCCGGCGGCACCGCGACTTCCAGGTCGCCGAAGACAGGGTTCGGGAAAATGCCCCTTCCGCTACCGTCGGCCGCAACGCGCACGACGCGCTCCGAGGGCGGGATATCCCTGCCGTTTCCTTCACCCTTGAGGGTAACGGTTCCCGGCACTTCGACGACGGTTGCCGTCAGGCCTTCGCGACAGGTGCCGTTGACGATCTTCCACGTCCCGGTCCATTCCGCAGTCTGCCCGACAGCTGCCGCAGGGACCAGCATCAGTGCTGCAGTCGCCAACAGCCTCATCCCCCACCTCTCTCGATAGTTGTATGCTACCGCCCGTATTCCAGCTCGGCAAGATGGCGGCTGGACATGGTGTGACGTCGTTGGTCGACAGACTGCGGTGCGGGACGCAGGGCGGCCCCACTCCCCCGGGCGTGTACCCTCTGGACCCGTGCAACCGGTCGCCGCACGGCCAGCCGGCGGCAGCGAGACGGCGGAACGGGCTTCCCGCCGGCGCACCAGCGGTGCTTCGCCGGGCGCCGTCAGCGTCCCCTGGCGATCCGGGTGACGGTGATGGCTCCGTTGACGCGATCGGCCTCGATCTCGATCCGGTCTCCCGCCTTCACCGTGTCGAGCATGGCGGGATCGGCGACACGGAACACCATGGTCATCGAGTCCATGTCGAGATTCCTGATTGGCCCGTGCTTCAGCGTGATCTTTCCGGCGGACTTGTCCACCTTGACGACCTCGGCCTTCACCAGGTTGCCGTCGGCCCATGCCTGGGCCGTGAACAGGCCCGCAGCGAGCGCGATGGCGACGATCTTCCTGAACATCCGATGCTCCTCCGTTGGATTCACTCGACGACGATGGCGCCGAACATGCCGGCTTCGCGGTGTCCGGGAATGAGGCAGGAGAAGTCGAAGGTGCCTGCCTTCGTGAACTGCCAGAGGATCTGCCCCGTCGCCCCGGGCTTCAGGCGAAGCGCGTTGGGATCGTCGTGCTCCATGTCCGGGTTCTTCTCCATTTCCTTCATGTGCGCGAGGTTCTCCTCCAGCGTGCCGACCACGAACTCGTGGTCGATGGCGCCGGTGTTGCGAAGCTGGAACCGCACCTGCTCGCCCCGCTTGAAGCGCAGCCTGTCGGGCAGGAACAGCATCTTTCCGTCCTGCTCGCGGAAGACGACCTGGACGACGCGGGCGGGCTTCTTGGGATCGCCGGGCCTGCCGTACGGCGCCTCCTCGGCGTGCGAATGTCCGTCGCCGGGCTTGTGGCCGGGGCTCGCGAGCGCCGTGCCGGCGAGCAGCGCGCAGACGATCGACGATGCGATCAACATCGATGCCTTCACGATTGCCTCCCCGTCCCGCTACTTGTGCGAGCCGTGCGACGACGGCTTCACGACGCGGACCGGCGCGCTGCCAGGCTTGGCCGCCGGCGTGGGCGTCGGTGCGCGGGTGGCCTCGGGCTTCGGCCCCTTCCATTCCCAGGCCACGGTTCCGGGCGGGTTCGCGTACCAGCCCGGATCCTTGTAGTCCCCCGAGGCCAGCCCTTCGCGCACCTTCACGACCGAGAACATGCCGCCCATCTCGACCGCGCCGAACTGCGCGAAGCCGGTCATCATCGGCAGGGTGTTCTCGGGCAGTTGCATCTCCATCTCGCCCATGTCGGCCATGCCGGCGCTGCCCATCGGCATGTAGTCGGGCACCATGCGCTTCATCTGCCGCGCGAACTTCTTCTTGTCGACGCCGATGAAGGTGCGGATGTCGTGCCCCATCGCGTTCATCGTGTGGTGCGACTTGTGGCAGTGGATCGCCCAGTCGCCGGGATAGATCGCATCGAACTCGTAGGCGCGCATGGCGCCGACCGGGATGTCGATCGTGACCTCGGGCCAGCGCGCCTCCGGCCGCACCCAGCCGCCGTCGGTGCACGTCACCTCGAAGTCGTAGCCGTGCATGTGGATCGGATGGTTGGTCATGGTGAGATTGCCCACCCGCACCCGCACGCGGTCGCCCTTGGCGATCACCAGCGGATCGATGCCGGGGAAGACGCGGCTGTTCCACGACCAGATGTTGAAGTTCAGCATCTCGGCGACCTTGGGCACGTAGTTGCCCGGCTCGATGTCGTAGGCGTTGAGCAGGAAGACGAAGTCGCGATCGACGCGGTGCAGCGCGGGATCGCGCGGATGGACGACGAAGAAGCCCATCATGCCCATCGCCATCTGGACCATCTCGTCGGCGTGCGGGTGGTACATGAAGGTGCCGCTCTTCCTGAGCTGGTACTCGTAGACGAACGTCTGGCCCGGCTTGATGTGCGGCTGGTTGAGGCCGCCGACCCCGTCCATGCCGCACGGCAGGAGCTGGCCGTGCCAATGGACGGTGGTGTGCTCCGGCAGGCGGTTGGTCACGAAGATGCGCACCTTGTCGCCCTCGACCGCCTCGATCGTCGGGCCCGGGCTCTGGCCGTTGTAGCCCCACAGGCGGGCGACCATGCCGGGCGCGATCTCGCGCTCCACCGGTTCGGCGACCAGGTGGAACTCCTTCCAGTCGCCGTTCTGCCGCCACGGCAGCGTCCAGCCGTTCAGCGTCACCACGGGCTGATAGTCCGGCCCGCTGGTCGGATAGAGCGGCGGCTGCATCGTGTTGGTCGTGGTCGTCGGCGCTTCCGGGATCGATTGCGCCTGGACGCGGCCGCTGACGGCGGCGGCGCCGAGGAGTGCGAGGCCGGAGGCCCCGACGAGATCGCGTCGCGAGATGCTCATGTCGTTCTCCTGTCCTAGAGTCCGAGAGGAATGGTTTCGGGGGGCGGGGTGGTGTTGACGACGCCCGAGGGCGGAACCGTGCCGCCCACGATCAGGGCGGCCTGCAAGTCGGCGACGGCGAGGTAGTAGTCGCGCAGCGCATCGAGCGACGCGACGTCCGCCGTGATCCTCTCGCGCTCCTCGATGAGGACCTCGAAGACATCGACCAGCATGCCGTTGTAGCGCAGCAGCACTTCTGCCGAGATCTGACGCCGCAGCGGCACGATGCGCGACTGATAGAACCGCGCGATGTCGTAGGTTGCGCGATAGGTCGTGTAGGCGATGCGCGCCTCCGAGCGGGCATTCACCGAGCGCTCGACGAGCCTGTTGACCGCGCGCATGTAGATCTCCCGCGCCGTGACGGTGCGGGCTTCGCCGGTGTCGAAGACCGGGATCACGATGCCGAGGTCGAGCCCGTAGCGGTTCTTCGATGTCTGCTCGCCGGCATCGTTGGTCTCGACCTCGTTTCTGAAGCCCAGCCCCAGTTCCAGGAACGAGAGGTAGCGCGTGGCGTTCACGAAACCTGCCGATTTCGCAAGCGTCACGATCTCGTAGCGAAGGATGATGAGGTCGACCCGCCGCTTCATCGCCTCGACCTCGACGTCGGCAAGGGCGTCGGCGGATGCCGGCAGGGGCGGAAGGCGAGCCGGCAGCGTGTAGCCGAGATCGCCGCCCCAGACGCCCAGCAGGCGATTGAGGGCCTCGCGCGTCGCGGCGACGCTCAGCCGCGCCTGGGCGACCTGGACGCTGAGGTCGGCATAGAAGGCGGCGACGCGCGCCTGGTCGAGCTTGCCGGCCGCGCCCGTCTCGCCGAGCTGCTTCATCATCTGGGCGGAAGCGTCGGCGGTCTGGCGGGCCTGCTCCAGCAAGGCGAGGCGCTGCCGGGCGGCAATCGCCTTGATGTAGGCCCGACGGACGTCGATGGTCAGGCTGAGCGTGGTCGCGACCGCGCGGTAGCGCGCTTCCTCGAACTCCCGCTTGGCGATCTCCGTCTTCCTGGGCAGGGTAGCGAACGCCAGCAGATTGCCGACGAGCTGGAAGCCGAACTCCACGAAGCTTGCCGTGCCGAAGGTCCGGCCCACCGAGATCGCCGGATTCGGCGGCAAGGTGGATTGCACGTAGTCAGCCTCGGAGATCCCGAGGTCGTTGTAGGCCGCTTGGAGCCCGCGATTGTTCAGCAGCGCGATCTGGACCGCCGACTCGTCCGACAGCGGCTCGGCGAGCAGCGCCTGCACGCGCTCGCGTGCCCGGCGGATGTCTTCCGGCGAGGAGAGCTTGACGGCGTCGCGGCCGATTTCGCGCCGAACGCTGTCGGTGACCGGCGCCATCCCTCCATCGTCGGTGAACTTCGCGCAGCCGGCGGCCAGCACGCTTACCAGAGCAAGGGCGGCGTTCCGGGTGACGACGTTCATTGCGGCCGCCGCGCTGGAGGAGCGACGCTATCGTTGAGTTCCCGCCATGGCTTCAGCCCGACAGGCAGGTGCGGCGCGGTGCCCGCCATCACCGGCTGGTAGGGCGAGGCGACGGCCGGGGCCTCCGGGCTGGAGGCGTCGGCCGGCGATGGCTCGGGCAGGAGCGGCGCAGCGCAGGCGGCCACGGCAAGTGCGAGCATGGCGGGAGCCAGGAGTTTCATGACGAGAACCCGAACGGAAGTGACGTGAACGCGAGCGACCGGGCATCGCAGCGGGAGGGCTGCGAGCGCGTGGCGTCCGCGCACGTCGGGCGTCGGGCGTGTCGAGCCGCTCAGGGACTCGTGACCGGACGCGCGCCTGAGGCGCGAACGCGGATCAGGCGTGTCTGGGTGGTCGTTCCGAACGGTCGCCGGTGCGGCCCTCGAGTCTGTCGCTCAGCCCGGCGACAGGCGGCGCGAGCGCCCTGAACCCGATCCATGGCTCGCTGGCCGTGGGCGCCATGGCCGCATGGCAGGCGATGGTGCAGCAGCTTCCGGAGTGGCCGGCGTCGGTGCCGGCCGGACACGAGCCTTCGTGATGGCGGGCGAACGCCTCGTTGGCTGCCGCCGGCTCGGCTCGATCCGCCGCGGGATCACCGAGCGCGAGGGCCGGCCGAGATGACGCCGCCTCCGTCGCGTGCCGCGTGTCCACGCCCGCATGAGCGCCATGACCGGGATGAGCCGATGCAACACCCGCGGTGAGCACCCACGCCGCGAGCGCGAGCAGGGATGCCCGGGCGAGCTGCCTCAGCAAAAGAGCGGCAAACATGGCGGCACGACTGAAGGGCACTCCACGGGATATCGAACGATACGAAGGCGAGAAGAGAGCCGGGACCTCTTCGATACGGCGTCCATGATGCGCACCATACCCCTGTAGGGTATGGGTGGCAAGCCGGGAACAGGATTGCCGCGGCGACGGCGACGCCGGCCGCGTGTTCGGCTTTCCCGGATCGGGAGAACGCCAACCGCTGGCAAGCAGGTCGGATCCGCCCTCACTCGCCAGGCTGGCGGAGCTGGCGCAAGATGAAGGCGGTCTGCTGTTCGGCTTTTCCCTTCAGCTCGAGCGTGGTGCGGTCCGCGTGCGGCTTCTCGCCCGACAGCGCGCCGTAGATCTTCTCCGACACCAGGATCTCGTTGGCGCCGGCTGCGTTCTGCAGGCGTGACGCCGTGTTCACCACGTCGCCGATCGCCGTGAAGTTCTTCGACACGCCCGTGGCCAGCGAGCCGACCTGCGCGCGACCGATGTGCATGCCGACACCGACCGGCAACGGCTGCCCGCCCTGTCGCACCGCATCGACCAGCCGTCTTGCCGCCGCGAGCATGACGTCCGCGGTCTTCTCGCGGAGCGAGGGCATGTCCACGACGTAGATCGCCATCACCTGGTCCCCGATGAAGTCGACGAAGGCGTCGTCGGCGGTCAGCACGCGATTGGCGGTCGCATAGAAGCGGCTCACCAGGTCGGCCACGGCGTCCGAGCCGTGCGTCTCGGACCACGAGGTGAACCCGCGCAGGTCCGCGAACAGCACCCCGACGTCCAGCTCGTGGGTTTTCGTCGGCAAGCCCTCGAAGCAGCTCCGGCAGTAGTTCGGGTTCGTCCCCGACGGCCGGATGCCGAACGCCTTGCCGACGCCACCGAACGGCACCAGGCAGAACCGGCATCGCGGGCTCGACGGCAGCAGCCTCAGCACGCGCCGGTGGACGCCCACGAACCCGGACGCGCACAGCGACAGTATCAGCGGGTTGTCCGGCGTCGATATGCGTCGCACGATCCAGGCATCGAAGTTGCAAACCAGCGCGACCAGGCTCAGCAGCAGCGGGACGAGCAGAAGCACGCCGACCCAGACGGAGACGTACACCGCTATACCGGTCGCAATCAGCACCGCCACGAGTTCGAGGGAGACCAGACCGATCTCGAAGTATCTCGCCTTCGTCATAGGCACCACCGGTGGCCGGCCGGGCTGCCGTCTTCGGACAGCGCACCCGGGGTTGTTTATCGTGTCCAGTCAACCATCCCCGGTCCGCACCGTCGAGATGGCGATATCGCTCCTCACGGAGTTGTTTTCGGGCCTTTCGTGACGGAGGCCGTCCTCGAACTCCGTCAGCAGCAGGGCGTCATCCGGATGGTGCGGTTACACCCGCCCGCGTCTCAGCCCTTCAGCCGCTCGCGGATGAACGCCACGGCATTGGCCACGCCGTCCTCCTGCCCGATGGCGCCCGCCAGCGCCGACGCGCGCTGCTGAAATGACGGTTCGCCCGTCGCACGCCGGATCGCGGCCGCCAGACGGTCGGCGGTCAGGCCGCGGTGCGGGATGGGCGGCGGCCCGGCGCCCAGCGCGTCCACCCGGTGCGCCCAGAACGGCTGGTCGCCGAACGCCGGACAGACGATCGACGGACGCCCCGCGCGCAGGCCGGCGGCGGTGGTGCCCGATCCGCCGTGATGCACGACGGCGGCCATGCGGGGAAAAAGCCAGTCGTGCGGCGCGGAGTCGATGACGCAGACCTGCGGCGGCATGGCCCGCCGGCCGAGCCCGCCCCACCCGGTCGCCAGCACGCCGCGCTGGCCGGACTTCGCCAGGGCCTCCAGTACGAGGCCCGTCATCCCCTCCCCGTCGGCCGAGGGCACGCTCCCGAAGCCGACATAGACCGGCGGCGGTCCGCTCTCGAGGAAGGCCGTCAGCTCGGCCGGCGGCTGCCATGCGCTGGGCGCTTCGAGGAACCAATAGCCGGTCACGACGGCGCTCTCGTCCCAATCGTCCGGCACGGGCACGACGGCCGGGCTGTAGGCGTACAGCCGCGGCACCGGCCTCCCCCGCAGCGTGAGCCAGCCGGCGCGACCGGAGAGCCCCAGCACCTCTTCCCGCCATCGCCTCACCTGCTTGCGGAAGGCCAGATCGCCGAACCGGGTCACGAGCCGGTGGCTCGCGCGGTTGAGCGGCCCCAGATCCGCGAACGGCAGCAACGGGCTCGGAAACGCCTTCGTCGGCGACAGGGCCGGCAGCGGCAACGCGACGAACGCCGGAATGCCGAGCTCCTCCGCGATGTGGTTCCCCGCGATCGCCTTGGGATGATAGACGATGGCATCGGCGCCGCGCGCCGCCGCCCACTGCGCGGCGACGAGGCGCTCGTACATCGGACGGATCTCGCGAAGCAGGCGAAGGGCCGCAACGAGCTTATGGCGTCCGGAAAGCGCCGCCTTGCCGAGCGGCGTCTGCACGAGCTCGACGATGTCGCCCGGCAATGGCTCGAACGCGATGCCGTGCTGCGCGACGAACGCCTCGAACTGCGGCGAGGTCGCGAGCGACACGGTAAACCCGGCCTCGCGCAACCCGACCGCCAGCGCGATATAGGGCTGCACGTCGCCGCGTGTTCCCAGGGTGTGGATGGCGATGCGCATCGGCCTCGTCCTCATCCCCGAAAAGGAGAGAATCAAACCCTCACCGAGCTTTAGCCCGTCTTCACCACGTCGTCACAGAGCGATGCCTCAATAATCGACGTCCACCTACCGGGCAATCACCTCGTCTCTCAAGGATGCACAGGGCTGTTGCGATGGCTTGTCGGGGAGTGGTTGCCTATTCTGGCGAGCACGGACTTCGGCTGCTTGCATCGGGAAAGGACACGAGATGGCGGACCAGGCCCACGAGAACTGGCAGCGGCTGGGAACAATCGAAGACCTGAAGAAATGCGCTCTTCGGCAGCTGGACGTCGGCGGAGTCCCCATTGCTCTTTCCTATCGCGACGGCGCGTTCGGGGCAGTATCCGGACTCTGCAATCATGCCGGCGGACCTCTCGGCCAAGGGTCCCTGAAGGACGACTACATCGTCTGTCCCTGGCACAACTGGATGTTTCATCGCTCGACCGGGCAGGCACGGCCAGGTGTTGCGGCCGCGGTGCCGAGCCACGCGCTGCGCATCCAGGGCGGAGATCTCTACATCGATCCTGCCCCTGCTACCCCGCGGGTTCAGGCACCGCACGCCAGGCACCC
>JAHCJV010000075.1 GCA_026126105.1 Enhydrobacter sp.
AAGCATCGTATGCGATTCGCATATACTTCTCAGCCTCTGGCAGCCGCCCGGCTAATCTCTCATTGAACCCAAGTAAGAAATTCATATTGCTTTTTGCTCGAGCGTCGCTGGGAAAACGCCGCAGCGCCGAAATACCGAAATCGAAATCAGACTTTTCGTTGCGATGTGCCGAAGCCAGACAGAGATAGCGACATGCCTCGATTTGGCCCGCGACTGACAAGCGGTTGTCGGCACCCTCTAACGCGGCGCGGGAAAGCCGAATACAATCCCGGTAGCGCTTCTCGTGGTATTTCCTCCGGGCTAGCCAAACCAGATGCGAGGGAAACAGGAAGACTGAGAAAGTTTCCGGCACATCCCGTCCATCCTGTAACGTGGCCAAGACGCCAGCATCGATCATGGAGATCGAAACGTCCTTCGCCTCGCTGTCAATATGCAGAACGCCACTAACTACTTGGAGCGCGTTCCGACGATCCTGTGCGGCAAGCACAAACCTCGAGTCGCGCTCGATCGCAGCTCGGATCGGTGGAGAAATTTGAAGCACCTCACCCGCCGCCTCGATGATATGCAGGTCTAGCAGGCGCGCCACCGCTCTCCCCGCTACTTGCAATTCTGAGGTTGAGAGGAGCACGAGTGTGTCGAAGTCTAGCCCTCGAAAATCCCGCAACCCTGCCAGTATTCGGGTTTCCTCTTGGGAGAACGAAAGCTTTTTGAGGAAGGCGGCACCTTGGCGTTGCTTCCATTGATTAAAGTCCGATGGGTCGGCCAAGAATACTTTGAGCGTGTGCTCCCTGATGGCATCGACGAGCATCTGCACGTTAAAAGGATGCCCGTCACTCAGATCAGTCAACTGTCGTACGTCTTCATCAGTATATGAGATATCTGCGTCTTGAAGCTTGAAAGAAATAAGTTGCTTCAACTGATCCGTGTTCAACGAAGGAAGGGGACAGAATATGATTGTCGGCGTTTCACTCCGATAGCGCCGGGGAACCATTCTCTCAGCGATCATAGCCATCGGCGGATAGCTTTGGGAGCCCAACAATTCTATTACTCTTTTAAATATTGGTTGCAGCTTTCCGTCGTCAGTCAAAAGCCCTCCGTTATCGACGACAAGTAAAGACTCGCGAGCTTCCAGCAACCTAGTTAGCAATTGTGCGATGAGAGCTGCTCTCTGTTCCTCACCGGCGATCGTAAAACCCATTATCCGCGCTCGGTATGCAGCCAACGTACTTATGGGAGTAATTAATTCATTTAGCTTCCGATAGATTTCCAGCGTTCCGTCCAGTTCATCGACCCGTAGCTCGGGAAACAATTGATTTACTGCCGGGAATCGATCTTGAAAAATGCGCTTTGCGAAGGTTCGCCGACCGATGCCTACGTTTCCAGAAATGTATAGAGCGGCCGTTTTTGGACCGGAAGCGCTGAGGGCTGTCTTTACGGAATCCTGTTCCTCGAACCGACCGACGAAGGGTTGCTTCGTCGCTTTCCTCCGCGCTTGTCCGACTGCCAGTTGTGATTGGACTAGCCGCGCTATCGATTGGGCGGAGACAGCCTTCCGAACGAAATTGAATCCTTTCCAGTTCTCGTCCGCGGAGGCAAACGCGCTTTCGTCGAGGCAGACGACCAGAAACATTTCCATGATGCCGCGAGCGACCAGTTCCTGGGCCTGCAACGCTTCATATCGCACCATCCCGGAGGCGACCGCACTATGACTCAGAAAGAGCACGTACAGCGATGATCGCTTTAGTGCCTCTTGAATCGCAGCAACGTTTAACAGACCCCGATCGAAGGTCTCGGCGTCCAGTTCCGCGTTTGCGGCGCCAAGCATATTGAAGACATCACAGACGATCCCCTTATCCCGGGAAGAATGGGATAGAAATGCTTTCATTTTCCCCTCGCATCCACGCACACGACGCAGTGACGTTCGTGGGACCTTCTCCTGCCATTGTAGGAAAGACGACTTTTGCCTGCGCACCCGGACTAGGGCCATGCCAGCAGAGTTCCGGGGACAAGACAACACCTTATCGCCCGAGCGATCCGCCGCATGCTTGCAGGAGCAAAAGGCTTCGGCTCATAGTGCCGAAGCCTTTTGCTGAGGATTGGTAGGCGCACCAGGGACCCGCTGAACTCTACCACTTCGGCTTTCGCCTCCCCTCTCGGGTTCGGGGCCCGGACCACCCCATCGCCGTATGCCCCGCGGGACGTAGGCCGACGCCGTCTGGTCTCTACACCTTCCCCGTCACCGGGGCCCGGCTCGGGATTGCCTTTGAGCGCGGAAGGGTTCCCAGACTTTGACGTCTCGTCATCCCGCCCCCACGTTTGAGATCAGTTGCCAATGGACTCCAAACGATCTTTCAAATGCACAGAATTTTGCTTCCTGATTTCGACCTCGAATCAACGACTTGAAGGTCCGTACTGTTTCGTCGGAGTCCAGAGCTCTGGAGAGAAAAGGGCCAGAGAGACGAGAAACGGGCGTGCGTCGGTTCAGCGAAGTCGCGAGGCTAATTCGCTTAGTCCCGCAGTTCCTGGGGGATTAAGCGACCCCAGCTTGGCCGAGAGACAGTTGTCTCGGGCGGTAATGGCGGAGAGGAAGGGATTCGAACCCTCGAATGGGGTTTACCCCCATTAACGGTTTAGCAAACCGCCGCCTTCGACCGCTCGGCCACCTCTCCGCGAGCCCGTTAAGACCCCGGCGATCGAAATATCCACGACGGATGCGGGCCGGTTCTACCGGCCAGGGTCGGCAGTGTCAAACGAAGCGCCGGGCGCTCCGGGAATTCTGCGTGCAGAATCAGTCCCTTGGCCCTCGGCCCTTAAGATGGCACGCTGCCGGCATGCGTACCCAGGCCCCCTCTTCGATCGATATGCTGCAGCGTCTCGTGGCGTTCGACACCACGTCGCGCAATTCCAATCTCGACCTGATCGAGGACATCAGGGGCTACCTCGCCGAGTTCGGCGTCGCCAGCACGCTGGTGCCCAACGCCGAGGGCACCAAGGCCAACCTGTTCGCCACCATTGGCCCCGCCACCGAAGGCGGCATCGTGCTGTCGGGCCATACCGACGTCGTGCCGGTCGACGGCCAGCCGTGGAGCACGGATCCCTGGACCCTGACGGAGAAGCCCGACGGCAACCTCTACGGTCGCGGCACCTGCGACATGAAGGGCTTCATCGCCGTCGTGCTGAGCCACGTCCCCGCCTTCCAGCGCGCCAGGCTCAAGGTGCCGATGCATTTCGCCTTCAGCTACGACGAGGAGGTCGGCTGCCTCGGAGCGCCGGCGCTGGTCGAGAGACTGATGGGCAACGTCCCGCGCCCGCGCGCGGTGATCGTCGGCGAGCCGACCATGATGGGCGTGGTCAGTGCGCAGAATGCCGGCGGCGGCATCGTCGCCACCTTCACCGGCGTCGAGGCGCATTCGTCGATGACCCATCTCGGTGTCAGCGCCATCCACTTCGCCGGCGATTTCATCCACTGGCTGAACGAGCTGCAGGCCGAGCTGGCCCAGCGCAAGCGCAGCGATATCGACACGGTGCCCGGGCACACCACGATCAATGTCGGCGTCATGAAAGGCGGCACTGCAGGCAACATCCTGGCGCGCGAATGCACGCTCAACTGGGGCTATCGCACCCTGCCCGGCGACGATCCGTGGGAAGTGCAGCGCCGGGCAGAGAAGTATGTCGCCGAACTGCTGCTGCCGAAGATGAAGGCGAAGCACCCGGACGCCAACATCGAGCTAAAGCGCCGCTCGTTCCTGCCCGCCCTCAATCCCGAGGAGAACGTCGAGGCCGCCAAGCTCGCGCTCGAATGGACCGGCGGCAACCGGACCTACGCCGTGCCCTACGGCACCGAAGCCGGCATCTTCCGCGGCCACGGCGTCCCGACCGTGATCTGCGGCCCCGGCGACATCGCGCAGGCGCACCAGCCCGACGAGTTCGTCGCCCGCTCGCAGATCGACGCGTGCGACGCGTTCGTGGACCGGGTCATCAGATGGGCGGAGACGCGCTGAACGAAGGAGAACCGCGCTCCAGCCCGGCGTCAGCCCTCGGTGCGGCGGCCGGCCTCGAACAGGAACCAGGTGCGCTGCTCGGCTTCGTCGATCCAGTTCTCGATCAGGCTCGCGGTGGCGACATCGTTGTGCTCGTCGCAGAGCTCGTGGAGCGTCCGCATGTGCCTGGCGAGCTCCTTGTTGTCCTCGCGCAGCTCCGCCAGCATGTCGAGCGGGGTGACGTAGTCGGCGTCGTTGTCGAGCACCCGCTGCAGCTTGGTGATCTGGCCGACCGAGCGGATGGTGTTGCCGCCGAGCTTGCGGACCCTCTCGGCGATCGGGTCGCCCATGGCGTAGATCTGGTCGGCCTGCTCGTCGAGCAGCAGGTGATAGTCGCGGAAGTGCGGGCCCGAGACGTGCCAGTGGAAATTCTTGGTCTTGAAGTAGAGCGCGTAGACGTCGGCGAGCAGGATGTTCAGCCCGCCCGATATGTCCCGGGTTGCGTTCTCCCCGAGATCGGTGGGGGTCGCCAGGTTGGCGGACTGGCGGGACTTCACGTTCTTGCTCATGGGCCGAAACTCCTCGGGTAGCGATCGGCGCGGACCTTAGACGCCTTCCCTGCGGGACGCCACCACGCGTATCCTCACGCCAACAAGAAGCACCACCCCAAGAGGAACAGATGATTCGCCGTCGTGCCGCGCTCGCGGCCGGACTTGCCGCATTGACGCCGGCCGCATTGACGCCGATCGCCGCGCGCGGCGAGAGCAGCTGGAAGCCGACCAGGCCGATCCGGCTGATCGTGCCCTATGGGCCGGGCGGCTCGGCCGACCAGGTCGCACGGCTCTACGCCGAGAAGATGAGCGCCGCGCTCGGCCAGCAGATCGTCGTCGAGGACAAGCCCGGCGCGTCGGGCGGTGTCGGTGCGGCCATGGTCGCGAGCAGCGCGCCCGACGGCTACACGCTGCTGCTGTCGCCCACCGCGGTCATGGCGATCACGCCGTCGGTCCGGAAGGTGCCGTACGACCCCGATGCGCTCGTGGGCGTATGCCGGCTTTCGACCCCGGTGCTGGCCGTCACCATCACCCCCAAGCTCGGCGCCAACGACTGGCAGGAGTTCGTCGCGCTGGCGCGGAAGAACCCGGGGCAATACTGGTACGGCTCGTCGGGGCTGGGGACGATCACCCATCTCACCGGCGAGGTGCTGACCCGCGCTGCCGACATCAGGATGCAGCACGCTCCCTACAAGACCATCGTCGACGCCACCGGCGACATCTTCGACGGCCGCATCCAGATGGTGTTCGATCCCTCCTTCGTGCCCTACCACAAGTCGGGCAAGGTGCGGACCGTCCTGCAGGAAGGCGCGGTGCGGCTGCCCGACCTGCCGGACGTGCCGACGGCCCGCGAGGCCGGGCTCGACCTGAAGGGTTTTCGCGAGCGCAGCTGGTTCGGCCTGCTGGCGCCGAAGGGGACGCCGCCGGCAGCGCTCGAGCGCATCTCCGAGGAGGCCGCCAAGGCAGCCGCCCAGCCGGACCTCAAGGAGAAGCTGCTGAACGTGGCGCAGATTGCGCAGCACCAGTCGCCGGGCGACTTTGGGCGGCAGCTCGGCGACGACAGGATCTATTTCGCAGGGCTGATCAAGGAGCTCGACATCAAGCTGGAATAGGCCGCCAACGCAGACTGCATTCACCGGCTCCCAACGAAAAGGGCGCGCCACCTGCCGGTGGCGCGCCCCGATGCTGACGAGACGAAGGATCGATCAGCCTTCCGAGATCGCCGTGAGGATCCAGTTGCCGCCGCGGCTGCGCAGGAAGGTCCAGACTTCCGTCGCCTCGGTGCGGACCTGAGCATTGCCCTCGACGATCGTGCCGTCGGCGATGCGGCGGGTCACGTCGATCATGCTGAAGCGCATCGCTACACTGGCGTAGTCGATCCCGCCCTCGCTCCACGCCTCGGCCAGATCGCCCTGCTCGAGCTTGACCGCCTCGACCTTGTTCTCGACACCGCGGCTGGCGTTGACCGAGAGTTGCTCGGAGAAGTAGCCGAGCATTTCGGGCGTGACCATGGTGCGCAGCGCGGCGAGATCGCCCTTGCTGAAGGCCGACTGGATGTCCGACAGCATGCGCTCGAAGGTGTTGAAGTCTTCCGGCGCGATGGCGAGGTTCGACGAAGCCGTGGCGGCCGCAGCGCCCGCACCGGTGCCAGCGCCGGCACCGCCTCCACCGAGCCCGGCGAGCAGGCTGCGGCCCATCGGCGAGCCGGCCGGGCCCGGTCCGGGTGCCGGCATTCCGCCCGCAAAGGCTGGCCGCGGGGCCGCGGGAGCGGCGGACCGGCCCTTGATCAGGCGATAAGCGAGGTAGCCCAGGCCGCCGATCAGCGCGAGCTGCAGGAGCAGGCCGAGCATGCCGGCCATTCCGCCGAAGCCACCAAAACCGCCGCCGAACAGCATGCCGATCAGACCGGCGCCGAGCAGTCCGCCCATCAAGCCGGACATGAAGGGATTGCGCGCGAAGAAGCCGCCTTGAGTGGCGCCGGGCGCTGCGTTGGGACGGGCCTGCGCCTGCTGGGACGGCGTGACCGAGCGCTCGACAGGCTTGGCGGCCGGCGCCGTCTGCGTGGGAGGCGGTGCCTGGTTGGTCTTGCTGCCGCGGCTGCCGCCGCCGCCGACGCGCGCGTCGGCCATGGCCGGCACCAGAATGATCATCGCGGCCATCACCGCCAGAATACGACTTGTTCTCATTTCCAAACCCCTGTTGCCGGTCTGTGCCGACGCCAACAATGTGTGACGCCCGCCCGGATGGTTCAAGATCACTTTTGCTGACCTTGTGCGAATTCGGGCAGGTGTTCTCCACCGGACTTCATGAGAGACTGTCCGGCACGGGCGACAAAGGACGGGTCATGGCCAAGAAGGAATTGAAAAAGGTCGCGGGCAAGGGTGGGCCCGCCAAATCGAAGACTGCGAAGGCCAAAAACGCCGCCGTAAAGAAGGCCGCCGCGAAAAAACCGGCCGCGAAGAAGTCGCCCGTTCGAAAGACCGTCCGGAAGAAGGTGGCGGCGCCCAAGGCCGCCGGCAAGGCTGCCTCCAAGAGTGCCGCCCGCCCCTCGCTGCGCCGCCCGGTGAAGGACCGGCCGTCGGTCAAGCGCATGCCGAGCCCGCGGCCCGCGCCGCACAAGACGCCGCCGCCGGCCGGCGGAATCTTCGAGCGCGACCTCGAGAAGAACGCGGCCAACTACGCACCGCTCACGCCGCTGCAGTTCCTCGAACGCAGCGCCAGCGTCTATCCCGAGCGCCTCGCCCTGGTGCACGGGCCGCGGCGTCAGACGTGGGCCGCAACCTACGAGCGCTGCCGTAGGCTCGCCTCCGCACTCGACAGGATCGGCATCGGCATCGGCGACACGGTGGCGATCATGGCCCCCAATGTGCCCGAGATGTACGAAGCGCATTTTGGCGTGCCGATGACCGGCGCCGTGTTGAACTGCCTCAACACCCGACTCGATGCGGCGATGATCGCCTTCATCCTCGACCACAGCGAGGTAAAGGTGCTGATCGTCGACCGCGAGTTCCACCGCGTCGCCACCGAGGCACTGTCGATCGCCAAGGTCCAGCCGCTGGTCGTCGACATCGACGATCCGCAATTCAAGGAGGGCGTGCCGGTCGGCGACACGACCTATGAGGAGTTCATCGCCACCGGCGACCCGGACTTCGACTGGCAGTATCCCGCCGACGAATGGAACGCGATCTCGCTCAACTACACCTCGGGCACGACCGGCAATCCAAAGGGGGTAGTGTTCCATCACCGCGGCGCGACCCTGGCCTCCTACGGCAACGCCGTGCAATGGCCGACCGGCCTGCATCCGATCTATCTCTGGACGCTGCCGATGTTCCATTGCAACGGCTGGTGCTTCCCGTGGACCCTGGCATTGGTCGCCGGCACCTCGGTCTGCCTGCGCCGCCTGAGCGCCAAGTCGATCTTCGACGCGCTGGCCGATCACGACGTCACGCACATGTGCGGCGCGCCGATCATCATGCAGTTCATCATCGCCGCCACGCCCGAGGAACGCCGCAAGCTGCCGCGCCGGATCGAGTTCATGACTGCCGCCGCGCCGCCGCCCGCAGCGGTGCTCGAGGCGCTGGAGAAGGAGAATTTCCGCGTCACGCACGTCTACGGCCTGACGGAAGTCTACGGGCCGGCCACGGTCTGCGCCTGGCACGACGACTGGGACGCGCTGGACTCGAGCGAGCGTGCCCGGCTGAAGGCCCGCCAGGGCGTGCGCTATGCCGCCGAGGACGGCGTGACCGTGATGGATCCCGCGACAATGGAAGAGGTGCCGCGCGACGGTGCGACGATGGGCGAGGTCATGTTCCGCGGAAACCTCGTCATGAAGGGCTACCTCAAGAACCCGACCGCGACGCGGGAGGCGTTCGAGCATGGCTGGTTCCATTCCGGCGATCTCGGCGTCATGCACGAGGACGGCTACATCGAGCTGCGCGACCGCTCCAAGGACATCATCATCTCGGGCGGCGAGAACATCTCGACGATCGAGGTCGAGGGCGTGATCATCAAGCATCCCGCCGTCGCCAACGTGGCCGTCGTCGCCAAGCCCGACGAGAAATGGGGCGAGACGCCCTGCGCATTCGTCGTACTGAAACCCGGCGCGTCGGCCACGGCCGAGGACATCATCGCCTACTGCCGGGCCAACCTCGCCTCTTTCAAATGCCCGAGATTCGTGGTGTTCCGCGACCTGCCGATGACCTCGACCGGCAAGGTCCAGAAATACGTGCTGCGCGACTGGGCGAAAACGGCCTGAGGTCCTCCCCGACGGCAGGGTCGCGGGCCGGCCGGAAGGGCATGACGGCGCCACAATCGGACGGCTAATCTCCGCGCGGAATGTCCGGCGAGAGCACGCTCATCGTAACCACGCGTACCGGCGTCCGCCCGCTCGGCGTACGCGGCGAGCCGCTGCACAACGCGGCGGGCCAGTTGCGCCGCGTCATTCGCCGCCGCCTCGGTGATTCCGCGGCCGACCTGCTGGCCGAGCCGCAGCTCCACGAGGATGGCAAGGCGATCGACTGGTATGCCGGCTGGTCCGGCGACGTACGGCGGGTCGCCGATCTCGATCCGGCACGGCGCAGCGAAATTCTCGCCAAGGTCGACGCCGGACTGACCGACATCGCAAAGCTCGGCGGCACGCTCACCACCGCCGGCACCGGCGACGATATCGGTCTGGTCGGGCGCTCGCTGCAGCTCGCCGCGAAGAAGCCGGCGGAGTCGTTCGTGTTCCTGGTCGGCGACCGGACGGTCGTCGTGTGCTGGGGATACGAGAAAGAGGCAGCGGCGAGCCTGATGGGCCCTCCCCTGCCCCGAGCGCCGGACCTGCCGAGCGGACGGGTGTCGGTGCTCGATGTGCCCTCGCCGCCGCCGACGGCGCTGGCCATGCGCACAGCACCCGCCACGATCCCATGGTTCCGCTCCATGCTCCTGGCGCTGCCGCTGTTGCTTCTCCTGCTGGGCGGCGCCTGGCTGCTCCGCGAGCTGCTGCCAGCCGATCCCGATCTGGCGATGCAGACGCGCGAAGGACCGCCGGCGCCCGACCCTGCTGCTCCCCCGCCCGATCCGTCACCAGCTATGAAGGCCTCGCTTTCTTCCGAGGAGGCACGCGCCAAGGCGCTCCGTCTCGAGCTCGCGGCAATCGAAAGCGAACTGAAGAAGCGCATCGCCGCCTGCAAGCCGCCCGAGGTTGCACGAGAGGAACCGAAGGCGCCGCCGAAGGAACCACCCAAGCCCCCGCAGATCGCCAAGGCAGTTCCCCCGCCCCCGGCACCCCCGCCACAAGCACCCCGGCCTCCACCGTCAGACGGGCGCATGCGCATGCCCGCGGCACCGACCAACGACTACTCCTTCATGCAGGGCTGCTGGCGAACCGATCCGTTCAAGCACGAAACATCTCAGACGCAGTTCGGCGTCTCGTCCTACTGTTTCGACGCCAACGGCAACGGCAGCATGGAATGGCGACGCGGCCGCACCGCCTGCCGTACTCGGGCTCGGGCGCAATTCAACGGGTCCCGCCTCGCCCTGCGCGACTCGGACACCACCTGCAACGACGGCTCGCACTGGTATGCAGACCAGCTGGTCTGCCAACGTGGAGCGAACGGCGTCGCCGACTGCACCGGCCGCTCGCAGGGCCGCTATGGCCCGGCGGCATGGACCGTGAACCTGCACAAGATCAATTGACCTTCTGCGGCTGCCTTCAGGCGCGGCCGAAGGTGTCGACGCGCGGCTGTTGCACGTGCGCAGGCAATTCCGCCCACGTGCCGCCGGCGGCCGAGACGATCGGAAAATCGTCCTTGATTGCTTGCGTTAATGCGGCTTGGCGATCAGCCGCGTGATCTCGTCCTTGATCTGGAGCTTCTTCTTCTTGAGGCTGCAGATCGCATCGTCATCGGGATGCGGTCGCGCAATTTCCTCTCTGATCGCATGCTCGAGAGAAGCATGCTTGGCCTTCAGCGCTTCGACGTGATCTACGGTGCTCATAGACGACCTCCGTGCTCTGTGGCGACCCCTCAAATGTGACCCTTCGATGAAGCAGAATCAACCCGCCCGCCCGGCCTTGTTGACAACCTGCGAGTTTGCCCTCGACGACTCGAAGCGTCAGGGCGCTGGCGGAAGGCCGCCCACGGCCTGCTTTACTTCCTCCAGCGGCAGCCCCGGAAAGATCGCCGTCATCAGGGCGACCACGTCGGCGCGGTCGCGGGCGTCGGGCACGACCCCCAGGCAGACTGCATAGACCCCGAGATTGCCGATCGCAGAGCGCAGGCGCTTCTCTAGCGGACGATCCCGGTCGGCCGGGGGACTGTAAAGACTTGCCAGCTTGAGCTGCTCGGCGTGCTCGGCTGCCAGTTCGGCGTCGGCCACCCGGCGGCGGGCGGCGTCGACCGTCTCGGGCAAGGCTTCGTGCCACGGCTTGTCCCGGAGAAGTCGCCGGACCTGGCGCAGCGGGCGGACGATCTCGCTTTGCCAGACGTCGCTCACCTTCAGGATGGCCCGCAGCCGATCGACCGTCAGGCTCGGCCGGCCGGACGCGCCCAGCCAGCAGCAGAACAGCAGCACATTCACGTCGCAGCCGCGGCGATCCTGGAGGTCCAGGCAAGCCTGCGCGACGCCTTCGCCGGCATAGATTTCCAGCGAAAAGTTCCAGAACGGGTGGGGCAGGAAATCCGACATGCTTCCCTTCGAGCGGCCGAAGGGGTACACGGCGCGACGCCGATGAGCAACGATACCGACCCGCAGGACGTGGACCTCGACGCCACCAAGGCCAGACTCGAGGCCTTGAGGGTCGAGCATCGTGATCTCGACGACGTGATTGAACGGCTGATCGAGAAGCCGCCGTTCGACCAGCTGCAGCTGCAGCGCCTGAAGAAGCGCAAGCTCGGGCTCAAGGACCAGATCACGAAGCTGGAAAGCCAGCTCATCCCCGACATCATCGCCTGAGAGACCATGGCCAAGACCGCGAAGAGCCTTCCCCTGGTTGGCGTGATCATGGGCAGCCAGTCGGACTGGGTGACCATGAAGCACGCCGCGGATACGCTCGAGGCACTGGGCGTCCCCTTCGAGGCGCGGATCGTGTCCGCCCACAGGACCCCGCAAAGAATGGCGGCCTATGCCGGCGGCGCCCAGAAGCGCGGCCTCAAGGTGATCATCGCGGGTGCCGGCGGCGCGGCCCACCTCCCGGGCATGACTGCGGCCATGACGGCCCTTCCGGTTCTCGGCGTCCCCGTGGAAAGTGCCGCCCTGAAGGGAATGGACAGTCTGCTTTCCATTGTCCAGATGCCCGCTGGAGTGCCCGTGGGCACGCTCGCGATCGGCCGCTCCGGCGCCGTCAATGCCGCCCTCCTGGCGGCGTCAATCGTGGGCCTTGGCAATGCCAAAATTGCGGCAGCGCTCGCCGCCTGGCGCGCCGCGCAGACCGATGCGGTAGCCTTGGCGCCGTCCGACGACGTCCCGTCTCCCCGTTAGCCCAGTGCCGGTCAACACGATCACTCCGCCGGGTTCGACCATCGGCATCCTGGGCGGTGGGCAACTCGGCCGCATGATCGCATTGGCTGGAGCGCGGCTGGGTTACCGCTCCATCATCTACTCGCCCGAGGCCGATGCAATCGCAGGACAGGTTTCGGCCGGGCTGATCCAGGGTTCCTACGACGACGAGGCGGCCCTCGCCCGATTCGCCGCTCAGGCCGACGTCATCACCTACGAGTTCGAGAACGTGCCGGAACAGGCTGTCGCCGAGTGCGAGCGACATAGGCCCGTACGTCCCGGGATCAAGCCGATCCACTTCGCCCAGCATCGGCTGCGTGAGAAGGCGTTCTTCCGGCAAGCCGGCATCGGCACGGCCGACTATCAGCCGATCGGCAGCGAGGCCGATCTCGCCGCGGCGACAGCCCTACCCGGCATCCTCAAGACCTGCACTGAGGGCTACGACGGCAAGGGTCAGGCGCGGGTCACCACGCGAGACGGGCTGAAGGCCGCATGGGACCGCCTCGGGCGGCGGGAATGCATTCTCGAGGCGCTCGTCGACTTCCAATGCGAGATTTCCGCCATCGTCGCGCGCGGCCTCGACGGGACGACACGCTGCTTCCCGATCGGCCTCAACCATCATCGCGACGGTATCCTGCGCACCACGACGGTCCCCTCGGGCCTGCCGGAGACGGTATTGGCCCGCGCAGAGCAGCTCGGCGTGCAGCTCGCCCTGAGCCTCGACCTCGTGGGTCTGGTGGCGCTCGAGATGTTCGTCACCAGGGACGGCCGCGTGCTGGCCAACGAGATGGCGCCGCGCCCGCACAATTCAGGCCACTGGACGATCGACGCCTGCGCGACCAGCCAGTTCGAGCAGCTGGTGCGCGCGATCTGCGGGTTGCCGCTCGGCGCCGTCGATGTACTGGCGCCATCCCGCATGGAGAACCTCATCGGCGACGAGGCCGACGGCTGGCTTCGTATCGTCGCCGACCCTACGGCGCGCCTGCATCTCTACGGTAAGGCCAAGGTGCGACCCGGCCGCAAGATGGGTCACGTCACCTATGTCGGGAGCTGGGACCCCTCGCCGCCCAACCCTTAGGTCCACGCCACGATCCGAGCCCGGCCTTCCATTTCTCGAAGCGCATGACATTCTCGATGCGCCGGTCGAGGAAGCCCCAGGTCGCCTCGCTGCCCTCGCTGCGGTCGTTCAGCCAGTAAAAGAGTGTCGAGCTGTAGACGCCTGCGAGGGTGGCCCGCTTGGTGTAGAAGTTGAAATCGGTGCTGGTATCCCCCGCGGCGTACCAGATCGCGTCGACCGTCCGGTAGAGGAGCTTCAGCCCAAGCGCGGCGTTCGACGGCAAAGCCAGCGTGGCAAGTCCGCGCCGCACGGACTCGCGCCCTCCGACCGTCTGCTCGATGCGCGCACGAACCGCCATCTTGATGCGCTCGCGAATCTTCAATCCGGACGCGCCGGCGGCCTCCATCGCCTCGACGGTCCGTAGATCCGCACGTTCGGACAACCACGCCAGGACGGCGACCGGACCGCCCGGGAACAGTCGCTCCGCCTCGCCCTCCGGCGCTCCGATCTGGCGGGCTGCCGCGCGCATTGCAGTGTCGCTCCAGCCGCCAAAAGCGGCTTCATGCGCCACCGCTTCGGCCAGTTGGCCGCGCAGCGAGGCGTCGGGATCGAAATCGGACCGATCGGGAATATCCATGAACAGACTATAAGCATCCGACCGGGGCTTCCCAAGGCGGGAGGCGTGTGATACCACCCCGGCCTCGAATTCCGGCCCCGGGGACCTCTCCGGGACCCTTAAGCTTGGAAGGAAGCGATCGAAGTGCAGGTTCTCGTCCGCGAAAACAATGTCGATCAGGCGCTGCGCGTCCTGAAGAAGAAGATGCAACGTGAGGGCATCTTCCGCGAGATGAAGCTCCGTCGCAATTACGAGAAGCCCTCCGAGCGCCGCGCCCGCGAGCGCGCCGAAGCGATCCGCCGCACCCGCAAGCTGATGCGCAAGCGTATGGAGCGCGAGGGTTACTAAGCCCTCGTAAGCCGCACCGCTGTTGTGGAGCGATACGACGACCCTCGGTAATCCCGAGGGTTTTTGTTGTCTGCCCCCCCGTCATCGAGGCGATGGCCGTCAGTTCAGGCCGTAGAGCCTCGACACGTTGTCGTGCACGATCTTCTTCTGCACCGAGTCCGAGAAGCCGGCGAGATTCTTTGCAAGGGTGTCGCGCGAGTTCGGCCAGATGCAATCCGGGTGCGGGTAGTCGGCGCCCCAGATGATGTTGTCCTCGCCGATCAGCGGCACGATCGGCTCGAGATATTTGTCCTGCTGGTAGGTGACGTAGCCTTGGCGGCGGAAGTAGTCGCTGGGCTTCATCTTGAAGCCGAGCGCGCGGGCGCGGTCGTGATACTCGGTGTCGAGGCGGTCGAACACATACGGCAGCCAGGTCACGCCCGATTCGCCGAGCACGAAGTTGAAGTCGGGATATTTCTCGCAGGCGCCCGACGCCAGGATCGAGACCAGCACTTCCATCGTGTCGAGCTGGAACAGCGCCGACCGCACCAGCCTGTGCTGGACGGCGTATTCCTTCTCCATCTCGGGTGTGTCGGGCGCACGAACCGCCTTGAAGCCGGTCGAGTGGAACGAGATCGGGAACCTGCACTCGGCCGCGGCCTCCCACAGCGCGTACCAGTCGTGATGGTATAGCGGCAGGCCCATCCGCTTGAAGGCGAGATCGCCGCCCTTCAAGCCCAGCTTTGCGCAGCGCCGCACCTCGGCCGCCGCAGCGGCGGGATCGGTATTGGGGATGATCGCCAGCGGGAACACACGGTTGGGATCGGAGCGGCGCGCGAAGTCCGCCGCCCAGTCGTTGTAGCGCGCGTTCGACCAGACGCGCAGCTCGGCGTCCTCGATCAGGTCGTTGATCATCAGGCAGCCGTAGATGATCTCCTTGGAGAGCCCGTCGCGATCGAGATCGGCGATGCGCAGCTCGGGCGTGGTCGGACGTGGCGCCGCGCCGGGATAGCTATCCCATTCGAAGCCCGCCTCCTTCATCTCGTCGACGTGGCCGAACGCGCCCTTGGTGTAGGGCAGGAAGCCGGGACCGACGCCGTTCCACATGCCGCGATCCTTGTCGTCGACGAACCAGTGCTGTCCGTCGTTACGTTCCTCGACTCGTGGTGCGTTCTTCTTCCATTTGGCGGGTGCCTGCGCCGACCAGAGGTCGGGCGGGCAATAAGTGAGATCGATGTGATTGTCGCCGGAGATGAGCTCGTGCCGCATTTGCGCGTCCTCCCCTGTCAGAGGTCGATGGTACAGCGCTTGTCGTCGCCCGCTCAAGCGACACCGGGCAGCCTCGTTGTGCCGCCCTGCGGCTCGGCCGCCAGTACGATCAGGATGCACCACGCAGGATGGCCGAGCGCACCGCGAGGCTGCCGCGCCGGCGGTGCGCAGCGTGATCGGCTGCCAATGCTCACTGGCCCATACCACCGCCTCGGCGGCAGGGAGATACGCGCCGGTCTCGTCCGCCAAGCCGATGCCGACGGCCCCTCGTCCGACGCGCACTTCCAGATCGAGCGCGACGACGGGCGGCGCGCCAAGGCCAGCGAGATGCGGACGAAGGTCGACCTCGGCTGAATCGGAAAGGGCGCCCGGCGGGCAGACAACCGACCAGCTGTGCGCCGACAGACGCCGCCGACGCCCGCCCGTGAGCTGCAGCCGCCCGAGCGCGAGAAGGTCGATCGAAGTCGACGGTATGGCGTCCTCGCCAGATGCTGAATGACGCAGATCGATCCAGCGGTAGTTGTCGGCGCAGAAAGAGAAATCGAGCACGGTGACAAAGCTGGCGGGCGCCAGCGCCGCCGCACCTTCTCCATGTCGTGCCACACAGCCCACGGTGTGCGCTCGCCGTCGGTCAGGCGGCCCCATTCGGCAAAGGGCAGCGCGCCCTCGCGCAACCACCGCTTGCGCGGATAGACCAGCTCCATCCAGCGCCCACCGGGCTTCATGAGCGCCAGCGCCGCGAGCGCTTCGCGCCTGGTGGTCTCGAAGGGCACATGATGGATCGAGCCGAACACCCAGATGACATCGTAGCCGTGCGCGAGCCCCGCAAAGGACAGGTCGTCGTCGATCAGATGCGTCTCGATCCTGCCGCCGAGCCCCTTGAGCGCCGCGACGCCGCCGATCAGCGCGAGATTGTCGGCGACGATGTCGGCGCACGTCCAGCGCGCTCCGCGCGCGGCGAAGCGCACGCATCGAAGCCGAGGCCGGATCCGAGCTCCAGCACCCGGCGGTCTCGGAAGGTGTCGGCATACAGCGTTTCGAGCCAGGCGAGCTCGCCCGACGCGCGGCGCGCGGCCATCGCATCCCAGCGCGTGAGCAGCGCCTCGTCCGGCAGCCCCAGCAGGTCCGAGGAAAAGGCGCGGCCGTCGGTGTCACTGCCCTGCGGCGCTTCCCGCCATTTCTCGCGATAGGCCGCGAGGGACGTTGGATCAGACATGACTCGGCCGACCCTAAGGGTTTGCACGGTCGTGCGAAAGCCCTCGAGGCCGGCCGGACAGGGGTCTACTTGACGGGAACGGACTCGGTCGTCGTCGACTTGACCGGCGGCCCGCCGGGCACGTGCGACATCGACTTCGTGCGCGAGTCGAGCTCGCCGTCCTTGATCTTCGTATTGGTCATGGACTTGCTGAAAGTGCCACCGTCCTGGGCTTTTGCCTTGGCCTGATCCTTCAGCATGTTCGGGTTCTCGTGCACCTTGTTGCTCGAGGTGGCCTTACCCCCATCCGACGTAGCCGCGCTGCCGGCGCCGCCGATCGTCGACGATGTTCCGGAGGGGCCGGTCGAGGTGCCGCCCATTCCGAGCGTCGATGCCGAGGTGCCGCCGGCAGCCGCGCTGCCGCCAGAACCGACGGTGCCGCTGCCGTCCGACGCCGAGCCCGCGCCGACGGTCGACGCGCTCTGAGCGAGCGCCAGAGGAGAAGCCGCAAGAAGAACGAACGCCGCAGCGACGAGGGGAAGGGCTTTCATTTTGCTACTCCGTTCTGCGATAGACGGTGCAGTTGCCGTTCGAATCGGTCACGACCGCGGACTTGCCGTCCGACGCGCTGCTGGTCGACAAGCTGCCCGAACCGCCGGAATGGGTGACGGTGCCGCCCGGACCAGAGGTGGTGCCGCTAACCTTGCCGCCGCCGGCGGTGATCGACGTCGACATCGAACTGGAACCCGATGGAGGAGCTTCCCCCTTCTTCAGCTCGACGACCTTGCAATTGCTGGACGAAGACGACGTGCCAGCTGTCGCGCCGCTCGAACTCGAACTGCTGCTGCTGGAACTGGTCTGAGCGGTAGCCATGGAAACCCCCATGGTCGACACCGCAAGAAAAACGACGAGCGCTTTCACGAGCGACCTCCTGGAACCGGGGCAGAGAAAAAGAGAGCGCTGCGCGACCTCGGCCGCGCAGCGCCTGAACCGTCCTTGTTAACGGCTCTTGGTCTTGTCCTTGTCTTGGTTGTCGCGGGCCATCTCACGGCCCTGCTTGCCATGATCGCCGGCTGCCTTGTCGGCCTTGTCCAGGCCGGCGGCCGAGCCACCTGTGCCGACCGCCGTCCCGGTCGAGCCGCCCCCCGCCGTCGAGCCGCCGGCTCCCATAGTCGAGGACGTGCCAGCGCCCTTGCCACTGCCGGCTGCAGAACCGCCGGTGCCGAGCGTCGTGCCGGTCGAGCCGCCGCCCGCCGTCGAGCCGCCGATGCCCATGGTCGAGGAAGAGCCGGTGCCCGAGCCGCTGCCGGCTGCGGAGCCGCCCGTGCCCAGCGTGGTGGACGACGAGCCGCCGCCCGCGGTCGCGCCGCCGAGGCCGAGAGTCGACGACGAGCCGGTGCCGCTGCCGCTGCCGGCCGCGGAGCCGCCGGTGCCGAGCGTGGTGGACGACGAGCCGGAGCCCGCGGTCGAGCCGCCGGCGCCAAGCGTGGAGCTCGTCTGGGCATAGGCGAAGACCGCGCTACCGGCGAGGAAAGTGGCGGCGAGAGCAGCTTTGCGAATGGTCGAAATCATCATGGTGTTGTCCTCTCCTGTGGTCTGTTCAAACCGTAAGGGGTACGGCACGCATTTAACGCCCACTCGCAAAAGGTCGTTGCCGGTGTAGAATTCGCCCGCGCTTTTCGCTCGCCCTGTTGGCACCTTGTTTGCGACACTGTCGGCATGGCAAAGCGACCCACTCACACCGTTATCCGCGGTGGCAAAATACTCGATATTACCAAGCACAAGGCCACGCCTGCGGACATCCTCATTAAAGGCGATACCATCGCCGAAATAGGGCGGCCCGGGCTCGCAGCACCCGAAGGCGCTGCTGTGATAAACGCAGGGCACAGGCTGCTTCACCCTGGGTTGGTGAACGCCCACACGCACGGGCCCGGCAATCTCGCCAAGGGCCTCCATGACCGCTGGTCGCTCGAGCTGCTGCTGACCGCCAGCCAATGGACGGGCGTGGGGCGCAACCTCGAAGACAAATATCTGTCGGCGCTGATCGGCGCCGCCGAGATGGTCCTGAAGGGCTGCACCGCGGCGTACGATCTGGCAGCCGAGTTCCCCCTGCCGTCCGTCGAAGGTCTGTCGGCGATGGCCAAGGCCTACGAGGAGGTCGGCATGCGCTGCGTGCTGGCGCCGATGGTGGCCGACCTCTCCTTCTTCGAGGCCATTCCCGGGCTGATGGAGCGGCTGCCGCCGTCGCTGCAGAAGGAGGTCGAGAGCTTCAAGCTCGCTCCCTGGAAGGCGACGACGAAGCAGATGAAGAAGGCGCTGCAGAAATGGCCGTTCGAGATGGTGCAGCTCGCGCTCGCACCGACCATCCCGCACCATTGCAGCGACGCCTTCCTGATCTCATGCCGCGACCTCGCGAAGGAATACGACGTCGGCCTGCATACCCACGTCGCTGAGTCCAAGCTGCAGGTGATCGCCGGCTACCAGCGCTACGGCACCTCGCTCGCCGCGCACATGGACGAGCTGGGGCTGGTGTCCGACCGCTTCACCGTCGCGCACGGCGTGTGGCTCGACGACGACGACATGAAACGGCTGGGCGACCGCGGCGCATCGGTGGCGCACAATCCCGGATCCAACATGCGGCTGGGCAGCGGCCTCGCCGACGTGCGCGGCATGCTCACGCGCAACATCAACGTCGCGATCGGCACCGACGGTGCAAGCTGCTCGGACAACCAGAACGTCTATGAAGCGATGCGGCTAGCCTCGCTCGCCTCCAAGGTCCAGGGACCCGACGTCGAGAATTGGATCACCACCGAGGAGGCCTTGCGCGCCACGACCGAAGGCGGTGCCCGCGCGCTCGGCCTGGCCAAGCAGATCGGCAGGATCGAGCCGGGCTACAAGGCCGACATCGTCTTCCTCGACCTGCACCACATCAACTGGATCCCGATGAACGACCCGGTCAACCAGATCGTCCACACCGAGGACGGCAGCGCCGTTCACTCCGTGATGATCGGCGGCCGCATGGTGGTGGAGGACCGCAAGCTGCTGACCGTCGACCTGCCCAAGCTCGCCGCCCAGGCCGCCGCGTCACAAGCCCGGCGTGCCGCTCCGATGGGCGAGGCACGAAAGCTGTACGACCGGCTCGAGAAAGTGGTCGGCAGCTTCTGCCCCGGCCTCGCCAAGGCACCGCTCCACATCCACCGCTACGGCGCGAGCCACCATCATCCCCACGCGCACTGAGTGCTCGGAGCAGACTACGTCAGGACCCTCAGCGCAGCCTCGAGTTCCAGCACGTCGGTGACGACCATGTCCGGCGTCTCGGCCGCGGCGCGCGGCTGTTGGCGGCGGTAGCGTCCGCTCCTGAACTGGATCGTGGCCATGCCGCGTGCCTTGGCGGGGGCGATGTCCTTGTCGAGACGGTCGCCGACGAAGATGCAGGCGTCCGCCGGGACTTCGCGAGCGCGCGTAAAGAAGGGCGCGATCCCTGCCCGCTCCAGCCGCTCCCAGGACGTGCCGATGGCGCCGAGCAGCAAGCCCTGCCCCTGCAGCCGTTTCAGCAGGCCGTCGATTCCGGGCCGCAACTGGAAGGCGTCGAGGTTGCCGGTCATCGCGTCGACCCGCTGGCGCACGCGCGCCATCGTGATCGGCTCGCCGCCGCACAGAGTCTCGATCATGTGCCCGTAGGTGTCGACGGCAAAGGCCGCGACAGCCTGCTCGGACGCCGCCTCGACCATGGCCTGGTCGACCCGAACCCCTTCCATGCCGCAGGCGGCGGCGATCGCGCCGTCGACCGCCATCTCCCAGGCGAACTCGAGGTCTATCGCGCCGCCAATGTCGAACAGGACGGCGCGATAGCACACGTCAGGCGAGGAAGCTCAGGCAGCCGGCCTGCTCCAGAACCGGATCGAGACGCCGGCGGACGTCCGGCCCCAGCGCTGCGAGCTTCTTGCGCAGCGCGTCGTGGCACTTCGCCTGGTAGCGGAACGGCGCCTGCGCGTAGGGCCGGCCCTGGATGTCGAGGGCGACCTCGCCCGCGCCGTCCTGCAGGGCGCACGTGTTGGCGGCGAGGAAAGGCAGGTAGGTCTCGCCGCAATGCTTCAGCAGTGCCATCAGCGTGTCCGGCAATGGCGCCGCAGCATCGAGCCATTCGCCATCGACGCCGGACGCATCGTCGAGCCGCAGCAGCCAGCAATAGACGTCCGGCGCCCGCGCCCGCATCTCGGCCATCGGCGTCGGATCGACCGACAGGATCTGAAGCTGCCCAAACAGGCCGAAGTCGGCGAGCGAGGGACGCGAGCCGAACAGGAACGGGATCGCGCGCACATGGCGGTCGAGCGTATCGAGCACGAAGCGGTAGCTGTCCTCGATGATCGGCCGGTTCTGCTCGGTGCAGCCGACCATCGCCATGCGGCCGACCTGGCGGTCGTTGAACGCCTGCATGGCCGCCCGGCGCGGCCCCGCCGGCATCACCGGATCGCGCGACGTGACGACCCAGGTCTGGGCGAAGGCGCGGTCCGCCTCATAGTACCAGCGGTAATGGAACATCATCTTCGTGACCCATTCGTCGCCGAAATCCTCGAGCAGGTCGCTGAGATAGGCCTGGACCGGATCGTCCGGGACGATCGACCGCGCGCCGGGATGCTCACGTTCGAGCGCATGAGCGAGCGGCGTCGAATCGTTCATGAGCCGCCCGTCGGGGAACTGCAGCACCGGAATCACCGGCGGCAGGCCGGCAGCCACCGCCGCGTCGCGAGGATTGCCGCTTGCCTTCCAGATGAACGGGATGCGCCGGTAGCGCAGGATCGCCCGCATCTTCACCGAATAGGGCGACGGGTCGAACCCGTACAGGACGTACATCTCAGACTTTCTCGACGTCGCCTCCGGCGTCGACCCAGCCCTTGAAGCCGCCGAGGTTACGGACGTTCTCGTAGCCCATGTCCTTCAGCGTCTTGCCGACCAGCGCCGAGCGGCCGCCCGACGCGCAGTAGGCGACGATCGTCTTGGACCGGTCGAAGGCCTTGTCGTGCATCGGCGAGGCCGGATCGGCGCGGAACTCGACGAGCCCGCGCGGCACGGCGACCGCTCCCGGCACCTTGCCTGACGTCGCGACCTCGGGCGGCTCGCGCACGTCGAGGAACAGCACGTCCGCCTTGCCGACCAGCGCCTTGGCGTCCTGCGGGCTTATGGTCGGGACGGCCGCATTGGCCTCGGCAAGCATCGACTGGACGGTCTTCATAAAATTCCTCCCTGAACGAGGTCCGGAGTGGAGCCCGAAGCCGCGGCCAGATCAAGGCTGCTGCACGGCAGCGAGGGGCGAGTCCTTGTCATCCTGAGCGCAGCGAAGGATCTATCGCCTATTCCACCGGCGTTCTCTGTGACGGTTGGGAGGTCCGTCGCTGCGCTCGGGACGAAAGCTCAGTGGCCGCCGCCCTCCAGCGCCTTGACGATGTTCTCGCACATGACCTTCGCGTCGGCGAACAGCATCATGGTGTTGTCGCGGAAGAACAGCTCGTTGTCGACGCCGGCATAGCCCGATGCCATGCCGCGCTTCACGAACAGCACGGTCTGCGCCTTCTCGACGTCGAGGATCGGCATGCCGTAGATGGCGCTGGTCGGATCGTTCTTGGCCGCGGGATTGGTGACGTCGTTGGCGCCGATCACGAAAGCCACGTCGGTCGAGGCGAAGTCGCGGTTGATGTCGTCGAGCTCGAAGACCTCGTCGTACGGCACGTTGGCCTCGGCCAGCAACACGTTCATGTGGCCCGGCATGCGGCCGGCCACCGGATGGATGGCGTAGCGCACCTGCACGCCCTTCTTCTTCAGGTTGTCGGCCATCTCGCGCAACGCATGCTGGGCCTGCGCCACCGCCATGCCGTAGCCGGGCACGATGATCACCGAGCCCGCGTTCGACATCAGGAAGGCCGCGTCCTCGGCCGATCCGGCCTTGACCGGCTTGTCGTTCTTGGCGTGCGCCGCCCCTGCCGCCGCGCTGTCGGTGCCGAAGCCGCCCAGGATCACGTTGATGATCGAGCGGTTCATGCCCTTGCACATGATGTAGCTCAGGATCGCGCCCGAGCTGCCGACCAGCGCGCCGGTCACGATCAGCGCGGTGTTGCCCAGGGTGAAGCCGATGCCGGCAGCCGCCCATCCCGAGTAGGAGTTGAGCATCGACACCACGACCGGCATGTCGGCGCCGCCGATCGGCAGGATCAGCAGGAAGCCCACCGCCAGCGAGAGCGCGATCAGCAGCATGAAGGTGACTGGATGGCCGTGCATGGCGAACCACACCAGCAGCGCCACGATCGCGATGCCGATCACGGCATTGAGCGGGTGCTGGCCGCGAAAGATCAGCGGCGAGCCGGTGACCAGGCCCTGCAGCTTGGCGAAGGCCACGATCGAGCCCGTAAAGGTGATCGCGCCGATTACCGTGCCAAGCCCCATCTCGATCAGGCTTTGCGTCTTGATATGCCCCGGCGAGCCGATGCCGAACGCCTCGGGCGACACGAATGCCGCCGCCGCGACGAACACCGCCGCCAGGCCGACCAGCGAGTGGAAGGCCGCTACGAGCTGGGGCAGCGCCGTCATCTGGATGCGGAGCGCGATCAGCGTGCCGATCGCACCGCCAACCACCAGACCGCCGACGATCAGCCACGGCGAGACCACGCCGGGGGTTGCGACGGTGACGCCGATCGCGATCACCATGCCGACGATGCCGAACAGATTTCCCTGCCGCGAGGTGACGGGCGAGCTCAGCCCGCGCAGCGCCATGATGAAGCAGATGGCAGCGATGAGGTAGCCGTAGGCGGCCAGTTCCTGGGTCATGTGGTCCGTCCGCCTACTTCTTCGCTACCGGTGTCTTCTTCTTGAACATCGACAGCATGCGGTGCGTGACGATGAATCCGCCGAAGATGTTGATCGCCGCCAGCGCGACGGCGATGGCACCGAACAGCTGCGCCGCCCCCAGCCCCTTGAGCCCCGCCGCCAGCAGCGCGCCGACGATGATCACCGAGGAGACGGCGTTGGTGACGGCCATCAGCGGGGAATGCAGCGCCGGCGTCACCCGCCACACGACGTAGTAGCCGACGAAGCAGGCGAGCGCGAAGATCGTGAGCAGCGAGACGAAGGGCATGTGGCCGTCCGGGATCGCCAGCGTGCCCTGCGCGGACATGTCGAGAATCTGCTGCGCCACCGACTTGAGATTCCCGGCGAGCTCCTGCGCCTGGGTGGCGAGCTTGGCGGCTTCGCCCGCGAGTCTGTCGTCCATCTATCGGCTCCTGAGGCACGGCATAGGAAAATGGGTTCTCATGCTCGCGGTCTGGAAGAGCATGTTCCGCATGGGCTCAGCCCTGCGCCAGCGAAGGGTGCACGATCTGGCTGTTCTGCGTCACCAGCGTGCCTTTGACCACCTCGTCGTTGAGATCGATCTTCAGCGCCTTGGTCTCCTTGTCGATCATGGGCGTGATGAAGTTCAGCAGGTTGCGCGAGAACAGCGCCGACGAATCGGTCGGCAGCTCGGCCGGCAGGTTGGCCGGACCGACGATCTTCACGCCATGCTTCTCCACCGTATTGCCGAATTCGGAGAGCGGGCAGTTGCCGCCCTGCTCCACCGCCATGTCGACGATCACCGAGCCGGGCTTCATGGTTTTGACCATGTCCTCGCTCACCAGCACCGGCGCCTTGCGGCCCGGAATCAGCGCGGTCGTCACCACGATGTCCTGCAGCTTGATGTGCTCGGCGACCAGCGCCGCCTGCTTGGCCTGGTATTCCGGGCTCATCTGCTTGGCATAGCCACCGGCGGTCTCGGCCGCCTTGAACTCATCGTCCTCGACGGCGACGAACTTGCCGCCGAGCGACTGGACCTGCTCCTTGGTCGCCGGGCGCACGTCGGTCGCGGTGACGACGGCGCCGAGGCGGCGCGCCGTGGCGATCGCCTGCAACCCCGCCACACCCACGCCCATGATGAAGGCGCGCGCCGGGGCAAGCGTACCGCCGGGCGTCATCATCTGCGGAAAGATGCGACCGAAGTTGTTGGCCGCGAGCAGCACGGCCTTGTAGCCGCCGAGGTTGGCCTGCGAACTCAGGATGTCCATCGACTGCGCCCGCGTGATGCGCGGGATCAGCTCGAGGGCGAACGCGGTCACGCCCTTGGCCGCCAGCGCCTCGACCAGCGGCCTGTTCGTGAGCGCACCGAGCGGCGCCATCAGCACCTGGCCCGACCGCAGCAAGCCGATCTCGTCGATGCCCTCCTCGGCCGACATCGGGCGCTGGATCTTGAAGATGATGTCGCCCGCCGCCGCGGCCGACGCCGCATCCGGCACGATGTTTGCGCCGGCATCGATGTAGGCCTGATCGGGGTAGGCGGCCGCGGCGCCAGCCTGTGTCTCGATCGTGACCTCCGCGCCCAGCGCCTTCAGTTTCCTGACCGTCTCGGGCGTCGCCGCCACGCGCGTTTCATGCGGCCGGCGTTCTTTGAGAATGGCAATTTTCATGGAGCGCTGATGATCCGTTGGAGGCGCGAACGGGTGGTGCGGCGCACCTTGCACAGCGATGTGTTCTTTGCCAAGCCGGTTTTTCGCCGCGCGGCCCGTGCCGGATTTACGCCAGCGACGTGCACGTGCTAGGGCCAGACATGTCCAACCGTCCCGTCATCCTCACCGGCTTCCATTTCACAAAAAAGACGCTCGCGCTGCTCGGCGAACGCTACGAGATCGCGGGGCACATGGACAAGCCGACCCCGGCCCATATCCCGCCAGGGGTCGCAGGCGACGTGCAGGCGATCGTCAGCACCGGCAGCGTCGGCCTCTCCGAAGCGATGATGGATGCGCTGCCGCGACTCTCGCTGTTCTGCTGCTACGGCACCGGTTACGAACGCGTCGACCTGGCCGCCGCCCGCAAGCGCAACATCATGATCACGCACGGCGCGGACGCCAACGCCCCCGACGTCGCCGAGCTCGCGCTCGGCATCCTGCTCGCCTCGACGCGACGTATCGTGCGCGCCGACAAGATGATCCGCCGCGGCGAGTGGACCAAGCGCATTCCCAACCGCTTCGGCCCCATAGCAGGCCTCACCGGCGGCAAGGTCGGCATCCTCGGCCTGGGCGCGATCGGGCTGGAGTTCGCCAAGCGCATCAAGGGCTTCGATGTCGAGCTCGGCTACTGCAACCGCAACAGGCGCAGCGACGTCGATTTCCAGTACTTCCCCGACGTCATGGCGCTCGCGACCTGGTGCGACTACCTGATCGTCTGCCTGCGCTCCGACGCCTCGAACCGCCACATCATCAATGCCGAGGTGCTGAAGGCATTGGGACCGCGCGGCCACCTCGTCAACATCTCGCGCGGCTGGGCGGTCAACGAAACCGATGTCGCCGAGGCGCTGCGCTGCAACACGATCGAGGGCGCCGCGCTCGACGTGTTCGACGAAGAGCCCTACGAGGGCACCGAGCTGCTCGATCTCGACAATCTGGTGATGACGCCGCATTTCGGCGGCGGCACCGAGCATGCGCAACGACGCATGACGGCGCTGGTAAAGCAGAATCTCGACAACCATTTCGACGGCAAGCCGGTGGTCTCTCCGGTGCCGGAGCTGCGCGACATGGTAGCTAACGCGAGCGGCCGGCTGCGATAGCCCGCGCGGGCAGTCCTCTCAGGACATCGACGTAGGCGACGAGGCTCACAATGTCGCCGAAACGCTGGTCATGGAAGCCGTCGTAGTTGCCGCCCTCCGCCTCCACGCCCCATGCCTCGATGCCGCTGTGGCTGGCCAGGAAGAGCGCGCGGGCAAGATGGTCTCGCTGGGAGACGATCAGGAGCCGCCGCTTGCCGAAGACGTAGCGCGCCCGCCCGATCGAATCCCAGGTCCGGTTGCCGTGGCGGTCGAGCTCGATCACCCCAGCGGGGACGCCGCGCGCGACCAGTCCGTCGCGCATGATCGACGCCTCGTCGTAGTCGTCGCCGATGCGTATGCCGCTTACGATGAAGCAGTCGGTATGTCCGCCATGCCATAGCGCGGCTGCCGTATCGAGCCGCCAGGACAGGGTTCGCTGCTTCTGGCCGCGCAGGCCGTAGGGTGCGGTACCGAGGACGAGCGTCGTCTCGACCTTGGGCAGGCGCTCCGGGGCGTCGACAATGTAGGCACGGCCCCAGGCATCGGTGGCGCTGCGCGCCACGGCGGCGAGCGCGACCAGCGATACGAGCAGAGCCGCAACGCTCGCAACGCCGGCCGCGAGGGCGCGCAGCAGGCGCATCAGTTGGGCGGGTCCACGCCGACGGCGATCGAGGGGCCGGCATGCCGCGGCGGCGTGTCGAACCAGACGTCGAAATACGCCCGGACGGCCGACGGGTAGCGTCGCAGCTCGGTGAAGATGCTGTAGGCCCGATCGACATCGCGCGCCTCGAGCCCCCAGGTCTCGATGCCCTCCCCGCGCCCCAGGAAAATCGCGCGCGCGGCGTGAAAGCCCTGGCTGACCACGATCAGGCGCTGCTGGCCGAACACCGACCTGGCCCGCAGCATCGAATCGCGGGTACGCACGCCGGCGAAATCGCGATAGATCGCGCTCGCCGGCACGCCGCGCGCGATCAGGCCCGCCCGCATGGCGCTGGGCTCGTCGTAATCCGGCCGGCTGTTGTCGCCGCTCACCAGCAGATACTTCACCTTGCCGGCGCGCCACAGCGCTGCCGCAGCATCGAGGCGATATTCGAAGTAGCGGTTCGGCCCGCCCTCGGGGCCGATCGGCGCCGCGCCGAGCACGAGCCCGACGTCGACGTTGGGCAGCTTGGCCGGATCGTCGACGAGATAGGGATCTGCCAGCTCCTGCAGTCGACGCTCCGCCAGCCAGGCGAGCAGGACGAGCACCAGCGCCAGCGCGCCACAAGCAAGCACGATACCGAGGATCAACCGCATGCGTTTGAATCGCCTCCCCTGGCCGGCGGCTGCTCGCTACCTTCTAACACTTCTTGTCGTCCTGAGAGCTTGTGAAAGAATGATCTCGCTACCCACCTGCCTCACCCTGAGGAGCGTAGCGAAGCGGAGCGTCTCGAAGGGTGGGCAACGCGCACGACCTCGCAAAATCATGCTTTCCTAGCGATCGTTGCTAGGTCCTTCGTGTTGCCATCCTTCGAGACGCTCCGCTTCGCTACGCTCCTCAGGATGAGGCGGGATGGTGTCAGACTGGTCGTTTCACCGCTGGCCAATAAATTCACAAGCGCAGCGAAGGACCTTGCGCCCGCGCCAAAGAACTCCTCTCGGGTTGTCGTTAGATCCTTCGCTGCGCTCAGGATGACAAAGGGGAGCGTGCTTCGCCGAGCGCCGATGCCGCTTTGTGCCACGCATCAGCTCCCCTCCTCCCGATCGAGCTCGGCGAGGATGTCGCCGAAGCCGGTCTGGCAGACGAAGCCCAGCCGGCGCATCGCCTTGCGGGAATCGTAAACGCGGTCGATTCGGTCGAACATCGTCCAGCCGCGGCGGGCGTAGATCTCGCGGTAGCGCGGGAAGTAGCGCTCGACGACGAGCGGCGCGTCCGCCACGAGCTGCTCGCAATCGTCCGGGCTGAACGGCGTGGGAGCCGAGACGATGAAGGTGTCGAAGCCGATCTCCGGCGCACGCTCGAGCGCCCTGACGTGCGCCGACGCGGCGTCCTGCGTGGAGAGCCGGCGGAACAGGTACTCATTGGCCTTGGTATTCGCGTCCGACTGGACGATCGCGTGAGCCATGTCGTCTTCCTCGGGGAAGAAGCGCGCCGTGCGCAGGATGACGATAGGCAGGCGCGTGGCGCCGTGCACCATGCGGCTGAGATGCTCGGCGGCGAGCTTGCTGACGCCGTATATGTTGCGCGGCTCGAGCGGCGCCATCTCCTCGTCGATCCAGAAGGCACGCCGGATGCCGCGCTCGTGCGCGTCGCGGATCTCGTGCGAGATCATCAGCGACGTCGTCGAGGTGAGGACGAAGCGATCGACCGTCGAGCCCGCTGCCGTCGCCTCCTCCAGCAGGTTCAGGGTGCCCTGCACGTTGGTCGCGATGAACTGGCTGCTGTCGTGGGTCGCGATGTGCGGTTTGTGCAGCGCGCCGCCGTGGACGATGGCCTCGATGCGCCGCTCGCGCAGAACGGTGCGCACGAGGCCGCGATCGGCGACCGAGCCGATGATGTCGGTGGTCGGGGCGGCCACCGGATCGAGGCCGGTCACGGTCTGCCCCGCGCGCTTCAGAAGCGGCACGAGATGCTGCCCGAGCCAGCCCGACGAGCCGGTCACGAGGATGTTCATCGCAGGCCCGCCATCACAACCCTGCTTGTGCCAATGCTTCCTGCTGGCGAGCCGCCAGCGCATCGACGTCGAAGCCCGCGATCAGGCTCTCGAACAGCGTGTGCCAGTTGATCGAGGCGCGCAGGTGGATGAAGACCGAGCCCAGGCCGATCGCGGCGCGATCCATGAAGACGAACTCGCGCGGGGGCCGCACGCCGCCCATGCGGCGCAGCTCGCCGAACACGTTCTGCGCCATGTCGCGGCCGAAACCTTCGGCCATGCCCTCGGTCAGGCGGCGCGGGCGGTCGTCCATCAACGGGCCATAGAGGAAGCCTGCCCAGCGATTGAGCACGGCGATCATCTCGCGGCTGAGGCCGCTGAAGCCCCAGTCCTCGTAGGCCGCCACGGCACGGTCGAGGTCGTCGGTCATGAGGGCGCGATAGAGCTCGATCGAGCCGCGCACGAAACGCGGCGGAAAGACGCGCACGCAGCCGAAATCCATCAGGTTGACGGATCCGTCCGGCCGGACCGAGTAGTTGCCGAGATGCGGATCTCCATGGATCACGCCGTAGAGATAGAACGGCACGTACCAGGCGCGGAACATGTTGATGGCGAGCGCGTCCCGCTCCTCCTGGCCACGTTCCTTCCAGTCGAGCAGCGGCGCCCCTGCCATCCAGCCCATGGTCAGCAGCCGGTCGGTCGAAAGCTCGGGCAGCGTGTCGGGCACGTGAACGTTCGGCTCGTCGCGCAGCATATGGCGATAGAGCGCGACGTGCCTGGCCTCGCGGCGATAATCCAGCTCCTCGCGCAGCCGCTCGCGGATCTCGGCCTGGATCTCGTCCGTGCGGATCGCGGGATCGAAGCGCTGGCCGATGCCGAAGACGACCTTGAGCTGGTCGAGGTCGGCTTCGAGGGCCGAGGCCATGTCGGGGTATTGCAGCTTGACCGCCGCGTCGCGGCCGTCGGGCAGCACGGCGCGATGGACCTGCCCGAGGGAGGCTGCAAACGAGGCCTCCTTGTCGAAGCGCTGGAACTTCGCCTGCCAATCCGGCCCCAACTCGGTCGCCATGCGGCGGCGCACGAAAGCCCAGCCCATCGCCGGCGCGTTGGCCTGTAGCTGGGCCAGCTCGCGCGCGTATTCCGGCGGCAGCGCGTCGGGAATGGTCGACAAGAGCTGCGCCGCCTTCATCAACGGCCCCTTGAGCCCACCGAGCGCGCGCTTCAGCTCCGCCGCATGCTTGTCGCGGTCGAGGCTCCAGCCGAGATAGCGCTCGCCCGCCAGCCGCGCCGCCAGCCCGCCGACCGAGGCGCCGACCCGCGCGTAGCGTCCGAGCCGCCCGCCGAGCGAGGGGCCTTCATCGTCAGCCATTCACCAGCTCCTGGCGCATTATCTCGTCATCCCGAGCGGAGCGAAGCGCAGTCGAGGGGCGTCGTCCGTCGCAGGCAAGGTCCTTCCCCTCGCTCTACTCGGTCGAGACGACGGACTTCGACTAGATGCTCCTCGTCCTCGTCCGCCGCCTCGCCAACGTCGTTCCAACCGTCCTGGCGGTCATCGCGCTGATCTTCCTGCTGTTCTCCGTTCTGCCGGGCAGCTTCATCTCCGGCATGTCGGAGGAAGGTCGCACGATCGATCCGGCGGTGATCGAACGGATGCGCAAGGAGATGGGCCTCGACGACCCCCTTCCCGAACGCTTTGCCAAGTATGTCCTCAACATCGCCACCGGCGACCTCGGCACCTCATTCCGCACGCGCGAACCGGTAACCAAGCTGGTCGGTGAACGCGTCTGGCCCTCGCTCAAGCTGGTCTTTGCCGCGATGCTGTTTGCGATCGCCATCGGCGTACCGCTGGGCTTCATCGCCGCGCTGAAACCGGGCAGCCTGGTCGATACCGCCTCGATGGTCGGTGCGATCTCGGGATTGTCGCTGTCGCAGTTCTGGCTCGGCCTGATGCTGATGTACCTGTTCGCTCTCAAGCTGCAATGGCTGCCGAGCTTCGGCTACGGGGACGGCGGCCTGACGCACATCATCCTGCCCGCGGTGGCGCTGGGCGTCGGACCGATGGCGCTGCTGGCCCGAACCACCCGCGCCGCCGTGCTCGACGTGCTGAACGCCGATTTCGTGCGCACCGCCCGCAGCAAGGGGATGAGCGAGCAGCGGGTCGTGACATGGCACGTGCTGCGCAATGCGCTGGTGCTGGTCGTCACGACCGTCGGCCTGCAGTTCGGCTCGCTGATGGGCGCCGCCGTGGTGGTCGAGAAGCTGTTCGCTTGGCCGGGAGTCGGCTCGCTGCTGGTCGATTCGGTGTTCCAGCGAGATATCCCGACGGTCCAGGGCTGCATTCTGCTGATCGTACTTTTCTTCCTCGTCATCAACACGCTGATCGACCTCGCCTATGTCGCGATCGATCCGCGCATCCGCTACGGCTGAGGGATGAAGGGAGGCTCCTCGCTCTGGATCGGCGGCACCCTGGTTGCGATCGCCATCTTCGTGGCCATCATGGCGCCCTGGATCGCGCTGACCGATCCCGTCATGGCCGCCAACCTGATGAACGCCGAGATCCCGCCGGACTGGGAATTTCCCTTCGGTACCGACGCACAGG
>JAHCJV010000076.1 GCA_026126105.1 Enhydrobacter sp.
GGCGAAGTCCAGCCTCATCTCCATGCGTCCGGAACCGGTTTCCGGCGACGGTTCGGCCTGTGCGAGCTGCGCGCCCGGCTGGTGGAAGGCGTCATCGACCAAGGGGATGTCGGACGCGACGGTGGGGCCGCGGTCGCTGGCCTCGAGCCAGCCGCTCTTGATCGCCGTCTCCTTCAGGGCAGTGACGATGTCGTAGGCTTCGGCAGCCGTCGCCTTGCGGCCTTTGCTGGTTTCGAACGCCGACAGCTCGTCGCGCAGGGCGCGATGGAAGCTCGCCGCCTGCGCCGCATGGCTGCCGGGCGAAGCGTCGGCCTGCGGCGTCGGATCGATGCCGACGGACCGCAGGGCGTGGTTGGCCATGCGGGTGATCGCCTGCAGCCGGTTCTGCTCGGCGCCGTCGTTGCTGCGCACTGCCGTCTGCAGCTTCTCCAGCGTGTCGAAGTCCTCTCCAGACAGCCGGCCCATGAACGGGACGAGGTTCTTCGAGGCCCAGCGCTGCCGCTCGCTGGCGTCGTCGGACATCAGGCCCTGGTGGATCGCGTACCAGGTCTGCGGATCGGTGCTCGGCTTGCGGCCTTCGATGGCGGCGTTCACCTGCGCCGTCACCGCGTCCTGCTGTGCGTCGGTGAGCCGGCTCATGATCGTCGCGGGCGGCGGGGTCACGGCGGGGCCGCCGTTCGGGCCGGCGGTCGTCAGGTGGCGGCGCAGCTCGGCGTACACTCCGTTCACATCGGCGTTCACTGCAGCGCGGGCCTGCGCGCTGTCGGTGTCGATCGCCATCCGGTTGGCCCGCAGCCGCGCCGGACTCGCGGCGAACTCCTGCTCATTCAACGCGATCAGCGCGCGGCGGCGATCCTCGATCGCGTCCAGCCGCTGGCGATGGCCGGCAACACCCTCCTCATCGAGCAGCGCGCTCGCACGCGAGTTGGTCGGCGTGAGTGCGCGGTCCTGCGGTGCAGGCAGGCTGGCGCTGCGCTCGCGCACCCAGTTGGCCGCCTCCACGCCGTTCGACAGCGTCTCGACCGCCGTGCCGAGCGTGGCGCGGTCCGTCGGGTCGAGCCGGCCCTCGTACTGCCGATAGAGGCCCACCGCCGAGGGATCGTTGCGGACCAGACGATCCCGGATCAGGCTCGACACGATCTGCGAGGCCGCCTTCCGTGACTCTCTCTCGATGACCTCCGGCGGCTGCCCTTTGTGGAGCACACGGACGGCACCGACGGCACGCGTGACGGCTCCGGCGAGATTGTCAGGATTGCTGGTCGCCTCCCGTTCCGCCACCGCGATCGAGGTGGACGCCACGTTCCTGTCGTAGACCTCCTGCTGGCGGTCGACATGCCAGGCGATCTGCTCGGTGGCCGACGCGAAATGCGTGTCAAGGATGGGAGCGAGACGGCTCCTCTGGTAGCCGTTCGCGGTCTGCCCGAAGATCTCCGCCTTGAACTTCTTCAGCGTCTCGGTCGTCGCGCCCGCGGCCTTGATGGCGTCGGCACCCTCGAGCTTGTGGAAGGCGCCCGGCCCGGTGCGCAGCACATCCTGCATCCGGGTGATGAACCGGTTGTTGAGGTCCTGGACGCGGCTTTCGTTCGCCTCCGTCGCATTGCGCTCGTAGAGCGCGAACAAGGAGTCGCTCGCCCGGCCGAGCTGCGGGCCGGCGCGCAGCCTGCCGGTGCCGACCTGGCGGCGCGTCAATCAGGGCGTCGAGCCGACCAAGACGACGGAGACGCAGGTCACCGACACCTGCGGCATGTCGGAGGCGATCGCGATCATCGACAAGGCGCTCGCCGATCTCAACGGCAACTCCGCGCGGTGGCGCATGAGCCAGAACAAGGGGTTCCTCGAGGGCATGGCGCAGGACATGGCCGCGCAGCTCCTGTACTCGAACTCGGCGCTCAACCCCGAGAAGCCGATGGGTTTCGCGCCGCGCTTCGCGTCGCTGTCGACCGGCACGTCGCAGACCGCGAACAACATCGTGAACGGCGCGGGCTCGACGTCGTCGCAGCAGTCCTCGATCTGGCTGGTCGGCTGGGGCGACGACAAGGTGCGCGGCATCTTCCCGAAGGGCTCGAAGGCGGGGCTGCAGGACACCGACGAGGGCGAGGACTGGGCGTTCGACGCCAACAACAAGCGCTACAAGGCCTACATCACGCACTACGTCTGGAAGGCGGGCCTCAGCGTCAAGGACTGGCGCTACGTCGTGCGCATCGCCAACATCGACACGTCGTCGAATGCCGGCGGCCTGCGCTCCTCGACACCGCCAGATCTCGTCGACCTGGTCGACCAGGCGATCGCCAAGATCCCCAACCTCGGGGCGTGCCGGCCGGCGCTCTACATGAACCGCACGGTCAAGCGCCACTTCAACAAGCAGCGCAACCGCGGCGCCCAGACGTCGAGCACGGTCAACCTGACGACCATCCGCGACACCTCGACCGACGATCAGCGCGGCGTGATCAAGCGCTTCGACAACTACGACGGCATCCCGCTGCGCATCGTCGACCAGATCCTCAACACCGAATCGGTCGTGTCCTAGGGGCGCGGAAGGGAGCGAGAGCCATGATCACCGACAACAACCTCTACATGAGCGACGCGCAGGCCGTGACGTCTTCGGCGGCGTCCACGAAGAGCCTCGACCTGGCGACCGCGCTGCGCAACGTGGGCGGCGGCGAACCGGTCGAGCTCGTCGTCCAGGTCGCGACCACCGTCGCGGCCTCGGGCGGCGCCTCGAACGTGACGTTCTCGCTCGACGACAGCGCGGACAATTCGTCCTTCGCCGCGGTGGTGAAGACGCCGGCGATCGCGAAGGCGACGCTCGTCGCAGGCTACGAGGCGCTGCGCATCCGGCTCCCGGCCGGCCTGCGACGCTACATCCAGGTCACCTACACGGTCGACACCAACGACCTCACGTCGGGGGCCTTCAACGCCTACCTCGTGCTCGACCGGCAGGACAACGTCGCGCGGCCGTCCGGCTTCAGCGTGCTGTAGGAGCCCGACACATGGCCAGGACCAGGCAGCAGGCCGAGCGCCAGGCATCCGTGCCGGACGGCGCCAACGCGCCCGCCGTGCTCGACGAGGTGAGCAAGGGCGACTGGGTGCGCCTGCTGGAGGCGCATTACGACGGTTTTCAGCGCATCGAGGCCGGCGCCGTCGTGCGCTGGTGGAACGACACCCCGCCGGACCCGCGCAATGCGGCGCCGGTCACGGGCAGCGACCCCGTGCCGCTCGACGCGCCGCCGATGACCGACGGCAAGCCGCCGGCCGACTACGTCGACCCGCAGACCGGCAAGAAGCCGGTCGTCGGCACGATCTGATCCGTCCCGGAGCCGGCGCCGCCGGCTCCGGCCTTCCCGAATTCAACTGGAGCAGCGATCATGACGCACGACGTCGGCTACCTCGATCACACGCGCGCCAATGCACCGCGCGTGCCGGTCACCAAGTTCACGCCGCTGCCGGTATCGGCCGGCAGCGACTACGAGACCGTGGCGGCCAGCCAGTCGGACCAGGTCATGGGCGCCACCGGGGCGGTGGGCGACTACCTTGCGGGCGTGCTGATCGTGCCGGCGACCCTCTCGCCCGGCGCGGTGTCGATCAAGGACGGCAACGGCTCCGCCATCACCATCTTCGCCGGCGGCTCGGGCAGCATCGTTACCCTGCATCCGTTCTTCGTGCCGGTCGGTGCCAGGGCATTTGCCGCTACCACGCCCGGCTGGAAGATTACGACCGGCGCGAACGTTTCGGCGCTGGGCATCGGGGCCTTCAGCTGATGCTCGCGCGGGGCAGCATCGGCCATGATGGCGGCCCGCACCTCTGGGTGCCGCGGCCGACGGCGACGTTTGCCGACATCCTCGGGTCCGATCTCAAGTTCTTCGTCGACGCGGAGGACGACAGCAAGACCACGGCTGTCTCCGGCGCAGTGTCGTCCTATGCCGAGGCGATCTCGGGCGCGAGCATCGGCCAGTCGACGGCAGCGTCGCGCCCCGCGATCGTCACCGGTCCGGCCGGCCGGCAGGTGTGGCGCTTCGACGGTGTCGACGACTGCCTGGAGATTGCCGGCATCCCGAGCGGCGTGCCGACCGGCGCAAACCCGTTCACCGCGATCTTCATTGGCTTCCAGACCCTCACCGTCGACGCCAGCGGAACGAATCGCTCGATCGTGACATGGGGTACGTCCGGGTTGACTGGCGCCGCGTCCCTGCGGCGCGCCACGTCTGCCGGCCAGAACATCGTGCAAGCCTCCGTCGGCAATGGGACGACACAGCTCGTCGCCAACAGCGCCGGCGATTTTCTCGGCGCCTCGTTTGCGCGGATCTTCGCCGACGGCACGGACATTTACGGCGCGCTGAACGGGTTGGCCGGTGCCGCCACCGCCTGCGTGCCGGGCCTCGGCACGACGCGGCTGCGGGTCGGCGCCAACAATTCCAACACGCCGGGCTCGCTGGCGCAGATGGATCTCAGCGCCATTCTCATCGTCGCCGCTGCAGGCCTGTCGGCCGCGACGATGAACGCTCTCCACGTCGCGGCAGGACCAAGGATCTTCGGCTGATGGCACAGACACGGTTTCTCGGCTGGACCCAGGATCGTGCGACGGAGGCGCAAGCCTACCTGTCCGCTGTCAACGCCCGCAGCCAGGCGGACCACGACGAGCAGTTCGCCGCCTCGTGGTATCCGCGGCAGGCCCTCGGCGGCCTGTGGATCGTGCCCTTCTACGGTCCTCCCGCGCGCGCCAGCGATGCCGAGATCGAGGAGCCGGAGGAGTTCCCCGCGTTGCGTGAGCACGCTGCGTTCGTCCCTGCAGCCGAGATCCAGTGGCCGGAAGAAGAGGAGTGAGCCGCCATGGACAGGCAGGATTGGCGCGCGATCTGGGATGCCGTGTGGCCCTTCGTGCCGCCGTCGATCGGCGCCTACTTCGGGCTGAAGTGGCGGGTCGAGCAGACCCGGCGCGAGCGGATCACGACCTGGTTCTGCTCGGCGTTCCTGTCGCTCTTCCTCGGCGCCGCCGTCGGCGAGCACTGGGAGCTCGGCGTCAAGTCGACCTCCGGCGTGACCATCCTCATCGCCATGCTGCTGAGCGATGCGATGGGAGTGGTGGTCGCCGCGGCGCGGCAGTGGGCGAGCGATCCGGTGGGCACGTTCCGGCGCTGGCGCGACGCCTGGCTCGGAAGGAACGGGCCATGAGCGACATGGACCTCCTCATCTGGGTGCTGACAGGCGGATACCTGCTCGTGCGCTGGCGAATTTTCAAATGGCAAGAAGCGAGGAAGGAACAGCGCCATGACTCCCGATGACTTCTACCTCCGCATCGTCGAGCCCACGCTGCACTGGATGGCGGCCGCTCCGGGAATCGCCATTCCCGCCACCGACAGAGCGCGGGTGCTCTTGATGGCGATCGCGGGGCAGGAGAGCGGATGGACGGCCCGCCGGCAGATCGGCGGTCCCGCACGCTCCTACTGGCAGTTCGAGAAAGGCGGCGGCGTCGACGACGTGTTCCGCGCCACGTCCCGCCAGCTCGGCATCGTCTGTGCCGCGCAGGATATCCCGTGCGACCGGACGGTCGTCTTCGAGGCGATGGCCTGGAACGACTCTCTGGCCTGCGCCATGGCCCGCCTGCTGCTGTGGATGGAGCCGGCGCCGCTTCCGGCGGTCGGGGAGAAGGAAGCGGCATGGCAATACTACCTCCGCAACTGGCGGCCGGGTGCCCCGCATCGCCATAGCTGGGATGCCCGCTACGACCAGGCGCTTGCGGCGATCGGCAGGCGGGCATGAGCACGCTGCTCGGCATCGTCGCGGCGCCATGGTTCCGCTACGCCGCGCTCGCTGGAGCCGTCCTCGCCCTGATCGCGGGCGGCATCCTCCGTCACCGCTCGACCTACGAGGCCGGCAGGGAAGCCGGAAAAAGCGAGGTTCTTGGCGAAGTCCGCCAGCGTGTAGGCGGTGGTGATGTTTGCGGTGGCCACTGGTGATGGTTCCTTCTGGTTACGGGTTCATGTTGCTGTTGGGGAAATGCGAGCGTGCATCGCGACCGCCGCTCGCCACGGCATTGCCGGGCACGAAGGGATCGTCGCTTACCGCCCTGCCGACCTTCGCGAGGGCCTTGATGAAGCCCGCGCGGTTGGTGACGCCGAAGAGGTCGAGCACCGCGAGCTCGTCCCTGCCGAAGATCCGGAGCGCCGCCTGCTTGGCGGTGCCGCGCTCCTCCGGAGTGGTTGCCTTCTCCGACTGGGCCCGCCACGCGCCGACCTGGTCGGCGAATGCCTTGGCGTTGCCATCGGCGCCCGCTTTCTGCTGCCGCGCGAAGAAGCTCGCGAGGTCCCTTGCGGCCTCGGGCGGGATGTTGTGGCGGGCGAGCAGCTCGCCTCCCGCCTTCGTCAGGCCGGGGTCGAGCGTGAACCCCTCGGGCGACAAGGCTTCCGCGATTACCTTGTCGTAGTCCACCGGCCCGGCCTCGGTCCCGCTTTCCAGCTGGCCGGTGTCCTGCGCCTCCTGTTGCAGCGGCTCGCCACTGTCGGCAGTGCAGTGCTCCGGACCATCGTCGAGATTCTGTTCGCCGTCGTCTTCAGCCATCGTCCTGCTCCTTGATCGTTGCCGCCCGGGTGAGCTGCGCCGCCTCGACATCGCGCCGGGTGGCCTCGCCGACGGCGGTCAGGAAATCGGCGGGCGCGACCCGCTCGGCCCAGCCCATCAGCCTGCGCGCTGCGTTCTGCAGGCCGGCGTTGAAGTCGGTCTGCCGCGCGCTGGTCGCGTCCCAGGTGTCGGCCATCCAGCCGAAGTCGCGCGCCAGGCGGCACAGCACGCGTCGCCCGTCCTCTGTCCGCAGCACCGCCGCCAGCGCGTCGTCGTCTCCCGCGTCGCGCAGCTTCGCGAGCTGCTCGAGCCGGCGGTTCTGCCGCGTGTCGTCGAGGTCGCGGCTCATGACGCCTCCCGCGCCGGCGACGCGCCGGTGATCGCCTCGAGACCGTTGCGGTCGCCGACCTGCGCTTCGGAGAGCGTCTTCGCGCCCTGTGCGAGCGCCGCTCCCGTCTGCAGGACGTGCGCCATGGCAGCCTGCTTCGCGCGCGCCTGGGCGAATGCCTGCGCCTCGTCGCTCGAGCGGATGAGTCCGGCCGGCGTGCCGATCGCGTCGGCGTGCTTGTCGATCGCGTCGTAGACGTCGAGCTTGTCGCCGGCCTGCGGGAAGGCGCCGACCAGCGAGCCGACGAAGCCGACGCTGCGCTCGATCGACTGGACCCGCGCGGCACTCTGCGCCTGGGCCAGCATCGAGATCAGCTCGACCTCGAGCGGCCAGCCAAAGAGCTCGCTGGGCGGCGGTGCGAACAGCTGGTGCCGCATCATCTCCCCGAACGCCCAGTCGATCAGCGGCTTGAGCAGGTCGCCGTGCAGGCTCTCGAGCACGGGACCGAGCATCATCAGCTTCTCTTCCTTGCGCGCGACGATCTCGAGCTGGTTGCGCGGCTGCACGCCGTCCATCTGCGAGATCATCAGGAAGAGGTCGGCGAAATAGCAGCGGTTGACGATGTCGCGCTCGTCGCCGATCAGGTCCTTGAGAGGGCCGATCACCGACGGGTTGGTCTGGTACATCGGCCGCCCGATCTTCTCCGACAGGTTTCCCGCGAAGTAGTTCACGAAGCCTGGCGTCGTGCCCGACGGCTGGTTCCGGAGCTCGGCGGGGAACGCCATCGGCGGGTTGACGTGCTTGTCGACGGCGTAGTGCCGCCGCTTGGCCAGCACCTGCAGCGACTTCACGTCGGAGTCCGCGGCGTGGCCGCAACCGGTGCCGTAGGGATCGTCGGCCAGCACCTCCCAGCGCGGCGTCAGGACCGGCCAGCGGTCGTAGCCGGACACCCGCAGCAACCGGTCGTCCTTGCCCTCTTCCCAGGTGACCGAGCGCCAGCGCTTGCCTTTCGTGCCGAACGCGTCGGGCTCGAACTCGTCGTTCGGCTCGATGCAATGAACCAGCATGACGGTGGCGTCGGCGCCGGCCTTGCCCTTGCGCGCCTTCACGTCGGAGCTGACCCGATCCTCGCCGTACTCGCGGATAACCGCGCGCGCCGGCATGGCGAAGCGGCGGATGAAGGTATCCGTCACCATGCGATGGTCGTTGGCCAGCCAATAGGTGCCGATTGTCTGCGGGTAGAACCGCATGACGTCGTCGAAGTCGGGGCGCATCAGCGCGCAAGCCGTGCCGAAGCCGGCGACCTCGCCGTAGAGGAGGTGCAGCGCCTGGTAGAGGTTCGATTGATTGAACACCATCAGCATCCGCTCGGCGGCATGGTCGAGCCATGCCTTCACGGCGGCCGAGTTGGCGACCTTGTGGTCCGCGACGGTGAGCCGGAACCACGGCTGGGTGCGCGGCGTGAGCCCGCCCATCAGGCCGGCGCGCAGCACGCGCAAAGCGAAGTGCGCCACCATGTCGACGACGGACTCGTTCTTCTTGGTGCCGCGGTCGCCCTGCGCCGCGGTGCGCAGGAAGTCGCCGCGCTGCGGGATCTGGTAGCGCGCGATGTCGCGCCAGCCCGGCTCCCACGAACGACGGATCCTTTTCAGCTCGGCGAAGCGCGTGTTGAGATGCTCGGCGAGCGCGCGTTCGGTGCGGCCTGCCCTTAGCGAAGTCGAGGGGACCATCGCCGTCACATCCCCGTCAGGGTCTTGAACCCTGACGTGCCGGCGATGAAGGCGGGGGTGAGGATGCCCGCCCCGCCGCCGCTGTTGGTGATCGTGCTGGAGTAGCCCGCGGCGGCCTGCGCCTTGCGCTTCATGTCCTCGCCCGCGCGAACCACGGCGGGATCGAGGGCGGTCGGTGCCGGTGCCGGTGCTGCAGGCAGCAGCGGGACCGATGACGGGATGCTGGGGGAGGCGCCGATGCACATCAGCGGCCTCGCCGGGGATTGGTGTCTAGGGGGGGTGTAGGTGCCACATGGGAGTAGCTAGTTCCTGTGATTTAGGACACGCAAACGCAATCGGCGATTCGGCTCAGATCGTGGGTCGCTTCCGCGAACAGGCGTGGGGAGAAACGTGAAGAGCGGAGTGAAACCGTGGCACCCGGGGTCGAGCGGCGCTACGCAGACCGGGCGGCCGGATCCGGCGACACCACCGGGCCAATGAAGCTGAGAGACGCCTGACGTCGCCGATGTCTACTCGGACGTCACGTCACTTCGCGCCCGAACGATCCCGCGCGCGGGTTTGCGCGCGGGGGTCGACGTGACGGGATGCCTGCGCTGCCTTGCTCAGGCGAAGTTCCCAGTCTCCAATGCGCCGGTCGCGTTGTTGAGGCGCACCACGAGGTCGTTTCCGGCCTGATAGCCGGCCTTGGCGTTCTGATCCACGACCAGGAAAGTGGCGCCGTGCAGGTCGGAGGTCGTCGGCGTGAACAATGCGGCGGTACGGGCGGCAAGGACGCCATTCATCGCCACGGCGAGATCGCTGTCGAAGTTCGTTGTGCTCAGGGCGCCGCTGTTCACGGTGGCAACCGAGGTGACCGAACCGCCGACGTCGAAGAAGTCGTGGGCGAAATCGGCGTCCGTAATCGTATCGTAGCTGTCGCTCGTCGACTGGCCGGCGGCCGTATAGGCGAACGTATCGATCCCAAGGCCGGCCTTTATCGAGTCGGCCTGCCTGCCGCCGATGAAGATGCTGGAGCCCGCGCCGCCAGAGAAGCTGAAGCTGCCGTCCTTCTCCTTCGAGCCGTCGAACAGCACGGAGTCCATGGCACCGAGGGACTTGGCCGATACCGCCAACACCTCTCCCGCGCCGACATTGGCGTCGGCGAGGGTGAGCTCGTAGTCGAAGCCTTCCCCCAGCTTCAGCAGCTCCATGTTGGTCATGGTGGCCGACTGGAAGACCAGTCCGGCGCTGTAGTCGCCCGAGAGCACGAGCCTGTCGTTGCCGGCGCGAGCGTCGATTCTGTCTTCCGCGCCCAGCCTCTGCTGCACGAACGAGAATACGTCGTCGCCCCGGGTCCCTGTCAGCGTCAGGGCATCGGCCGCGGTGAGGGCGATCTTGTCGAGGGCCTCGAACTGGGCCAGTTCGAGCGCCAGCTTGTCGTTGCTCGCGTCGATGGCGTCGACGCCCATCGCAGCCATCTGAGCGATCCGGGCCGGTTTCAGAAGCTCGATCCGTGCGCCGGTGTCGTGCAGCACCACCTGGTCGGCCGCCGTCAATGCGACCGCACCGAGCGCCTGCAGCTGCGCGGTCCGGAGCGTCAACAGATTGTCCGTAGCGTCAATTCGGTCAATCCCCCGGGCGGCGAGCTCGCCGAAAGCGGCAGGCTTGAGGGTCGCCAGATTGGCGCCGGTGTCGGCCAGGGTCGCGTCGAGTCCCGGTGCGATCGACTTGAAGACACCGAGCTGTGCCACGTTGAGGCGGACGGAGCCCGCGCCAACCAGTTTGACGACCTGGACGCCGTTCAACGCCGGCAGACCGGACGTGAAATCGATCTTGCCGGTCACCACGACGGTTACGGTATCGACGCCGGAGGACAGATCGACGGCCGAGAAGCGCATGAACTGCTCGGCGGTGAGCGTCAGGTTGTCGGCACCCGCCGACCCGGCGACGGTCAAAGCCTCGACGCTGGCAATCTTGGGGCGCTGGCTGGCTGAGATGTCGACGGAGCCGGCCAGGGTGACCTTGACCGTATCGTCGCCGTCTCCTCCGTTTATCGAATCGAGGGAGAGGAACTGGCCGGCCGACAGCGTGATCTCGTCGCGGCCGGCGCTGCCCTGCACTCTCTCGACGCCGACGAGATAGGCACTGCTGAGATCGACTGCGCCGCGTTTGCCCAGCAGGATCGTGTCGAGGCCGGTCCCGCCATCGTAGAGCTCACCCGCCTCGACATCGCCGCTGCGGATCTTGAGGGTATCGTTGCCGGCGCCGCCGGCGAGCATATCCCAACCCTTTCCGCCGTCGATCTGGTCGTTGCCGTCGTCGCCGGTGAGCGTGTCGTCCGCTCCGGCACCCCGCAGGAAATCCCCGCGCGCACCTCCATGGAGCGTATCGTTTGTGTCGGTTCCCACGAACCTGTCGCTGTCCGGCGTGCCGTTCTCCATGCGTCCGAATACGACATTCCCGCGCACGCCGAGATTCTCGATGCGCTCGTCCCGCACCGCCGGGGTATCTGCCTTGTCATACGCCGTGTCGGGCGTGCCGTGGCGAGCCTGCAGGAAATCGCCGAAAGCCTTCTGCTCGCCCAGCACCGTGGCCGGCGTCTGGCCGACCGCTGCCATGGTGGCCGCAGCCGTGAAGTCGAGCGCCGGATCGACGGCCGCGGACAGCGTGCCATCGGCCAGCAGATAGCGGAAGTTGGTGCCATTGGGCTTGATCGGGTAGCCGTCACCACCGTTGGCCGTGAAATTGAGCGCCGTCACGCTGATCGTGCCGGGAGCGCCGGTCGCGACGCTACCGTTCTGCCAAACCCGTGCGAGCATGTTGCCGTCGAGGTCGACCAGGGCGATATCGGTCACCCTTTGACCCGCCGGCTTGGTGGGATCGAAGGCCACCCGCACCCCGCCGAGCTGGGCGTAGCCGCCATTGCCGGCCGGCAGGGTGACGCCATATTCGAGAATGTTCTTGAGGCCCTGCGCGGTCGTGTCGAAGACCATCAGTCTGTTGTCGAACCGCAGCGCATTCTCGATGTCGAGCTGGGAGATGCCGCCGGCCAGCTTGCCGGCACCGGGATTGGCGATCGGTGCGATTTTGCCGCCATCTTCGTCGATCGAGCCGATCGAGGCGCGCAGGCCGCCGCCGTTCTTCAGGGACACCATGTAGGCGGCGCCGCTGGCTTGCTGTCCCTTCCACAGATTGGCGTCGGCCGTGATGTCGCCGAGATTGACTTCCTGCGCCCGGCCGAACACACGGTCGCCCTCCAGATAGACGTTGGTGTAGCCGTAAACCGTTCCGTCCTTGGCTTTCACGACGCTGTCGATGCCGTCGACGATCGCCTCGACCTTGCTGCCGATCGTGCTGGAGGCGATGATCTCATCGGCCGTCTGCGTGGTGCCGTAGGCGGCTTGCAGCGTCGCCTCGGTCGAGGCATAGGCGCCGTTGATCGCGCTGTCGAGGCTGCCCAGCACGACGTGGCCGCTGGCATCGAACTCGACGACCAGACGACCGAGGTAGCTGTACTCGGTGTCGGTCGTGACGATCAGCGAGGTCTGACCGTCGAGGCCGGTCGTCGCGATCGGATAGCTCGCGTCGGGATAGGGCGTCGCATCATGCCCGTTGAAGCCCGCCAACGTGTCGTTGTCGTCGGCCAGACGCTCGTGCCCGCCGCCTGTGACCCACACGTCGACGCCGCTGACGAGGCTGGCCACGTCCCTGGTGCGCTCGATATCGTCGAGCTGGTCGATCTCGATGATCTTGTTGATGCCCATGGCGGTGAGCGAATCGACGGCCGCCTGGATCTTGGCCGCGACCTCCTGCAGGTCGTTGGCGTCGACGGCCAGCGGATTGTCGTCGGTCGGCTTCGTGCCGTTCGGGCTGGTCTTGGTCAGCAGTTCGAAAGTCGTCGATCCGACGATGCCGACCTTCTCGCCGTTCATGCTGACGATCGTGTAGGGGGCGATCTTGCCCTTGATCGCGGAGGCTTCCATCCCGGCGAAGCTGTTGGCCGCGTTGCCGCCCAGCGTCTTGTCGGCCAGGCCGCTCAGCGCACCGTCGGCGCTGAAGTCGAGGTTGGTGGTGATCAGCGGGAACAGCGCGCCGGCCCAGGCGCCGCTGGCGTTCAGCGCGCCCTGCAGCACCGGCGACCCGAGATCGAATTCGTGGTTGCCGAGCGCCGAGGCATCGGTCCCGAAAGCGTTCATGATGGCGATGTCGGGCCGGCCGAGCGCGGTCGCACCGATGCCGGGGATGAGGCTGAGTGACGGATCGGCGCCGCCAACGAGCCACGGGCCGGGGATGTAGCTGTCGCCCTCGCCCAGCACCAGCGTGTTGGCATACTGGTCGTCGAAGCGATCGATCAGCGCGCCCATGATCGGCGCGGTTTCGACGCCCAGCAGGCCGCTTTCGCCATAGTAGTGGAGAATTTGCAGCTTGAAGGGTTGCTCGACTTCGAACACCGAGATGTTGGTGCTGACCTCGTTGCTCGACACGAACAGCATCTTGCCGGTGGGGGACTCGGCCGCCGGGATGAACAGGCCGCCTTCGGGATTGAGGTCGCCGTCGTGCCGCAGCCCGCCGGTATAGGTGACATGGGTCGGATCGGTGACGTCGAATGTCAGGGTCAGGTGCGAACGCTCGAGACCGACGAAGGCATAGTTGCGGCCCCCGATGGTGGCGACCGTGACGCCCTCCGGCTCGGGCCCCTTGTTGTCGCTGCGCGTGTCGTCGAACAGGTTGGGAAACTCGGTGGCGACGATCCGCTCGATCGCGTCGCCGCTGTCGAACACCAGGTTGCCGTCCGAATCGAGAATGGTAAAGGAGCGGCCGCCGTACATCAGGATCTCGTCGATGTCGCCGTCGCCGTCGGTATCGCCGCGCAGGCCCGGCGCATTCGACACGGTGAGCCGTCCGAGCTGGGCGTCGGACTTCAACGCGGCTTCGTTCGGGAACAGCGTATCGTCGAGGTCGTAGTCGACATTGTTGACGCGGATCGTCTCGTCGCTGGAAAGAAAGTCGTCGCGATCGTCGCCCTCGTTCGCCGTGACAAAATAGGTCTTGCCGCCCGACGAGTAGCTGGAGATGGCATCCGGCATGTAGAGGCCCTTCACGGGCAGGCCGGTCACAGGGTTGATCTTTGTCGTGCTCCCCGGGCCGTCGCGATCGCTGGGATCGAATGCCAGGCCGCTGAAATCCTTGGTGCCGAGGGGTACGATGGAGGTGAACGTCGCGGTGGCGATATCGAGAATGGCGACGGCATTGGCTTCCTGCAGCGTGACCATTGCCTTGGTGCCGTCCGGTGACACGGCGATGTATTCCGGCTCGACGTCCTCGGCCACGGTCTTGCCGGCCCAGATTCGCACCCCCTGGGCGCGCAGCGCGTCTTCCTGGCCGTTGAAGGAGGTGAAATCGGCGGTCTGGACGGTGGCCGAGGCCGCGCCGCCCGCCAGATCGATGATCGACACCGAGCCGTTGCCGCCGAAGTTGCCGTCCGACACTACTTCGGCCTCGTTGGCGACGAGCACCTTCAGGCCGTCCGGGGTGAAGGTCACCATGTCGGGCAGGGCCCCGACGGTGAGCGACTTGAGTATGTTCCCTGTCGCGGCATCGAGCAGCACCACCTTGCCCGCATTCGATTTGGTCTGGTCGGGGATGGCCACGGCGACGACGCCGTTCTTGACCGCCACGCTGGATATGTCACCGCCACTCGCGCTCAGCGTCGCGATCGGGATTGTGGAGATCAGCGACGGCGCGGCCGGATTGCTGAGATCGACGATCTGAAGGCCAGCATTGGAGGTCACGAACAGACGCTTGCTGGCGGCGTCGTAGGCGGAGATTTCGGCGCCCGAGAGGGCGAGCGAGCCGACGGAGGAGAACGCCAGATCATGGCTGGCCGTGGTGCCGATGGACATTTTTATTCGTTCCCTGTGCAGGATGCGTCACTGACCGGCAGCAGGTAGCAGTCGCACAAAACGATCCGGTTACGGCGCTATTCCAGTCGTGCGACAGCGGGCCTCGCGTTGGGGGCTGCTTCCGTGGAGCGGTCTCATTGAAAAAGGCGCAACGCGCCGGACGATGAGACTCCACCCGGCGCGTGGCTGCGATAATGTCCGTGGAATGACGAGTTCCGATCCTTCGCGGCGCACGATCCTCAAGGCGGCGACCATGCTCGCCGGAACTGCCGTCGCGGCCGATACAGCCGTCGCGCAGGCGCCCCGCATCACGGGCGGGAGCGAGTCGGCGTTTCCCTCACCCGACGCGCCGGGCTCGAACGACGGCGGCTACAACATCCTGTTCATCCTGACCGACCAGGAACAGTACATGGGCTACGAGTGGCCCTTCCCGCTGCCCGGCCGCGAACGGCTGCGACGCGCGGGAATGTTCTTCGAGAATCACCACATCGCTGCCGACATGTGCTCGGCCTCGCGTGCGGTGATCTACACGGGGCTGCACCAGCCCCATAACGGCATCTTCGACAATGCCGGCGTGCCCTACATGAAAAGCCTGGATCCGAAGTTGCCGACGATCGGCAAGATCCTGCGCAAGCTCGGCTACTATCCCGCCTACAAGGGCAAGTGGCACCTCAACGGCGCCATGGCGATGGAGAACCATCCGGACCAGATCAAGGCGCTCTTCGAGTCCACGATGGACAGGGACTACGGCTTCTACGACTACACCGGAACCGGGGACTACATCGAGGGCGCGCTGGGCGGCTATCAGTACGATGCCGTCGTGGCGGCGCACGCCTTGCAGTGGCTCAAGGCGACTGGCCGGCCGATGACCGACCGCAGGCAGCCCTGGTATCTCGCGGTCAATTTCGTCAACCCGCACGACGTGATGTGGGTCAACACCGACCGACCCGGCGAGAAGGTCCAGGCGACCGACGCGCAGCTCGCCATCGCCTCCCCGCCGCAGGATTCGTTCTATCGCCCGGAATGGAACGACGTGCCGCTGCAGGCGAGCTGGCAGCAGCCGCTCGATGGGCCCGGCCGCGTTCCCGCGCACCGGATCTATCATGCCGCGAACGGCTATCTCACCGGACTGATCCCCAACGTCGAATGGCGTGTCAGATTGCGGCAGAACTACTACTTCAATGCGATCCGCGACGTCGACCAGCAGATTGTCCAGCTGCTCGACCAGCTCGACCGGCTCGGCTTGACCGAAAAGACCATCATCGTCTTCACCTCGGATCACGGCGATCTTCTCGGCGCGCACGGCGGCCTGTCGGGCAAGGGCACGACGGCCTATCGTCAGCAGAACCACGTGCCTCTGCTGGTCGTGCATCCCGAGATCGAGGGCGGTCAGCGCTGCGGCGAGCTCACCTCGCACATCGATCTCGTGCCGACCATCGTCGCGATGACCGGCAAATCCACGGCACCCGTCGCCGAGACGCTTTCGCGAATGAAGGGCCGCGACATCGGCCCGCTGCTGCGGCAGCCGGTGAACCCCGAGTTCACACGGGCACGCGGCGGCGTGCTGTTCTGCTACAGCCAGCTGATGGTGCACGACCCCGGCTTCACGAAAGTCATGTACGAGACGCTGCTGAACAAATCGATCGCCGTGACGGACCGGCTGAAGACCCTCGAATCGTTCCCGATCGACTGGTCGCTGCGGGTCGCGATCCGCTCGATCACCGACGGGCGCTACCGCTTCACGCGCTATTTCCCGTTTCGCGGTTTCAACACGCCGCGCTCTCTCGAGGAGCTGCGCGCCAAGAACGATCTCGAGCTCTACGATCTGCAGGCCGATCGCGAAGAGATGATCAACCTCGCCCACGACTTCGAGCGCAACCGCGACCTGATCGCCCGCATGAACGACAAGCTGAATGCATTGATCGAGGCCGAGATCGGCGTCGACGACGGCAGCTTCCTGCCCTTCAAGGACTTCATCGACTGGGGCAAGGCGACGAAAGCTAGCGTAAACATCTAGCGCCGCTGGGGGCGCGGCTCTCCAGAGCCGCTCATGGGACATCGAACGCCGAAGGAAGAGCGGCTCTGGAGAGCCGCGCTCCCAGCGGGCATGAGTCCCCCACAGCTTGCGAGCCCAAAAAGTGAACTACCGCAGTATCTAGACGAGGAATCCGCGGCCGGAACGAGTCGGCCGCCACCCCATTGAGTCCCCATCGTGAGGGGTCACGACGATGTCTGGAGGGGACTACCAATGGCCGTTCGTCCATCATGGGAGGGGCACCTGCGCCTCTCGCTCGTCACTTGTCCGGTGGCGCTTTTTCCTGCGACCAGCGAAGCGCAGACCGTGCGCTTCAACCTGATCAATCCGGAAACCAACAACCGCATCAGGATGAAGACCGTCGACGCCGGCACCGGCGAGGAGGTCTCGCGCGGCGATCTCGTAAAGGGCTTCGAGATCGCCAAGGGAGAATACGTGCTGCTCGACAAGGAGGACTTCGAGCAGGTCAAGCTCGAGTCCACGCGCATCATCGACATCGAGAAGTTCGTGCCGCGAGCCGGTATCGATCGCCTGTATTGGGACACGCCCTATCACCTGGTGCCGAGCGGCAAGACCGGCGTGGAGGCGTTCGCCGTCATCCGCGAGGCCATGAAGAAGAAGGGCATGGTCGCGATCGGCCGGCTGGTGATGAGCACGCGCGAGCGTATCTGCGCGATCGAGATCGAGGAGAGCGGACTGCTGCTCACGACCCTTCGCACCGCCGAGGAGGTCCGTGACGTCACCGAGATGCCGACCGCGCCTCTGCCGAAGCCCGACGCGCAGATGCTCGCCATCGCGGAGAAGATCGTCGAGCAGCAGACCGGCAAGTTCGATCCCGCCGATTTCGTCGACCGCTACGAGGACGCGTTGCGTGCGCTGATCGAGCAGAAGAAGAAGGGCCAACCGGTGCGCCCGGTGGCCCCGGCCAACGACGACGCCAAGGTGGTCGACCTGATGGCGGCCCTGAAGCGCAGCCTGAAGGGCGGCGACGCGCCGGCGCCGGCGCGTCGGGCGGGAAGCGCCGCGTCGGCCTCCCGTCGCTCTTCAGCGCCCAAACGCGGCGGACGGCGGGCCGCCTGATCGAGGGCGACGGCGCGCACCTTCTTGGGAGCGCGCCGCGCCATCATGGCGCGGCTGATCGATCGTCCTGGACCATCGGGGCATGGTGCGCCCCGTCGCGGTGTGCGACTCTGCGGGATCGACGTCCTTACAAAGGCGGCCCATGAAGGATCCGATCGACATAGTCGTCTCTGCCCTGCCCGCCCTGTGGATGATGGACACCGGGCGCTACGTGGTGGCGGCGACCCTGATGACGATCGTGCTGGCGGTGTTCTGGCGCGCCGGGCTGGCCGAGCGCAAGCTGCAGGCGCGCCATGCGACCGCGGGTGATATCCGTCGCGAGGTCCTGCTGTCGTTGCGCACCTGCCTCGTCTTCACGCTGGTGAGCGCCGCGGTCGTGTACGCAGCACTCGCGGGATGGCTCACGATCTACTGGAGCTTCAAGAAGGCCGGACCGGTCTATCTTGTCTTTTCACTGGCGCTCATGCTGGTCGCCCACGATGCCTGGTTCTACTGGACGCACCGGGCGATGCATCACCGGCGCCTGTTCAGGCTGTTCCACCACACCCACCATCTGTCGCGCACGCCGACCCCGTGGACGGCCTATTCCTTCTCCATCCCGGAAGCGCTCGTGCAGGCCGCCTTCGTGCCCCTCTTCCTCCTCGTGGTGCCGATGCACGAGATCGGCCTGGCGCTCTTCCTGGGCATCCAGATCGTCCTCAACGTCATCGGCCATTCCGGCGTGCAATTCCATCCCGCCGCCTTCGGGCCCGGTCGCTGGATGGGATGGGCGACTACGACGACCCATCACGACCTGCATCACGAGACCGGCCGGGCCAACTACGGCCTCTATTTCCGCTGGTGGGACAAGCTCATGGGCACCGAGCATCCCGACTATCGCCGCAAGTTCGAGTCCTTCGCACGGCGCCAACTCACAACCCGTTCGGAACAGGCCGCTGTGCACTGATCGACGAGGGTGCACGGGTCCCGAGCTACATCGTGTTGAGCGCTAGACATTCTGCTCGAACGGGCAGAATGGCCGGGCCTGCAGACGTTCGACATACTCTATGAGGCTGCTCAGATTGGCGATAATGCCCTGCCGGTTGGCCCACCAGACTGCGTAGCCGACGAATATGTCGGTGACGGAGAAGCGATCTTCCACCAGCCACTCCCTTCCCCGCAGGTGGGCATCAAGGACGGCAAGGCCGCGCCTGGCGGCGGCCTCGTTCTGCGGGTAGACGGCCGGGACGCGGTCTTCCTCCGGCAGAACGAAGAGATTTCGCGCGGTATGCCAGAGGAAGGCCTCGATCTCCGAGAGCGTGAAGGCGACCCACTGGTCGTGCAGGGCGCGCGCCCATGTGCCGGAAGGGGCAATCAGGCCGGCCTCTGGATGGCTATCGGCGAGCCACGTGCAGATGGCGGCGGACTCGAAAAGCGGTCGGCCGGCGTCGCGCAGGGCCGGCAGCTTGCTGAGCGGATGAATTGCGCTGAGCTCGGACGAGGCGAACACCTCCCGCCCCGCGACGCTCTCGTAGCGCACCCCCAGCTCAAGCAGGGTCCAGCGAGCCCGGGCCGAGCGCGTGGGTTGCAGCTCGTAGAGAGTGATAGACATGGCGCTTCTCCTCGGTGTGCCGCGGGTTGCGGAGTCGCTCAAGGACGAAGCAAGACGCGCTGAGCCGACACGCGACGTTCGAAACTTTGCGGGCATGAATCGCACCCAAGGGCGGCCACGATTCGGTCACGGAAGCACGCGGGCACGCGGTGCAGGCCGAATCCGTAATGCTGAGTGTTGGCTGCCCCGCCCCGGGGAGGCCGTACTCGAGATCAACGGAGGTGGCTATGTCATTCAAGACCATTCGCAATGTGGCACTCGCGGCGACAATCCTGGCCGGCAGCGCGACGATCGCGCACGCACAGACCAGCTCGACCATCGGGGCCGGCGGCTCGACCGCGGGCGGCGGCTCTGTCGGCACGGTTCTCGGCACCGGCGGATCCTCGGCCGGCGGCTACGGCTACGGCGGTGGTTCGGCATCGACCCTCGGCATCGGCGGCGCGAGCGCAGGACGAGGTGGATCGAATGTCGCGCTGGGCACCGGCGGTTCGGCAGCGGGTTACGGTTCGGGCGGAGGCTCGGCCTCCACGATGGGAATCGGCGGCGCGAGCGCGGGCCGTGGCGGAACGAATGCCGTGCTCGGCACGGGCGGTTCGTCCGCCGGCTACGGCAAGGGCAAAGGCGGCGGCTCGGCCTCCACGATGGGAATCGGCGGCGCATCCGCCGGCCGCGGCGGCAGCAACGCGGTGATGGGCGTGGGCGGCTCGTCCGCCGGCTACGGCAAGGGCAAGCACGGTGGCGGCTCGGCCTCGACGATGGGAATCGGCGGCGCATCCGCGGGCCGTGGCGGCAGCAACGCCGTCATGGGAATGGGCGGCTCGTCCGCGGGCCACGGCAAGGCCAAGCATGGCGGCGGCGGCCGCGGCAAAGGCCGGTAACTGCTGACGAGGATGGCTGTGCGGCACGAGCCGCACGGTCGCCTCGCCCGCGTCATTCGCATCACGAGGAGTAGGTCATGAAGGCTTTTCTTGTCGCCGGTGTGCTCACATGCCTTTGCGGCGCGATGGCAGCGGCTCAGACGAGCAGCTCGGTCAGCGTCAGCAGCTCGGGTGGGTCGAGTAGCACTGTCGTGACGGGCGCAAGCGCCGGGCCGAACGGCCGCTGCGCGGTGGCCTCGTCGCGCGGCGGCCGCGGCGCCAGCGGCGTGGCGATCTCGGCCGGCAATGGCATGGTCAGCGGAACGACCAGCACGACCTCGCGGGGCGGCACCACCATCGTCACATCGTCATCCGGCCGCTGCACCGTCGTGGGCCGCTGAGGAGATTGGTCATGAATTTATTCAAGCTCGCCCTTTTCGCAGGCGCTTTTGCACTCGCGAGCCCGGTTGCCATGGCGCAGCCCGGGCCGAGTGCGTCGACGGTTGGCTCGAAAGTGTCCAAAGGCGGCAACACGACTGGTGGCACGGCGGGAAGCGCCGCGGCCGGCGGCACGTCCGCCTCCACGATTGGCCTCGGCGCCAACGCGAACGGCTCGTCTGCAATCGGCGGTGCCGGCAGCGCCGCGGCGGCCAATGGCAGGGCAACCTCCAATACGAAGATCAAGGAGAACCCGCAGATGATGCGGGCGCAGTCCAGGGCACGCGCCTCGGACGGCGGCACCTGGAGCCGGTCGATGAGCAACACCAAGGTCCGCCACAACGGCGATCTAAGCTCGCGGACCAAGTCGATGTCACATCAGCCGGGTGGCAAGCCCGCCATGTCGACGTCCCGCGTTCGCTGAGTCTTGCCGCCGAACCATGAAGGCTGTCCGCAGTTGCTACGCAGGCTCAGGAGGAGATAACCATGCGGACCATGATCGCTGTACTCGCGTCCACGCTGATGGTCGGCGTTGCGATGCCCGCGTTTGCTCAGGGGGCCAGCGACTGCCCGCCAGGTCTCGCGAAGAAAGGCTGCGTGCCGCCCGGCCAGGCCAGGAAGATGGCGCCGGCCTACGTTCCGCCGCCGGTCGTCGTGTATCAGCCTCCCGTCACCTATGCTCCCGCCTATCCCGACTACCGTCCCTCCGGAGGCAGCGTGAATATCGGCGTGTCGGTCCCCCTGCCCGCCCAACCTTGATGTCTATACGGCGGCACGAAGGCGGCTCCTGCTCCTGACGGCGCCAGAACCGTATGGCGATTCAATATACGGGTTCGCGTATATTCTCCCAATATACGCGATCGCGTCTGGGGCGATTACACGCGAACGCGCATGCGCCTACGCGCTTTGATTGTCCTGCCCCGAGCTCCAACGTTGCCTCGAGAGAGACCGCGCCGGGCGGCGAGCATCGTGAAGAGCCATTCCACGCCGGCATCCATAAGGGCAACCTTGGGAGCGACGGCGCGGACCCGGAAGCGCTCGAGCGCCACCGGCATCTCGGCAGCGACGATCCCGAACCTGGCTCCCTGCACCGCGACGAAGGTCCGCGGCAGGGCGCAGATCAGGTCGGTCTCGGCAAGGACGGCGAGAGCGAACATGAAACTGGGCACCGTGAGCGCGATACGCCGCGAGCGCCCCTGCTTCGCGAGATAGTCGTCGACGAAGCCATGCGCATCGCCTTCGAGCGAAACGACGAGATGCTCCATCGCGCAGAAGCCCTCAAGTGTGGGTCGGCGGCGAAAACGATGGCCGGCGCGCATCGCGACGACGAAATCCTCCTCATAAACAACGCGCTCGGCGAACCGTGCCGGGATATCCTCGATCGGCAAGACGGCAATATCGAGCGCGCGCATATCGAGATCGTCGATCGCGGACTGCCAGACGCGCACGGGCGCGGGCAGGATCTGGCGGATGCCGATGTCGATGCCCGGCGCCGCGCGCCTCACTGCCGCCAGCAGCTGCGGGATGACCACAGCGGAGATGCCATCCGGCGCCCCGATCGTGAAACGGCGCGTGGAGGTGCCCGGATCGAACGGCTCGGCGGTCGAGATCACGCTGCGCACGCGCCCCAGCACGTCCGCCACCGGTCCGGCCAACTCCTCCGCGCGCGACGTCGGCACGACTCCCCGAGGGGTCTTGAGGAACAACGGATCGTTGAGAAGCCGCCTCAGCCGGCCAAGCCCGTGACTGACAGCCGACGGCGAAAGACTCAGGCGTTCAGCGGCCCGACCGACATGACGCTCCGCGAGAACGACGTCGAACAGGACGAGCAGATTGAGGTCGGCGCGGGAGAGATCGATTTCGTGCAGCATATTGTTGAAATCATATCATTGGATTCAGCAACGACGAACTGCGATGCCGGGCGAACGCGAGGCGGCTGGCGCCTCGCGCTTGCAACCGAGGAGAATCGTATGGCAACCACAAGAGATTCAGCGCTCGCGCGGGCCGGCGCGGATCAGGTCATCGCCGGGCTGATCGAGCGGTCGGCAGCGGCCAACGCAGCCCTGATGCGCGGAGACATCGAGGCCTACCGCGCGGCGATCGTCCTCGCCGACGATTTCACGCTCATGTCTCCCTTTGGCGGCGCGCCCACGCTCGCCCGGGAAATGTCGGACGACCGATGGGAGGCGATGGGCCGCTTCTTCAGGAACGGCACGCTGGAGCAGGAACTGGTCCAGGCGTACGGCTCGCCCGACATGATCGTGCTCGTGGTCATAGAACGGGCCCATGTCGAGGTCGGCACCCTGCCCGCCCAGGACTGGTCGCTCCGCGTCACGCTGGTCTACCGGCGCAAGGCGGCCGGATGGCAGCTCGCCCACCGCCACGCCGACCCACTCGTAAAAGGCATCAGCCTCGAGCAGTCGGCCGCGCTCGCGCGCAGGTGACGACGTTTCGCAATCGCTCGACGAAACGGCTCAGAACGATTTCCTTGTCGGCTGAGTGCGGCTAGCCTTCGGGAAGCAACTCCGAAGCGATGGCAGGATCGCCCGCTCAGCAAGGATCGAGTCGAATGACTGATGGACTATTCGCCGGCCTCAAGGTCATCGATTGCGCGAGCTGGATCGCGGGTCCCGCGGCTGCGACGATCCTGTCCGACTTCGGCGCCGAGGTGATCAAGATCGAGCCGCCGGGCGTCGGCGACCCGTGGCGCGCCTCGGCGCCCGTGCCGGGCAAGGTCACCGACTACTGGTGGCAGCTCACCTCGCGCAACAAGCGTAGCCTGGCGATCGATCTCAAGCACCCCGAGGGCCTCGCCGTCCTGCAGCGGCTGGTCGGCGCGAGCGACGTGTTCATCACCAACTTCCCCCTGCCCGTGCGCGAGCGGCTGAAGATCGCCGCGGCGGATCTGCTGGCGATCAATCCGCGGCTGGTCTACGGCTCGATCTCCGCCTATGGCGAGCTGGGAGAGGAAGCGGCGCGCACCGGCTTCGACGCCACCGCCTACTGGGCGCGCACCGGCCTGATGGACATGGTGCGGGCCACGCCCGAGACCGAGCCGGTCCGCTCGATGCCGGGCATGGGCGACCATCCCACCGCGACGGCGCTCTACGCCGCGATCGTGACCGCGCTCTATCGCCGCGAGAAGACCGGACGCGGCGGCGTGGCCCAGACCTCGCTGCTGCAGAACGGCCTGTGGGCCAACGGCTGCTATATCCAGAACCGTCTGTTCGGCGAGCATGTCCCCCATCGTCCGCCGCGACTGGAGACGCCGAGCGCGCTCGCCAACCACTATCGCTGCCGCGATGGCCGCTGGTTCCTCATGGCCCTGCACAACGAGGCGCGCCAGCTCGGCGCCTTCCTGAAGGCGATCGACGCCGAATACCTCGCCGAGGATCCGCGCTTCGCCACGCAGCCCGACCGCCGCGCCAACCACGCGGTCCTGACGGCGATCCTCGACGAGATCTTCGCCGCGCGCGATCTGGCCGAATGGCGGCCGATCCTCGAGAAGGCCGGCGTCACCTTCGGCGCGGTCTGCACCGTCGACGAGGCGGCGGAGGACAAGCAGGCAATCGGCATCGGCGCTCTGGTCCCGTTCGCCGACGGCGCCAACCTCACCGTGTCGAGCCCGTTCCACCTCGACGGCGAGACCAAGGTCGCCCCGGTGCGAGCTCCCGAGGTCGGCCAGCATTCGGAAGCCGTGCTCCACGACGCCGGCTACGCCGCCGACGACATCGCGAGGCTTAAGGCGCTCGGCGTGCTGCAGTGAGGCTCAGACCACGACTTCAGGCCGTGCCTCGGACTGCCAGGGCAACGGTCGCAAACGCCCGAGGTCCGTCGCTGTCGTTGCCGAGGTAAGCGGCTCGCACCCCGTCCCGAAGCCGATCGCGTCTTGCCTGGGGTAGCCCATCGACGAAACCGCCGAAGGCTCCTTGGCCGTAAACCATCGGGTACCAGAAATCCTCGAAGTTTGCGTAGTCCATACTGATCGTGAGCACGCTGTCGGCAACGTCCGCGAAGCCTGCACCCTCGAAGGCAGCGCGCAGCTCTCCCTGACCCGTCATCGGCCGCTTTGTGCGCGGCGGGAGTTTATCGGCCGCTTCCGGTTCATGCGCGAGGATTGCGTCCCAGAACAAGCTCCAACTCGGCATGCCGCCGAAAGCCCAGACGGTCGCCGCGGCGGTTCCGCCGGGTCGCAAGACCCGCCGCATTTCCCGCACCGCCTGATGCGGATCCGACACGAAGTGAAGCACCAGGAGGGAATAGACCCCGTCAAGGTCCCCATCTTCATAGGGCAGCGCACAGACATCACCTCTGCGCGCGCTTATCCTGGGATCAGCCGTGCGCTTCTTCAGAGCGGCAACGAAGTCCTCCTCGAAGTCCAAAGCCTCGATCGCTTCCAGGCCTGGGTGAGCTGCCAGCGCCACGCTCAGGCTGCCGGTACCGCATCCCGCATCGAGCACCCTGCCACGGGACGGCACTCCCGCAAATTCGAGGAACGGCGCGGCCAGTCGCTGGCTCCAGCGCCCCATGACGGCTTCATAGCCATCCGCACCTTTCGCGATAAAGTTCGATGGCATGTGATCCCCCAACAAACCGAACATGACTATTTCTGGAACGAGCCAAAGCAACGCAAGTCTGATGAAACAGCGCGGCGACTGCTATCGTCGAGCGCTGCCTGACCGGGTAGGTGTTCACCGGGCCGCCGCTCAACGGGCCCAGGCTCACGCACCATGTCTTTCGACAGTTCGATGACAATCGCGACCCTGTCGAACTTTCTTGCCGCATGGTCGTGTGGCCCAGCCGTCCTGCATGCTTCCCGTAGCAGTGACAGCTGCAAAGGCGGACTCGTTGATGACTATGGCCGTCGATCGCAAGGAAGCGCCCGCCCCGAGCGCGCTTCGGGAAAAGATCAGCGTACGCAAGCTGAACTTCTATTACGAGGATGGCACGCACGCGCTCGTGGACGTATCGGTGCCGATCTACGAGCATCGGGTGACGGCCTTCATCGGCCCCTCCGGCTGCGGCAAGTCGACCCTGCTGCGCGTCTTCAATCGGATGTACGATTTGTATCCCGGCCAGCGCGTCGAGGGCGAGGTCCTGCTCGACGGCGTAAGCATCCTGTCGGATGATTTCGGCGTGGAACGGTTGCGGACGCTGGTCGGAATGGTGTTCCAGAAGCCGACCCCCTTTCCCCTGTCGATCTACCAGAACATCGCCCTGGGCATCGAATTCTATCGCGGGTTGGCGAGGCACGAGGTGGACGCGGAGGTGGAAACCGCGCTGCGGCGCGCGGCGCTTTGGGAGGAAGTGAAGGATATGCTCGATAAGCCGGGATCCGAGCTCTCGGGCGGGCAGCAGCAACGCCTGTGCATCGCACGCGCCATCGCCCTGCGCCCGGACGTGCTTCTGCTGGACGAGCCGTGTTCGTCCATCGATCCCATATCGTCGGCCAAGGTCGAGCAGACGATCGACGAGCTGAAAGCGGACCATACGATCGTCATTGTGACCCACAATCTGCAGCAGGCGGCGCGCGTGTCCGACTATGTCGGCTTCATGTATCTCGGCGAAATGGTCGAGTTCGACGTGGCGCCGCAGATGTTCGTGACGCCAACGGATCCGCGCGCCCGCAAGTTCGTCACCGGGCGTTTCGGCTGAACCATTCCGCACGCCCGCGCGTTGCGACGGGTGGCTGGGCACTGTCAACCGGCTGACCCAGACGACGGATAGGCTTTACGGAGGTGGCCCCTCGTCGGGGTGGGCTGCAGCGGAGTGCACATCATGACCAAGGCAGCCGAACTCTATCGCGAGATCGACACGTTGATCTCCGCCCTGCGTCGCGAGAGCGACGTGCAGGGGGCGGCCTGGGCCGATGCCATCGTCAGGCCGGGCTTCGCCGAAAGCGCCACGAACCTTGCGGCCTATTCGGCGCTGCGCCGGCGCGATCTGCGCGCCCTGCAGCGCTCCCTGATGTCCCTCGGTCTTTCCTCGCTGGGGCGCCTCGAGAGCAGGGTTCTTCCGACGCTGCTCGCGGTGAGGGCCGCTCTCGCCGCCCTCGCCGGCATGCCACAAGAAGAGAGCCCTTCGCCGGAGATCTTCTTCGCCGGCGAGCGGCGCCTGGTCGAGCGCACGCAAGAGGTTCTGGGCAAGGCGGCCACGTCTCGTCCGACCGCGATCCTCGTCACCTGCCCGACCGAGGCGGCCGACGACCCTGGCTTCATGCAGGGCCTTGCGCAACGCGGGGTCGAGGCCCTGCGCATCAACTGCGCGCATGACGGGCCCGACCTCTGGAAATCCATGATCGACCATGCGCGCGCGGCGGAAGCGGCCACCGGTCACCGCTTCAAGGTCCTGATGGATCTGGCGGGCCCCAAGATCCGGACCGGCGAGGTGCGCCTGCCCGCGGAACAGAAGCGCGTCGGCATCGGCGCGCTGCTCGCCATCGTGCCGCCCGGCGGTCTTGGTCGCATCGCGGTCGCCGGAGATCATTTTGCGACCGAGTGCACGCTGGCGGAGGCGCTGGACGCGGTGACCGTGGGCGACCGTGTCTTCATCGACGACGGCAAGCTGGGTGCCGAGGTCGAACGGGTCGAAGCCTGGGGCCGGCTGGCGCGCGTGACCTCGGCGTCCGACAAGGGCGTGCGGCTGAAGCCCGAGAAGGGCCTGAACTTTCCCGACACCCACCTCGAGGTCGCCGCCCTGACCGACAAGGATCTCGTCGATCTCGATTTCGTCGCCGCTCACGCCGACGGCATCGGCTTCTCCTTCGTCCAGTCCGCCGCCGATGTCGCGATGCTGCAGGACGCGCTCGCCGCGCGGCGGCCGAGCGACTGGCAGACCCTGTCGCTGGTGCTCAAGATCGAGACATCCCAGGCCGTCCGCAACCTGCCCGACATGATGGTCCGGGCCGCGGGGCGTCAGCCGGCCGCGATCATGATCGCCCGCGGCGACCTTGCAGTCGAGATCGGCTTTGCCCGAACCGCGGAAATGCAGGAGGAGATCCTCTGGCTCGGCGAGGCCGCCGATGTCCCGGTGATCTGGGCGACGCAGGTCCTCGAGAATCTCGTGAAGAAGGGCACGCCGTCGCGCGGCGAGATGACGGATGCGGCAATGGCCGCGCGCGCCGAATGCGTCATGCTCAACAAGGGCCCCTATCTTCTGGACGCGATCGACGAGCTCGAGACGCTGCTGGGCAGGATGCAGGAGAACCAGCACAAGAAGACGCCGCAGCTGCGTCGCCTCAGGAGCTGGTAACCCTGCCGCAGTGTTCCCGCGCGGATCGAAGGATTTACGGATCAGTCCGTCTCGATCGGCAGCGAGTCCGCCTTCGCCCATTCGCCCATCGAGCCGTCGTAGAGCGCGATATCGTCGTAGCCGAGCTGGTGCAGCAGGAACAGGTCGATGGTGGCCGATATGCCGCCGCCGCAATAGCAGATCGTGCGCTTGTCCCTCGATACGCCCTGGGCAGCGAATTTCGCCGCCGCGTCGGCGAGGCTGGTGAAACCCTTGGTCTCGGGGTCGAGCAGGGTCGCCGCCGGCACGTTGACGCTCCCCGGCACCCTGCCCGGCCGGCCGTAGCGGCTGGGTTCGAGCCCGCGATGGAACTGCGGTCCCAGCGCGTTCACCGTCACCGTGTCGTTGCGTCCGATCGCGGCCTTCACCGCCGCGGCATCGACGAAGAGGCCTTCGCGCGGCGCCGCCTCGAAGATCGCGGCGGGGTAGCCGCGCGGCGCGCCGGCTTCGAGCGGGCGACCCTCGGCCTTCCACTTGTCGAGCCCGCCGTCGAGCACGGCGGCATTGTCGAAGCCGACCGAGCGCAGCATCCACCAGAACCGCGTCGCCCACATCATCGTGCCGCTGCTGTAGAGCACCACGCGCGTGCCCGGCCCGACCCCGTGCCGGCCGAAAGCGGCCATCAGGTGCGGGACCGACGGCAGCATGAAATGCAGCGGCGTGCCGGTATCGGAGAACTCGCCCTCGAGGTCGAGGAAATCGGCGCCGGGGATGTGCCCCTGCTCGAACTCGGCGAGACAGGGCACGGCGATGTAGGGCTCGGACGAGCCGGCGGGGGTCGGATCGAGGCGCGTCGTGCAGTCGAACACGCGCAGCGACGGATCGCCGAGCGAAGCAGCCAGGGCCGCGGTGTCGATCAGGGCGTTGGGGTCGCGCAAGTCGGTGTCCTCCGTAGGGAAGGCAAAGGTCACACCGGCGGCCGCGATTTGCAATAATCCGCGGCGTCTTCCGGCAACGCCCGTCTGCAAAGGATCGCCATGAGCCAGGACCTCTACGAAGTCTACGCCATCAAGTATGCCACCCGTGGGGCGATGCGGAGCGCCAACTTCATCGGCGGCGATCCGCACGACGCGCCCATGCCGATGGACTATTTCGTCTGGCTGATCCGCAACGAGCAGCGAACCTTCGTCGTCGACACGGGCTTCAGCGAGGCCATGGCACGGCAGCGCAAGCGTACCTTCCTTCGCACGCCGAGCGCGGGGCTGGCGCTCCTGGGCGTCGATGCGGCGACCGTGAAGGAGGTCGTCATCACCCACATGCACTACGACCATGTCGGCACGTTCCTCGATTTTCCCGCCGCGCGGTTCCACCTGCAGGATGCGGAGATGAGCTTCGCGACCGGCCGCTACATGCGCCATTCGCGCTTCAATCACGGCTACGAGGTCGATGACGTGGTCGGCATGGTGCGACTGGTCTTCAAGGACCGCGTTTGCTTCCACGCCGGATCGGCCGAGCTCGCGCCGGGCATCAGCGTGCATCGCATCGGCGGACATACCGCCGGCCTGCAGTGCGTGCAGGTCGCGACGGCGCGCGGTCGCGTCGTGCTGGCCTCGGACACCAGCCACTACTACGAGCACATGGAAGCCGGACGGGTCTTCCCGACCACCTTCCATGTCGGCGAGACGGTCGAGGGCTACGACAGGCTGCGAGCCCTTGCCGAGTCGCCCCGGCACATCATCCCCGGCCACGACCCGCTGGTCATGGAGCGCTATCCCGCGCCGGCGAAGGCGCTCGAAGGCGCGGTCGTCCGCCTCGACGTCCCGCCCGCGTCCTGACTCAGCGCCCCTCGTCGGGAATGGCGAGCACCCGCCCGCAGTGCTTGCAGTGGATGGCGTCGGCGTCGTGCACCAGGAGGGCGCAGTCGGGGCATTCGAAGCGCACCTTGTTGGGCCGGAAGATCGCCTGGAGCAGCCGGAGAAACAGCCCCACGCCCACGACCATGATGATCACGGCGAGGAGTCGCCCGCCCGGCCCGATCAGCGTTATGTCGCCGAACCCGGTGGTCGTGAGCGTGGTGATCGTGAAGTAGAGCGCATCGACGTAGTTCGAGATCGCGGCGTTCACATGATGCTGCGTGACGTACACGACGGAGGTCACGATGAAGATGAAGACTCCGAGATTGACCGTGCGCTGGATGATGTCCTCGTGCTGCCGGAACCACGGCGAGTCGGCGCGCAGGTCGCGAAGCAGGTGGTAGGAGCGCAGCAGGCGCAAGGCCCTGGCGATGCGCAGGAAAGCGACGTTCTCGAGGAACACCGGCAGCAGCAGCGAGCCGATTACGACGATATCCGCTGCGAACGAGATCGTGAAAAGCTGCCGGATCGTTGCCCGTTCGGCGTACAGCCGCGCTACCAGCTCGAGTGCCAGCAGAATGCCGACCACGAGGTCGAGCGCAATCATCCAGGGCTGATGGCCGCCGAGCGGCGAGATGAGGAACACTCCAATGGTGAGCACGTCGAAGCCGACCAGCGTGTAGCGGAACCGCCGGGCGCGGGCGTCCCCGCCGAAGTAGAGGCCTTCGATCGTCTCGCGCAGGGTCGTCTTCGCCATGCTTCTGGATAGCACGAGTGAGGTGTCGTCCCGAGCCGGACCGCGCGTCAACCCGGCCATCGCCTTTTGCGCGTTTGAATGGCAATGTCCGCCGCATGTGGCGACTTGGCTTCCTGGCCATCATCCTGGCATTTCCGGCGAACGCGCAGTCCGACAACGATACCGTCGTGCCGGCTGCAAAGTCGCGTTTTCAGGTCGTGGACGGCGAGACCGTGAAGTTCGGGCCGCAGTTCGTGCGCCTTATGGGCATCGTGGCGCCCGAGAAGGGACAGACCTGCGACGACGGCCAATGGCACCCCGGACCGCTTGCGAAGAAGGCGCTCGAAGCCTTCATCGCCGGACGCGCCGTCAGTTGCCGGCAAGTCGACTATGACGCGGCCCGCCGCCGCCCGATCGGCCAATGCCATGCCGGTGCCGACGACCTCCAGGCCATGATGGTGTCGGCCGGCTGGGCGTGGTCTTCCGGCAGCTTCGGCAATCTCTACGAGCCCGAAGAGCGGGACGCAGCCGCCCGCGGGGCCGGCGTCCATGGCCACCGCTGCACGCGCCCTTCGGAGGGTCGTACCAAGCAGCCCACGAAACGAACCCAGTAGCAACCGGTTCGCACCACCCATCTGCAGCGGCCGGCCGCCATCGATGTCCGGCAACCCGGAGAGACCGCTTCGCGTTGGTGCTCGGCAAAACAAGGTGGAGACATGGACCAGAATTCTCAGCAGCTTCTCGTCGGGACGTTCGCCTACCTGGTCGCAATCGGCGGCCTCATCGCGACGCTCGGAGCCGTCTTCGCGCCTTAGCCGCGGTGTCCGGGCCGGTGAGCATAGCTCATCGGCCCTGCCCGGCCAGGTTGCGCGACCCGGGAGGCAGACCCGGGAGGCAGACTTGGGCCGCAAGGCGCGCAGGACGAGCGCTCGCATCTCCGGGCACGGCCCGGCAATCCGACGACGAACCCCTGAGCGCAGAACGCAAG
>JAHCJV010000077.1 GCA_026126105.1 Enhydrobacter sp.
TGCTCCAGCGCATCGATGCCGAAGGCGATGGCGTGCGGGAAGGCGTTGTCGTGCAGCAGGAAACGCACGACGTCCGGGCCGTTGACCCGTTCGCGCACGTGCTGGCGATACATCTGATAGGCCGACAGCGACATCAGCACGTTCATCCAGAGGATGTTCTCGTGCGCCGCGAGCGCGGTGCCGACGCGCTTCTGCGCGGAGGCCGCGCCGACGTCGACGATACGCGACGTCATGTCCATGCGTTCGAGCATCGCGCCGAGCTGGATGAAGAGATAGGGCTCGCGATGGCTCATCGAGTTCTGCAGCATGCCGGCGAACTGATGGCTCTTGAGCACGATCTGATCGAGGTAGCCCGGGCGGCTCTTGCGCGCGAGCGCCGCTTCCGCGCCTTCCTGTGCCGACCAGTAGAGATCGTTGATCAGCTCCCAGCATTCCGACGGCATCACTTCGCGCACGGTGCGCGCGTTCTCGCGCGCGGCGCGCAGCGAGGACACCAGCGAACCGGCGTTGCCTTCATCGGCGACGATCCAGCGAATGACGTTGCGCTCGGAGACCGCGTTGTAGCGCGCGCGGAACTCGGCGGAGGTGGCGAGGATGCCGAGCAGCGATTCCCAGACGTGATCCGCCGAGCGCGGCAGATCGAGCATGAGGTTGTTGTTGACGGCGACGAGGCGCGCGCTGTTCTCCGCGCGCTCGACGTAGCGCCCCAGCCAGTACAGACGTTCCGCGACCCTCGACAACATCGCTAATCGGCCACCACCCAAGTGTCCTTGCTGCCGCCGCCCTGCGAGGAGTTCACGACCAGCGAGCCGCGCCGCATCGCGACGCGCGTGAGGCCGCCCGCCGTCACGTAGTGGCGGGCGCCCTGCAGGGTGAACGGGCGGAGATCGATGTGGCAGGGCGCGAGCTCGCGGCCGAGTATCGTCGGCGTCGTCGACAGCGACAGCACCGGCTGCGCGACGTAGTTGCGCGGATTCTCCTCGATCAGCTTCGCGAACTGCGCGCGCGTCGCTTTCGTCGCCGCCGGCCCAATCATGAGGCCGTAGCCGCCGGACTCGTTCGCAGGCTTCACCACCAGCTTGTCGAGATTCGCGAGCACGTGCTTGCGCTGCTGCTCGTCGAAGCAGAGATGCGTCGGCACGTTCGGCAGGATCGCCTCCTCGTCGAGGTAGTACTTGATCATCGCCGGCACGTAGGCGTAGACCACCTTGTCGTCGGCGACGCCGGTGCCCGGCGCGTTCGCGATCGCGACACGGCCCTTGCGCCACGCGCGCATGAGCCCCGCGACGCCGAGCATCGAGTCCGGGCGGAAGGCTTCGGGATCCAGGAAAGCGTCGTCGATGCGGCGATAGACGACGTCGACCCGCGCGAGTCCGCGGATCGTGCGCATGTACACGCAGTCGTCGGCGCCGAGCACGAGATCGCCGCCTTCGACCAGCTCGATGCCCATCTGCTGCGCGAGGAAGGCGTGCTCGAAATAGGCCGAGTTGTAGTGGCCGGGCGTGAGCAGCACGACGTTGGGCTCGTGGCTGTCGCTGAACGACACCGAGCGCAGGGTCGCCAGCAGCTCCTCGGTGTAGTTGGCGACCGGCATCACGCGCATCGCCGAGAAGAGCTCGGGGGCGAGCCGCATCATGACCTCGCGGTTCTCCAGCACGTACGACACGCCCGACGGTGTGCGAACGTTGTCCTCGAGGACGTAGAAATCCTTCTCGCCGACCCTCACCAGATCGATGCCTGCGATATGGGCATGCACGTCGCCGGGCAGCTTGAGCCCCTGCGCCATCGCGACAAACTCTGCGTTCATCAGAATATGCTGCTCGGGAATGACGCCGGCGCGACAGATCTCGCGCTGATCGTAGGTGTCGGCCAGAAAGGCGTTCAGCGCCCGCACGCGCTGGACCAGGCCTTCGTGCAGGTATTGCCACTCGTCCCACGCCATGACGCGCGGAATGATGTCGAAGGGGATGGTGGTTTCGCTGCCCTCGGCTGCGCCGTAGGCACCGAAGGTGATGCCGTGGCGGCGATAGAACTGATCGACCTCGTGCCGCGTCGCGGCCAGCCGCTCGGGCGAGGTGCTGTCGAGCCACTGCGCCACACCGCGATAAGGCTCGCGGATCGTGCCCTCAGCGCCTGAGCGCATCTCGTCGAATGTCTTAGCCGCCATCCGGCATTTCGCCCCCTGTCGAATCCCAATATAAGCAATCGACGGGCCAATGAAAAACCAATCAGAGGGGCGCATGAAACAGGTGCTCATCGAAAGCTACGGCACGCCGTGGGAGGTCGCGCGCTGCGCCGACATGCCCGATGTCGGCGCGCCTGCCGTGGACGAGGTGGTGTTCGACGTCCTGGCCTTCCCGATCAATCCGGCGGACATGGGATTCTGCCGCGGCACCTACAGGCTTAGGCCGCCGTTGCCCGCGACGCCTGGCGCCGAATGCGTCGGCCGGGTCACCGCGGTTGGCGCCCAGGTAAAGCACGTGAAGCCGGGCGACCTCGTAATCAACTTGCAGCGCGAGAACTGGGCGCAGAAACGAAAAGTGAAGGGCGACGATGCCATTCCCTTGCCAGCCGGCATCGACCTGAAGCAGGCCGCGATGGTGCGCATCAACCCGCCGACCGCGGCGCTGATGCTGTCGGACTTCGTCGACCTCAAGGGCGGCGACTGGGTAATCCAGAACGTCGCCAACTCCGCCGTCGGTCGGCTGCTGATCGTACTCGCGCATCAGCGCGGGTTGCGCACGGTGAATGTCGTCAGAAGGCCCGAGCTCGCGGCCGAGCTGAAGCAGCTCGGCGCCGATCTCGTGCTCGTCGACGGCGACGACCTCGCGGCGCGCGTGGCACGCGAGACCGGCGAGGCGCCGATCAAGCTCGGCGTCGAGGCGATCGGCGGGAAGGCGACGGGCCGGCTGTGCGACTGTGTCGCGAGCGACGCGACCGTCGTGCATTACGGCTCGATGAGCGGGCAAAATCCGGAGGTCAGCCGCAACAACTTCACCTATCGGGGGGTGAAACTCACCGGCTTCATGCTCGGCCGCTTCCTCGCCCGCCGTTCGGCGCAGAAGATCCGCGAAATCTATGCCGACCTTGCCGGGCAGGTGATGGCCGGCAAGCTGTCCGCGCCGGTGGACACCGTCTATCCGATCGACGAGATCAAGGACGCGCTCGCCCATGCCGACAAGGGCGGTCGTAACGGCAAGATTCTGGTCAGCCCCAACGGGGCGATTTAGGGAGAGAGTAGAGATGAGCTCGGACGTTGCGGAAGTCGAGAAGGTGCTGCAGGTCTATTTCGACGGGCTGTACGAGGGCGATACGAAGAAACTGGGCGAGGCCTTCCATCCAGCCGCGCATCTTTACAGCGCGGGACCGGATGGCAAGGCGGCGGACATGCCGCGCGCGGACTGGTTCAAGATGGTCGAGAGCCGCAAGTCGGCCAAGGACAGCGGCAGCGAGCGGCGCGACCGCATCGTGTCGATCGACTTCTCCGGCCCGGCCACCGCCATCGCCAAGGTCGAATGCCAGATCCCGCCACGCTACTTCACGGACTATCTCACGCTGCTGAAGGTCGACGGCCGCTGGCAGGTGATCTCCAAGTCATTCCACACGGTAACGAAGGACAAGTAGCGCTCATTCGCCAATGAAGAGGATCCGCAGATCCTCCTTCGGGACGTAATCGCGCACCGTCGCTTCGAAACGTTGCGGGCCGGTGCGCGTGAGCGGCAGGTCGGTGCAGAGCGACATCACGCGGCTCTCGCTGCGGCCGCCCGGACCGGTGGTCGGCCCGCCCGTCAGCGTGAGATGGAAGGTGCCAATCGGACCGCGCCAGTTGCGCGCGGTCTGCAGGATGTAGGCGAGCGTATATCCCGAGAGCAGGCTATCGTTGGGCCGAGAGCGGCGCTTCTGCGCCGCCAGGTCGCCGATTGCCTTTGCGGTCGGCTCGTCGATGCAGAAGTCCCGCATCGGATCCCCGCGGCCGCTTGCCTCGATGGTTCCGTTCCTCGGCACTATGAACCGCGCACCGACGATCGGCCGGTAGCTGTGCTCGACCACTGTCACCCCGGGCCCGAAGGTCTGCATCCAATGGAACGTGATTCGCGTGACCCAGGGCAGACGCCACGCCTTGTCGTCGAGCTTCTCGTAGGCACCAAGCGCCTGGAGCCTTGCGACCGTCTCCACGGGGAGGGGGGTGTCGCCTTCGACGAACAGGCCGGGCTGCAGCACAAGGGGCAGGCCGCCGATCTCGCGCAGCGCGGCGGCGACGTCGCGCCCATCCGGCAGAGTCGCGCGAACCTCGACCTCGGGTGCGATCTGCTGGCCATTCGACCGGACCTCGAAGCCGAGAAAGTTTGGATCGGTCGGCGGGCCCAGCGCGATGTTGTGCGGGCCGGTGCCATCGTCGGGGCCGATCGTCATGCCGGCCGGCGTCATGTGCGGCACCTCGGGCAGCGGAAAGGCGACGCGCAAGGTCACCGGCTGGCCGGTGTCGTTGCGCATCTCGTAGCGCACGCGGACCTCCGACGGCGACAGCGCGAGGTCCTCGCGCTCTATCGTGATGGCGTCGGTCCTGACCAGCTCGAGGCCGCCCACCGCGAGCTCTGCCGCCGAATCATTCGCGGCGGCCGGACTTGCCAGCAGAACAGCCGCGGCGACCGCAAGAAATGTGAGCGCTGGTCTCGCGTCATCCATGTTCGTCTTCCTCGAGTTCCTCTCCCCCCGATCGGGATCGGGGGGAGAGGAGGAAGATGAAGGCAAGAAGAGAATGAGGGATTAAGAGTCGTCAGTCCTTCGCGTCGGCGGCGACCTGGACCTTGATCATCTTGTCGGGGTTCGAGGGCGGCTCGCCCTTCTTGATCTTGTCGACGAATTCCATGCCGGACGTGACCTTGCCCCACACGGTGTACTGGCCGTCGAGGAAGTTCGCGTCCTTGAAGCAGATGAAGAACTGGCTGCGGGCGCTGTTCGGATCGCTGCTGCGCGCCATCGAGGCGACGCCGCGGCTGTGCGGCTCCTTGCTGAACTCGGCCGGCAGGCGCTCGCCCATCCCACCCATGCCGGTGCCGTCGGGGTCGCCGGTCTGCGCCATGAAGCCGTCGATCACGCGATGGAAGACGATGCCGTCATACTTGCCCTCGCGCGCCAGCTTCTTGATCTGGGCGACGTGCTTGGGTGCAAGGTCGGGGCGCAGCTCGATCACGACGCGACCGTCCTTGAGGTCGATATAGAGAGTGTTTTCCTTGTCCATCGGGGCCTCCTGCGGGCGCTGGGGTGAGAGAACGGTCAGCCTTTGACGTCGGCAGCGACCTGGACCTTGATCATCTTGTCGGCTGGCGGTGCGACCGCCCCGGAGCCGGGTGCGCCCCTCTTGATCTTGTCGACGAATTCCATGCCCGACGTGACCTTGCCCCAAACGGTGTATTGGCCGTCGAGCGAGGGGGCCGGGGCGAAGCAGATGAAGAATTGACTGCGTGCGGAGTTCGGATCGGACGTCCGCGCCATCGAAACGGTGCCGCGGACGTGCGGCTCACGGCTGAACTCGGCCGGCAGGGTGTCGCCCATGCCGCCCCGGCCGGTGCCTTCGGGGTCGCCGGTCTGGGCCATGAAGCCCTCGATTACGCGGTGGAAGGCGACGCCATTATACTTTCCTTCGCGCACCAGCTTCTTGATCTGGGCCACGTGCTTGGGGGCGAGGTCGGGGCGCATTTCGACGACGACGCGGCCGTCCTTCAGGTCGATATAGAGAGTATTTTCCTTGTCCGCTGCAAAAGCGGTCGTCGCCACTGTAATGAGCAGGGCGACGAGGGAGGGCACGAAGGCCAGACGCATGGCGGGTCCTCTGACGGCGAGTGGGGGTTGCCGGGCGGGCGCGACCATACTGTCGGTCGTCCGAAAGACAAGCGGCGAATCAATTCGCGAATTGCGCAATTTGCCCTAGCGCTGCGGGTATCTGGATCGCTAGATTGACGATCGTGGCCGGTTGGGGCAGGCGCAAGCTTGGGTCCGTCCACGTCGGGAAATAGTTGTACTTATGGGCTGATCGATGACTGCTTTGAGCAGCGGTGACCCGTGGTGGGGGCACACGATTCCATGAGCGCCATGGCCGACCGTCCGGAAGACACTACGGCGGCGGCGCGGCCGCGCCCGCTCGAGCAGATCTTTCCGCTGCGGGGAGATGCGAACCGCGGTCGCGAAATGCAGGCGACCTGGCGTTCCTTTTGCCGCGATCGCTCCCCGATGGTGAAGTCCGTGCTCGCCGGCGGCCGTTCGTCGCCCGAAATCGCTTACCAATTGGGCGAACTGCTGCACAATCACTTCCGCACGCGCGGCGTGACGCTGACGAGTTACGAGCTCCGTCGCCTTGTTTCCGAGCTCCTCGCGCGCCATGGGTCTCACGCGGATCGTGAGGACAAGTCGCCCGTCGACGACGCTGAACCTAGGCCGCTGGTGCGCGCGCCTGACAGCACCTCGCAGCCGCCTGCCTCATCCACACCCATGGTGCCGGTTCGTGAACCGGCACCCTTCGAGCAGTTGCTGATACGGGCACTCGAGCTGGTCCGAGGCCGGCTTGTATCACGTGACCGACAGGCCGCGCGTGCGGCGGTCGACGAGGCTGTGAAATCGATCGCCAGGGAGCAGGGCGGCGAGCTGCCTTCGGCAACTCGCGAACGCCTGATGGTCTCCGTGCTTAGCGAAGTCATCGGGCTGGGGCTGATCGACCGCTTGTGGGCCGACCCTACGGTGAGCGCGATCCTGGTCCATGGGCCGTCGTCGGTTTTCGTCGAGCGGGATGGCACTCTGCAAGGTATTACGGAAGGCTTTCGCGACCGGGCGCATCTGCTGGAGCAGATGGAGCGGTTGGCGGGCCGGCCGGCGAGCGGGGTGGCCGACCTCCGCCTGCGCGACGGCTCGACAGGCGTCGTGATCTTCCCGCCAGTGGCGCCGGAAGGCCCGGTCCTGGCGCTCCGCCGCTTCCAGCCCGGCGAGGCGACGCTGGATCGGCTGGTCGCCAGTGGCGCGCTCGATCGGCCTGTCGCCGACCTCCTGCGTCTCGGCGCGCGCAGCTCGCTCAACATGGTGATCACCGGTCCATCCAGATCGGGCAAGACTGCCCTGCTGGCCGCCGTAGCGCGAGAGTTCGACAGCGTGTTGCGCGTCGTGACAGTGGCACGCCATCGCCAGTTCCGCTGGCCGGCTGGCTCGAAGATCGAGCTTGTGACGTCGCGGGAGGTGTCGTTTGCCGCGCTGATGGAGGCCAGCGAGCGGTTGAAGCCGGAACTGCTCGTGCTCGATTCGGTCGACGTGGAGGAGGTCGCGGCTTTGTGCGGACGGCTGGTGCGCGGAGCGTCGGGGATGTTGGCGTCTCTCCGGCCGGATGCAATGTCGGCGCTGCCGGCCCACTCGGTCGATCTCGTTGTGCGCATCGATCGCGGCGGCGTCGAACGGTTCGGAGTGGCCGCCGTCGAGGACGCGGCCGGTGACGCCGTCTTTCGCCGTGAAGGCGGCAAGCTGGTGCGCGGCAAGGCGTCTCCTGTTTTCGCAGCCGTGGTACGGGACCGAGGCTACGGCGAAGCGTTGGCTCGACTGCTGAATTGAGGCCCAACACTACGCCAGATACGCGGCTGCTGCGGCAATGCTTCATCGGCTGCGACTGGCCGCCACATACCGGCGAGGGGCGAAAACCCGTTACCACCACCTCCCATATCTGGTACTAACCGCCTTGAATTGCGGGGGATTTTGCGAATCGGAATCCCTCACAAGCAGGCGGGCTCAGGGGACGGAACACATGGTCGGCAAGCGGTGTTTGGGCATTCTCTTCGGAACGCTGCTGGCGGGCCTTGGATTGGCCATCGGTGCCCAGGCCCAACAGCAACAGACGCCCGTCGTCGGTGTCCCTCATGATTGGCAGATGGGCTTTGCAGGCCCGTACACGCCCATAATGGCCAAAGTCGACTCGCTGCACGATCTGCTGCTGGTAATCATCACCCTGATCTCGATCTTCGTGCTGGTCCTGCTGCTCTACGTTGTGTGGCGCTTCCATGCCTCGCGCAATCCGGCGCCGACGACAACGACGCACAATACGGTGCTCGAGATAGCCTGGACGATCATCCCGATCCTCATCCTCGTGGTTATTGCGATCCCGTCGTTCCGGCTGCTGTACTACGGCGACAAGGCACAGGACGCCGCACTGACCGTCAAGGTGACTGGGCGTCAGTGGTACTGGAGCTACGAGTATCCCGACCAGGGCAACTTCACGGTCGACAGTCGCATCCTGCCCGAGGCGGACCGTCTCAAGCTGAAGCCCAACCAGCCGCGCCAGCTCGCCGTCGACGAGGAGATGGTGATCCCCGCCAACGCTGTCGTGCGCATCATCGGCACTGCCGCCGATTCAATGCATGGGTGGACGGTGTGGGGCTTCGGCGTCAAGAAGACCGTCATTCCCGGCCGCCTCAACGAGGGCTGGATCCAGGTTCCCAAGGAGGGCATCTACTTCGGTCAGTGCTCGCAGATCTGCGGCAATGCTCACGCTTACATGCCGATTGCGGTCCGCGTGGTGTCGCAGACCGAGTTCGATAACTGGGTTGCGGAAAAGAAGAAGGCCGCCGGGTTGATGCCCGCGACGAGCGTCGCTTCCGCCGCCCCTCCCGCCACCCGCTAAGCGCTCTCCGCAGGAGACATCAATGGCCACCGCGCACGGCGCCCACGCCCACGATCATCACGACGACCACCACACCCCGACCGGCTGGCGGCGTTATGTCTACAGCACGAACCACAAGGACATCGGCACGATGTACCTGGTGTTCGCCATCATAGCTGCCCTGATCGGCGCGCTGTTCTCGGTGGTGATGCGTCTCGAGTTGCTCGAGACCGGCGTGCAGTACTTCAACGCCGCCGACGGTACGCCCAACGGCCATCTCTGGAACACCGTGGTCACCGCTCACGGCCTCATCATGGTGTTCTTCGTCGTCATGCCGGCGCTGATCGGCGGGTTCGGCAACTGGTTCGTGCCGCTGATGATCGGCGCCCCCGATATGGCCTTCCCGCGCATGAACAACATCAGCTTCTGGCTGCTGCCGCCGGCCTTCATTCTGTTGCTGCTGTCGGCGGTCGTTGGTGGCGGCGTCGGCACCGGCTGGACGATCTATCCGCCGCTGACGCTCCAGCAGGGCGCCGGGATGGATCTCGCAATCTTCTCGCTCCACATCGCCGGCGCAAGCTCGATCCTCGGCGCGATCAACTTCATCACGACCATCTTCAACATGCGCGCACCGGGCATGACCCTGCATCGCATGCCGCTGTTCGCCTGGTCGATCCTGGTGACGGCCTTCCTGCTGCTGCTCGCGCTGCCGGTCCTGGCGGGCGCGATCACGATGCTGCTGACGGATCGCAACTTCGGCACTCACTTCTTCGATGCGGCCGGTGGCGGCGACCCCACGCTCTTCCTGCACCTCTTCTGGTTCTTCGGCCATCCCGAGGTGTACATCATGATTCTGCCGGCGTTCGGCATCATCAGCCACATCGTGTCGACTTTCTCCAAGAAGCCGATCTTCGGTTACCTGGGCATGGCCTACGCCATGGTGGCGATCGGCGTCGTCGGCTTCGTGGTGTGGGCGCATCACATGTTCACCGTCGGCATGGATGTCGACACCCGCGCCTATTTCGTTGCCGCCACGATGGTGATTGCGGTCCCCACCGGCGTGAAGATCTTCTCCTGGATTGCCACCATGTGGGGCGGCTCGATCAGGATCGAGATCCCGATGCTGTGGGCGATCGGCTTCATCTTCCTGTTCACCGTCGGCGGCGTGACCGGCGTGGTGCTGGCCAATGCCGGCGTCGACTACGCCATGCACAACACCTATTACGTGATCGCCCACTTTCATTACGTGCTGTCGCTCGGTGCGGTGTTCGGCATGTTCGCCGGCTTCTACTACTGGCTCGGCAAGATGAGCGGCCGGCAGTACAATGAGACGTACGCCCAGATCCATTTCTGGACGATGTTCGTGGGCGTCAACCTGACGTTCTTCCCGATGCACTTCTCGGGGCTGGCCGGCATGCCGCGCCATTATGTCGACTATCCCGATGCCATGGCGCACTGGAACTACATCTCCTCGATCGGCGCCTTCATTTCGTTCGGATCGACGATCTTCTGGCTGATCTTCGTCGTGTTCGGCACCCTGATGTACGGCCGCAAGGTCGGCGCGAACTACTGGGGTGAGGGCGCCACAACCCTCGAGTGGACCGTGGCTTCGCCGCCGCCGTTCCATACCTTCGAAGAACTGCCGCATATCTCGCCGACGGCGCACCACTAGGGACTGGAGCGAGGCACCCTCTCTTGAGAACAGGGGCGGTGCCTTCGCCTTGAAGAGGCAATGAGCGACACTGCACAAAGCATCTGGACCGGCGCCACCGAGGTCACGGCACCGGCGCGCGTGCGAGACTATGTCGATCTGCTGAAGCCGCGGGTGATGTCGCTGGTGGTCTTCACCGGATTGGTCGGCGTGGTCATTGCGCCGGTGCACATTCATCCGTTCGAGGCGTTCCTCGCCGTGCTGGCGATCGCGCTGGGCTCGGGCGCTGCCGGCGCCATCAACATGTGGTACGAGCGCGATCTCGACGCCCTGATGACGCGCACGGCCAACCGGCCGCTGCCGGCCGGCAGGGTCGCACCCGACGATGCGCTCGGCCTCGGCGTGCTGCTGTCGATCTTCTCGGTCCTGCTGATGGCGCTCGCGACCAACTTCGTCGCCGCCGCGCTGCTGACCGCCGCGATTCTGTTCTACGTCTTCATCTACACGATCTGGCTGAAGCGCCGCACGCCGCAGAACATCGTCATCGGCGGCGCCGCCGGCGCGTTCCCGCCGATGATCGGCTGGGCGGCTGCAACCGGCGACGTCTCGGCAGTCGGCCTCTCCCTCTTCCTCTTGATCTTCCTGTGGACACCGCCGCACTTCTGGGCGCTGGCGCTCTATCGCAGCGACGACTACCGCCGCGCCGGTGTGCCGATGCTGCCGGTGGTAGCCGGTCCGCGGCACACCAAGAAGCAGATGGTTCTTTACACGCTGCTCCTCGTGCCAGTGGCTCTGGCGCCGACCCTGCTCGGCGCAGTCGGCTGGCTCTATGGTGCCGTGGCGCTTGCATTCAGCATTGCCTTCATCGCCCACGCCGTCATCGTCCTGCGTGCCGCCGACGACCGTCGCGGCCATGCCGCCGCCCGGCGGATGTTCAAGTTCTCGCTTTTCTATCTCGCAACGCTGTTCGCGGCATTGCCGCTCGATCGGCTGGTCGCAGGGCTGGTCGGAGGATGACTTTCGTGACGGACGACAACCGCCGCCCGCGCGACAGCGACCGCCACCGGCAGCAGCGGAGCAAGAACCTGTTCGTGTTCTTCTGCCTGCTGGCTATGGTTGCCGCCTTTTTCGTGCTGACCATCGTCCGCATGGGCGGCGGCAACATGATGGGCAAGCTGTGAGCGGAGGCCGCGATCCCAACGCGCGACTGGCATGGCGCCTGGTCGCCGTGGTCGGCGGCATGCTGGGCCTCGCCTATGCTGCGGTGCCGCTTTACGACGCATTCTGCAGGGCAACCGGCTTCAATGGCACGCCGCTGGTGGCGCAGGAAGGCGATCGTCCGATCATCGCCCGCACCGTGAAGGTGCGCTTCGACTCCAACGTCGATCCGAATTTGTCCTGGCGCTTCGAGCCATTGGAGCGCGAGGTCAAGGTCCAGCTGGGCGAGGAAAAGCTCGTCCATTATCGCGCGACGAATGTCTCGCAGCGTCCGATCGTCGGCACCGCGAGCTACAACGTAACGCCTGAGCGGACCGCCGGGTGGTTCAACAAGGTGCAGTGCTTCTGCTTCACCGAGCAGCTTCTGCAACCGGGCCAGTCGGTCGACATGCCGGTCGTCTTCTTCGTCGACCCTGAGATGGCCAAGGATCGGCGCTACGACGACATCCGCACCATAACGCTGTCTTACACCTTCTACGAGGCGAAGACGGAGCGTGCGAAGACATTGATTGGCGGAACACCCGCCACTGGAACTGGAAAAGGGGGCTGAGCAATGGCCGACAGCGCGCACGGTACGCCTAATCATCCATATCATCTCGTCGATCCCAGCCCCTGGCCGGCGCTTGGGTCTCTCGGCGCGTTCCTGCTCGCCATCGGCGCCGGGCTCGGCATGCATCCCGACATGTTCGGCAAGGGGGTCGAAAGCATCGTCCGTGCCGTCAACTGGTGGGTCGTTGCCCCCGGTTTCCTGGTGATCTTCGCCGTGATGTACTGGTGGTGGAGCGATGTCATCGCCGAATCCCGCAAGTTTCACACCGCCGTGGTCCAGCTCGGCCTGCGTTACGGGATGATCCTGTTCATCGCCTCGGAAGTACTGTTCTTCGCCGCCTTCTTCTGGGCTTTCTTCGACGCGGCGCTCTATCCTGCCTCGCCCGAGATGCCTGTGCGCACCGAGGCCACTGGCGGTGTCTGGCCGCCGAAGGGCATCAGCGTCATCGCGCCGTTCGACCTGCCGTTCATGAACACGCTGATCCTGCTGCTGTCCGGCACCACGGTCACTTGGGCACACCACTCGATCCTCGAGGGGAACAACCGGGACGCGGTGCGGGGGCTCCTCCTGACGGTCATTCTGGGCATCTGCTTCACGGCAATCCAATTGTACGAATACGCGCACGCGCCCTTCGGCTTCCGCGAGAACATCTATACGTCGACCTTCTTCCTCGCGACGGGCTTCCACGGGTTCCACGTCTTCGTCGGAACGACTTTCCTGCTGGTGTGCCTGTTCCGTGCGATGAAGGGGCAGTTCAAGCCCAACCAGCACTTCGGCTTCGAGGCCGCAGCCTGGTACTGGCACTTCGTCGACGTGGTCTGGATCTTCCTGTTCTTCTGCATCTACTGGTGGGGCGCCGGAAACGCGCCGATCGCGCTGCACTGAGCGCTAAACGCGTTTATGTTGGAACCGCCGGGGCATCCCCGGCGGTTCGTCTTTCAGGAGCACGCCTCGTTGTCGAGCTGGCCACGTCCATCACCCATCGACGTTGCTCTGCGCGGCGTATGCCCAAGGTGCGGCCAAGGCCGCCTGTTCCACGGCCTGCTGACGGTGGTGGATCGATGTTCCGTCTGCGATCTGGATTTGCGCGGCAACGACGCGGGTGACGGGCCGGCGGTGTTCGTCATCCTGGGCCTCGGCGCAATCGTGATGGGGCTGGTGTTCTGGGTCGAGTTCCGCTTCGAGCCGCCGTGGTGGCTGCACGTGCTGATCTGGCTGCCGCTCACCTTCGGCGGTGCGGTTTGGCTGCTGCGCCTTCTCAAGGCCTTGTTGATCGCACAGCAGTACGCCCATCGCTCGACTGGGCTTGAGGAAGAATAGGACTGCGATGCTGAAGCTTCGGCCACTGCGCTGGCCCACGATCATCATGCTGCCGATCGTCGTGCTCTCGCTGTCGCTCGCCCTATGGCAGATGGAGCGGCGCGCATGGAAACGCGATATCCTTGACCGCATCGCAACCAACCAGGCGGCCGCACCGCTCTCCCTCGACGCGCTGCTGAAAGGCGATCCGCTGCGCTTCGAGTACGGCCGCGTCAAGCTCTCCGGCACTTTCCTGCACGACAAGGAATTCTATCTCGCCGCACGCAGCCTGAAGAGCAAAGTCGGCATGCAGGTCGTGACGCCGTTGCGCGCCGACGACGGCGCGATCGTGCTGATCGAGCGCGGCTGGATCCCGTCGGACAAGAAGGAGCCGGAGAAGCGCGCGGCAGGCCAGCTTCCTGGCAAGGTCGAGCTGACGGGCATCGTGCGGCGCAGCCAGATCAAGCGGCAGTTCGCGCCCGACAACGACCCGGCGCGGAACTTCTGGTTCCATGTCGATGTGCCGCTGATGCGCCGGATGGCGGGGGGCGAGCCGGATGCGAAGCTCGACAGCTTCTTCCTCGATGCCGACGCCACGCCCAATCCCGGTGGCGTGCCGGTCGGCGGCCAGACGAGGCTCGATATCCCGAACGATCACCTGCAATACGCGATCACCTGGTTCCTCGTCGCGCTGGCGGGCGTCGGCGTCTACTTTGCCTATCACTGGGAGAATGGCCGCCTCACCATTGGCGGCCGCACGAAGGTCCAAGCATGAGCGTCGACGATCCCTATGCCGAGCTGGAGCGCCGCTTCGCGCGCATGAGCGCCGTCAACCGCGCCGGTGCGATCCTGAACTGGGATCGCTCGACGATGATGCCGGAGGGCGCAAGCGAGGATCGCGCTGACCAGCTCGCGACCCTGGGTGTGATCAGCCACGAGCTGATGGTGGCGCCCGACATGGCCGACCTGCTGTCGCGCGCTGAGGAGAGCAAGAGCGGGCTCGATGCCTGGAGTGCCGCCAACCTGCGCGAGATGCGCCACGCCTGGACCCACGCGAGCGCGCTTCCGTCGGACCTGGTCGAGGCGCGCACCCTCGCGACCTCGGCTTGCGAGATGGCGTGGCGCGAGGCCAGGAAGAACCGCGACTACAAGGCACTGCTGCCGACCCTCACGGAGGTAGTGACCATCACGAGGCGGGTCGGCGAGGCCAAGGCTGCGGCGCTCGGCCTGTCGCTGTATGACGCGCTGCTCGACGAATACGAGCCCGGCGGCCGATGCCAGAGGATCGACACGCTGTTTGCCGAGCTCGAGAGCGTACTGCCGGCATTGCTGCAGCAGGTCATGGAGCGCCAGAACGCGGCAGGCGCGGCATTGCCGCTCGATGGGCCGTTCCCGGTCGAGGCCCAGCGCACGCTGGGCCTCGAGATGGCCAAGACACTCGGTTTCGACTTCCGCCACGGCCGGCTCGATGTCTCGGCGCATCCTTTCACCGGCGGCACCGCCGACGACGTGCGGATCACCACTCGTTACGACGAGAAGGATTTCGCGCGCGCCCTGATGGGGGTGCTGCACGAGACCGGTCATGCGCTCTATGAGGCCGGCCTGCCGCGCGACTGGCGGCGCCAGCCGGTCGGCAATGCGCGAGGAATGGTGCTGCACGAGAGCCAGTCGCTCTTGATGGAGATGCAGGCCTGCCGGTCCGAGGCCTTCATCGCCTACGCCGCGCCGCGCATGCGCGCGGCTTTCGGCAAGACCGGTCCGGCATGGGACGTCGCCAACGTCCACAAGATATACACGCGGGTGGCGCCCGGCTTTATCCGTGTCGATGCCGACGAGGTGAGCTATCCGCTGCACATCATGCTGCGCTACCGCCTCGAGCGTGCAATTCTGGGCGGCGACCTCGCGCTGGCCGACCTGCCGGGCGCCTGGAACGATGGCATGAAGGCGCTGCTGGGCATCGTGCCAGCCGACGACTCGGTCGGCTGCATGCAGGACATTCATTGGCCGGATGGTGCGTGGGGTTACTTCCCGACCTATACGCTCGGCGCGCTGGCCGCCGCCCAGCTCTTCGCGGCGGCGCGCAAGTCGGTGCCGGGGCTCCACAACTCGATCGGCCAAGGCGATTTCGCCCCGTTGCTGCGCTGGCTTCGCGACAACGTGCATACCAGGGGCTCGATCGCCGATACGGATACGATCCTGTCACAGGCCACCGGCACACCCCTCGGGACCGCTGCCTTCAAGGCGCATCTGGAAAGCCGCTACCTGTCGGCGTAAGAGGAACCCATGCTCGACTTGCGCCCCAACTGCGAATGCTGTGACAAGGACCTGCCGAACGGCGCTCCAGACGCGCTGATCTGCACCTACGAATGCACATTCTGTGCGGATTGCGCCCGGAATCGCCTGGGCGGCCTGTGCCCCAATTGCGGCGGCGACCTCGTGAAACGGCCGACCCGCCCGGACCGCATGCTGGCCAAGCACCCTGCCTCGACCAAGCGCGTGAACAAGGACCACGCCGCCTGCAGGCAAGTCGCGTAGTGCGATGAAGTACATCAGTACGCGACACGGCTCGCAAGGGAGCCCGGCATCGCTCGCCTTCGAGGACGTCATGCTGGCGGGCCTCGCGCGCGATGGGGGCCTCTACTTGCCAGCCGAGTGGCCGCAGTTCTCACCGGCCGAGATCGCCGCTCTGAAGGGTAGGCCCTACGGCGAAGTCGCATTTCGCGTTATGCAACCCTTCGTCGGTAACGCGTTCGACGAGACGACTTTCCGCAGGCTCATTGCCGAGGCATATGCCACGTTCGACGCGCCCGAGGTGGCGCCGGTCAAACCCCTCGGAGACAGCGGTCTCCACCTGCTCGAGCTGTTCCACGGCCCGACGCTTGCCTTCAAGGACGTCGCCCTTCAGCTGCTCGGCCTGATGCTCGATCAGACGCTGCTCCGGCGGGGTCAGCATGCGACGATCGTCGGCGCCACCTCCGGGGACACCGGCTCGGCCGCCATCGAGGCGGTGCGTGACCGAAAGTCGATCGACATCTTCATGCTCTATCCGCATGGCCGCGTGAGCGAGGTGCAGCGCCGGCAGATGACGACGGTCCTGGCGCCCAACGTCCATAACCTCGCGGTCAGCGGCACGTTCGACGACTGCCAGGATCTCGCCAAGGCTTGCTTCAACGACCTCGCGTTCCGCGACCGTCACGCGCTGACGGCGGTGAATTCGATCAATTTCGCCCGCGTCATGGCGCAGATCGTCTACTATTTTTGGGCCGCCCTGAGGCTGGGCGCGCCCGAGCGGCCGGTCGCCTTCGCCGTGCCGACCGGCAATTTCGGCAACGTCTATGCGGGCTATGCCGCCAAGCAGATGGGCTTGCCGATCCATCACTTCGTGATCGGCTCCAACACCAACGACATCCTGCCGCGCTTCTTCGAGACCGGCGCGATGACCATGTCCGCCGTCGTGCCGACCTACAGCCCCAGCATGGACATCCAGATCTCGAGCAATTTCGAGCGCCTCTTGTTCGACCTTTACGGCCGCGACGGCAAGGCGCTGGCCGATGCCATGGCGACCTTTCGCAGCACCGGCACGCTCGAGGTCGGCGGCAATGCACTGGGCGGCGTGCGCGCGCTGTTCGATGCCGGCCGGCTCGACGACGAGGGCACGCTGGCGGCGATTGCCGACTGCCGCAATCGTTTCGGCGAGACGCTCGATCCGCACAGTGCGATCGGGTACGCGGTGGCGCAACAGCATCGTCGCGATTCGTCGGTGCCGATGGTCGTGCTGGCGACCGCTCATCCCGCCAAGTTTCCCGACGCCGTGCAGAAGGCGACGGGCGAGCGGCCGCGCCTGCCGGCCCGTTTGGCCGATCTGCTCGAGCGGACCGAGCGGGTCGAGGGACTGCGCAACGATATCGCGGCATTGAAGGAACTGATCGAGGACCGCATGGGCACCACGCCGCAGCGGGCGAGGACACATTCATGAGCGTCAAGGTCACCACTTTGTCCAACGGCCTGCGGGTCGCGGTCGACGAGATGCCGGAGGTCGAATCGGCCTCGCTTGGCATCTGGGTCGCCTGCGGCACCCGGCACGAATCGGCCGAGCTGAACGGCATGGCCCATATGCTCGAGCACATGGCCTTCAAAGGGACCAAGACGCGTTCGGCGCGCGCCATCGCCGAGGAGATCGAAAATGTCGGCGGCAGCCTCAACGCCTACACCGGCCGCGAGATCACCGCTTATCATGCCTCGGTGCTGAAGGAGGACGTGGCCCTGGGCGTCGAGCTGGTGGCCGACATCCTGCGCAATTCGGTGTTCGACCCCGACGAGTTGCAGCGCGAGCGTGGCGTCATCCTGCAGGAGATCGGCCAGGCGCTCGATACTCCCGACGACCTGATCTTCGATCAGTTTCAGGAGACGGCGCTGCCTGACCAGCCACTCGGCCGGCCGGTGCTGGGCACCGCCGACTCGGTTGAAATGATCGGGCGCGACCATCTCTTCGCGTTTCTGGCACGCCACTACACGGCTTCGAACATGGTGCTGTCTGCGGCGGGCAAGGTGGAGCACGACCACATCATCGAACTGGCCGAAAGGCATTTCGCCTCGGTGCCGCGCACCCCGGCCAACGCGCAGGCGGTCCACCCGCTGGCCTATGTCGGCGGCGACGGCCGCGAAAGCCGCACGCTCGAGCAGGCACATCTGGTGCTGGGTTGCGAGGGCATCGGCTATCGCGATCCGGACTACTACGCCTCGGCGATCTACTCGACGCTGTTCGGCGGCGGCATGTCCTCGCGCCTGTTCCAGAGGATTCGCGAGGATCGCGGGCTGGTCTACGGCATCCACTGCTTCAACGCCGCCTACGCCGACGGCGGCCTGTTCGGCATCTACGCCGGGACCGGCGAGGATGACCTTGGCGAGCTCGTGCCGGCGGTATGCGAGGAGTTTGTCGGCGTCGCCGATACGCTAACCGAACAAGAACTCGTGCGCGCGCGCAACCAGATCAAGGCAGGTACCTTGATGGCGCTCGAGTCGAGCGGCGCGCGCTGCGAACAGGCGGCACGCCATTTGCTGATCCATGGCCGGCCGCTGCCTTATGCCGAGATCGTCTCGCGCATCGAGGCGGTGGATCAGGATGCCGTGCGGCGGGTCGCGCGTCGCCTGCTGAAGGGGAAGCTTACGGTCGCGGCGCTAGGCCCGATCGATGAGCTGGAGTCTCTGGAGAAGATCGCCGCCAGACTTGCCGCCTGACGGTGGGATAGGAGGAACGAGCATGGCCATCAGCTGCATCCGCGAGGCGCGCTGGGTGGTCGCCTGGGACGCCCATCTCCAGCAGCACTACTTCCGCAACGACATCGACGTCGTTTTCGACGGCAACCGGATCGTTCATGTCGATCCCGACTATGCCGGCCCGGTCGACCGGGAGATCGAGGGCGCTGGCTACTGCGTCATGCCGGGCATGGTCAATGTCCACACCCACCTGCAATCGGAAAGCATTGGCCGGGGCCTTATCGAGGAACTCGGCAACCAGGCGCTCTATCAGACTGGCATCCTCGACGAGAAATCCGTGTTTGTGACCTCCGGCCTCACTGAAGAGGCCGGTGGGGCGGCAGCCCAGCTGCGGGCCAACAAGGCTTCGACCCAGAATGCGATCGCCGAACTGCTCAAGAGCGGCTGCACCACGGTCACGGATCTGGCCGTTGCCTGGGATGGCTGGCTCGACACACTTGCCGCCACCGGCATCCGCGCGGTGGCCGCCCCGATGTATCGCGACGCGCGTTGGTTCGTGCCGACCGGCCATCGCCTCGACTATGTCTGGGACACCGAGAAAGGCCGGCGTGATTTCGCGATAGCACTGGCTGCCGCCGATGCAGCGCTCAGCCATCCGTCCGGCCGGCTGAGCGCGATGCTTGCGCCGATGCAGGTCGACACCTGCACCCCGGAGCTGATCCGCGACAGCATCGCCGCCGCGCGGGAGCGGGGTATCAAGACCACCGTTCACTGTGCGCAGCACATCCCGGAGTTCCAGGAGATGGTGCGCCGGCACGGCGTGACGCCGGTGCAATGGATGCATCAGGAAGGCCTGCTCGGGCCGGACATGCTGCTCGGCCACGCGATCTTCCTCGATCACCACTCGCTGGTTCAGTGGTGGAGCAAGCGCGACCTCGATCTCCTGGTCGAGAGCGGCACTTCGGTCGCGCATTGCCCCGTCGTGTTCTCGCGCTACGGCCAGATGATGGAGGATGTCGGCAACTACATCCGCAAGGGCGTGAACGTGGCGATGGGCACCGACACCGAGCCGCAAAACATGGCGGAGGAGGTGCGCATGGCCTCGACCCTTGGCCGCGCCGCAGCGGGCGGCGTGCGAGGCGTGTGGCTGTCAGAGCTTTTCAACGCCGCTACGATCGGCGGCGCCAAAGCCCTCGGCCGCGACGATATCGGCAGGCTCGCGATCGGCGCCAAGGCGGACCTCGTGCTGCTCGACCTCGAGGCGCCCGGCATGCGGCCGGTGCGCGATCCGTTGCGCAGCTTCTTCTTCTCCGCCGCCGATCGCGCGGTAAGGCACGTGTTCGTCGATGGCGAGCAGGTGGTGAAGGACTTCGAGGTCACGACGGTCGACCGGACCGTCACGGGCCGCGCCCTGCAGGACGCTCAGGAAGCCTTCGTGCGCAACGCTCCCTATGTCGATTATCGCGGCCGCACCGCCGACGAGATCTCACCGACCAGCTTCCGGATCGAGGGCCGCAACTGACAACCGTCCTCGCCCACGCAATCAGGCACTCCCGCTCGGCACGGTGCGGCTCCTAAGAGCGCTCGACCGGGGCAGAGGTGGTGTGGCTCGCCATGCTGATCACGCCTTGCGAGACCGCGCGCTTGGCTGACGGCATGCGCGGCGGCACGCCGATGGCGGCGCGCTCACGGACTGCTTTGACCTCCGAGGAATGGCGGATCAGGTTGTAGCGTAGCGCGGTGTAGAGGTTGACCGGAAACGGCATGTTCGCGTCGAAGTCGATGATCAGCACCACGCGCGTTTCCTTGGTCTGGTTCTTGACCCAGTGTTCACGCGTGTCGTCGAAAACCAGCGGCTCGCCCTCCTTCCAGAAGAAATGATGGCCGCCGATCTCGATCCAGCAGTCCTCGGGATGCTTCGGAACGATCAGCGGATAATGGAAGCGAATTACGCCGGCGGCCGAGCCGCGATGAGGGGTGATCTCGGCGCCACCCTGCAGGATCGAGAACAGGGCCGTGTGGACGCCCGGAATGTTGCAGATCGCTTCGTAGGTGTCAGGCACCGCCGCCGTGTTCTCCGTGATCTCGTGCCCCCAGATCTTGAGCAGGAAGGTACGCCAGGCGCGGCCGGGCACGAACAAGTCGCGCGGATGGACCTCGTGCAAGGCGGGAATTTCCTCATGATGGCTGAGGAGGTAGTTGAGGTCGTCCTTGATCTTGTCGTGGCTCTTCTTGAGCTCTGCGAGCACAGGGAAGGCCTTCAGCGCATCTTCCCCGCCCAGCGGCAGCTTGGGCATGCGGCGCAGGATCATGTCCGACATCTTCAGATTGAACTTCTCGGCGGGCTCCTGAGGCACCCAAATATGCTTTGTCAGGTAGAAGCGGCCTTTCTGGCCGACGCCTGGGTTGTCACTCGCTTCCATGACGGGGTTGACCTGTTCTCTGCAATAAACTGAGCAAGGAATCTCATACAGCCGAAGGCCCTTTTCAAGGCAGTGATTGCCGCGGGGGCGAATATCGCGAGGCAAACTGGCCCCAACCCTCCTAAAACATGTAACAATCTGATTTGTACGGGTACTATGGCGCCACCGATGTTCCGCTTCGCCGATGTTCCGCTGTCGCTATCGGGCATGACCCGCGTTCAGGGAAAGCGCGTTTTCTTGCGCGCCCCCACAATGGAGGACTGGCCGGAATGGGCCGAACTGCGCGCCCGCAGCCGTTCCTTCCTAACGCCTTGGGAGCCGACCTGGCCCGAAGATTCGCTCGGCCGCGATCATTTCCGCCGCCGCTTGCGCCAGCAAGTCCGGGAATGGCGAGCGGGCGAGGCCTACGGGTTTTTCGTCTTCCTGAACGACAAGCGCCGGCTGGTCGGCGGCATCAACCTCAGCAATGTCCGCCGCGGCGTCGCCCAGGCAGCGTCGGTCGGGTACTGGATGGGTCAACCCTTCGCCGGCCAGGGGCTTATGACGGATGCGCTGCGTGCGACCTTGCCGTTTGTATTCGACGAGCTGCGCCTGCACCGGCTTGAGGCGGCTTGCCTGCCGCACAACGAGCCGTCCAAGGGCGTGCTGGGCAAAGTCGGCTTCCACGAGGAGGGACTGGCGCGCCAGTATCTGCGGATCAACGGACAGTGGGCCGACCACCTCCTGTTCGCCCTGCTGCGGGCCGACTACGATGTCCTATTGAGAGCGAGCCGCTGATGCGCGACCTGACGCCCGACACCATCACCAAAGCCTTTGCCGAGTATGCCAGGAACGCGCCCTCGTCGCGGACGCGGGAACTGCTGGTGGGCCTTGCCGGTCATCTGCACGCCTTCGTGCGCGAGAACAAGGTGACCCAGGCCGAATGGAACGCCGCGATCGATGCGCTCACCCGGGCGATGAAGTTCACCGACGACAAGCGCAACGAGTACATCCTGTTCTCCGACCTGCTCGGTGTCTCCTCGCTCGTCGACATGGTGAACGCCGCGACCACGGGCACTCCGTCGTCGGTACTGGGGCCGTTCCATATCGAGGGTGCTCCCGAACTCGCCAATGGCGGCGACCTGTGGAAGGGCCAGGTTGGCGAGCCGCTGGTAGTGAGCGGCAGGATCGTCGACGCCGAGGGCAAGCCCGCCGCGGGTACCGAGCTGGCGACTTGGCAGAACTCCGGCAATGGCCTCTACGCCCAGCAGGACCCCGACCAGAGCCCGACCAACTATCACGCGCGGCTCAAAGTGGCCGACGACGGCACATTCTCGTTTTCGACCGTGCGCCCGCTCTCGTACACGGTGCCCGACGACGGCCCGGCCGGAGACATGCTGCGCGTCTTGGGCCGCCACGCCTGGCGGCCGGCGCATCTGCACATGATCATCAAGGCGCCAGGGCATCTGCCGCTGATCACCGAGTTCTTTCCCGAGGACGACAAATACCTCGATCAGGACGCCGTGTTCGGCGTGCGCGGCGGCCTCGTGCTGCCGTTCAGGAAGGCGACTGACCGCGCCGAGCTGCCGGCCAACCTCGCCGCGCGCGACACGCTGCCGATGCCGGTGTGGACGGCGACGCTGGACCTGAAGCTGCCCGCGGTTTGAGCGGGGAGAGACGCCGCTTGAGTGGTGCGCTCCAAGGAGACCGGCCCCGCCTCGGTGCTCCTGCTCGTCGAGCCACTCAGTTCTACGGCTGATCGCCTGGTCAAAGGCAGGCGTGGAGATGCGGACCGCTCCTTCTTTGTGATCTGATGCACATGAAGAGGTGCAGGGCGATCCGGTGAACCATGGACATTAGACAGTTGCGCACCTTCCGGTCGGTTGCCGAGCTTGGAAGCCTGAGCAAGGCAGCCGATCGGCTTCGGACCACCCAGCCCGGGCTCAGCCGACAGATCAAGCTTCTTGAGCAGGAGTTGGGGGTGCAGCTCTTTCTCCGGAATGGGCGCGGCATGCTTCTGACGAGCGCCGGCCGCATGCTGCTCGATCGGACCGAGGGGCTCGTCCGCCAGATCGAGCAGGTGCGCGACGACATCAAATCGACCGGAGGCAATCCCGCAGGCCGGGTCGTTCTGGGCCTTGTGCCGACGGTCAGTGCGGTGCTCGCGGGCCGGCTTGCCCATCGGGTCCTGACACAGTTTCCCGACATATCTCTGGGCATCGTGGAGAGTTACGGCGGTCACCTGGTCGAGTGGTTGCATCGGGGAGAGATGGATCTCGCGGTTACCTACGGGCCGGCGATAGACCTGCACCTCTCCGCGCAATCCATCGGCTACGAAGACATAGCCGTCGTCGGGCCGCCGGGTTCCGGCCTGGAGGCGCGCAAGCGGGTCGACCTGGATTGGCTGCTGAAGCAGAGGTTGATCGTGCCCAGCAAGGCGCATGGGCTGCGCACTCTATTGGAAAAATCCGTGTCACGCCGGAAGGCGACACTCAAGGCGCTGATCGAGGTCGACTCTTATCGTGCGCAGATAAGCCTCATGGAGGAGGGGCTCGGCTACACCCTGCTGCCGGCCTCCGCGATCCGGGCCGAGCTTGCCGCGAAGCGGCTGGAGATGGCAGTGCTTTTCAATCCGACCATCGCGCGGGAGCTGATTCTTGCCACGCCAGCGGCCAGCGCTCCCTCCATCGCAACGACGACCGTGTCCACGGCCATCATGTCGGAGATCGAGCAACTGTCTCGAGAAGGACGCTGGAACATCAAGATGTCGAGGTGACGACCTCCTTGCGGCCTCGTCACATATCGCGTCGGGAGGTCATTCCATGATCGTGGCGCGCCAATGGATGCGCCGCTCCTCGATCGGATAGCCGCCCGCCGCGGCATGGTTGGAGCAACGGTTATCCCAGATCACATAGTCATGCTTGCGCCAGCGATGATGGTACTCGGCGTCCGGCTGGATCAGCCGAGCGAGCAGATCCTCCAGCAGCGCCTTGCCATCCTCTTCCGACATGTCCACGAAGCGCAGGAAATGCGTCGGGTTGATGTAGAGTGACCGGCGCCCGGTCTCGGGATGAGTGCGGATCACCGGCCAGACCACCGGCGGCGCGTCGCGATCGGCGGGGTCGAGCAGGTCGGCGCCGCGCCGGGCGCTGCCGCCATAGACGTACTCGGCTCTCACGCCTTCCAGCCGCTGCTTCAGCGTATCGGGCAACGCCTCGAAACTGGCGTACATGTTGGCGAACCATGTGTCGCCGCCGACACTGGGAATCTCGAGCCCGTAGAGCTGCGTCGCCTTGCAGACGCCGCGAGTGTCCCATGGCCCGTCGGTGTGCCAGCCCTGGCCGCGCGCGAACACGGACTTGTCTATGGCCCCGTCGGCCTTGCGCGTGTTCAGTCCCATCTGCGTCAGCGCCGAGTACTCGGGATGGCGGGTGCGCTTCACGACGTGCGGCAGCAGCCGGCCGAAGCGTTCCGCCACGGCGAGGAACTGCGGGATGGTGAATTCCTGATCCCGCACGACCAGTACGAGATGGTCCAGCCAGGCTTGGTAGAGCCGGCGCCATTCCTCCTCGCTCATCCGCGTCATGTCGACGTCGGTGACGATGGCGCCGAGTTTCGCCGATGCAGGCTCGATATGCATGGAAATCTCCCTCGCAAAAAAAAGTTGGCGCCTCAGTTGACCGGGATGCGGGCTTCGCGGATCACGCGGCCCCACAACGCCACTTGCGACTCCAGCCTCTCGCGCAGCGCCGTCGGTGTCGCCTGCGCACTGTCGAACACCAGTATCTCCATCCCGTTCAACTTCGCACGCAGTTCGGCGCTGGCGGTCGCACCCTGCAGGGCAACGGCCAGGCGGTCGACGATCGCGCGCGGCGTGCCAGCCGGAGCGTAGAGGCCATACCAGAGGCTGACGTCCATCGCCTGCAGTCCCAGCTCACGGGTGGTCGGAACCTCGGGCAGGCTCTCCAGCCGCTGACCGCCGATCAGCACGTAGGCCTTGAGGGCGCCCGCCCTGACGAGCTGCGAGGCCGACTGTGGACCGTCGCAGAGCAGGTGGACGCGACCTGCCTGCAGGTCGGCAATTGCCGGAGCGGCTCCCCTGTATTGCACCATGGTGACGTTGGCGCCGGCGAGTTGCTGGAACATGATAGCACAAAGATGAGTCGCGCTGCCTTGGCCCGATGAAGCAAACGTCACCGTGTCGCCCTGCTTGCGAACCCAGGCGAGCAGTTCGTTCATGTTGCTTGCCGGGACGTCACGGCTGGCCAGCAGCAACATCGGAATGTCGGCAAACATCCCGATCGGCTCGAAGCTCTTGACCGGATCGAACCCAGGCGCCTTGTACAGCGCCGGCGCCGTCGCCATCCCGACATGGTGCAGCAGCAGCGTGTAGCCGTCGGGTGCTGCCTGAGCCACGCGCTGCGTGCCGATATTGCCGCCCGCGCCGGTGATGTTCTGCACCGTGACCGGCTGGCCGAGCTGGCGGCGCAGTTCATCGGCCAGCACGCGCGTGACCACGTCGGAGCCGCCGCCCGCGGCGTACGGCGTCACCAGGTTGATGGGCCGCGACGGATAGGCCTCTTGCGTGGCCGCCGGCACCGGCATCAGCGCCGCCAGCAGCAGGGCAAAGGGGACGAGACGTTCGATCCAGGGCACTCTTCCTCCTCAGGCCGCCATTCGAGTGCGGTGGCCAATGCTTCTTGCGTTTATCGATACGACCACCGCGGCAGCCTTTCTCGACGGGCCGGTCGCTTCGCGGCGATGCGCTCTTGCTCGGTCGCCTCGATTGTTTCCAAGGAGGCTGCGCGATCGGGCAAGAGCACTGGGCGAGAGACGAAGCACCGTCCTTTGGCGTCCGACCTCCCCCTGGGTGATCGAACGAGTCATCCGTTCTCGCGATCACCATAGGTGGCGAGGATCGGTGTCCGGAAATCATCTTTGTGCAAATCGGTTATCGCCTTCGCTCATATCGGGCGCAGCGGCATCGATGCCTTTCAATTCTGGAATAGAAGCCTTGCCCATTCTTGATTTTCCCGCATGGGCCGCGCCGTCTTATGCAGCGGCGGCCGATCAGGCTTGAAGAGGGATAAACACTGAATGGCCAATCCGCAGACGAGCGAACCCGCCATCAAGGCGCCCACACCGCCGCAGGCCTGGCCCGACGAGGTGTACCGCGTCCTCAAGGATGTCGGTGTTCGCCAGGTCGGCATCGTGCCGGACGCCGGACACAGCCGTCTCATTCGCGCCTTCGAGGCGGATACTGAGGCCCGTGTCGTGACCCTGACCACCGAAGAGGAGGGGATCGCTCTGCTGGCGGGTGCATGGCTGGGCGGCGAGCGGGGCGTCATGCTGCTGCAATCGAGCGGTGTGGGCAACTGCATCAACATGCTGTCTCTGCCCGCGACCTGCCGGATGCCCTTGCTGCTTCTCGTCACCATGCGCGGCGAATGGGGAGAGTTCAATCCGTGGCAGATCCCGATGGGGCAGGGGACGAAGGGCGCACTCGAGGCCATGGGCGTGATCGTGACACGCGCGGACGAGCCTCATCTGGTCGCCTCGGCCGTCTCCGGCGCGGCGCACCTTGCCTTCAACACGTGGCGGCCGGCGGCCGTCCTGATCGGACAGCGCGTGCTTGGCGCCAAGAACTTCAAGGAGCTCGCCCGCAAATGAACGCTCCCAACGCTCTTCTTCATCGCCGTGAAGTCGTCGAGGAACTCTTGCGCGATCGCGGCGACCTCCTGGTCATTGCCGGACTGGGCGCGCCCAATTGGGACATATCGGCGGCCGGCGACAACCCGAACAACTTCCCGCTCTGGGGTGCCATGGGTGCCGCATCCATGATGGGTCTCGGTCTTGCTCTTGCGCAGCCGAAGCGCAAAGTGCTCGTCATAACGGGTGATGGCGAGATGCTGATGAGCATCGGAGCGCTTGCCACGATCGCCGTCCAGAAGCCCGCGAACCTGACCATTGCCGTGCTCGATAACGAACGCTTCGGCGAGACGGGAATGCAAATGACCCATACAGCTGCTGGTGTCGACCTCGCGGGGATGGCTGCCGCGGCCGGCTTTCCGACATCACGGACCGTCAGGACCATGCAGGAAGTCAGTGAGCTTCGAGAGCAGATCCATCACGCAAGCGGGCCGCTATTCGCTCGGATAAGAATCGATCCGGAAGCACTCTACTTCGTGCTACCGCCGGCCGACGGAGGAATCCTCACCACGCGTTTCAGGCAAGCCTTGCTGGGAGACACCTCGCTCTACAACTGACTTCGGTGCGAGACGCGGAAGCCGATACTGGCCCACCGACTCGGCCATCCGGCGCCGCTCAGGCGAGCGGTTTGTCAGCGGTTCAGTTTATCGACCGTACGCGGTCCGCCCGTCGCGGCACTGCTCGAGCGTTGCGGACTTCCTTGCGCTTTGGACCAGCGGCGCCAACCGGCCGCGGCTCTGCCGCGCCGTCAGAAGAGCTTGAAGTCGTTCGCGGCCACGGCGAGGCCGCTGCCGACGGTGGCAAAGGTCTTCGCGGCGCCGGCGCCGCAGAAATGAGCGTTGACCCCTTGCGAGCATCCGGAAGCACTGCCTGACGCAGACGGTGGACTGGCCCTGTCATCTATGTCGAAGGGCATGGCGGTGGGCTGCTCGGCGACCGTGCGGTTGCGCTCGGCATCGGAAAGGCGCTTCGGCCATCGGGTGGGCGGATCGCGAGGCCGCGGAGGGCGTCTAGCAGCTGATAGACGGAGCCGGGCTCTCGTTGTCCGAACACGGACAAGACATTCGCATCGACGCGGCCAAATGCCTGTTGCGGGATCCACGGTCCGCGCATCGGCAATCTCGCATATTGCCTACGACGCCGGCTTCCGGGATATCTCTTACTTGGATCGCGCGTTTAGCCAGCGCGCCAATCAGACGCTGTCGCCAGATCTGAAGACCCCCCATGGAGCCGGGCAAGATGAGAGAACTCGACGACACGGACCGACGTCTCCTCGATCTGCTGCAGCAGGATGACCGCCAGTCGCTCGCCGTACTCGGCAAGCAGATCGGCCTTGCGCCGTCCTCCGTGAACGAGCGTATCCGGCGGCTGGTGAAGAATGGAGCGATCGAGGGTTTCTCCGCTCGTATCGGCGCCGAGGCGGTGGGACTTGACCTGCTGGCATTCGTATTCGTTGGCTGGTCTGATCCGGCTGTCGAAGCGCCCTTTTTGAAGCAGATTGCCACGTGCGCCATGGTGCAGGAGTGCCATCACGTCACCGGCGCCTGGAACTACCTGCTCAAGATACGCCTTGCCAATCCGCGCGAGCTGGAGGCTTTTCTCGGCTCCGTGATCAAAGGGGTACAAGGCGTTCAGCGGACCGAGACCTTGATCGTGCTGTCGTCGGCCAAGGAAACTGCAGCCTTACCGCTCTACGGGCTGGACGCGCGCGGCGGCGGGCGTCCCCGTCGGGCCAAGAGCTCTGTGCGCCGTAGTTAGCGAGGGCCTGCTGCTCGCTAGTCGCGCAGCCGGGCTAACCTACCCCTGCGACGAGACCCGCTGCTGCGCCCACTGCGCGAACTTCACGCACACCTTGCGTAGCCCAGCTTTGCGCAGTTGGGGTGCGCTGCGAGTCAGCGTCCGCTCCGCCGCGCCTGCTTGCCGCGGCCGCCCGAGCCGGTGCGGACGCCGCGGAAGACCCGGCTGTTCTGCATCTTGCCGAGATGGATTCCGACATTGGCGCTGGCGGCCTGCCCTGGCAGCTCGAGCTCGTGGGCTTCGAGCCGGCGGATCTCGTCGCGGATGCGGCCGGCTTCCTCGAACTCGAGATTGGCGGCCGCGTCACGCATTCGCTTCTCGAGCTCGACGATGTGAGTGCGCAGGTTGTGGCCGACCAAATGCACGTCGCCCGACACGCCGGTATCGACCGTGTAATGGTCGCGCTCGGCGGTCGATTGCAGGATCTCGCCGATGTTCTTTCTGATCGAGGCCGGAGTGATGCCGTGCGCCTCGTTGTAGGCGATCTGCTTGGCGCGGCGCCGGTCGGTCTCGCTCATCGCATACTTGATCGAATCGGTGATCTTGTCGGCGTAGAGGATGACGCGGCCCTCGATGTTGCGCGCGGCGCGGCCGATCGTCTGCACCAGCGAGGTCGGCGAGCGCAGGAAGCCCTCCTTGTCGGCATCGAGGATCGCGACCAGCGCGCACTCGGGGATGTCGAGGCCCTCGCGCAGCAGGTTGATGCCGACCAGCACGTCGAACGCGCCGAGCCGGAGGTCGCGGATGATCTCGATGCGCTCCAGGGTGTCGATGTCGGAATGCAGGTAGCGGCCGCGGAGGCCGGCTTCCGTCAGGTACTCGGTCAGCGCCTCGGCCATGCGCTTGGTCAGCGTCGTGACCAGCGTGCGGTAGCCCTTGGCCGCCACGTCCTTGGCCTCGGCGATCAGGTCGTCGACCTGGCTGGTCGCGGGCCGGATGATGCAGGGCGGGTCGATCAGGCCCGTGGGCCGGATCACCTGCTCGACGAAGACGCCGCCCGTCCGCTCCATCTCCCACTTGCCGGGCGTCGCCGAGACGAACACGGTCTGCGGCCGCATCGCGTCCCATTCCTCGAACTTCAGCGGCCGGTTGTCGATGCAGGAGGGCAGGCGGAAGCCGAACTCCGCCAGCGTGGATTTCCTGTTGAAGTCGCCGCGGAACATGCCGCCCACCTGGGGCACGCCGACATGGCTCTCGTCGGCGAACAGGATGGCATGCTCGGGCAGGTACTCCATCAGGGTCGGCGGCGGCTCGCCCGGCGCCCGCCCGGTGAGGAAGCGCGAATAGTTCTCGATGCCGGCGCACATGCCGGTGGCCTCCAGCATCTCGATGTCGAAGGTGGTGCGCTGCTCCAGGCGCTCGGCCTCCAGGTAGCGGCCCTGCTCGTGGAACTGCGCCAGCCGCTCCTTCAGCTCGGCCTTGATCAGCTTGATCGCCTGGTGGAGCGTCGGCTTGGGCACGATGTAGTGGCTGTTGGCATAGACCGTGACCTGCTTTTCGGTCGCGATGCGCTCGCCGGTCAGGGGATCGAACTCGACGATCTCCTCGATGTCGTCGCCGAAGAAGGCGATGCGCCAGGCGCGGTCCTCGAGATGGCTCGGGAAGATCTCGACGCTGTCGCCGCGCACACGGAAGGCGCCGCGCTGGAAGGCGGTATCGTTGCGCCGGTACTGCAGCTCGACCAGGCGGCGGATCAGGTCGTCGCGCTCCAGCGACAGGCCCGGCTCCAGCCTCGCCGTCATCTGCGAATAGCTCTCGACGTCGCCGATGCCGTAGATGCAGGAGACGCTCGCCACGATGATGCAGTCGTCGCGCTCCAGGATCGCCCGGGTGGCGGAATGGCGCATGCGGTCGATCTGCTCGTTCCGCGTCGATTCCTTCTCGATGTAGGTGTCGGTCCGCGGCACGTAGGCCTCGGGCTGGTAGTAGT
>JAHCJV010000078.1 GCA_026126105.1 Enhydrobacter sp.
CGGGCGCGAGCTGCACGGTGCCGACGAGTCCGGCTTCGTCAGGATGGTGCCCGATCCGGCAGAGCTCGAGATCGATCCCGCCCGTCTTGAGCAGGATCGAGGCGCGTCCCATTGCCAGCTCGCCGATACGGCTGTCGATCAGGCCGCCGCCCAGCACGATGCGTTCGGTGCCTTTCCAGGCCGGCAGCCGCATGAAACGCCGGACCACTGCTTCGAGCTCGGCAGCGAATTCCTCGACGACGGTGTGCACCAGCGCCGCTGCGGTCGGATCGTTGCCGTTCATCATCTTGTCGAGCTTGGACTTGCTGACCTCTTCCATCGGCGTGTCGCCGAGCGGGTCGTCGCCGCTTGCCTTCAGCCGCTCCCGCCAGTCGGCGAGGATGGCGCGGAAGGCGCGGCCACTTGCGCGATCGCCGACGAAGCCTTCTTCGTCGCGCAGCTCCTCGTTGTAGGTGTCGACGGTGACGGCGGGCAGCATGCGACCGCCGTGGGCGAGGGGGCCGGACGGCAGGGCCGCATGGCCCGGGGAAGAGTCGTTCACTGGTGGCTCCTGCTTGTGATGTTTTCTCGCCATTTCGGGCGGGGCGAAACGCCGTTCGCGAGCCGCTATCGCTTGGCCGGGCGCGCCCGCCGGCGCGGCGCCATCCCGAGAGACCGCAACTGGCTGACTTCACGCATCGTGCGCCATTTGCGACCGAGGGAGCGCGCTCCGAGCAGCGCCAGCCCGATCACCGGAAGAATAGCCGACAGCAGAGAACTCAACCGCATTTGCCAATCCCCCGGAGCGCCTCGCGTCCTGTTCGGCGCCGACATGCACCCCCATAACGGCAATCGCACGCCGGCGTTCCTCGACATACTGGACACCGCGTGCGGGATCGGCACAGATGGAGCATGGAAGCGTCACCCCACATTGCCGAGGATCGGCGCGTTGCTGCGTTGCGGTCCTACGGGATTCTCGACACTCCGCGCGAGGAAGAGTTCGACGCGATCGTCGAGGTCGTGAGCACCATCTGCAGGGCGCCGATCTCGGTCATCAACCTGATCGATAAAGAGCGCCAGTGGTTCAAAGCCGAAGTCGGGCTGGGAGTCCGGGAAACGCCGCTGCCCGCGTCGATCTGTGCCCACGCCATCCTGCAGCCGGACCTATTCATCGTTCCCGATACGCTGGAAGATCGACGGTTCGCCGACAATCCGCTCGTCACCGGTGTTCCGCACCTGCGCTTCTACGCCGGCGCGCTGCTCGAAACGCCCGACGGCCTGCCGCTCGGCACGATCTGCGTGCTCGACTACAAGCCCCGTCGGCTCGACGATAGCCAGAAAGCGCTGCTGCGCCTGATGGCGCAGCAGATCATGAAGCTGTTCGAGCTCCGCCGCATCAATGCCAGCGAGCGGCGAGCCCGCGTGCAGGCCGAAGTGCTCGCCGAGGCGGCCGGCACGCAGCTCTTCGATGCCGAGCGCGAGGCCGGTCTGCGCGAGCAGTTCATTGCCGTGCTAGGGCATGATCTGCGCAACCCGCTCGCGTCGATCAAGGCCGGGCTCGAGCTGCTGGCGAGAGGGGGCCGCGATCCGCGTGAAACGCTCCAGCTCATGCAGGGCAGCGTGTCGCGCATGTCGGCGCTGATCGACGACATCATGGATTTCGCCCGCGGCCGGTTGGGGAGTGGGCTGGAGATCGGCCGCAGCAAAGTCGTGCTGGAGCCGCTGTTGCGTCAGGTCGTCGACGAACTGCGCGGAACGACGTCGGGGCGCGACATCATCGCCGATATCGCGGTCGACAGGCCCATTCATTGCGATCCGGGCCGCATCGGCCAGCTCGTCTCCAACCTTCTGGCCAATGCACTGACGCACGGCTCTTCCGACACTCCCGTCCGCGTTGCCGCCCATACGGCGGACGACTGGTTCGAGCTATCCGTGAGCAACTCGGGGCCGCCAATTCCTGCTCCGACCCTGGAGAAGCTGTTCCAGCCATATTTCCGCGGCGAGATCCGTTCCAGCCAACGCGGTCTTGGGCTCGGTCTCTACATCGCCTCGGAGATCGCCCGGGCTCATGGAGGAACGCTGACCGCTACATCGGCGCCCGAGAAGACCGTTTTCACATTCCGCATGCAGGCACGCTAGTTCGCCGCCTGCGACATTGGTCAAAAGCCGAACACGGCGCGGCAACGTTGATCGCCGCGCCGACACGGCATGGACCTCAGCGCTGAGGCGTCGACGGCGCGGTATCCGGGGCCTTGCTGATCGACGGATTCGTGTTGACGCCTGTCGGCTCGCCCGTCCGCGGCGTGTTTCTCGACGAGCTGCTCGTCGCGTTGTTGCTGCGGTTGATCTGGTCGTTGCCGACCGACCCGCTGGTACCGGGCATGGAGGTGGGGCTGTTCGAGGTGCTGCTCCCGAGTCCGGCCGTACCGGGCGACGCCGTAGCGCCGGATCCGGACATCGCGCCGCCCGCTCCGGTGGCGCCGTTCGCACCGCCACCCGCGCCACCGCCTGCCGCGCCACCGGCGCTCGCGCCGCCCGACGCACCGCCGGCACCGCCACCACTGCCGCCGCCGCCGCTTTGCGCGTATGTCGCCGTGGCGAGACCGAATGCCGCCAGCGCTGCAAGAGTGGCGGCCTGTGAAATGATCTTCATGTCAGCTCCTCGTGTGGAAAGGGGGATCGGAAGCAGGCCGTCCGACGGGGACGGGCTGTCCCTAGACAACACGCGAGCAAGTGTCGTCGTTCCCGGCGGCCGAAATGGCGAATCTCGCCTGTCGTGCGTTGTTCATTGGCATGACGAAGGAGCACTCATGACTGCGAACGAAAAAGATGACATTACCCCGCGGCGCGAGCGTGGCGCTCGCACCGATGAGCTCGAGGGCGCGTCGTCGCACAGGAGCTTCCACGGCGCGCGCGATCCGCGCAGCAAGACCAAAGAAGATCCTCCCTCGACCGAGAAGAATGTCGTGCGTCCCGATGAAGGCGAACTTTCTCCACGAGACTGACGGCATCTGTGATGGCAGCACCTGAGGAGCCTTGGGGCCTGTGGGTGCTGGGACGGTGCCGCTCATCTTGTCCGCGCCGTCGTTCCTCCTGCCGGCAATCGTACGAAAACGACACCGAGGCTCATCGCTGCCGCGACCGGCAACGCTGCGGAGAGAGGGGGCGTTACTCCGGCACGCGCAATCGCGCGACAACGCAACACTGCAGAGAGAGGAAGAATGAAGAAGCTGGTAATCGCGACGAGCGTCGTGTTGCTGACGGCCGTGACGCCGGCCCTTGCACAGTCGCTGCCCGAGAAGACGGGCGTCAACTCCGCCATGGGGATTGCTCCCAAGACGCAGGACTTCGTCACCAAGGCCGCGCAGAGCGACATGCTGGAGATCCAGTCGAGCAAGCTTGCACTGACCAAATCCGACAGCGAGAGGACCAAGCAGTTCGCGCAGCAGATGATCAAGGATCACACCCAGACCTCGACCGAGCTCAAGGGCCTCGTCGCCGGCGGGCAAACCAAGGTCGACTTGCCGGCGTCTCTCGATAAGGCGCACCAGGAGAAGCTCGACCGCCTGTCGAAGCTGAACGGCACGGAGTTCACCAAGGGATATAACGAGATGCAGGTCGCGGCCCACAAGGACGCCGTGTCCCTGTTCGAGCGGTATGGCAAGGAGGGCGACAACGCCGCGCTCAAGGCTTTCGCCAGCAAGACGCTGCCCAATCTTCAGCATCATCTGATGATGGCGCAGGATCTGGCCAAGTAGGCAGTCTTCCGGACCGCGGCGCCACGACGCGATCCTTGCTGCCGACATCGGCGGCACGAACCTGGGGGTCGGCTCCGTTACAGGTCACAATGAAGAATGGCGCTATCGCCCGGGTCGGCGTCTGGAAATGCCTCAACTGGCGACACTGCCACGAGCGACCGACGCGCGATGTGACGATGGAGAAGATGGCCGATATGGCGAACCATCTTCTGCGCAACGCCGACGAGACCGAGCTGAAGCTCGCGCCGTTCTTCGCGGTCGGCTGTCCGGGCGTGATCGACAACGCGGGGGCGATTCAGAAGGGTGCGCGGAACCTGCCGGCTACCGGGAGGATCGCGGCTTCAATCTCTCGGAGGAGATCGCCCGGCGCCTGCCGCGCATTCGCGGCCATGAGACGCTCTTCGTGATGCACAACGATGCCGTGGTGCAGCGGCTGAGCGAGTGTTCGAACATGTCCGATGTCGTTCGCTCGAGCTTCTTCACGATCGGCACCGGTCTCGGCAACGCCCGCCTCACCAATCGGTCGTGATCGGCCAACCCTGCAATCATCCCAAGCGGCTGATGGACTTGACGGACCGCCAGTGACGAGGCGTCGCGTGATCTTGTTGCCGCGGCTGTGCGTGCTATTGCGTTGGTGCGCCCAGATCTTCGGCGCAATCCACGCCGCGGCTGAGGCAAGTCGGGAGCAACTGGAGGAGGACCTTGCCGATCGAACTCGATGTCGACCACGTCAAGCGTTTCGTCGCCGTGACGGCCAGGGGCGCCGTCGGCCTGCAGGACATGCTGGACTATTTCGATGCATTGGCTGCAGCCGGTGCGATGTCCTATCCTAAGCTTTTCGATGCCCGCCAGCTCGAGAGCCGCTTGAGCGAGGCGGACATGGAGGTGCTGGGTAAGCGGGTGCGAGCGAACTCCGAGTTCGATCCGCGAGGTCCCATCGCAGCGGTGGCGACGAGCCCCGAATCTCTTGCCGCGATTCAGCGCTTCAAGGCGCTCGGGGGCGCACGGCGGCCGATCGAGGTCTTCGCGACGGTCGAGGGGGCACGTGCGTGGCTGGCGCTGCGCTGACTGCCTCTGTTGCGGCCCCAGCGCTTGGTCGCCGGCAGGACCGAAGTCGCTTCCCACAAAAGGAGGGCGCTTTCACAACAGGCCTTGCTGCCGATAGTAATCGCGAACGCCGGCCTGCAGGACGCCCGGGCCCGGCACCGCGGCTACCGTGTTCCTAGCAAGGGTCTGCTTCAGCTGGCGCGGCAGCAGCTGCCCCCGCTCGGCCTTCAGCAGGGCCGCGGCCATCCTGCGGCCGATCTCGTCCGGCAGGCCAGGGCGCGCCATGAGCATGCTCCAGGTGCCGACGGTCGCGATGGCATCGGGTTGGGCGCGATAGGTGCCCGCCGGCACGATCAGCCGTGCGAAAAAGGCGTGCTTGGCGCGGATGCGCTCGATCTCTTCGGCGTTCGGTGGCACGAACCGCACGCCATGGGCACTTTCCGCTAGTGCGACGAAGCCCGGCCAGCGCAAGCCGCCGCCCCAGATCGCGGCTGCCTTGCGTTCAAGCACGAGCCCGGGTCCCGCGGTCATGACCTCGGTGTAGATCGGCTCGAAGTCTCGTTCGGCGTCGAGCCCCAGGCCGTTCATCACATAGCGGCCCTGCACGGCCGGACCAGAGGCTTGCGGATTCCAGACGACCGGTTTGCCCTGGAGATCCGAGATGGTTCGAAAGCGGGTTTCCGGCAGCACCGCGAACATGCCGGGGACCGGAAAGGCGGCGGCAACGGCTCTTGCCTCGGTCGGAACACGACGCGACTTGTCGAGAGCTTCGTGCAGGACCTCACCTGTGATCAGGCCCAGGTCGAGCTCTTCCGCCTCGAGCTTGCGCAGATTCTCCGAGGGGCCGCGCGTGGGAATCTCGCGAATGCTCAACGTGGGATCCATCTGCTTCAGCAGATCGACGAGCGCTGCGGCATAGAGAGGAAAGCTTCCCCCGGGCGATGCCGTGCCGAGCGCGAGCGACGACTGCTGTGCGCGCCCAGCCGCGGGCGCCGCCAGCATGCCCAGCGAAGCCAGGCCGAAGGTCCGTCGGCCCAACATGATCTTTCGGACGGATCGCATTTCCATGTCCCGTCGCCCCATTTCTAGCGCACTCCGGATACGTCGAATTGAGAAGCGTCGATCAGTCGATAGCACGCCGGGGGAAATCCGCGACGCTGGACGCCGTCAAATCCTCAGCTACTGCGACATGGTCACGAGAATGCCACGAGCGATCGTCGACCTCATGGCGCGGCGCGAACGCCTTGAGGCTGAAAATCTGATCCCCGCTCTCGAGCTGGTCACGAAGCGGCGCGCGCCTCCACAGCTGCGCGAATTGTGTCGGGGAGGGTGCGAATAGGGACCAGCCCGCGCGCATGCAATGCCCGGTCCCTGCAGGATCAATTATGGTGCTGCAGCGTTGAGAGCGGCGATGCCGCAACCCTTGCTCGTCCCCGGTCGCACCGCGTGGCGCGTGGAGCGCTGCCCTCGCGCCGCCGTCCTGATCGACGGATCGTCGTGCTTTGGCGCCATGCGTTCCGCGTTCCTGGCGGCGCGCCGCACCATCTACGTGGTCGGCTGGGACATAGACAGCCGCACCGAGCTGGTCGGCGCGGCACCGCCGACAGACGGCCTGCCGACCGCCTTCGGCCCCTTCCTCGTCGAGCTGCTGGCGCGCAAGCCGGAGCTCCGCGTCCATCTGCTGCTCTGGGATTACTCGCTGGTGTACGCGTACGAGCGCGAGAAGCTGCCACGGCTGCATCTCGACTGGGAGATGCCGCCGCAGGTGTCCTTCCGCCTCGACAACACGGTGGCCTTCGGTTCCTCGCAGCATCAGAAGCTGGTGATCGTGGACGATACGCTGGCCTTCTCGGGCGGCCTCGACCTGACCATCCGCCGATGGGACACGCCGCGCCACGAAGTGGATCAGCCGGGCCGGGTCGATCCCGATGGAAAGCCCTACAATCCGTTCCATGACGTGCAGATGATGGTCGACGGCGCGGCGGGACAGGCGCTTGCCGTCCTGGCCCACGATCGCTGGTGCCGGGCGGGCGACGAAGGCGAGGCTGCCATCGCTCCGGAAGGCGATCCCTGGCCGCCGGATGTCGTGCCGGACTTCCGCGACGTCGATATCGGCATTTCGCGCACCCAGCCGCGCTTCCGCAACGAGGAGCCGGCGTACGAGGTCGAACGGCTGTTTCTCGACTCGTTGGAATGCGCCGAGCGAACGATCTACATCGAGAACCAGTTCGCGACATCGTCGCCCTTCGCCGCCCGCCTGGCGGCCTGCTTGCGTCAGAACCCCGACCTTGAGGTCGTCATCGTCGCGCCGCACGCGCACGAATCGCTGCTCGAGAGCCGCACGATGCGCAACGGCCGCATCCGCTTCTGGCGAACCGTGCGCGCCGCCGGCGGCAACCGCGTTCGTCTGGTCTCGCCGGCGGTGACGCGCGGCGGCCGGTCGGTGGACGTGATGATCCATTCCAAGGTGATGGTCATCGACGACCGGTTCCTCCGCATCGGTTCGGCCAATCTCAACAATCGCTCGATGGGGGCCGACACCGAGTGCGATCTGTCGATCGAAGCGGCCAACGATGAGCAGCGCGCCGCCATCGCGGCGGTGCGCGACCGGCTGCTGGGCGAGCATTGCGGGGTCGCGGCCGAGGACGTTGCCGAGGTGCTGAAGCGCGATCCGTCGATCGTCCGGCTGGTCGATACGCTGTCGCGCAACGGCCATGGCCTGCGGCCGATCGATGACGGACGCCTCGACCGAAATCTCCTGTCCCGCCTGGCCGAAAGGGTGGCCGACCCGCGGCGCCCGCTGCGGCTGTCGCGCCTGATGGGGCATCTGCTGCCTCGCCTCCTGGCACGCCGCCGATCGCCACGCCGCGATCATGCCGCCCGGACGAGCGGCGCCTCCGGCAGCGACGCCCCTGCCCGAGGCGCCTCCGAGAGCGGACATGGCGCGCGCTTCCTCCTGCCGATCGCGATGATCGTCGGGCTGGTCGTCCTGACCCTTGCCTGGAATTTCACGTCCCTTTCGGACTACGCCGATCCGCGCCGGATCCAGAGCCTTCTGAACCTGGACGCCAGCAGTCCTCTGGCACCGTTGCTCGTCGTCGGAGGCTTCGTGCTCGCCGGGTGCGTGGCGTTTCCGGTGATCATCCTGATCCTCGTCACGGGCGCCGTTTTCGGACCATGGCTCGGCATGGCGTACGCCGCCGCCGGCGTAGCGGCGAGTGCCGCCGTCTTCTACGCCGTCGGCAACTGGCTCGGGAGCGAGCAGCTGAGACGCGTCGCCGGCAGCCGGTGGCCCCGCCTCAGCCGCTGGCTGAAGCGACGCGGGCTGCTCGCCGTCGTCGGCTTGCGGGTGCTGCCGATGGCGCCCTTCAGCGTGGTCAACCTGGCGATCGGCGCGAGCGGCATCGGCGTGGCCGATTTTGCGCTCGGCACCTTGATCGGCATGGCGCCGGGCCTCGTTGCGATGTCGTTCGTCGGCGACCGCCTCCTCGAGATCGTGCAGAATCCCAGTGCGAGCCAGCTTGCGTGGCTGGCTCTCGCAGTCGGCACGTGGATGGCGGTGGCGGTCGGCGCGCAGGTGCTGGTATCGCGTCTCGGCGGACGGGACGGGCGGGACGGCGCGTGAGACCGCTGCGTGTCATGACATGGAACATCAACGGAGCGGTGGGCCGCAACCCGCGCTTCGACCTTGCGCTCGTGGTGGATTACCTGCGGCGTCACGCGCCGGATATCATTGCCTTGCAGGAGGTCGATTCGCGGCGCGCCCGGGACGCCGGCGTGGCCGACGCGTTCGACATTCTGCGCAACGCGTTGGGTGCCCACGGCGCCCACGCCTATGCCATCTCGACCGCCGATGGCCACTACGGCCAGGCGTTGATCAGCCGCTGGCCTCTGGTCGCCAGCTCGGTGCACGACTTGTCCTATCCCGAACGCGAGCCGCGGCGCGCGATCAGCGCGGAGATCGACACCCCGGCAGGCGTGCTGCGTGTGATCGCCACCCATCTCGGCCTCAGCCTGCGGGAACGCAGCCGGCAGGCGCAGACCCTGCTCGGGCTGGTCGGACGGCTCGAGCGGCCGACGGTGGTCATGGGAGATTTCAACGACTGGCTCTGGCGTGGAAGTGTAAGACGGGCGCTGCGGCGCGTCCTGCCGCGCTGCACGAACCACCGCACCTTTCCCGCGGCGATGCCCGTCCTTCGGCTCGATTGCATCTACGTCTCCAGCGCCGTTCGTTTCGTGTCGTGCGGCACCGATCCCTCCGCACGATCCTTGTCGGATCACCTTCCGGTCATCGCCGAGGTCCATATCGAAGAGGGCAGTGGGCCCAGGTCTCCGACCGCGGGGCGAGCGTTGCCCCGTCAATGATGCTGTCCATGGTCACCGTGCAGCTCTCACATTCCATGCTATTGGGTCGAGAACAGAAGCTCGGTGCGAACCGTGGGGAGCTTCGGCGCATGGCAACCGAAATGCGCGAACTGCGTTGATCTTTGTTGACCGGAATAAGAACAAGAATGGATTCGGACCGTCCCGAACTGAAAGTTCAGTTCGACCTGCTGATCGACGCGGTCGTCGACTACGCGATCTACATGCTCGACCCCGATGGCTTCGTGCTGAGCTGGAATACGGGGGCGGAGCGCCTCAAGGGGTACGGTCGCGAGGAGATCATCGGTCAGCATTTTTCGCTGTTCTATACGCAGCAGGACCGGGGAGCGGATCTCCCGGTTCGCGCTTTGGAGAAAGCGCGCACGGAAGGCCGGTTTGCCGCGGAAGGTTGGCGCGTGCGCAAGGACGGCAGCCGCTTCTGGGCGTCGGTGGTGATCGACGCCATCAAGGACAGCTCGGGCAACCTGATCGGCTTTGCCAAGATCACGCGCGATTTCACTGAGCGGCAGGAGGCGCAGGCGACGCTCCTGGCGAGCGAGCGCCGCTATCGTCAGCTGGTCGAGGCCGTGATCGACTATGCGATCTTCCAGCTCGACGTGGACGGCAACATCGCCACCTGGAACAAGGGCGCCGAGCGCGCCAAGGGATACAGCCCCGACGAGGCGATCGGCCGCCACTTCTCGATGTTCTATACCGACGAGGACCGCGCCGCCGGCTTGCCGCAACGGGCCCTCGCGACGGCTGCTTCGGAAGGCCGCTTCGAGACCGAAGGCTGGCGGGTCCGCAAGGACGGCAGCAGGTTCTGGGCGATGGTGGTGATCGACCCGATTTACGGCGACGATGGCAGCCTGAACGGCTTTGCCAAGGTGACGCGGGACATCACCGAGCGGCAGGAGGCGCAGCGAGCGCTGCGGACGGCCCAGGAACAGCTGATGGCGTCTCAGAAGATGGAGGCGGTCGGCCAGCTGAGCGGCGGCATCGCGCACGATTTCAACAATCTGCTGATGATCGTGCTCGGCAACATCGAGAGCGCGACTCGTCAGGCGCGGCAGCTTCCAGAATCGACGAATCTGCAGCGTTCGCTGGCCAATGCGATGCGCGGCGCCCAGCGCGCGGCGGCGCTGACCAGTCGCCTGCTGGCCTTCTCGCGGCGTCAGGCGCTCGATCCCAAGCCGATCGATCCCAACAGGTTCCTCCAGGGTGCCGTCGATTTCCTGCAGCGCTCGCTGGGCGAGACCGTCGAGATCGAAGCCGTCGGCGGGGCGGGAATCTGGACCATCGAAGCCGACCCGAATCAGCTCGAATCCGCGTTGGTCAACCTCGCGATCAACGCGCGCGATGCCATGCCCTCGGGCGGCAAGCTCACCCTCGAGGCGGCCAATATCTTTGCGGATTCGGACTACGTGCGCCTGAATCCCGAGACCACCGAAGGGCAGTATGTCGCGATCTGCGTCACCGATTCCGGTACGGGCATGGCGAAGGACGTCGTGGCCCGCGCCTTCGAGCCGTTCTTCACGACCAAGGAGGCCGGCCACGGCACCGGCCTCGGCCTCAGCCAGGTTTACGGCTTCGTGAAGCAGTCCGGCGGGCACGTGAAGATCTACAGCGAGGTGGGGCAGGGCACGACCGTCAAGATGTACTTCCCGCGCCTGGCGCGCGCACAGGAAGAAGCCGAGCCGATCGACGAGATCCGGACGGCGGAAGCCGAGGAAAGCGAGACAGTGTTGCTGGTCGAAGACGACCCGGATCTTCGCACCTATCTGGGCGACATGCTGCGCGAGCTGAAGTACCGCGTCGTCGTTGCGGCAAACGCGCAGGCGGCACTGCATGTGTTGATCGACGACAACCGCCGGATCGACCTGCTGCTGACGGACGTCGTCATGCCCGGGATGAACGGGCGCGAGCTCGGTCGCCGCGCGGAAGCGCTGCGGCCGGGTCTGTCCGTGCTGTATATGACCGGCTACTCACGCAACGCGGTGGTTCACCAGGGTCGACTGGACGAAGGAGTGGAGCTGGTTCAAAAGCCGGTCAGCCAGACCGAGCTCGCCAACCGCATTCGTGAAATTCTCGATCGACCGAAGAAGCGGCGAGAATAGACGCCCTGCCTTCGTCAGGTGCTGGAGCGCGGGTCACGTCGTCGGTTCTGATGATTCCGATTGTCCGGCGCTCTCGTGGTCGGCCGAAATATGCCGGCTGGTATTCTCTTCGTACGCGGCCATGCGCTCCCACAGGTCGGCGTCGTTGAGCAGGGCTGCCCGAATCGACTCGATCGGTTCGGCGGCTGCGTTCCGGCGAACCGCTTCCGCCCGTGCCCTGAGCTGGGCTGCCACATTTCTCCTCGACATCATGGTTCCGCTCCTCGCTTCGACAACGTCGGTCGAGAGGAACGGTGGCAGTCATTTCCTTGCGTTCTGGACAAGCGCATGGGTGCGCTCCGGCGCAGGCGCGGCGATAGCGTTGCTGGGCTCTCACTTGTTGTCCGGTTCGACGCGTCGGCCGGGCGCCAGCTGGGCACCCTGTTGACGAAGATCCCTAGCGACGCGCCGCCTGTTCCATTTGCGCCGAAGGGCGGCGAGTCGCCGTGAATCGATAACCATGAGGATCAGGAGGGAGACGCCGCAAAGCACGGACAATCCCAGGGCAACATAGAGCACCCCTTCGAGGAATCCTTCCATATTCGGCTGGAGAAGCTCCATCTCCAGGTGAATAGACCGCCAGAGCGCTTGGGCCAAGGTCGGCGAAGAGCCCGCTGGAAACTGCCTGGCCAGCCATCCGGCCCGCGTCAGCGGTCGCCGGCGTACCGGCTGCGCGGATAGACCAGCAGAATCGTGCGATGCAGCCAGGCGCCGGCGTCGGCTTTGCGGTCCAGGGCGAACCGCTTCAGGTGTTGCCTGTGCGGATGCAGCGGATCGCCGACGCAAACCTGCAGGCTCGTCTGGCTTTCGTAAGGGACGACGTCGACGTCGCCACAGTGGCCGGCACGCGACACCACCTCCTCGAGCGACAGGCGACGATCATTCCAGCCGGTGTGCATCGAACAAGAAGTGTCGGACGGGGCTCGAGGTTGCATGCTTGCGTGCGTTCGTGTCTGCTCCGGACTGGACAGCGGCGCAACGCACCCGAAGCATCGGCGTTTGCTGAATGGCGACGGTTTGCTGGGGGCAGGAAGAGGATGCGTGCAATGACCAAGCAGGTGATGAAACCTCGGCGCACGTCGCGCCTGCCGCAGGCGCCAGACTTGAAGGCGCGACACAGGAGAACGTGGATCGTCGTCGCCGACGGATCGCGCGCGCGCTTCTTCGAACCGGGCGAGGATTCGCGAACCCTGGCGCCGACCGACCAGACCGAGATGACCGCGGCCGAAGCACGCCGCCCGGCGCGCGACCTGGTGACCGACAAGCCGGGCCGCGGGTTCGCGTCCGCCGGAAGCGATGCCCGGCATGCGTTCGAGCCGCCGCACGACATCCACAAGATGCAGAAGCACGACTTCACGGCACGGCTGGCAGGGGTGCTGGACAAGGCGTGCGAGGAGGGCCGCTTCGACCGGCTGGTGCTGGTCGCGCCGCCCCGCAGCTTGGGAGAGTTGCGCACGCTTCTGTCGGACCGCGTGAAGAAGACTGTGGCGCACGAGGTCGGGAAGGACCTCACGGGCGCCGCGCCGACGGCAGTGCGCGAGTTGCTGGCGGGAATGCTGCCGCCTACCGCACTCCGCTAGTCCCGACGACCTCCGTCATAACACCGGTTCCCGCTTCCGGTAGCGGGTACGCTACCGCTCATTCGCCTGACACCCTTCCTGCGGCCTGGAACAACGCCGAAAGACAGGGCGTTCCCCACGAGACCTTCGAAAGGGGACCGCGGTGAAAGCATTGGTGTGGCACGGCAAGAGCGATATGCGCTGCGAGAGCGTACCGGATCCGAAGATCCAGGACTCGCGCGATGCGATCATCAAGGTCACGGCCTGCGCGATCTGCGGCTCGGACCTGCATCTCTTCGACGGGATGATCCCGGGCATGAAGAGCGGCGACGTGGTCGGTCACGAGACGATGGGCGAGGTCGTCGAGGTCGGCGCCGGCGCCAAGGGCAAGCTCAAGGTCGGCGACCGGGTCGTGGTGCCCTTCACCATCTCCTGCGGCGAATGCTTCTTCTGCCGGCGCGGCCAGTTCTCCGGTTGCGAGCGCAGCAACCCCGACAAGAAGACGGCCGAGACCATGTGGGGCCATTCGCCGGCGGGGCTGTTCGGCTACTCTCATACTCTCGGCGGCTATCCCGGCGGGCAGGCCGAATACATGCGTGTGCCCTACGCCGACGTCGGTCCCCTGAAGGTGCCGAACGGCTTGTCGGACGAACAGGTGCTGTTCCTCTCCGACATCTTCCCGACCGGCTACATGGCCGCGGAGTTCTGCAACATCCAGCCCGAGGACACGATCGCGATCTGGGGCTGCGGCCCGGTCGGCCAGATGGCGATCAAGAGCGCCTTCCTGCTCGGCGCATCGCGCGTGCTCGCCGTCGACACCGTCCCGGAGCGGCTGGCCCTGGCCCGCGCCTCGGGTGCCGAGACGATCGATTTCATGGAGGAAGACGTCTACGAGCGCATCCAGGAGCTGACGAAGGGCCGCGGTGCCGATGCCTGCATCGACGCCGTGGGCACCGAGCCCAAGACCTCGGCGAGCTTCGACTCCGTGATCGACCGCGCCAAGGTCGCGCTCTTCATGGGGACCGACCGGCCGCACGTGCTGCGCCAGGCGATCCATTGCTGCCGCAACTTCGGCACCGTGTCGATCGTCGGCGTCTATGGCGGCTTTCTCGACAACGTACCGATGGGCTCGGCAATCAATCGTGGCCTGACCTTCCGCATGGCCCAGACGCCGGTCCAGCATTACCTGCCCAAGCTGCTCGAGCATATCGAGCGCGGCGACATCGATCCGTCCTTCGTGATCACCCATCGCGCCACGCTCGAGGATGGCCCCGAGCTCTACAAGACGTTCCGCGACAAGAAGGAAGGCTGCATCAAGGTGGTGATGAAGCCATGAGCTCTTCGGCAACGAACACCCGCCCCCTCGCCATCGTCACTGGCGCATCGACCGGCATCGGTCTCGAACTGGCGAAGCAGTGCGCCGCGAACGGCTTCGATCTGCTGATCTGCGCCGACGAACCGGAGATCGAGCAGGCCAAGACGACGCTCGAAGGTCACGGCACCTCCGTCGAGGCGATCGTCGCCGACCTCGCGACCGTGGAGGGCGTCGACAGGCTGCTCGCCGCCGCGCGCAGCCGACCGGTCGATTCTCTGCTCGCCAATGCCGGGCGCGGGCTCGGCCGGGGTTTCCTCGACCAGGATTTCGACGAGGCGCGCCGCGTCGTCGACACCAACATCACCGGCACGATCTACCTGATCCAGAAGGTCGGGCGCGAGATGCGCAGCCGCGGCCACGGCCGCATCCTGATCACCGGCTCGATCGCGGGCTTCATGCCCGGCACTTTCCAGGCGGTCTACAACGGGACCAAGGCGTTCCTCGATTCCTTCTCCTTCGCGCTGCGCGCCGAGCTGAAGGGCAGCGGCATCACCGTCACCTGCCTGATGCCGGGGGCGACCGAGACCGACTTCTTCGAGCGCGCGGACATGCTCGACACCAAGGTCGGCACCCAGAAGAAGGACGATCCGGCCGATGTGGCAGAGACCGGCTTCAAGGCGATGATGAACGGCGACGGCGACGTGGTGACGGGCTGGCAGAACAAGCTGCAGGCCGCGATCGCAAGCGTCATGCCGGCCGCCATGACGGCCGAGATGCATCGCAAGATGGCGGCGCCGGGATCGGCGGAGAAGAGCTGAAGCGGTTACGCACCTCCGCCGTCCAAGATTTGCAATGCGTCAGAAGTAGCCTTGCTGCTTCTGGCTCTCGAGCGAGCCGCCGCCTTCGCGGTCGGATATGCGTCCCTGGCGTTCCGACACAGACGAGACGAGCGTTTCGAGAACCACGGACGCGAGGTCGCTGGCCTGCGATTCGATTGCAGCGGTGACCGGCCAGCAGCCGAGGGTCCGGAAGCGGACGTGCTTGGTCGCAACGCTCTCTCCTGCAAGCAACGGCAGCCGATCCGGGTCGTCGACGACGATCAGGGCGCCCTTGCGCTCGATCACCGGTCTGGGCTCGGCAAAATAGAGCGGTGCGAGGTCGATGCGCCGGTGCAGCGCATAGGTCCAGATGTCCCCCTCGGTCCAGTTCGACAGCGGGAAGACACGAAGAGACTGCCCCTTGGTCAGCCGCGTGTTGAAGAGGTGCCACAGCTCGGGCCGCTGCTGGCGTGGATCCCATCCGTGTCCGGGGCTCCGCACGGAGTAGATGCGTTCCTTTGCGCGCGACTTCTCCTCGTCGCGGCGGGCGCCGCCGAAGATCACGTCGTAGCCGCCTGCGTCGAGCGCCTGCTTCAGAGCCTCGGTGCGCATCACGGTCGTATAGAGGTCGCCATGGTCGAAGGGGTTGAGGCCGGCGGCGCGCCCTTCCACGTTCGCGTAGACGACGAGCTTGAAACCATGACGGCGCGCGAAGTCGTCCCGGAAGGCGAGCAGCGAGCGGAACTCCCACGTCGCATCGACATGAAGCAGCGGGAAGGGAGGTGGGGCCGGGTAGAAGGCACGCACCGCGAGATGCGCCAGCACGGTGGAGTCCTTGCCTGCGGAGAACAGCATCACCGGATTGCTCGCTTCGGCGATGCCCTCGCGCAGGATGTGGATCGCCTCGGCCTCCAGCGACTCGAGATGCGGCAGGCGCGCCTTCATGTCCGTTCCCACTTAAACCTCCGTGCGTAGCGTTGGAAGGTGGGCCGCTCGCCGGATAGGGCGAAGAGGTGGACCCAGCCGTGTTCGATCAGATGCCGCACGGCTTCGTGCCGCGCGATGATGGCGTCGATCGCCTCGGTCGGTGCCTCGATCACGACCGTGAGCCTGAGCGGCTCGTGCGCCAGCCGGACGCCGTCGTGCACCGACTGCCACGGCAGCCCGACGCGCAGGTCGCCGCCGCTGCCCTCGAGGACTCCCAGCGTACCGACAACGTTGTGCAGCACCTTGTTGCCGCTGCCGAACACGCCGTTGTCGACCGTGGAGCCGTAGTACTGCAGGCTGATCCAGCTTGCGACGATCATCGGTGCCGTCAAGATGAGCTCGAGCACCTTGAAGTCGTTGTCCTCCCGCCAATCGTAGGAATGGAGGAAGGCACGACCGCCGAGATCCCGGCCACGCGTCCGCTCGCGTGGCGCGGCGATGAAGGCGGCGCACCCGGCCAGTCCCCATTCGGGTCGGACCTGGCTCCAGTCGGTGCTTCTCCTCTTTACCTCCCGGTCGGGAATGTCGGCGTCGGCGATGCCGAGTGACCTGGCGCGCTCGGCCCGCGCGCGATGGCCTGCAGCCTCGAGCCAGACTTTCAGCCGCGCCAGATCCGCGCGATGGCTGGCAGGAACCGCCTCTTCGTCGAAGATCGTGATCTCGTCCGTCGTGGTGTCGTGAAGGCAGGCGAGGAACCGAGTCTCTTGCGGCACATCGATTCCCCTGCCGGCGAGCCCGCGACGGACCTGCGGGTCGTTGAGCACCGCGGCGGCGACGCGAGCATTCGCGTCGCCTGCGTGGCCGCCGCAGGCGCCGCAGTCGAGCCCCGTGGCGTGCGGGTTGTTGACCGTCGTCGAGCCGTGTCCCACCAGCAGGACGAAGCGCGCGAATCCCCGGCGCATCGACATGGCGCCGAGCACAGCCTCCGCCGTGTCGAGCCTGTCCTCGGCGGTCAGGCCGGAGGCATGGACGCCGGTGTCCGCCGGCGCGATAGAAGGGCCGAGACACCGATGTGCTCTTGCGCCCAGCCCGTGAGCGGCAGGGTGGGGCACTGGACGGGTCAGCCCAAGCGTATCGCCTGCCAGCTTGGCGGCGTACGCCCATCCGGTCGTCTCGACGAAACCGAAGGAGGACACCGCCGCTGTCTTGAACGAGGCCCAGGCATTGGCCATGCGGCGGCGCACGATCCTGCTCTGGAGCAATGTCGAGGCTTCGTGAGCATCCGCCCCGTTCACGGATTCGCGCACGGTGAAGCGCGGCGTCAGCAGCACGGGGCAGCGGGCGCTGCCCCGGCTCGAGCCCATCGGAACGTAATCGATGGGAAAGCCGAAGAAGCCGGCGAAGCCCGCGGTCTCGACCTCGGGTGACACGGCCTCGAGGGCGCGCCGGAAGGTCTCCGACCTCACGTCGATGCAGAAGACGGCCTGCACGAGCGTGCGGCAGTGCCAATTAGGCGCACCGCTTCCAGCCAGCGTGGCGAAAAAGCTCTTCTGCCAGGCTTTCTCGTAGGCGGACTGCAGGACAATATCTGCAGCAAGGCCGTTATCATTCTCTGGCGCGTCCGCGATCACTTTGCGTGCGGCCGCCCACGCCTGCGCGATCGCCGCATTGCCGTGGTACGCCTCGAGGATCACCGCCTCCCAGGCGAGCCGGATGGCGAGCAGTTCCAGGAGAGACGTGTCGGCGCCTCCCTGCAGCTCGCGTTGCCACAGTCGATGGCGTGCGAAGCCGGCCTAGCCGCCCACGCTCATCAGGAGTCGCTGGAACCAGACGTCGAGGGGAGCCTGGTCAAGACCGAGCCGCGCCACGCTGGCGACGATCGCCTGCTCGGGCGTCTCGGGAAGGGCTGCGGCCAGCCGGCGGACATTCGGGAGGCCCAGGATTTCGGCCGTGCGGTCGACCGCCATCTCCGCGCGCCACGCCGCATAGGGCCCGCGGTCACGCCACGCCGCGGGCCAACCGGCTTGCCCGTCGTCGAAATAGGCTGCCGCCCAGGCCGACACACGACCGCGCACGAAGCCGCTCCAGTCGATGCCCGTCACCGCACCTGCCACATCCGAAACTGTCGGCAACGGCACCGGGAGCGGCGCGAGGTCTGCACGTGCCGCGATCTTCAGCGCGGCAACATCCGCCGGAAGGTCGTGGCGGGACGGCGCTTCGGCGAGAGCCTTTGCAAGATTGCTGTCGCTGATCCGGCCACTCGCGATCGCCTCGGCATAGAACAAGCGCGGCATGGCCATGCGCGCGCCTGCCGTGCGCGCCATCAGATGCGCGGCCTGCGTGAAGTCGAGGTCGGCCAACCCAAGGAAGGGATTCACGGCGACGAAATTGTCGAGCGGCCACAGCGGCGCGATCCTGCGGCCCGCGGCGTGCGCGGCGGCCAGGATGCGGGCAGTGTCGCTCGGGCACCGAGGGGCAACGTTCGGCGCCTCTTTCGTGTCGAGCGGGCTGGGGGCCGTCATGCAGGTGTCCATCGTTCACTCTCCTTCAGGACCGCGCAGCCGCCGGCCGCTTCAGCGCACCGACAAGCCGGTCGAACAAGGCGTTGGCGTAGAGGCCGTTAGCGAGGTGTACCCGTGCGGCCCGCCAGGCCGGCTCAGCAGCAAGCGCGGGCGCGACGATCTGCAGGATCGCGACCGCGGAGAAGGTGAGGACAGCGAGCGCCATGATGGCGAGGCCGACCGGGCCCGGTTCGGGCACCGGCGGCAGCGTCGGCGACAGCAGCCGGATTGCTGCTGTCTGCAGCACGAAGTAGGCGACGGTCGCACCCGCAGCCGCCGCCAGCCCACGCCCGAGCACGGCCGCGTTCGTTCCGCCTGCCATGGATCGCGCGATGAGCAGGCTGAGCCCGACGATCAGGATCGCGCCGAGCGCCGGTATGGCGGCGCTTTGCGCTTCGATGCCGAAGAGCCAGCCCATCGAAGCGTAGAGCGCGAGCGCAAGCAGCAGGCTCGCCAGCACGTCGCGGCCGCGTAGCGAGGCCTCGACGGGCCCGCTACGCCTCGCCCGCGCGAGCTCGACGACGCTGCCGGACGAGAGGAAGGCATGTGCCTTGTAGAGGCTATGGGTCACGATATGCACTACCGCCAGCGAGAAGGCACCGAAGCCGCACTGCAGGAGCATGAAGCCCATCTGCGCGATGGTGGACCAGGCGAGCGAGACCTTGATGCTGGTCTGCGTCAGCATCACCATGCCGCCCAGCAGCGCGGTGAACCCGCCGACGACCGCGAGCAGGTACAGCGACGGCATCGAGAGCAGCATCACGTCGGCCAGGCGGATCACCAGGAAGCCGCCGGCATTGATGATGCCGGCGTGAAGCAGCGCGGAGACGGGCGTGGGCGTCTCTATGACCTCCGGCAGCCAGCCGTGCGCCGGGAACTGAGCGGACTTTAGCAAGGCGGCGAGCGCCAGCAGCAGCGTCGCCGCGGGGATACCGGCGGGGACCGCGCCGTCGGCCAGCGCGCGCGATTGCTCGAGGATGCGGGCGATGTCCGTCGTGCCGAACGCCATTGCGAGAAGGAGGGCCGCGCCGATCAGGCAGGCATCGCCGAGCCTCGCCGTGACGAACTTCTTGCGCGCCGCGACGAGGGCGCCTGGCCGCTCGCCGTAGAACACGAGCAGTCGGTGCAGAGCGAGACTGGTGGCGATCCAGGCAAGCACCAGATGCACGAGGTTGCCGGCCAGCACCAGAAGGGTCACTGCCGCAAGGGTCAGGCAGAGCCCGCCGACGAAAGCGCCCTGCCGCGGGTCGCCGTCGAGATAATTGCGGCTGAACTGCACCACGACGAGACCGACGAACGAGACCAGCAGGAACATCGTCGTGCTCAGCGCATCGAGCCGTATGGAGAAGCCGATTTCGCCGACGCCGATGAGCGGACCGGAGACGGAGCCTCCCAGCGACACGGCGACGGTCGCAGCAACAGCCACCAGCAGGGCAGCCCACGTGGCGCCCTTGCTGGCGGCAAGAACGCGGCGCGGCCTGAGGCCGGGCTCGGCGAGCGAGAGCAATGCCACCGCAAACGTCGCGGCCGGAGCGGCGAAGGCAAACGAGGCAATCCAGGGCGGCATGCCGATCTCCAGAGGCAGGGGCTATGTCGCGGCGAACATAGGGACTGCCGGCAATTCTATAAAATTCATTGTTTGGAACAGATCGATCTATGCAATAGATGGATGATGGCGGCTCTCAACTACAACCACCTGCGCTATTTCTGGGCCGTCGCCCATGACGGAAACCTGACGCGTACGGCCGAGCGTCTCGGCGTGTCGCAATCCGCGCTCTCCATCCAGATCCGCAAGCTCGAGGAGCAGGTCGGCCACGCGTTGTTCGAACGGCGCGGCAAGCACCTGGTGCTGAGCGAAGCCGGGCGCATCGCGCTCGACCATGCCGACGTGATCTTCGCCGCCGGCGAGGAGCTCGTCGGTACGTTGAAGGAGCGGCCCGGCGGCCGGCGCCACGTGCTGCGGGTCGGCTCGCTCGCTACTCTTTCGCGCAACTTCCAGATCGCCTTCCTGCGTCCGCTGCTCGGCCGCGAGGACGTCGAGATCGTGGTGCGCTCCGGCACGATCAACGAGCTGCTGCAAGGGCTCACGGCCCATCGGCTCGACGTGGTGCTGGTCAATGTGCCGGCGTCGCGCGACGCGGCAACGCCCTGGATCGCTCATCCCATCGCCGAACAGCCGGTCGGTCTGATCGGCAGGCCCGAGCGCATCGGCAAGCGCACGACGCTCGAGGATCTGCTTGCCCGCGAGCCTCTCGTGGTGCCGACTCCCGAAAGCAGCATCCGCGTCGGCCTCGACGCGCTGCTCGACCGGCTGGGCATCCGGCCGCGCATCGCCGCGGAGGTGGACGACATGGCGATGATGCGGCTTTTCGCGCGCGAGGGTATCGGCCTTGCGGTCGTGCCGCCCATCGTCGTGCGCGACGAGCTCGCGACCGGGCTGCTGGTGCAGGCGGACCAGTTCCCCCGGCTCAGCGAGACGTTCTATGCCGTGACGCTGTCGCGCCGCTTCCCCAATCCGCTGCTGCGCGAGTTGATCGCGGCCGCGCGGGTGCCGCTGGCGACCCGCAATGCTCCGCGCAGCGCGCGGTCCTCCGGCACCAGGCGCGACACCGCTAAGGCGCGGCGCACGACTTCCTGAGCTGATCGAACAGCGCTTGATCGGGCTCGCCGGTTTCCGGCTGGCCGGCAGAGGCCTGGAACTTGCGGATCGCCGCGCGCGTGGCCGGTCCGACGGTGCCGTACACGGTTCCCTCGTACAGCCCGAGATCGCGCAGCATGCCCTGAATGGCCTTGCCCTGGTCGGTCCTCTCGGTCGGCCAGGCGCCGTCGACGGTGCACCTGCTCTTCACCGGCGCGGGAGTCTCCGGCCGGATTGCCGGATCGCTGGCGCGCGCTTCGCTCGATGCCGATGGCGCGGCGGAGGCTGATGGCGGGACGACAGCTTCCGCCGGCGAGACTGGCGCCGGCGGGTCCGGAACGACGGATGGCGCTGCCGCTTCGACCGTCGCGGGGCGCGGGCCGGCGACCGCTGCCGGGACCTGCGCGTCGGGCGCCTTCGGTGCAGGCGCCTCCGGTCGCGGTGGCAGCTTCAATCCGGGCGAGGGGCGAGGCCGTTCGATGGGAGCCGATGCCGCCAGGGCAACCGACGGCGATGGCGGGGGGATGCGGGCAACACCTGAAGGGCCGTCGACTTGTCCTGTCCAGAATGCGACAGCCGCTGCGGCAAGCAACGCAAGCACGACCGCGTAGGCGACGAAAGGTGTGACGGACTTGCGCGGAGCTCTCGCATCACCGGAAGCTGTCGCCATTTTTCCTGGTACTCTGAAACCGCACGCGGGAGCCTACCGGCCACGCAGGCGGCGTTCAAGGCCGGCGCCGGCGGCTTGCCTGCGGTACCTTCTCGCTGCTCGAATTTGCAAGTCGCTTTCACTGGGTCTTCGTTGCGACAGCCGCTATGGAAGATCGTCCTCCCGGTCCGGGAGGACGTTCGTGTCGTTCAGGCAAGCCGAGGCCCATGCCAGCATTTGCCCCCGTCACGATTGCCGGGCTGTCGAAGCTGTCAGGCGTCGATGTGAAGGTGGTCCGCGAGTACATTGCCGCGGGTCTTGTCCCTGAGCCGCGCCGCCGGCCCGGGCGGTCCGGCGACAAGGCCTTCCATCGCGAACATCTCGATCGCCTCCGGTTCATTACCCGCGCCCTTGCGCTTGGCTTCTCACTCGAGGCAGTTCGCGAACTGCTCGGCGTCGACGGCGGCTACCGGACGTGCGGCGACGTCTACCGGTTGGCGCAGCGCACACTTGCCGAGATTCGCGCGCGTGGCATGGAGCCGCCGTCCGCGTTGCAGGATCTTCTCGCTGCCTGCGCCAAGCGGGGAGGTCCCGCCGACTGTGCGATCCTCGCCGAACTCAGGCGGCCGGAATGACCCGCACCTGCGCACCAGCCGGTGCGGTCGCGGTGAGGCTTACCACCTTGGGGTATCTTCGGCCTCCTCGGACATGAGCTTGCCTGTCAGGGGATTGACCAGGTGCAAGCCACCGCAGGCCAGGCAATTGATGGCTCGATAGACTTTCTTCCCATCTTCGCCCTGCTCGTCCGGACCGCTGTGGTCCTGCACGAGCATCGCCGTGGTCGGGCATCGGAAGAGAAAGGGCGGCATTAATTAACCAATAGGACCGACGGGACCACCGCGAATTGATCCACGTCAAATCGGGGCGACGGCAACATTCAGGCCAGCGATTGCACGAAAAGGCCGGCGCGAGGACGTCGTGCGTCGCGGCCGTGCGGCATTCTGCGTCGGCGGGCTGGTATGCCGGACACATCCGGAATGGTAGCGTTTCGCACTTCAATGGCTCACCGCGCGATTTCGCGGAGCCGGGAAGCGGGGGAGTTATTGCCTGTGGAAGATTTCATTGTTTTTGCGCTTATCGGTTTTGTCGCCCAACTCATCGACGGTTCGCTGGGCATGGGATTCGGAGTCATTTCATCGTCCATACTCCTGGCGCAAGGCGTGCCGCCGGCGCTGGCGTCGGCAAGCATCAATGCCGCGAAGCTCCCGACAAGCGGCACCGCGGCACTGTCGCATTACTTCCACCGCAATCTCGACTGGCAGCTGGTCACGCATCTCGCCATCTTCGGATCGCTGGGAGGCATTGTCGGCGCTCTCATTCTCACCAGCCTCAAGGGCGCCTTCCTCTCGGTGATCGTCAATCTCTACCTCGTCGGCATGGGCCTGCTCATCATCTACCGCGGCCTCAAGGACGTCGCACCGCGCGTGCTGTCGGCCAGGTTCACCCGCAGCATCGGCCTGGCGGGCGGGCTGATCGAAGGCATCGGCGGTAGCTGGGGCCCGATCGTCACGACAAGCCTGCTGGGCGCGGGGAAGGAATCGCGCTACGCGATCGGGTCGAGCAACTTTTCCGAATTCGTCGTCAGCGCCGCGGTGTTCGGCTCCTTCATGGTGCTGTTCGGTCTCGGTCACTGGCAAGGCGGTTCGGACTGGCGTGAAACGGCTTATCCTGTCGCCGGCCTGGTCGTCGGCGCTTTGCCTGCCGCGATATTCGGCGGCTATCTCTCGAAGCGGGCGCCCCGGCGCCCGCTGACCGTGGCGGTCGGGTGTCTCGCCTTGAGCATCGCGCTTTACCGCACCCTCTTCGCCTCTCACTGAGCGGGTCGTAGCAAAAATTTCACACCGGAGCGTTGCGGCGGCTGGTATGTCTATCTGTCTGGAATTACCGACAGATAGAGTGCCGACCCTCGATGGATGAAGCTTCAGCCTTGGGCGCTCTGGCGTCGCTCGCTCAGCCGACGAGGCTTGCCACTGTTCGTCGCTTGCTGGCGGCGTTTCCCGGCAGCCTGGCGGCCGGAGAATTGGCGAGAGCCTGCAACGCGCCGCACAACACGATGTCGACCCATCTCGGCGTCCTGGCGCAGGCCGGGCTGGTGCAGGCCGAGCGGTCCGGGCGCAGCGTGAACTACCGGGCCGACGTCGAAGCGTTCCGCGCGCTCGTGCTGTTCCTGACCGGCGATTGCTGCGGCGGCCGTCCCGAGCTGTGCGGCGACATCGCCGAGCTGATCTCCAAGAGTGACAAGAGCCCCAAGGAGAACGTCATGGCTCCCGCATTCAACGTGCTTTTTCTGTGCACGCGCAATTCCGCGCGTTCGCTCATCGCCGAGGCCGTGCTCGACCGGCTCGGCGCCGGGCGCTTCAACGCCTATTCGGCGGGTTCCGAGCCGGCCAGGGAGCCGATGCCCGAAGTGCTCGACCGGTTGCGCCAGCTCGGCCACGACGTCTCCCGGCTGCGCTGCAAGTCGTGGGACGAGTTCACCGGTCCGAATGCGCCGCGCATGGATTTCGTGATTGCGCTTTGCGACACGCCGCAGGGCCAGGTCTGCCCGGACCTCGGCGAGAGGGTCGTCAGCGCCGCCTGGCCGTTGCCGGATCCGGCGGAGTTCGGCGGTTCCGCGGTGGAGCGCACCACGCTCTTGAACGAGCTTTACGGCATGGTGCGTCGGCGTATCGAGATCTTCACCAGCCTGCCGTTCGCATCCCTCGACCGCATGGCGCTGAAGAAGCGGCTCGACGAGATCGGCGACACCGCCCGCACCGCGCCCTGAGGAGAAGACAATGCGTGTCGGCATCAATGGGATGGGCCGGATGGGGCGGCTCGCGCTGCGGGCGGCGATGGGGGCGGTGCGCCGCGCCGACGGCGATCCTCGCGCCGCGAACCGGCTCGACGTCGTCCATCTGAACGAGCTTAAAGGCGGCGCCGCGGCGACCGCCCACCTGCTCGAGTTCGACAGCATCCATGGCCGCTGGCACGGCGCGTTCGGAGTCGAGGACGATAGCGCGATCCGGATCGACGACAAGCTGATGGGCTTCAGTGCGATGGCGTATCCGGGCGACGTGGCGTGGGGCGACCTCGGCTGCGAGATCGTGCTCGAATGCACCGGCAAGTTCCTCAAGCCGGCGGACCTCGACGCCTACTTCGAGCGCGGCGTGAAGCGGGTCATCGTCGCGGCTCCGGTCAAGCACGACAGCGCGCTGAACATCGTGGTCGGCGTCAATGACGGGCTGTACGATCCGGCGCGGCATCGGCTGCTGACGGCCGCGTCCTGCACGACGAACTGCCTGGCGCCGGTGGTCAAGGTCGTCCACGAGTCGATCGGCATCGTGCATGGCCAGATCACCACCATCCACGATCCGACCAATACCAACGTGGTGGTCGACGCGCCGCACAAGGATCTGCGCCGCGCGCGCTCGGCCATGACCTCGCTGCAGCCGACCACCACCGGCAGCGCGACCGCCATTACGCTCATCTACCCGGATCTCAAGGGCAAGCTGGATGGCCATGCCGTGCGTGCGCCGGTGCTCAATGCCAGCCTCACCGATTGTGTGTTCGAGCTGAAGCGTTCGACGACGGCGGAGGAGGTCAACGGGTTGTTCAAGGCCGCCGCGCGGGACGGGCTGGCGGGCATCCTCGGCTTCGAGCCCCGCCCGCTGGTGTCCGTCGACTACTGCAACGACACGCGCAGCGCGATTGTCGACGGGCCCAGCACCCTGGTCACCGACGGCACCCTGCTCAAGGTCTATGCCTGGTACGACAACGAGATCGGCTATGTCTGCCGCATGGTCGACTTGGCCAACATCGTGATCGCGGCGGAGAGCGCATGACCGCCGGCGCCCGGCACTACCTGGTCGTGACCGCGTCGTACTGGGGCTTCACCCTGGTCGACGGTGCGCTGCGCATGCTGGTGCTGTTCCACTTCTTCCGGCTGGGCTACTCGCCGTTCACGCTCGCCTTCCTGTTCCTGCTCTACGAGTTCGCCGGCGTCGTGGCGAACCTGAGCGGCGGATGGTTCGCGACGCGCTACGGCATCCCGCGCATGCTGGCGGTCGGGCAGGGGCTGCAGGTCGCCGGGCTCGTCATGCTGTCGCTGCTCGATCCGGCCTGGACGATGGCGGCCTCCGTCGCCTGGGTCGTGGCGGCGCAGGGCATCGCGGGCCTCGCCAAGGACTTCACCAAGACCGCGTCGAAATCGGCGATCAAGGCGACCTCGGTCGAGGGCGCGGGGCAGCTCTTCAAATGGGTCGCCTTCTTCACCGGCTCGAAGAACGCCATGAAGGGCATCGGCTTCTTCTTCGGCGGGCTGCTGCTCGAGCTGCTCGGCTTCCAGGGCGCGCTGTGGCTGATGGCGGCGCTCATCGGCGTCGTCTTCGTGGCCGGCCTCCTGTTCCTGCCGCGCCAGCTCGGAAAGGCCAAGTCGTCGAAGACCGTGCGCGAGCTCTTCGCCAAGTCGCGCGGCATCAACCTGCTGGCGACCGCGCGCATCTTCATGTTCGGGGCGCGCGAGGTCTGGTTCATGGTCGGGCTGCCGGTCTTTCTCTATGCGGCCGGCTGGACGTTCATCGAGGTCGGCGGCTTCCTCGCTGCCTGGACGATCGGCTATGGCGTGATCCAGGCCGTCGCGCCGTCGCTGGTCGCGCGCAGCGCCGACGGGCTCAGCAAGGAGATCCCCCATGCGCGGCTGTGGGCCGGCGTGCTGTTCGCGGTGCCGGTCGTCCTGGCGCTGCTGCTGCGCGAGCCCGATCTCTGGCGGCCCGACATGGTGCTGGTCGCCGGTCTCGCGCTGTTCGGCGTGCCGTTCGCGATCAACTCCTCGCTGCATTCCTACCTGATCCTGGCCTATGCCGGCTCGGAGAAGGCGGCCGAAGACGTCGGCTTCTACTACGCCGCCAACGCCGCCGGCCGCCTGATCGGCATCCTCCTGTCGGGCGCGCTCTATCAGGCCGGCGGCATCGTGGCCTGCCTCGCGGGTTCCGCTGCCATGCTTCTGGTCTGCTGGCTGACGACGCTGCCGCTGCCGCATTCGAGCGAGCGCGGGGCGGGCCGGAAGGCGATTCGTCCAGCAGCCTGAAGTGCATCGCCCTACCAGCAGAAGACCGGGCCGAAGGATTTCGGCGGGCCGCTTTTCGAACGCTACCTTACCCTGGCCGCCTGCATTGGCCGCTTCGGCTTCTTCTCGGGCGCGGTGTCGCGGCGCGTCGAACCTGACGAAGGCCGGATGCGCTGGGCATCACCACTTGGCCAAGGTGAACCTGTCGATCGCGAGCCGGGCGCGGAGATCGACCGTGTCGGCGGCCCGGGGCGGCTCGAGCGGAATGCCGGTGGCGTCGGCAATCCGGGTGATTCCGTCGAAGCCCGCGATGACGGCGGCGGCGTCGATCATGGCGTCCGGGCCGAGCCGCTTCACGACCGCCGTGCGAGCGCGCTCGAGCCGGTCCGTATCGCGAGCGATCGCCGCCTCGGCCAGGGCAATCAGTTCGGCCGCGGCCGGCACGCCGGTATCCGTCGTGCCGTCCATCAGGCCTTCGAAGACGTAGTCCATCCTGTCGTGTCGTCCGCTCGCACGGAGCAGGGCCGCGTGGGCGGTCGTTCAATAGAGACACTGGTTGAGGGCGGCGACGCGGGCTGCGAGCATCTCGATCTGCGCGTGGGAGATGGCGCGGTAGTCGCGACCGAAATCGCGCATGGCGGGACCGGGCAGGTACATGGTCTCGAACATGTCCCACCAATGGATCATCGAGTCCGGCACCAGGCTCAGGGCCAGTTGCACGTTGCCGCCGATCCGCTCGCGCGGGCCGGGATGGTCGCGATAGAGGTCCGGCTCGTCGGCGGTGCGATCGTCGGGCGCGAGCGTGGGCATCCAGGCAAGACCGGGCTTCGCGCCGGCCGGCCGGCGACGCGACGGTTGGCCCGGCCGGACACCCGGCAAAACAGGGAGCGGGAGGCCTGCAGCCAGATGAAAGGTGTCGGTTGCAACCACGATGGCAACCACCGAAAGGAGCTCGATGTACTGCTCTTCGGTGAGGCCCGCGGCGATAACGGATCGGTACCAGCTTTCGCCAAGCCGGCCCGAATCCGTCCTGATGCGGTGAATCGCCTCGATCGCGGGTGCAGGCAGATCGACAGCGCGGTCGTGCTCACCGGTGATCATGGACGCCGACGCGGCCTGCTTGCGCGCGGCACACAGCCGGCAGTGCGCCGCCTGCCGCGTCTCGGCGGCGATGGCCACCCTCTCTGCCCCTGTCCACCAGCTGCCGGCCTCGCCCAGGTGCCGCCAGGCAGTGGACAGGTTTTCGGACAGGTCCGCTCGGATCTCGGCTTGCATGGGCAACCACAGGTGATCGTTCGTAGGCGCTGCCACTATACAGCGGCAGGAGCCCGGATTCGAACGCTCAGCCGTAGAAGCGGATTCCGCCCAGGGCAAGGTCGGCCGAGAAGGCGCGGCCGATCGCCACTATTCCGAGCCGACGCAGGCGCGACAGATCGAGCGGCGTCTCGGTGCGATAGGGCGCGAAATCCCTGAAGGGCAGCCGCAGGCTCTGCCAGACGGGCCGCACCGGAAACTCCAGCCGATACGACTGCCACGGCCGGTCGAGGTCGGTGGTGCGCAGGTGCAGGCTATAGGATTCCGGCGCGCCGTAGACATCGATCTCGAGTCCCTGCCAGGTCCGGGCATCGAGCGTGCCGGTCCCCGGCGCCTCGGGGCGGGCGAGATCGAGCGCCATCTGGACGAAGCCGCCGTTGTTCTCCAGCCGCACGTCGCCGCGCATCACCAGCGCCGGACGTCCCGCCACCGTCTCCCGGATCAGCGTGCCGCGCGACACGCCGCCCATCACCTGGTCGGTGACGAGGTGCCACCGTGTGCCCAGCGCCGACAGGCCGCCAGCGTCGGAGAGATCGTCGATGATCGGGGAGGGCACGGCGGGGGTCTGGCTCCAAGGCGCAACGAGGGGCGCCATGAGCGGCACCGGCAGGAACAGGAGAAGGCGGGGGACGGCGCGACGCCGGATCATGCGTCGCTCACGGAGGCGGTACCGCATAGCCATTGCGGCGCAGCAGGTCCTCCATGGTGCGAATGCCCGCTTCGGTGCGGCCGGCCGAGCAGTCGGAGACGGCGGACTTGCGCGGCATTTCCGTGCCGCCGCCGCCCTCGCCCTTGCTGGCGCTGTAGCGATCCCACAAGTCGACCAACTGCGCGCAGCGGGCCTGCGCGGCGGCGGGGTCTGCCGCGGGCGGCGCCTGCGCCAGGGCCGCACCGGCGCCCACCGACAGGAGGAGCGCGCAGGCGAGGGAGGATGATCGTGACATGGCTTGGCTCCGCGACTATCGATTCTACGTCGGAACGACCGACCCGGATGTCGGCTGCCAAGCGTGCCGCAACGATGACGATCGATCGCGCGGGAGAGTAGTGGTACTGTTTTGCGGGCGTTGTTAGGAGTTTGGTCCTTTCTTTATGCGTACGATCTCCTTTTCTAGAAATCCTCCGAGATAGCCGTTTGGGGATTCGTGAAGTCCAGGTTGACGGATTCCGCCGCCCGCTGCGCGAAGCTTCTCAATCCGCTTCCATTCGATGTCGTGTGCTTTTTTGTAGTACCGCCAAGTCGGCTTCTTCGTCCGGAGCAGCAGAGCCAGACATATCGCTTCTCCCGCGCCTTGCCTCTTGCCCTTGAGAAACTCGCCAGCGGCCTTCATGTCCAATTCTAAGATATCGTCGTCGCTGATGTCGGCCATTCGTGCCTCCGCCTCATTGCGTCGTTTCCCAATCCTCCAGCACCTTTACCATGTCGGCCACTTCCCAGAGCTTGGGCGTGACGCCAGCGGCCATGGCGGGCGTCATCTTCAGCGTCTTGTGAATGCGCACGAAATTGTAGTGCATGACGTAGACGGCCATCATGTGAGCATGGTTCTCGGTCTTTTTCGAGAGCGCATTCGTGAGCCGTGTCATCCGCCGATTGCCCATCCTGATATTCGGGTTCCGCCGCTCGACGTAAGACATGCTGTTGTACTTCGGGTTGGGGTTGCCCTCGACCGACCTTACGGAAACGCCAGTGCACTCAGCCGGGCTGTAGCGCCGAGCGGCGGACTGTTCCGGCGCGGGGCCGTAATGCTTCACGAGCATGGCGTAGTCGATATCTCCACCGAACGCGCCTTCGACCGCCTCCAGGTACGACTTCTGGCCGTCGCTGGTGAACTGCATGCGATGCGCCAGTCGGGGAGCAAGATCGTCAATGAATTCCATGGCAGCCTCGCTATCCCGCGCGCCGACGTACCATGAGGCGACGACCTTCGTGTCAACGTCGAGGCCAACCCAAGTCCATATGTCGCCCGAGCCGGCCGGCGCAGCCTTCGCCTTCGCGACGTTC
>JAHCJV010000079.1 GCA_026126105.1 Enhydrobacter sp.
TGAACACGATGCAGGGCGCGTTAATCTTTGCCTGCTCGAACATGTCGCGCACGCGGCTGGCGCCGACGCCCACGAACATCTCGACGAAGTCGGAGCCCGAGATGGTGAAGAACGGCACGTTCGCCTCGCCCGCGATGGCGCGCGCCAGCAGCGTCTTGCCGGTGCCGGGCGGGCCGACCAGCAAGCAGCCCTTGGGAATCTTGCCGCCCAGCCGCTGGAACTTCTGCGGGTCCTTCAGGAAGTCGACGATCTCCTCGAGCTCCGCCTTGGCCTCGTCGATGCCGGCGACGTCCTCGAAGGTGACACGCCCGTGCTTCTCCGTCAGCAGGCGGGCCTTCGACTTGCCGAAGCCCATGGCCCGCCCGGTGCCGCTCTGCATCTGGCGCAGAAAGAAGATATAGACGCCGACAAGGACGAGGACCGGCAGCCAGCTCACGAAGATCGAGCCGATGTTGACGCCCTCCTCCGCCGGCCCCGCGTCGACCCGGTCGACGTTCTTGATCAGCATCGGCATCAGCGCCTCGTCAGGTGGCGTGCTCGGCGCATAGGTAGCGAACTTCTGCACGCCATTGCGCGGCTCACGGAAGGTGCCGCTGATGGTATTGCCGGAGATGCGCACGTCCTGGACTTGACGCTGCTCAACCGCGCGCACGAAATCCGAATATGAAATCGTATTGCCCGCGGTGCGTGTTCCGCCACCCTGGAAAACGCTGTAGAGCAGCGCCAACAGCAACACGATGACGATCCACAATGCGGCGTTACGATTGAACGGGTTCACAGGGCATGTCCAAGTTGAAGGGTTTCAATCTAGATGGGGGGCGCCGGAGGCGCCGCAAGCGAAAAATACAGCCGGAACGAGGGGCTGGCTCTGTTTCCTCTCGTCCCTCCTGCCACTTTCGGCGCGGACAATCCAGCGCTGCCGTCGACTACCCGGCAGCCGACGTAGCATGAGCCGGCAACCGGACAGGGTAAAGTCCTGGCTTTTCCCGGACTTTCCGGGGATCGCCCCTTCCGATAGCCTTGCTGCGGCACGCTCGACCCGGTCCCGCCGCGGCGGATATTCGCTTCCGCCGATCGATTGAACGACGCGGCCCAACAGACGGGCTGCAATTTGCCTGTTCAGCCGCGACATGATGATGTGGTCAAGGGCGAGCAGGCCGTCCGGCTCGACCTCGAGCGCCGCGAGCGCCGCCGCAGTCAGCTCGCGATCGCGTGCGGCCCGAACCGCAGGCTCGGGGACTATCGAGGATGCGGCGATGAGGTCCTGGCGAACGCGCACGCGCTCAAAGCGCCTGTCGTCGTTCGACGGATCGTCGACCCAACCGACAGCCCGCGCTCGGAGTGTCGCCGTAAGCCGCTCCCGAGGCACGCCAACCAGCGGGCGCAGCAGGCGTGCATCGCGATGCTCGACGACCGCCGCCATGCCCGCTAGCCCATCGGGCCCACTCCGTCGGGCCGCGCGCATGGCGATGGTCTCCGCCTGGTCGCCGGAATGGTGCCCCACGAGCAGATGGAGGATGCCGCGGCGGCGGCAGCTGTCGAAAAGCAGGCGATAGCGGGCTCCGCGCGCGGTCTCTTGCAGCGCACTGGCGGGCTTCGGTCCTTCCCAGGTCAGTATCTCGCCGGCCAGGCCGAGGCCGCCAAGCCGCTCGAGAGTCGCTCGGGCCTCCGCACCCGACTCCGGCCGCAGCCCATGATCGACGATCAGGGCCAGCACCCGCCCCTTCCGGGCAGTCGACCAGTCATGCGCCAGCACGGCGAGCGCCAGGGAGTCGCGCCCGCCCGAGACGCCGACGGCGAGAACCGGCTGCGACTCGAACGGCTGAAACTGCGCCATGAGCGCCGCGAATTCCTGCTCTCGCAGACCGCGCGCCTCCGATCCGCTCATGAACCCGAGCGAGCTGGAAGCTCGCGGGCCGGAAGAGAAGATGCCAGGCTCGACACTCTCCCGGCGAGACGCTCCCCCATCGGCCGCGTTCACCCGCAGCCGTTCTTCTGGCGCTCCTGGTCGATACGCCGCTTCTGAAGGTCCGTGGCCCGGGGGTAGTCCTGGAGGAAGCGCGCGAACACCGCGCAGGCCTCCTGCTTCTTGTTGAGCACCGCCAGGGTGACACCGAGCTTCAGGAGATTGTCCGGCCCTTTGGGGCTGGTCTTGTAGGTCTTGTAGCCCTCGGCGAAGGCGACCATCGCATTCTGATAGTCGCGGCGCGCGTAGTAGGTCTCGCCGAGCCAGTATTGCGCATTTCCGGCCAGCACATGCTGCGGATTCTGCTGTACGAAGGTCCTGAAGCCGCGCTCCGCGCCGGCATAGTCGCCGTCCTGGAGAAGCTTGAAGGCCGCGTGATAGAGCGCCTCGCCTTGGGGACCGCCGCGGGTTGGGGGCGCACTGGCCGCAAGATTGGCGCCCCCTGCCGCAGGAGTTGGGGTCGGTGCCGCCGCCGGCCGCGGTCCAGCGTTGCCGCCCTTCTCGAGCGTATCGAGGCGGTACTCGTAGTCGGCCTGCATCTTCTCCATCTGCTGCTGGAGCTGCTGGTTGCGGTATTGCAACTGCTCCAGTTGGCCGGTCAGCGTCATGAGGCTCTGCTGGATCTGGTTCAGCCTGTCCTCGACATAGACGGCATCGCCGCGCTGTGCCCAGGCCGCTGTCGGTAGGGCGAGCATGAGCAGAACGAGCAGTTTCAGGCGAAGCGTCTTCATGGCAGTAAGTCTCACTGGGAACCGGGCCATTTTCAGGCAAGCGCCCGCGGCCACCAAACGAAAACGCCGGTCGAAGCGACCGGCGCGTCCGTCCCGTTCGGGAAAGCCCTATTCCAGCGCCGTGATCGCGACGCGATTGCGGGCCCAGGCGCCCTCATCCGACCCAACCGCCTCGGGACGTTCCTTGCCGTAGCTGATGGTCTTGATGCGTGACGCCGGAATGCCCTGCGCGACCAGGTACTGGCGCGCCGCATTGGCGCGGCGCTCGCCGAGGGCGAGGTTGTACTCGCGCGTCCCGCGCTCGTCGCACTTGCCTTCGATAGTGATCGGGTAGTTCGTGTAGCGCTTCAGCCATTCAGCCTGCTTGGCGAGGGTGTCGCGACCATCCGCCCGTATGCTCGACATGTCGGTGTCGAAATAGACGCGATCGCCGACGTTCTGGCGGAAGTCGCCGATCGATCCGGGAGCAACCGAGGTGCTGGCCGAGGGCGGCTCCATGCTCGCCGTGTTTGTGTTGCTGCTGCAGGCCGCGATGAACATCAGGGCTCCGATGGCGGCAATCGCTTTGATCGTTTGCATGTCGTCTCTACGCGTCGTTCTCGCAACGCGCTCCTCTCGGTTTTCCGGTCTTTAGCAAACTCCCAGACGGACACGACCCGAGCGATAGAGGGCGCTCGGGTCGTGGCTGCGGATCATATCCTTCGCTACTGCGGAATCAAGGGTGACCAGGCCGGATCCGACGCTTCGGTGGGCGTCGGAACCGTACGTTCGAAGCGGCCGGTCACGTCGATGGCTGCGAGCCCGACCCCTCCGCCCCGTTGCTGACGGAAGAACATCAGGACCCTCCCGTTGGGCGCCCAGGTCGGCCCTTCCACCAGGTAGCCATTCGCCAGCAGGCGCTCGCCGCTGCCGTCCGGCCGCATGATGCCGATGCCGAAACCGCCGCTTGAGATCTTGGTAAACGCGATGTAATCGCCGCGCGGCGACCACACGGGCGTGGCATAGCGGCCCTCGCCGAAGCTGATGCGCCGCTCGCCACCGCCGCCCGACGGCATGACGTAGAGCTGCTGGCTGCCGCCTCGGTCGGAGTTGAAGACGATCTGCGAGCCGTCGCTGGAATAGCACGGTGAGGTGTCGATCGCCGGCGAGTTGGTCAGACGCCGCTGGCTGCGGCCGCGCACGTCCATCTCGAAGAGATTGGTGCGACCATCCTGTGACAGGCTCATCGCGATCCGAGACCCGTCGGGCGAGAAGCGCGGCGCAAAGCTCATGCCGGGAAAGTTGCCCATCAGCTCGCGACGGCCCGAATCGACGTTCTGCAGGTAGACGCGCGGCGGCCCCTTGTTCTCGCCGAACGCCATGTAAACGATCTCCTGCAATGTCGGCGAGAACCGCGGCGTGATGGCGATCGTGGCGCCGTCGGTGATGTAGCGGTTGTTGGCCCCGTCCTGATCCATGATCGCGATGCGCTTGACCCGGTTGTTGAGCGGTCCGGTCTCCGAGACATAGGCAACACGGGTGTCGAAGTAGCCCTCCTCGCCCGTGACGCGCTTGTAGATCGCGTCGGAGATGATGTGCGACAGACGCCGCCAGTTGCTCGCCTGGCTGGTGAAGCTCAATCCGGTCGCCTGCGCGCCCGCGATGACGTCCCACAGACGAAAATCAACCTTGATGCTGCCGCCTGACTGGGCGACCGATCCGACCACCAGGCCGGCCGCGCCGACTTGGCGCCAGTCGGGAAAGCGCGGCGGGGCGCTGGCGCCGACATTCTTCTCGATGAAGGAGCCCGGCGGGATCGAGCGGAACAGGCCTGAATTCTGCAGGTTGTTGCGGATCACCGTGGCCATCTGTGCGCCTACCGGATCACCCTGGAGATCGACGATCGCGATCGGCACGGGTTCGAAGCTCGGCTTGGTCATGTCGATCGTGAGCTGCGCCCGCGCGGCCGGCGCAGCCAGCACGGCGGACGCTGCCGCGAACAACACCGTTCGGCGATGGGGAATCATCATGTCGAACCTCTTCCTTCAGTAGTCGCGGGGGTCGAAGTTGAAAGTAATGCTGCGCCAGGAGTTGTACTTTTCCGGTGACAAGGGCCACGGCTGGCATCGGGGATTGAGGATGGCGCGCCGTGCCGCGTCAGCTGCCGAGCGGTAGGCGGGATCGTTGTTATAGCGTCCGCTGTCCCTGAATTGCGCCTCGATCGGCGTTCCGTTCTGGTTCATCTGAACGACGAGCGTCACGATCGGCGCTTCCTTGGCTCCGCCGAGGGTGTTCCAGCACGGCCGGATCTTCTGGCGCACGCCCTCGACCTCGCTGGCGGTCACGACCTGTGCGAACTCCGGCGCCATCGGCGCCTGGCGCGTGATCTCCTTTGGCCGATGCGGCGACTGCTGCGGCGTCTTGATCGGCGGATTCCTGTCGTTGTTCTTCAGGATGTCGTCGAGCAGGCTGTCGACCGGGTCCTTCTTCGGTACGGGCTTCGGCGGCGGCGGCCGGGGAGGCTCGGGCTTCCTCACCTCCTTCGGCGGCTCAGGCTTGGCCGGCTCCGGCTTCTTCACCTCGGGCTTGGGCGGTTCCGGCTTGGGAGGCTCGGGCTTCTTCTCCTCCTTGGGCGGCTCCGGCTCCTTTGGCTTCAACGCGATCGCGTCTTCGACCGGCTTCGGCGGATCAGGCTTCGGCTTCTCGACAGGGGCCGGAGGCGCGGGCTTGGCCTCGGCGACCTGGGGCTTGGGCGGCGCAGGAGGTGGCGGGGGCGGCGGTGGCGGCGGCTCGGACGTCTTGGGCGGCGGCGCCTTGCTCGTCTCCTCGGCGATCTTGGCCTTCTCCGGCTGCGGCTCCTGGACGCCGACCTTGGGGGCAGCCGCCTTGGCGGCGATCGCCACGAAATCGACCATCACCGGCTCGGGTTCCATCGGCGGTGCGCTGAAGAAATTGAAGTTCACGACCGCGGCCACCAGCGCCACGACATGCACGCCCGCCGACACGGCGGCCGGCATGCGCATCTCGACGCTGGAAGTATAACGGCCGAACATGGCTCACCGCCGCGGCGCGGGAGCCGGAGCAGGCGCTGGCGTGGCTGGCCTGCCGGCACTTGCCGGCGCAGCCGCCCCGCCGCCCGCCTGCTCGCCCAGCAGGCCGAGCTGGCGGAAACCCGAGTCGATCACCAGGCCCATGACTTCCATCATACGCCCGTAATTGATCGTCTTGTCGCCACGGATGAAAACGCGCTGGTCGGGCTTCTCCTCGTGGACGGCCTTGAGCTTGGCGCCGAGCTCGGCGAGTTCGTATTTCGTGTCGCCCAGGAACACCTCGTCCTTCGCGTTAACCGACACGACCAGCGGCTCGTCCTTGCCGCCGACCTGCTGCGCGCTGGTCTTGGGCAGGTCGACCGGCACGCCGACCTGCAGCAGCGGCGCGGTGATCATGAAGATGATCAGCAGCACCAGCATGACGTCGACCAGCGGCGTGACGTTGATCTCGGCGATCGGCGTGAAGCGCCGCCGCCGGAACCTGCCGGGAGAGCCGCCACCCGCCGGAACGATGCCGCCGGCCATCAGACCTGCTCCTCGAGCTGGCGTGACAGGATGGTGATGAATTCGCCCGCGAAGGCTTCGAGCTGCAGCGCATAGCGCTGCACGTGGCCGGACAGGATATTGTACGCGCTGGCGGCGGGGATCGCGGCAACGAGGCCGATCGCCGTCGCGAACAGCGCCTCGGAAATACCCGGCGCCACGACCGCGAGCGAAGTGTTCTTCGACTGCGCAATGTGGCCGAACGAATTCATGATACCCCAAACCGTGCCGAACAGCCCGACGAAGGTGGCGTTGGCGCCGACCGTCGCGAGGAAGCCGAGCCGCTTCTCGATCGCCTCCATCTCGCGCTGGATGGTAACCCCCATAACCTGTTCGATGCGCTGACGAAGCGCCGCGCGCGCGGTGGCGGTGGTCGCGAGTCCCTTGGAGACCGAACGTCGCCATTCGCGCATGGCGGCAGCGAATGTGCTCGACATCGGATCATCGGGCTTGGCACCGACACGGTCATAGAGGTCCTCGAGCGAAACGCCCGACCAGAAGGTGTCCTCGAACGACTGCGCGCTCTTCTTGAGCGCACGCAGCCGGATCATCTTCTCGAAGATGATCGCCCACGACCAGAAGGAAGCCAGGAGCAGCGCGATCATCACCGCCTTGACCACCCAGTCGGCCTGCATGAAGAGGCCGTACACCGACATGTCGATCGGCGGGCTGCTGCCGCCAAGGGGGGTGCTGGCGACCTGCGCAAACGCGTCCATTTTTTGGTTTCTCCGTCGTTCGAGAGCTTCATATCCGAATATGGCGTGAGCGGGGCGCCTCCGCGGGCACCGCAACCGGGTTCAAGGCCATCCGGGCATCGGCTGGTATCCGCATTGGACGACCTGCGTCGTTCATGCAAGCGATGAGCAGCTCGGCGCGCACCAATGCGTCACCTTGGCGGCGCGCCTCCTGCAGCATCGCCAACGAGGCGCCGCGAATCTCACCGCAACGAGTAATGACGTCGATCGTCTCGTCGAGCCGTGCAGGTTTGAGGTAATCCACAGTGCAGCGGCGCACGACCCAGTTGATACCGCGCTCTGCACGGAGGGCGGTGTGCTCCAGGCCGATCAGGCGTAGCAGCTCCGTCCGGCCGCGTTCGAGATATCGCAGCCAGTTTGCGTAATAGACGATGCCCTGCGCGTCGGTGTCCTCGTAGTAGACTCGAAGCGGCAGGACATGCCGGCCGCCCTCGATCCGGCCCGATGTCGGCGCGTCGTTTGCCGCGCTCACGTCTCGTCCTGCCCGTCGGCGAGCAGGTCGAGCTGCTGCTTCTGCTCCCGGGGCACGGTCTTGCCGATATGGCGGTAGCCGAATTCCGACAGCAGGCGCCCGCGCGGCGTGCGCATCAGAAGGCCGAGCTGCATGAGGTAAGGCTCGATGACGTCCTCGATCACGTCGCGCTGCTCGGAGAGGGCTGCAGCCAGCGTCTCGACGCCGACCGGGCCACCGCCGTAGTTCTCGGCGATGCAGGCGAGATAGCGGCGGTCCATCGCGTCGAGCCCACGATCGTCGACCTCGAGCCTGGTCAACGCATGGTCGGCCGCCGCGGCATCGACGATCTTGTTGCCGCCTATATCTGTGAAATCACGCACCCGGCGCAGCAGGCGGTTGGCGACGCGAGGCGTGCCGCGCGAGCGCCTCGCGATCTCCGCGCCGCCGTCCGGCGCCATCTGCATCTTGAGGACGCGTGCGGCGCGATGGACGATCGTCTCCAGTTCAGCCGGCTCGTAGAAGACCATGCGCAGCGGGATGCCGAAACGCTCGCGCAGCGGCCGGGTCATCAGCCCCGAACGCGTCGTCGCGCCGACCAGCGTGAAGGGCGGCAGCTCGATGCGCACCGAACGCGCCGCGGGCCCCTCGCCGATCATCAGGTCGAGCTGGAAGTCCTCCATCGCCGGATAGAGGATCTCCTCGATCGCCGGATTGAGACGATGGATCTCGTCGATGAACAGGACATCGTGCGCCTGCAGGTTGGTGAGCTGCGCCGCAAGGTCGCCCGCCTTCTGGATCACCGGGCCCGAAGTGGCGCGGAAGCCGACGCCCATCTCGCGCGCCACGATCTGCGCCAGCGTCGTCTTGCCGAGACCGGGCGGGCCATGGAACAGCACATGGTCGAGCGCCTCGCCGCGCGCCTTGGCGGCGGCGATGAAGATCTTGAGGTTCTCGCGAACCTGCTTCTGGCCGATGAAGTCGTCGAGCGTCTGCGGGCGCAAGGCAAGTTCAGCCGCATCTTCCTCGGCGCGCTTGCCAGTCACCAGCCGGTCGGGAGGCGGAGCGTTCATCGCGCCAGCTCCTGCAGGCCGGCGCGGATCATTGCATCGAGCTGTGCGTCCGGACCGAGACGTTGGGTCACGCGCGCGATGGCGCCGAAGGCTTCGACCCGGCGATAGCCCAGGTTGACCAGGGCCGACACGGCATCCTCGTTCACCGACGCGGCCGCTGCGGGCCCGGCTTTATCGGATGCGCGGGCCGGTCCGGGCGTCACGCCAAACGCGGCAGCCTTGTCCTTGAGCTCGGTAGCCAGGCGCGCGGCAAGCTTCGGACCGACGCCGGGGGGCCGGCTGAGGCTCGCCCTGTCGCCGGTGGCGATGGCGCGCGCAATCTCGTCGGGCGACAGCGTCGACAGGATCGACAGCGCGACCCGCGCGCCGACGCCCTGCACCGTCGTCAGGATGCGGAACCAGTCGCGCTCGGCGGTTTCGAGAAAGCCATAGAGCGCAATGGCATCCTCGCGCACCATGGTCTCGACAAGCAAGGTCGCGGGGCCGCCGGTGGCGAGGTCGCGCAAGGTGCGCGAGGACGCGGAAACCAGATAACCGACGCCATTCACGTCGATGACGGCGCTGCCATCGTCGATCGACTCGACGGTACCCTTCAGCCTGGCGATCAAAGTGCCGCCTCCACCCGCTTGGCGGTGGCGCGATGATGGGCATGGCAGATCGCGACCGCGAGCGCGTCGGCGGCATCGGCGGTCGCGACCACGCCCGGCAATAGGCGGCCGACCATCATCGCGACCTGCCGTTTGTCGGCGTGGCCCGCGCCGACGACCGACTTCTTCACGAGATTGGCTGAATATTCGAACACCGCCAGCCCCGCCCGCGCCGGCGCCAGCATCACCACCCCGCGTGCCTGGCCGAGCTTCAGGGTCGAGCCGGGATTGACGTTCACGAAGGTCTCCTCGACTGCCGCCTCCGTCGGCTTCTGCGCCTCGATCACCGCGGCGATCGCCTCGAACAGCGTGCAGAGGCGCTCGCCGAGCGGCTGATCCGGCGCCACCTTCACGACGCCATGTGCCACATGGCGCAGCCGGTTGCCGTCGACGTCGATCACGCCCCAGCCGGTCAACCGCAGACCGGGATCGAGGCCGATCAATCTCATGGCAGCAGCTCCACGTCTCTCCTTCGGCCGTCTCTACCCTTGCACCTCACCCTGAGGAACGAGCGCAGCGAGTGTCTCGAAGGGTGGCAACCCGCACCGTACCTGCTGCCACCCTTCGAGACACTCGCTGCGCTCCTCAGGGTGAGGTGGGGGTGGTGCGCCACCGCTACGCCGCGAACTTCGCCAGAGCGTCGTCCGACAATTCGAAATTGGCGTAGACGTTCTGGACGTCGTCGTTGTCGTCGAGCGCGCCGATCATTTCGAGCAGGGTCTGGGCCGACTCGCCGTCGACCGGTGTCGTATTCTTGGGCCGCCACATCAGCTTGGCGGACGACGGCTCGCCGAGCGACTTTTCCAGGGCCTCGCGGACCGCACTGAAGCTCTCCTGCGCGCAGTAGATCTCGTGCGCGCCGTCCTCGCCCTCGCCGCTGACGACATCGTCGGCGCCGGCCTCTATCCCCTTCTCCATCACCTCGTCGGCCGTACCGGCCTCGAGCGGGTAGCGGAACTCGCCCATGCGGTCGAACATGAACGACACGCTGTTGGTCTCGCCAAGATTTCCGCCATGCTTTGCGAAGATCGAGCGTACTTCTCCGGCGGTGCGGTTGCGATTGTTGGTCAGCGCCTCGACGATCACCGCCACGCCCCCCGGGCCGTAGCCCTCGTAGCGCACCTCGTCGTAGTTCGCGTCTGCCTCGCCTCCCGAGCCGCGCTTGATCGCCCGGTCGATCGTGTCGCGCGTCATGTTGTTGTCGCGCGCCGCGATCACTGCGGCCCGCAGGCGCGGATTGGACCCGGGATCGGGCGAGCCTAGCCGCGCAGCCGTGGTTATTTCACGGATCAACTTGGTGAAAACCTTCGCCTTGGCCGCATCCTGACGACCTTTGCGATGCATGATGTTCTTGAATTGGGAATGGCCCGCCATCGCCCTGACAACCAGATTGAGTGAGATGTAAGGCCGCCTATACCACTTCTCGTGGGCTTTGGGACTGTTAGTCACCGCTGCGGCACCGTTCGGCGCAAAAAAAGGCGGGGGCCGAAGCCCCCGCTAAAAAACGTCGGAACCTAGATTCCGACGCCCCCTCTAACCTGAAGACAGTCTCGCCGAAGCGGCGAAAAATCCTTTAACATCAAAAGGGTGCCGGTTTTTTGCCGACCCGTCAACGGTCGTCTTCTGACACCGGTAATAGGGTCTGAAATGGCCCGGCTACTACAATATGCTGAGAATCAGCCGGCGGGCGGAAGGCGGCCGCCAATCCGAATCGGCCGTACCGCCTTGGCAAGGCCACTTTTGTCGTCAGTCTCGACAAGGGCCGCGCACAACGTGCCCTCGCCCTCGGCCGGGGCGAGCCGGTCGCCCGGCACTTTCTTGATGAAGCGCAGCACGGCGCCCTCCTTCTTCATGCCGATGACGGAATCGTAATCGCCGCACATGCCGACGTCGGTCTGGTAGGCCGTCCCGCCCGGAAGAATCCACGAATCTGCCGTCGGGATATGGCTGTGGGTACCCAGCACCGCCGAGACGCGGCCGTCGAGATGGTGACCCATCGACTGCTTCTCGCTGGTCGCCTCGCCATGCACGTCGATCAGGATGAAGTGCGCCGAACGACCCAGAACGTACTTGCCGACCTCGGCATCGACCGTGCGGAACGGGTCGTCGAGCGGATCCATGAACAGCCGGCACATTACGTTGACGACCACGATCTTCTGGCCACGCGCCGTCTCGTACTGGCTTGCGCCCCAGCCCGGCGTGCCGGGGGGAAAGTTGATCGGCCGCAGCAGACGCTTGTCCTGCGCGATGTAGGGAATGATGTCGCGCTGGTCCCAGACGTGATTGCCGGTGGTGATGCAGTCGACTCCCGCCCCGTGCAGCTCGGCACAGATCTTGGCGGTGATGCCGAAACCGGCCGCGGCGTTTTCGCCGTTCACCACGACGAAATCGAGACCGAGCTCCTGTCGCAGACGCGGGATGTTCCTGGTGACCGCTTCACGGCCCGACCGTCCGACGATGTCGCCACAAAACAAAACCTTCATCGTTAGACAAAGGCGCAAGCCCGCTTGTCGGTCAACAGCCAATCGAGCCTCTGATCGTCCGGACCGTGCGGCACGGCCGGCACCAGCTGACCGTCGAAGCCAACGCCGATCGCGGTGATGTCTTTCCTGGCGCGCAGGCGTTCGAGCGTGCGGTCGTAGAAGCCGCCGCCATAGCCCAGGCGCCAACCCTCCTCGTCGCAGGCGAGCAACGGCACGATAAGCGCATCGGGTTCGACAGTTCGGCGCGAGGGTGCAGGATGAAGCGTGCCGAACACGCCAGCCTCCAGCGGATCATCCGGCCGCCAGGCACGGAAGATCAACGGCTCCCTCTTGGCGACCACGACGGGAAGCGCGACCTGGCAGCCTTGATTGACCAGCTCGATCATGAGCGGACGAATGTCGAGTTCCTCGGCCATCGGCCAGAAGCCCGATACGACGGCCGGGGCCTTCACCGGTCGTTCCAGCCGCCACATCTCGAGCACACCCAAGGCAGCCTGCCGCCGGGCCTCGTCATCGAGATCGCCGCGCCATGCGAGCATCGAGCGCCGCAACGCCCGCTTATCGTCGATCAGGGTCATGGGCCGGCGATGAAGGAAGCAAAGTGGGGCGGCTCCACGATGGGCCGTGGGTCGTGAAACCTCCAAGGCCTGCGTAAGCAGGTGGGCACCGTGTAGCCAAGACCACAGTCAAGGCCAGGAACAGTTCCCAGGAGATCTTATTGGCCCCGGGGTTTTAAGCGTCCCACGCGCCGCGCAGAAATCCGCCCCATCGACAATGTAGGCCTCCGGAGCCTCGACCGCTAGGCGGCGCCGCTGACCTTTTTCGCGAGCTTGTCGACGCGCGAGGTGATCAGTTCCTCGAAGGCGGTCGCCAAGGTCTCGGCGCTGTCCGCCGCGGAGGCGCGTGCCGTCTCGGCCTGGCGGGCGATCCCGCGTGCTTCTCGGCTCTCTTCCGCGAGCAGCAGTGCCGCGAACACCAGCAGCTTCACTTCAGGGGTGCCCGGCATCAGCTGCTTGCGCAATTCCGTCACCTTCTCGTCGACATAAGCAGCGAGCTCGTGCACGCGCTTTTCCTCGCCTTCGCCACAGGCGAGCTCATAGGTGCGGTTGGCGATGTTGATCGACACCTGCGGCATGACCGCTACTCCTGTTTATTGCGCCGTTATTCGGCGTTCGAGGGGGACTTGAACTCTACTGCTGATCCGCCGCGAGAAGCGAGCGGATATATTCCATTGCACGTTCGAGACGTCCTTCGACGTCCATCGAGACTCTCTTCAGCTCCTCATACTGCTCTTCGAGCCGAACCAGACGCCGGGCAAGCTCATCGGCGCGCTCCTTCTCGTCACGCAGGCGTTCGTCGACCAACGACTCGAGTCGGGAAAGGGCTGTGTCTACCCGACGCAATTGGCCATCGGGCTGCGTTTGGTCCATAGGGCAAGACAATAAGGGCTACTACAGGCGACGGTCAACATTTCGCCCCTGTGGAGCACTCGGTCCCGCAACATCTGGATTTAGGCGATTATGCGGCGCCTTTTCCGCGTTGACGCCATGGGGGAGTGGCCGTCATGGTGCGCGCCGTTCACAAAACCCCATGGCTTAAGCCTCAAATGACCGATCAAGCCGCTGCCCCACGCGACCTGGCGAATGCCATCCGGGCCCTCGCCATGGATGCCGTGCAATTGGCCGACTCCGGCCACCCTGGCCTGCCGATGGGCATGGCCGATGTCGCCACGGTCCTGTTCACGAAGTTCCTGAAGTACGACCCGACGCAGCCGCACTGGCCCGACCGCGACCGCTTCATCCTCTCGGCCGGCCACGGGTCGATGCTGCTCTATTCGCTGCTCTATCTCACCGGCTATCCGGACATGACGCTGGAAGACCTGAAGCAGTTCCGGCAGCTCGGCTCCAAGACGGCAGGCCATCCCGAATACGGCCATGCCTCCGGCATCGAGACGACCACCGGGCCGCTCGGCCAGGGTCTCGGCAATTCGGTTGGCTTCGCCCTCGCCGAACGGCTGCTCGCGGCGCGCTTCGGCACCGAGATCGTCGACCACTTCACCTACGTGATCGCCGGCGACGGCTGCCTGATGGAAGGTGTCGGCCAGGAAGCCATCACCCTGGCCGGTCACCTCGGGCTCGGCCGGCTGATCGTACTGTTCGACAACAACAGCATCTCGATCGACGGACCGACGTCGCTCGCAACGTCTGAAGATCACCTCAAACGCTTCACCGCCGCCGGCTGGCATGTGCAGGCGGTCGACGGATTCGACCAGGATGCCGTGGCACGCGCCATCCGCAAGGCGCAGAAGGTCACCGACAAGCCGTCGATGATCGCCTGCAAGACGATCATCGGCTACGGCGCTCCGACCAAGGCTGGCACCGCGGGCGCGCACGGCTCGCCGCTCGGCAAGGAGGAGATCGCAGGCGCCCGCCAGAATCTCGGATGGCCCCACCTGCCGTTCGAGGTTCCCGAAGCGATCCTCGGCGCCTGGCGCAAGGCCGGCGCGAGAGGCAAGCAGGCATGGCGCAATTGGACGCAGCGGCACGCCGCGATGGCCGAGGCCGATCGCGCCGAATTCGATCGTCGCCAGAACGGCGACATCCCGGCGTCGGTCGACGAGGCGATCAAGGCCTTCAAGGCGAAGATGGCAGCCGACAAGCCGTCATGGGCCACGCGCAAGTCGAGCCAGGAAGTGCTCGAGGTGATCAACCCGGTCCTGCCCGACTCCGTCGGCGGCTCGGCCGATCTCACCGGATCCAACAACACCAAGACCAAGACCATCAACGGCCAGAGCGCCAGCGATCCGTCCGGCCGTTACATCTACTACGGCATTCGCGAGCACGCGATGGCAGCGGCGATGAACGGCCTCGCGTTGCATGGCGGGGTCATCCCGTACGGCGGCACGTTCATGACGTTCAGCGACTACTGCCGCGGCTCGATGCGCCTCTCCGCGCTGATGGGCATCCGCGTCATCTACGTCATGACGCACGATTCGATCGGCCTCGGCGAGGACGGCCCGACCCATCAGCCGGTCGAGCATCTCGCCGCGCTGCGCGCCATTCCCAACATGCACGTCCTGCGGCCGGCCGACGCGATCGAGACCGCGGAATGCTGGCAACTCGCGCTGGAAACGAGAAGCAGCCCGACGGTTCTGGCTCTCACGCGCCAGAATCTGCCGACCGTCCGTGGCGTCGGCGACGAAAATCTCTGCGCCCGCGGCGCCTACATCCTCGCGGGCGAGGCGGCAGACCCGATCCGTCTCATCGCCTCGGGCTCGGAAGTGCAGCTGGCGCTCAGCGCCCGCGATCTCCTCGCCAAGGACGGCCTTGCGGCGGCGGTCGTCTCGATGCCGTCGTGGGAGCTGTTCGCCAAGCAGAGCGAAACCTGGCGCAACGAGGTCATGGGCGGCGACGGCACGGTTCGTGTAGCCTGCGAGGCGGCGACGGGATTCGGCTGGGAGCGCTGGCTGGGCGCCAAGGGCGCGTTCGTGGGCATGACGGGCTTCGGCGCTTCTGGCAAGGCCTCGGATCTCTACAAGCATTTCGGCATCACGGCCGAGGCGATCGCGGAAGCGGCGCGCCGGCTGACGCAATAACGGAGGAGAAAAATGGCAGTTCGAGTTGCAATCAACGGGTTCGGTCGCATCGGGCGCAATGTGCTGCGCGCGATCATGGAGAACGACCGCAAGGACATCGAGGTCGTGGCAATCAATGATCTCGGGCCGGTCGAGACCAACGCCCATCTGTTCCGTTTCGACTCCGTGCACGGCAAGTTCAACGGGGAGGTGAAGGTCGCGGGCGACACAATCGACGTCGGGCGCGGCCCGATCAAGGTCACCGCCGAGCGCGATCCCTCGAAGCTGCCGCACAAGGCGCTTGGAGTCGACATCGTCCTCGAATGCACCGGCTTCTTCACCTCGAAGAAGGCGGCCTCAGCCCATCTCGAGGCCGGCGCCAAGCGTGTGCTTGTCTCCGCTCCCGCCGACAACGCCGACCTCACGGTCGTCTATGGTGTCAATCACGACAAGCTTGCCAACGAGCACGTGATCGTCTCCAACGCCTCGTGCACGACCAACTGCCTGGCGCCGGTGGCCAAGGTGCTGAATGACGCAGTCGGCATCGAGCACGGCTTCATGACGACGATCCACGCGTACACCGGCGACCAGCCGACGCTCGACACCATGCACAAGGACCTCTATCGCGGCCGGGCAGCGGCGCTGTCGATGATCCCGACCTCGACCGGCGCGGCCAAGGCCGTTGGCCTGGTGTTGCCGGAGCTGAACGGCAAGCTCGATGGCGTGGCGATCCGCGTGCCGACTCCCAATGTCTCCATGATCGACTTCAAGTTCGTGGCCAAGCGCAAGACCGACAAGGACGAGATCAACAAGGCGGTGAAGCTCGCGGCCGCGAACCAGCTCAAGGGCATCCTCGGCTGGACGGACCAGCCGAACGTGTCGATCGACTTCAACCACGACAGCCACTCGTCGACCTTCCACATGGACCAGACCAAGGTCATGGACGGCACGCTGGTGCGGGTAATGAGCTGGTACGACAACGAATGGGGCTTCTCCAACCGCATGGCCGACACCGCCGTGGCGATGGGCAAGCTGGGCTGAGCCGTCAGCTCGCGCAAAAGCGCCGGGCCCGCGTCACTCGGTGGCGCGGGCCTTTCGTTTACGGGGGTGTTGCAAGAGCGATGTCTAGAAGCCGCCGTAGCCGTAGCCGTAGTAGCCCGGTGGCGGACCGTAATAAGACGGACCGGGGCCGTAGTAGCCGGGGCCATAGCCGTGATTGTTGCTGTTGGCGATCGCGGCGCCGATGATCGGTGCGATCTGCGACACCACGTTGCCGAACTGGCTCGAGGCTGATGCGGCGGGTGGCTGTGGGGACGTCGTCGATGGAGCGGCCGGCTGCACCCGCCGCGAGCGCGCGGCGACCTGCTCGTAGGTCAGGCGCGGCGCTGTATCGGCCTTTAGCCTTGCAAGAAAGGCGCCATCGACCTCGACGCGACCGTTCCCGCCACGGCTCAGATCGTATTGCTGTGCAGCTGAGAGTGTCGCAGGTCCGGCCAAGCCATCTGCCGGCCCGGGATCGAAGCCCAGGGCAATGAGCTGGTTCTGCACCTCGCGCACATTCACGGGGCCGAGTGGAATCGAGCTCTGGCTTTCCGACGCGCTCGCCGCGGGCAGCGACGCCTCCTGCGTCTGGACGGTATCGTTGGCGGCCCGGGCTCCCATCCCGCTCATGAGCAGCGCAACGGCCGCTGCGCCGGAGAGCAACTTCAGCGACCTGACGCGGCAATCCTTTACATAGACCATAGTGTCACCTCTGTGAGGGAACGGCCCCGGGAGGTCGGAGTTTCCGCAAAGGGCGGAGTCCACGCCGCATTCACAGCCCGGCGGCAAACCGCAATACTTGGGTGCAATGCACCATCGATCGGCCTCCCGCATCTTCGTCACCTACGATCCCGCCGATCTTGCGTTGGCGCGCGAGCTGCAAGGCGTCCTGCGGGCGTCCGGCCTGTCGCTCCATCGCGACCTTGCCGATCTCGACGGCGCACGCGATTGGTGGTGGCAGGTCGAGAGCACCATCAAGACGGTGGACCATCTCGTCGTGGTGCTGACGCCCAAGGCGCTGAGGTCGCATTACATTCCCATCGAATGGCGGCTGGCACTCAGCGAGGGCAAGTCCGTCTGGCTGGTGGTTGGCCCGAAGCGCCTCAATTTCGCGCGCCTGCCGCGCTGGATGGCGCATGCGCGCCGGTACGATCTCGCGGTGCCGGAGAGCCGGGAGCAGCTGATCGCGGGACTGCGCAGGCAGGTACCGCGGCGGCCCGCACCGTTCATGGCGGATGCTCGACCGACACGCTTCGTGGAACGACCGGGCGAGTTCGACGCGATCAAGCGCAAGCTCCTCGGTGCCCGCCGCGAGCCGGTCGCCATCACCTCTGCGCTGCGTGGGGTCGGCGGCTTCGGCAAAACTGCCCTCGCCGAGGCGCTATGCCAGGATCCCGATATTCGTGATACTTTCGAAGACGGCATCCTGCGCGTCACCCTCGGCGAACACCCCGACGATCCCGTGGGCACGATGGCTGGACTCGTCTTCATGTTGACGGGCAAGCGTCCGGATGTGGCGCGGCTGGGTGATGCCAGGGCCAGGCTGGACGAAGCGCTCGTCGACCGCCGTTGCCTGCTGGTGATCGAAGACGCGCGTCGATCGTGCGATCTCGAGCCCTTCCTGCATCGCGGGAGGCGAGACGACACGACACGCCTGATCGTCACGCCGGACGATCGCGTCCTGCCGCCGCTTGCCGAACGCATCGCCGTCGGTCCCATGACGCCGGCGCAGGCGTCGGAAGTGCTGGTACTCGGCCTTCCCGACAGGACGCTGACGGCGCATGCGTCACGTCTGGCGGCACTGGCTTCGCGCCTGGGCCGATGGCCCCTCCTGCTGGCGCTCGCAAACGGCGTCCTGCGTGACCGGGTGGCCTGCGGCGCAAGTACGCAGGCTTCGCTCGACCGTGTCGAGCGAAGCTTGCAGGAGCGCGGGCTCGATCTGGTCCTTGGGGCAGAGCAGCCCGAGCCGCGCCGTGGGATGGCAGCCGCGATGTTGGAGATTTGCCTCGAGCGATTGGGGAGCGACGAACGCGATCACTTCTTGGGGTTGAGCGCGTTCGCCGAGCATGCCGTGATTCCTGTCCCGGCCGCCCTTGGCCTATGGCGGCAAGCAACGCCTGCCGGCGGCCAGGATGGCGAGGCCCTGCTGGCTCGGCTCGACGAGCTGTCGCTGCTGCTCCATTTCAACCGGCCCGCGGGCACTTTCCGTCTGCATCCGGAGCTCCTTGCACTGATGCGGGAGCGGTACTCGGCAGGACAACTCGCCGAGCTCGACCGCCGGCTCACGGCGCATTTTCGCTCGACCTGCCCCGATGATGACCTCGCCCTTCTGTCCGATGCCTATGGATTGCGCCATGCGGTGCGTCATCTGCGCAACGGTGGGGAAGGCGCGGCCGCCGACGCGCTATTGCTCGATCCGCGCTGGATGCTGTCCAAGCTCGAAACGCTCGGAATCCGTCCCCTCCTCGGCGACTACGCCGGATACCGGCTCGACACCGCGCAAGGTTTGGTCGGCGCGACGCTCGCCAGGATCGCGAACGCCATTGCCCGCCTGCCTTGCGAACTCGCGCCACAACTCATCGGACGTCTGACGGCGGGCGACGCTCCCGGCCTCGCGACATCCCTGTCGAAGGCACGCAGGCTTCTGAAGCCTTCGGCATTGTGGCCATCCCGACCGACTCTCGCCCTGCCCGATGCCGAGCTGCAACGCTACGACGGTCATGCCGACTGCGTCACCTGCGCGGCCATTCTGCCGGGTGCACGACACGTCCTCACCGGATCCAGGGACAAGACCCTGCGCCTGTGGGACATCGACTCGGGGCGCACGTTGCAACGCCTGGCAGGACACGAAGACTGGGTCACCTGCGTGACGGCGCTGTCGGACGGGCGGCGTGCCCTCTCGGGCTCCAAGGACGGCACGTTGCGTCTTTGGGACATCGCGTCGGGCGCAGCACTGCGACGCTTCGAGGGCCATGAAGGCTCGATCACAGGAGTGGCGGCACTGCCCGACGGACGGCGTGCCGTCACGGCAGGGCACGACCACATCGTCCGCCTTTGGGATATCGAATTAGGTACCGAGCTGCGGCGCTTTGCAGGTCACGACGACTGGGTCAACTGCGTGGCGGCGCTGCCCGACGGGCGCCACATCCTGTCGGGGTCCGACGACAAGACGCTGCGCCTCTGGGACATCGAATCGGGCGGCGAGCTGCGACGCCTGGAGGAGCCTGGGTCCGTGCTCAGCGTGGCGGCGCTCGCCGATGGGCGCCGCGCGCTCTGCGGATTCGACGACAACATGATGCGACTGCGCGACCTCGCATCTGGCACCGAGCTGCAATGCTTCGAGGGGCACTCGGGTTGGGTCACCGGCATCGCCGTGCTCCCCGGGGAACAACGCGCCCTCTCGGCGTCCGACGACAACACGCTTCGTCTCTGGGACATCCGGTCGGGCGTCGAGCTGCGGCGCTTCGGTGGCCGGCACGAGGAGGACGACGCAATTGCGAACGACATCGTCGGCGTCGCGGTCGCTCTCGACGGGGGACGTGGCCTCTCGACGTCCGATGACAACAGCCTTCGCCTCTGGGACATCGATTCGAGCCTCCGACGGCGACCCGCCGAGGCGCATGAAGGCTGGGTCATGAGCGTGGCGCTGCTGGCCGACGGGCAGCGTGTGCTCTCGGGAGGCCAGGATCCGACCCTCCGTCTCTGGAACGTCGCGTCGGGCGTCGAGCTGGGCCGCTTCGAGGCTCATGAAAGTGGAGTTACCGCCGTCGCAATGCTGCCCGACGGACGGCGCGCCCTCTCCGCCTCCTACGACGGCACGCTGAGCTCCTGGGATGTCGACTCGGGCATCGAGCTGCAGCGCTTCGAAGGGCACGAGGACGGGGTCCACTGCGTGGCGCCACTGCCCGACGGACGGCGTGCTCTGTCGGGTTCGTCGGACAACACCCTGCGCCTCTGGGATGTCGACTCGGGCGCCGAGTTGCGATGCCTCAAAGGGCATGGTGAATCGGTAACCTGCGTGGCGCTGCTGCCGGACGGATCGCGCGCCCTCTCGGGGTCTTTCGACAACAGCCTGCGTCTCTGGGACATCGAGTCCGGCAAGGAGCTGCGCTATTTCGAGGGTCACACGGACCGGGTCCAATGCGTGGCGGTGCTGCCTGACGGACGGCGCGCGCTCTCAGGAGCCGACGACCATACCTTCCGTCTGTGGGATATCGAATCCGGTGCCGAGTTGCGACGTTTCGAAGGCCACCGAGACCTGATCACCTGCCTGATCGTGCTGCCCGACGAACGCCGCGCCCTCTCAGGGTCCCACGACCGCAGCCTTCGCCTGTGGAACCTCGAATCCGGCAACGAACTGGCTTGCCTGACGTTCGACGAGCTGGTCGGGGCCGTTGCCTGGTCGCAGTCCCTGCAGCTCGCCGTGGTCGGCGACGGCCTCGGGCAGATTCACACGATCACGATCGGGGACGGCCCGGCGGATATCGGTCTAAAGACTCGACCGAAGCGCGCTACGGGAGAATCTCGAGCTGCCAGTCGACCACGGACATCCCGATCTGGGCGAACGATCCCGCGGGCACGTAGACCTCGGGATTGAGGTTGATGTGACCGATCGCGTACTCCGCCGGGTCATCCGAGTACTTGGTCGCGAGTTCCGGATATCTCGACTTCAGCAACGCAACAGCGGCCCTCACCTGGGGCGCGCCGATCACGAAAGCGTAAGAACGCGAATCGGGAAACGGCTGCCCGCCGAACGCTGTCGTCGGATGTCCGCGATCCAGCAGCGTGTTCGAGTGCCCCGCCGTCGCATGCACGATCGGCTGATTTGTGCCCTTGTCCCACATCGCGCGTTCCAAACCGTCGCTCCGCTGGTAGGACCACCCGCGGGAATCGAACACGACCATGCCGAACCAGAAGCCCTGCTTCCGGCGGAGGTCGCGCAGGTTGTAATAGGCGACCACCTGCGACACGCCGCGGTTGGTTTGACGGGATCTCGGGATCTTCGCGGTGAAGGAGTACTTCGCCTTCCTGCCCTCCACGAAAGGCCGGGCCGGTTTCACCAGGTTGGCGCCCAGCACGATGGTCCCGAGATTGAACCTCTCCGGCAGATTGGCCGCGATGCTGGCGCTGTGGATGTTGATTCCGATCTCGCCGCCGTAGGCCTGGACCGCCGTCGCTCCAGCCGAATCAGGGTCTACGGAAAGCTGATACATATCTCTTGGTATAGGCGGCGAGAATCCGGTGTCGCTTCCGAGGGTCTGGTCTTCGGTGGGCTGCAGCTGGTAGTGCGAACCCCAAAGTGTCACCCCTGGCGAACCGCGCGGCGGGTTCTTGTTCACGTACGAAATCGAGCGCGCGTCTGCCACATCCGCCGGCTGCCTCACGAGCACCTGGCCGCTTGCGGTGGAGACGACGAGCAGGCCGACCAAAGCCAGACATATCGTGCGTTGTGAAATAGCAGGGGGCATGAGCCTTCAGTCGCCGAAAGCGCGTTCGAGCGTGGTCGGCGATGAAACCGGCGGCCGCGCCGACTGCAGGGCGACGAGGCCGTCGAGATGGGCCAGCATCAGCTTGCTCGCCTTCTCCGCCTTGCGCTCCAGGATCGCCGCGACGATGTCGCCATGCTCGTGCGGGCCGGCGCAATTGTGGAAGCGCTCGGGCGCGGCAAGCGAGAAGTGCATCGTCGAGCGCGTCAACAGCGAGCGTACCAGCTTGGTCAGCTCCTCGTTGCTGCACAGCTCCGCCAGCAGGATGTGGAAGTCGCCCGACAGGGCGAACAGGCGCCCGCGGTCGTTGCTGCGGGTCGCCGCCCTCTCCGCGGCGACGTGCGACCTCAGGCGCCTGGCGCCGACCGCAGAGTGCTCCGCGCTGAGGCGGCGGACGATGGCAGCCTCGAGCATCGAACGCACTTCGTAGATCTCGCGCATCTCGTCGACCGTTAGTGAGGGCACGAACGTGCCACGATTCGGCACGGCAGTCAGCCATCCCTCGTGCACCAGCCGGTGCAAGGCCTTGCGAACCCGCTCGCGGCTCACTTTCAGCACGCGCGCCAAAGCCGGCTCCTGCAGCTTCATGCCAGGCGCCAGCCGCCCCCGATGCATGGCTCGCCGAATCGCGTCGTACACAGCGGCGTCGGCCGCGACGTCGCCCTTCTTCGGGCGCGTCGTGGCACTAGGCGCCATCTATTTCTTCAACGGCAGCGACGAGCAGCCGGAGGCCTTGCGCGAAATCGGCAAGGTCCATCGCCTCGTCGGGATTGTGGCTGCCGTGGTCGTTGCGCACGAAGATCATCGCGGTGGGAACGCCTTGCGTGCCGAACACCGCCGAGTCGTGACCGGCGCCGCTCGCCATCGGCAACGCGGCAATACCGAGCTCGCGCGCCAGCCGTTCGAGCCGCGCGCGGTGACCCTTGTCGATCGGGCCGGGCAGCGCGTTGGTGCAGGCGCCCAGATCGATCGTCACGCCACGGCGCGCGCCGATCTCGGCAGCGATCGCGCGCAGCTCGCGATCGATCGCCAGCAGCACACCGTTGTCCTCGCTGCGAATGTCCATCGAGAACCAGACCTCGCCCGGGATCTTGGTCATGGTGTGGACTGCAGGATCGGTGTGGAACTGGCCGACGGTCGCGACGAGATCTCTTCCGGCCGCCTCGTGCGCCAGCCAGAGCTGCTCGAGCCGGCTGACGAACTCGACGCCGGCCAGCACCGCATCTTGCCGCGACTCGCGCGGCTCGGCGCCAGCATGGCCATAGCGGCCGGTCGCATGGCAATCACGATAACGCAGGTTGCCGCGAATGCCGGTCACGATCCCGACGGGCAGACCCTTCTGCACCAGCACCGGTCCCTGCTCGATATGCAGCTCGAGGAAGCATCTGATCCGCGCTGGGTCGAGCTGCTTCTCGCGCGCGCGGATCCGCTCGGGCTGGAATCCCCGCTCGGCCATGTGCTGCGCCAGGGTGCGGCCGGTGTCGGGCCGGCGGCAGCCGTCGAGCGCCTCGGGTTCGAGCAGGCCGAAAGCGGCACGGCTGCCGATATAGGGCGCGGGAAACCAAGACAGCTCCTCGGCGCGCACGCCCATGACCGTGATGTCGTGCATCGGCTGCCGTCCGGCCCGGCGCCAGCGCGCCAGCAGCGCCATGCCGGCGACCACGCCGGCGGCGCCGTCGTAGTTGCCGCCCTCCGGCACGGAATCGAGGTGCGAGCCCGTCATGATCGCAGGCAGGCTTCGGTCGCGGCCAGGCAGGGTCAGGTAGAGATTGCCGGCAGCGTCGATCCGCTTCTCCAGCCCGAGCGTCTGGCCGATGGCTTGCATGAGATCGTGCGCCATCTGCTCGCCGTCCCCATAGGAGGCGCGGGTGACGCCGAGGCGGCCCTTCGAATGGGCGCGCAGGTGGTCGAACCACTGCCCCGCGAGAGCCGCTTCCGGACCGAGATCGCCGTGGAGATTTGACATGGGACCGTCGAAAGCTGGTAAGATAATGTGCACATTGCGTCAAGGAATGTGCACATCGTCGGGGGAACGATGACGATTGCTCCTTATCCGCGGGACCTGATCGGCTACGGCGGCAAGCCGCCAGCCTGGGAACTGCCGAACGGCGCCAAGGTCGCCGTGTCGATGGTGATCAACTTCGAGGAGGGCGCCGAGATGTCGGCCGGCGACGGCGACCCTGCGACGGAGAAGCTCGGCGAGATCGTCAGCATCATCCCCAACGGCAAGTGGGACCAGGGCACCGAGCAGGTCTTCGCCTACGGCATGCGGGCGGGCATCTGGCGCATGCTCGACTGGCTGAAGCGGCACGACCGCCAGATCACCTTCTATATGTGCGGCCGGGCGATCGAGCGGGCGCCGCAGATCGCCCGCGCCATCGTCGAGGCCGGGCATGAACCGGCCTGCCATGGCTGGCTGTGGCGGCCGCAGTCGGATTACGACAGCGAAGCCGCCGAGCGGGACGACCTGGAGCGCTGCATTGCGGTCACGCTCGAGGCGACCGGCGAGCGGCCGCAAGGCTTCTTCAGCCGGGGCAGCGAGAGCGCCTGGACGCGCAAGATACTGCGCGATCTCGGATTCGCCTATGCGAGCAACGGCTTCGACGACGACTTCCCCTACTGGGACCGGACCGACGCGGCCCACCCCCTGCTCGTGCTGCCCTACGCGCTCGACAGCAACGACATGAAATTCTTCCATCCCAATGCCTTTGTGAACGCCGACGACCTAGTCGCCTATGTCCGCGATGCGCTGGACGTGCTGGTCGCGGAAGGCGAGGCCGGCTACCCGCGCATGCTGAACATCGGATGGCACCTCCGCATCGCCGGGCGGCCTGGGCGCTTCGCCGCCTTCAAGCGAATCCTGGAGCTTCTGGACAGCTACGGCAACAAGGTGTGGGTAACCCGGCGTATCGACATTGCGCATTGCTGGCAGGAGCAGTTTCCGGCTTAGTTGGCATGCGGCTTGCGTTTCACCCGGGCCAAGGGAGAAGACGGGCGTGCAATCAGCACTCGAGGACACGACGGCGCGCACGCTCGATATCGAGGACGTGACGGTTCGCTACGGCGCGGCCGTAGCGGTCGATGGCGTGAGCCTGTCGATCGAACCGGGCGAGGTCGTGGCGCTGCTCGGGCCCTCGGGTTGCGGCAAGACCACCCTGCTCCGCGTCGTCGCAGGCTTCGTCCGCCAGGTCTCCGGTCGGGTGAGGGTCGACGGCACACCGATCGACCACCTGCCGGCCAACCAGCGCAATGTCGGCATCGTCTTCCAGAACTACGCGCTGTTTCCGCACATGACCGTGGCCGAGAACGTCGCCTACGGCTTGCGCGCCCGCGGCGCGCGAGGGCCGGAGGTCGCCGCCACTGTCAACCGCTTCCTCGAGACGGTGCAGCTCGGCGGGTTTCGCGATCGTCTGCCGCGCCAGCTTTCGGGCGGCCAGCAGCAACGGGTCGCGCTGGCACGCGCGCTCGCCGTGGAACCGTCAATCCTCCTGCTCGACGAGCCGTTCGCCGCGCTCGACCGCAACTTGCGTCTCGACATGCAGATCGAGGTCAAGCGGCTGCAGCGCGCGCTCGGCCTCACCACGATCCTCGTGACGCACGACCAGGACGAGGCGATGAGCGTCGCCGATCGCATCGCCGTCATGAACAAGGGCAAGGTCGAGCAGTTCGATTCGCCCGTCGCGATCTATGACAAGCCCCAGACGTTGTTCGTCAACGGCTTCATTGGATCGTCCAACCTGCTTGGTGGCAAGATCGACACGATCGAGAACGGTATCGCGACCGTAGCGCTCGACGCCGGGGCAGTGCTGCGGCTGCCCGCGCCATCCGGCGTCGGTGCCGCGAGCGCCGTACTGCTCTCGGTGCGGCCCGAGCAGCTCACCCTGTCGTCGATTGCCGGCCCCGAGCGGTGGCGCATCGAGCCAGGCCTCAGCCTGCCGCTGGGCGGCCAGCTCATACACGAAGCGCGCACCACCGACGGCACGACTCTCAAGATCGCCGAGCCGCGGCTCGCCGCGCCGAAAGGACTGTCGCGAATCTATTGCGGCCTATCCCCCGACGCCCGTCCCTCCCTGTTCCCGCGTTCCACCTGAAGGAGATATCGATGTTCAACCGCAGAAGCCTGCTCGCCGGCGCCTCGGCGCTCGGCGGCGCCTCCCTTCTCCCCGGCCTGGCCCATGCCAAGGGCGGTCTGGTCGCCACGACCTATCCGGGCACCTGGGAGGATGCCTACCGCTCGATCGTTGTGCCGATGCTCAAGAAGAAGGACGACATCGACCTCGAGATGGCGCCGCTGTTCGCCATGGACCAGATCGGCAAGGCCAAGGCCGCACGCGGCGCGCCGCCGTTCGACGTTTTCGTGCTCGATCCGGGCCCGCGCATCGTAGGCATCGAAGGCGGCATCTTCGAGAAGTTCGACGGCAAGAAGCTTTCCAATCTTTCCAAGATCCCCGAGGGCTTCACCGACGAATGGGGCGTCCATGTAAGCGCCCAGGTCGTCGGCATCGCCTACAATCCGAAGAAGCTCCCGGCACCCAAGGGTTGGACAGACCTGCTGAAGGACCCGTGGGTCTCCCGTCTCGGCCTCACCGGCTTCCAGACGACCTTCGGCACATCGTCGATCATCGAGATCAGCAAGCAGTTCGGCGGTTCGCTGACCAATGTCGACCCGGCGCTGGTCGAGCTCAAGAAGGTGCTTCCCAAGATCGCCGCGGTCGGCCTGCCGGCCGCGATGCCCGGCCTGTTCCAGCAAGGCCAGTGTGACGTGATGTACACCAACACCCAGACCGTCGCGACGCTCAAGGGCAAGGGCGTGGACATCGAATTCGTGAAGCCGGAGTCCGGCGCGATCTCCTTCTTCACCACCATGCACATCGCCAAGGGCACAGCGGAAACCGCCAACGCCTACAAGTATCTCGACCTCGTGGTCGGGCGCGAGGTGCAGGAGTCGCTGATGAAGCCGCCGTACAACTTCCTGCCGGTCAACAAGGAGGTCCCGCTGGCACCCGACCTGCCGATGAAGAGCCTGGACGAGATGAAGTCGTACGTCATCCACGACTGGGCGAAGATCAATCCTCTGCGCGCCGCGTGGATCGAGAAGTTCAACAAGGAAATGGCCAAGTGACTTTGCTGGGAACGCTCATGGTTTTCCGGACCGCGAGCGTCCCGCTCGCTCGGCCTCATGAGCGAGCGGGCCGCTCGCGGTCCAGCAGAGCATGAGATTTCGACAGCTCCGCGAATGGCAGCTCGCGCTGCCGCTGGCGCTGGCCTTCACGGCGTTGTTTCTCGCGCCGCTGCTGCTGCTCGTGGGCGTCAGTTTCTACAACGACGACAAGATCAGCCAGCCCGGCTTCGCGAGCTGGCTCAAGTTCTACGGCGATCCGTTCAACTACAAGGTGATCGGCGACACGCTGCTGCTCGGCGTCAAGACTGTCTGCACCACGGTGCTCATCGGCTATCCGCTGGCACTGGTCTATCTCGACCTTTCGGCGCGCCTGCAGAAGGTGCTGCTGTTCATCATCGTCATGCCGCTGCTGCTCTCGGTCGTGGTGCGCACCTTCGCCTGGATCGTGGTGCTGGGCCACGAGGGCGTGGTGAATTCCGTGCTGATGAGCTTGGGCGTGATCTCCGAGCCGCTGAAGCTGCTGCAGACCGAGCTGGGGCTGGTGATCTCGCTGACCCAGATCGAGATGCCCCTCATGCTGCTGCCGTTGATCAGCGTGATGTCGCGCCTCGATCCCAACCTGCGCGACGCGTCGGCCGCGCTCGGCGCATCGCGCTGGCGCACCCTCTTTACCGTCACCCTTCCGCTCAGCATGCCCGGGCTGGTCGCGGGCTGCCTGCTGGTCTTCGCCAGCTCGACCACCGCGTTCATCTCGCAGACCGTGATCGGCGGCGTGCGGCTGATCTACCTGCCGCTGGTGATCTGGCAGCAGTCGCTGGTTGTCTATCATTGGCCGCTCGCCGCCGTCGCCTCGCTGTCGCTCGTCGTATCGGTGCTGTCGGTCGTGGCGGCATTGTCGTGGGTCGGCCGGCGCTCCGGAGGGTATATCCATGGATGAGCGGCCCAGGGATGAGCAGCATGGGTAGGCGGCGCAGTTTCGGCGATCTAACCTATGGGCTGGTGATCGGCGGCATTGCCCTGCTTGCCGTGACCATCATCGTGGCCCCGGTGATCATCGTGCTGATGACGTCCTTCACCGAGGGTCGGGCGCTGAAGTTTCCGCCGCAGGGATTCTCGCTCGAATGGTACCAACAGCTGTTCGACCCGGTGAAGTCGCGGCAGATCCACCGCACCGCCGGCAACTCGCTGACGATCGCCGCCTGGTCCACGCTGTTCGGCGTCGTCCTGGCGACGCTCGCCTCGCTCGGAATCGGCCGCAACCGCAGCAGACTCGCGCGTGTCGCCGACAGCTTCTTCATGTCGCCGCTGGTCCTGCCCGGGATCACGTTCGGCCTCGCCGCCCTGGTCTATTTCAGCGTGCTGGGCTTCCGCCCGTCGATCGACCTGATGATCGCAGGCCACCTGATCGTCACCATGCCGTTCATCTTGCGCACCACGACAGCCAGTCTCTCGCAGCTCGATCCGGCGCTCCTCGATTCCTCGCAAAGCCTCGGAGCGTCGTGGTTCTACACGTTACGGCGCGTGACCCTGCCCCTGATCGCGCCGGGCATCGCCGCCGGCGCCTTTCTGGCTTTCATGGCCTCGATCGACAACGTGCCCGTCTCGCTGTTCCTGTCCAACGCCCGCACCGACACCTTGCCGATCCGCATGTGGGGCATGATGGAATCGACTCTCGACGTGCGAGTTGCGGCCGTGTCGGGCGTCTTGATCGCGTCGGCCTTCGTGCTGATGCTGATCATGGAATGGACTGTGGGACTTACCCGCCGCATGCGCGATTAGGGACAGGCCAGTGGAAATCACAGCGCAGCCGCTGACGCGAGAAGCCTTTGCTCCGTTCGGCCACGTCATCGACATGCCGACCGCGGCAGGCCGCTTCTATCACGATGATGCGCTCGGCAACCTGCGCATCGAGGCCACGGGCAACCTGTCGGTCGCGCTCAAGGAGCCGACACAAGACCGGCCGATCAGGTCCGACATGCTCGAGCGCCACGAATTCTCTTCGCAGACCTTCATCCCGGTCGATGTCGGACGCTGGCTGATCGTCGTCGCACCGCACGCGCCGCAAGGCGGGCCGAACGCGAGCAAGATGCTCGCCTTCATCGCCGACGGCAGCGTGGGCGTGACTTACAAGGCGAATACCTGGCACCACGGGCTCACCACGCTCGACAAGCCTGGCCGCTTCGCCATCTTCATGTGGACAGCCGGCACGCAGGACGAGGAATTCGTCCCGGTCGACCCCTTCACCGTCATGATCCCCTGAACCGGAGACGAGCATGGTCTATCAGGTCCGCCGCGATTTCGTCGGCTATGGCGCCAACCCGCCCGATCCGAAATGGCCCAACGGCGCACGGCTCGCCGTCAACTTCGTGCTGAACTACGAGGAAGGCTCGGAGCCCTCCGTGCAGGACGGCGAGGGTCACACCGACACCGGGCTCACCGAGGCGCACGGCATGGGTCAGACCATTTCCGGCCGCGATCTCGCCGGCGAGAGCCTGTTCGAGTATGGCAGCAGGGTCGGCTTCTGGCGCATCAACCGGCTGTTCCGCGAACGCGACCTCCCGATGACGATCTACGGCTGCGGACTGGCCTTCGAACGCAATCCCGAGGTCTCGAAGGCGATCGGGGAGGCGGGCTACGACGTCTGCTCGCACGGCTGGCGCTGGATCAAGCACTACGAGCTTTCCGAAGAGGAGGAGCGCGAGCATATCCGCAAGGCGATCGTGTCGACCGAGAAGATGATCGGCGAGCGGCCGAGCGGCTGGTACTGCCGCTACGGACCCGGCGAGAACACCCGCCGCCTCGTGGTCGAGGAAGGCGGCTTCCTCTATGACAGCGACTATTACGGCGACGACCTGCCGTTCTGGGTCACGGTCGACGGCAAGCCGCAGCTCGTCGTGCCCTACTCGCTGACCAACAACGACGGCAAGTACATGATCGGCATCGGCAACTCCGACCAGTGGTTCACACTGGTGAAGGATGCCTTCGACATGCTCTACAAGGAGGGTGCGACCCAGCCGAAGATGATGTCGGTCGGCCTGCATTGCCGTCTGATCGGCCATGCGGCGCGCGCCGTCGGGCTGGAACGCATCCTCGACTACATGGGCAAGCACAAGGGCGTCTGGATCACCAAGCGCGTCGAGATCGCCAAGCACTGGCACAAGACGCATCCGTATCCGGGTAAAGGGCTGAATGAGTGACATCTCTTCGCCGGGAGCGCGGGGGGGGCGACGCGCGCGCCAAAGCAAGCGGGGCAGC
>JAHCJV010000008.1 GCA_026126105.1 Enhydrobacter sp.
ACCTCGGTGGGAGGCCGGCGCGAGCCGCTCACCGACCGTACCGTGCTGCGCCGGCTGGTGGCCAATCCGGTCATGACCCTGGCCGTTGTCGTCAGAATCCACTGGCAGGCCTTGCAACTCTGGCGCAAGCGAGCGAAATTTCATCATAAGCCGCCGCCGCCGGCGCAATTGGTGAGCCGCTAGAGACCCGCTTGACGCTCTCGACCCGCTTCGTCCTGAAGGCCCTCGACCGACTGTCGATCGGTCGCCTGACTGTGAATCTGCCCGACGGGAGGGTCTGCCGGTTCGGCAGTTCTTCCGATTCCCCCGAAGCCGTCCTCGATGTCAGGGACTGGCGCTTCTTCCGGCGCGTGCTGCTCGACGGCGACATAGGCTTCGCCGAAGCCTATATGGAAGGCTACTGCGACTCGCCCGACCTGCCGCGCCTGATCTCGCTGCTCGCCGAGAACCAGCAGGCGCTGGGCTCGATGGCCAACACCAACGTGGTGCACAATCTGGCCTTGAAGCTGCTGCACCGCTTCCGCCAGAATTCACGCTCCGGATCCCGGCGCAACATCCATGCGCACTACGATCTCGGCAACGGCTTCTACGGCCTATGGCTCGATCCGACGATGAGCTACTCGTCGGCGCTGTACGAAGGCGAGAGCAAGTCGCTCGAGGCGGCGCAGGCGGCCAAGTACGAGCGGGTGCTGGCCCAGCTCGGCGCCAAGCAGGGCGACTCGATCCTGGAAATCGGCTGCGGCTGGGGCGGCTTCGCCGAGGTGGCGGCGCGGCGCGGCATGCGGGTCACCGGCATCACGATCTCCACGGAGCAGCTGGAATATGCCCGCGCGCGGCTCGAACGCGCCGGGCTCGCCGACCGCGTCGACCTGCAGTTCCGCGACTACCGCGACGTCGAGGGGAAATACGACCATATCGTCTCCATCGAGATGATCGAGGCGGTCGGTGAACGCTACTGGCCGGACTATTTCGCGATGCTGAAGCGCCACGTCGCCCCCGGCGGCTCTGCGCTGGTGCAGGCCATCGTCATCGCCGACGAGTTCTTCGAGGGCTATCGCAGCAGGCCGGACTTCATCCAGACCTACATATTTCCGGGCGGAATGCTGCTGTCGCCGCAGCGTCTCGGGGAGCAATGCCGCAAGGCCGGCCTGAAGATCGCCGAGCTCTACAGTTTCGGCCTGGACTATGCGCATACGCTGGAGACATGGCTCGGCCGTTTCGACGCGGTGTCCGATCAGGTCGGCCGGCTGGGCTTCGACGAGCGCTTCCGGCGGATGTGGCGCTACTATCTCGCCTATTGTGCCGCAGGCTTTTCGACGCGCCGAACGGACGTTTTGCAGGCACACTTCAAGCCTATATAACGTGTCCCACGAGCAAGCGTCCGGTACAGGACGTGTGGGGAACAGGAAGGCTTCAGGGGTGCATCCAGGAACGTCCGGAAACGGCACCGCCGCTTTCGTCAGAATCCCTTTCGATCGTCTGATCGCGTACGCCACCCTGCAGATGCCGCTCGCGATGGCGGCTTTGCCGGTCGTGCTTAACGTAAGCCATTTCTACGGCGAAGTCGTAAAGCTGTCGTTCGGCGTCATGGGTGCGATCTTCATCATCGCCCGTGTGCTGGATGCCATCCAGGACCCGGTCATCGGCCTGATCAGCGACCGCTTCACGCGCTTCGGCCCGCGCGGACGGCTGGCTTTCGTGGCCATGATGACACCTCTGCTGGGGGGCGGCTTCTACATGCTGTTCGATCCGCCCGACGCCTGGCTCGGCAACAACACGCTGATGGCGGGCTGGCTGATGGCAGCGCTCGTCCTGGTTCATCTCGGCTATTCCGGCGTCTCGATCAGCTATCACAGTCACGGTGCCGAGCTGAGCGACGACTACAACGAGCGCACCCGTGTCACGGTCGGCCGCGAGGTGTTCGGCCTGCTCGGCATGACCTTCGCCGTCGTTCTGCCGGTGGCGCTCACCGCGAAATTCGGCGAGCTGCAGGGCTATGCGCTGCTCGGCGCGATCTTCCTGCCGATTCTCTTGCTGTTCAGCCTGCCGACGATGATCTGGAGCGGACGCTCGGTCCATCCGCCGGTGATCCATGCCGAGCGCAATCCTTTCGTCCCCTTCTTCGCGCCGCTGAAGAACCGCCTGTTCCGGCGGCTGCTCCTGGTCTTCGTGGTCAACGGCGCGGCGCTCGGCGTCGCGGTCACCATCATGCTGTTCTACGTCGAGCACGTGCTCAAGGGCAGCAAGGTGCAGGCTGGCATCATCCTGCTGGTCTACTTCGTCGCCGGCGCCGCCAGCGTGCCGATGTGGCTGATGCTGTCGAAGCGGCTCAGCAAGGCCGCCGCATGGTTCATCGCCATGGTAATGACGGCCGCAGCGATGGCGCTGGCGGTATTCGTCGGCGCCGGAGACTTCTACTGGTTCCTGGCGATCTCGGTCGTCACCGGCATCGGCATCGGCGCCGACTACGGCCTGCCGCCGTCGATCCTGGCCGACGTCATAAACGCTCCAGAGGGGGGCGACACCAAGGGCAAGACCGGGACGTACTTCGGCCTTTGGGCACTCGCGACCAAGCTCGCGACCGCGCTCGGCGCGGCAGGGTCCCTGCCCGTCGCCGAGCTGCTCGGCTTCAATCCCGCCAAGGGTCACTACGACCAGACGGCGCTGATCGTCGTCTATATCGTCCTGCCCGTGCTGATCAAAATCGGTGCGGCGCTCCTGATCTGGTACATCCGCATCGAGGCCGAACGCGGCTCGGTGCAGGATGAACTGCGTGGCCGCGGCGCCCTGTAACGTCCGTCCCGACGATCGCGTCGGGCCACGTGGCTGACGGAATTCGATCCGTGGCTCACGGTGGATGCCCCGGTTCGCTGGCCACACGTCCGCGTGCCGCAAAATGACCACGTTCCCGGCCGCAACCAATGGCCACTCGTATCATTGGTTTCAAGAGATTGTATCGTCGGTATCGCGGACAACGAGTGATACGTCGTCGCGACGCTCGGCCTGACAGCGAGCACTCGCGCGGCGTCGCAGCGAATGCACCGGGCTTGCCCGGTTGCAGGGCTCTACTCCCGCAGTCTGCGGCGGCACGCCGCCAGCACGAAACCTTGCATCACCTCCAGTCGCAACCCGCGACGGGACAGAAAGGAGTACTCGATGAAAATTCCCGCGCAAACCAAGCCTGCCATTTGGGGCGCCGTCGGTGGCGCCCTCCTCTGCATGGTTGTGGGCTTCACCTGGGGCGGATGGGTAACCGGCGCCACAGCCCGCCAGGAAGCCGCCGCAGCCGCGCAAGATGCACGTGTCGCCGCTCTGGCGCCAATCTGTGCGCAAGGCTTCCGCGACCAGGTCGACGCTGCGGACAAGCTCGCCGAACTGACGGCAACGAGTTCCTGGGCGCGCGCGGACCTCATCCAGAAGAGTGGCGTCGTCGTGATGCCGGGAAGTGAGACGGTCGACACAGATGTCGCCCGGGCATGCGCGCGAATTCTGACACAGCCCGCGACCAGCAAGACCTGAAGCGGCCGGTCTACCGACTGAGCTGCAGTGACGACTCCACCGGATGGCGTTTTCCTCGTGTGACCATCCTCCCGGAGTCGGCATTGCGGTGGGCCGCGATGTCAGGTCGGCATCGCGGCCCACGACTGCGCAGCCCACCCGGGGCAGAGGGCCACGGAAGGTCGTAGCTGCCCGCAAGTGCCTTCGCGTCGAAGGCATCATCCTCAACCAGATTGGAGGCTCACTATGAAAATCAGCACATCACTCCTGGCGGGAGTCGCACTCGGCGCACTCGCTGCCACGACCGCTGGCGCCCAGACGAAAAGCGCGCCATTGCAGCAGCAAGCCACGCAGCCCATAGACCGCGGCGGGCAGAATGCGGCCGCCCGGACCTGCACCAAGGACCTGGCGTCCTTCGATGCCCAGATGAGGCAGGATGATTTCTGGGTGTCCGGCTGGGGCTCGCGCTACGCCACCCCGATGGCAACGCCGCCAACTGCGCCCGGAGGTCCATGGGGCAGCAACACGCCATTCGGGATGAATTCGCCGCGCTATCAAGTCTATGCTCTTCATGCTGCCGCGGCAGTGCTGGCACGCCGGGGCGACGAAGCTGCCTGCAGTCACGTTGTCGCCGAAATGCGCGAGCTCTACGACGGCTATGTCGCGGATCTGCGGAAGGCCGGCGTCAAACCTTCTGATATTGCAAGCTGGCGTCAGCAGCGCCTGGTCGCGGCCCGTCCTGTCGAGGAGCTCGATCGTCGCCTGGGCTTCGATGACATCACCGGGACCGACATTCGCAACGTCAAGGACGAGCAGCTCGGGACGATCGACAACGTGATCTTCGATCCGAAGACCGGTCGGATTGCCTATGCGGTCGTCGCCCGCGGCGGCGTCCTCGGCTTTGGCGAGGACCATGTCGTGGTTCCGTGGCAGTCGTTGCGTGCCACCCGGGACCTCAACGCCTTCGTCCTCAACGTCGATGAGCAGACGATGACGAATGCGCCCAAGGTCGATCCCGACCGGATCGGAGACAGCGCACTGTTCCAGCAGCAGCGGCAGCAGGCCGACCAATACTGGCAACAGCACGTGCCAAGCTGATCCGACCGTCTCGAACGCCTCGCGTCGCCGGCCGGGCCTCGGTTCCGGCCGGCGACGCCTTCAGGAAATCAAGTCGAGCGGCTGGACGTGGCGCTGGCCGAAGTTGGCAGGCTTGCCCCAACAGCCCCTGGCGATCGCGGAATAGACGTCGCGGAAATCGACCGTGTGGCGCAGGTCGCCATCTTGTAGATCGCCGAGCGACGGCTGGACGCCGTGCAGCCCGCCGTTCACCTTGCCGCCCATCACGAACTGCGGCGCTGCCGTGCCGTGATCCGTACCGGCCGAGGCATTCTGCCGGACGCGCCGGCCGAACTCCGAATAGGTCATCACCACCACGTCGTCCCACCGGCTGGCGGCGATCATGTTCCCGCGGAAGGTCGCCAGCCCGGTTGCGAGCGTCGATAGCAGCGTCTCGTGCGGTGGCGCCTGGTTGGCATGGGTGTCGAAACCGCCCAAGGCCAGCTTGATCGCCACCACCGGCACACCTGCGGTGATCACTCTGGTGGCAAGGTCGAGCTGGCGTCCGAAAGGATTGCCCGCGTATTCCTGCGCCGGCCGCTGGGCAACGCGCAGCTTTTCGCTCAGTCCTGCCGCCGCAGCGTTCACTTCCCGACGCACGGCCAGGAGATGCCGCAGCGCCGGATTTCCGCCGTCGAAGGGTCCTTCAGCGCCCCTCATCGCACTCACCTGGCGTAGAAAGCTCTCAGCGTCCTGCATGACGATGGTGCGCAGGTCGGGGCCCATCATGGGCAACGAATTCGTGTCGATCACAATGCTATCCACGCCGAGGCCCTGCGGCGGCCGGTTGCCGTCGAAGGCGCGGGCGACCCACCCCTCGCTCAGCGTCTGGCTTGCCGCCGAAGCGGTGTCCCAGATCTCGATCGAGCGGAAATGCGAGCGGTTGGGATTGGCGTAACCGACGCCCTGCACGATCGCGAGGTCGCCACCTTTCCACGACTCCATCAGAGGCTCGAGCTTTTCGTGCAGCCCGACGCTCTCGTCGAGCTGAAGCGTGCGCTCGCGCGCGACGGCGATGCGCGGGCGGAACTCGTGGTATCGAGCGTCGGCATAGGGAATGACGGTGTTCAGCCCGTCATTGCCGCCTTTGAGTTCGAGCAGGATCAGAGTGCGCATCGTGGCTGATCCCTCACTTGAGCTGGTAGGCCGGATCGAGCATTGCCGACGCGACGACTGCGCCCGGTGGTCCGTTCGCCTCGCCACCGTCGATCGGCTTGAGCGGCAGGAGCACGCGCTTCAGCTCGACTGCATCGAGCCCGGCGAGTGTCGGACCAAGCCGCGCCTCCAGCCCGGCGTGGCGCAGGCTGCGGCCTTCGACCGGCCGTGCCGGCTCGCTTGCGAGCTGCTGCATCGGCTCCTCGGCCGGCGCCTGCTCCTTGCGCTCGGCTCGCCGGTTGGGGCGCATGGAGATCGCCATGCTGCCGTCCATTGACGAGACTGTGGTGGCCTCGATCATCCGGCGCAGGAACTGCTGTCGAAGCAGCAGCGTATAGGTCGTGATCCACGCCTCGCCGCCCACCCATCCCTTGACGTTGGGCGGGCTGAAGGGGAGTTGTCCGAGCCCTTGCAGCATGCGCACGAGCTGGGTCTTCTCGGGCACGGGCAGGCCGAGCAGATGGACCGAACCGACGATCAAGTCGATCGGCGACTTGATCAAGGCACCGCGGGCCGACGGCTCCCTGAACGCTGGCGAGAGGAACATCGCGCGCAGAACCGGCTTCATCTCGTAGTTGCCGTTGCGCAGGACGGCAGCGAGTCGCTTCACCTCGGTGGGATCCGGAATCAGCGACACGAACTCGCGCCACAATTTCTCGACCACGAGTTCGGCCGTGCGCGGCTGTCTCAGCAGAATCGCGACGATATCCTCGCCCGCAAACGCTCCGCTCTCGCCGAGGAACATCTTCATGCCCGCGTCGTGCGCCTGTTCGTTGATGCGGAACACGCCACTTTCACGCTCGATGGTCCAGCCAGTGAAAGCGCGCGCCGCATTCCTGATGTCATCCTCGGTGTAGTGTCCTTCGCCAAGGGTGAATAGCTCGAGCAACTCGCGGGCAAAGTTCTCGTTCGGCCGGAGCGCCTTGGAGCGTACTCCGTCGAGATAGATCAGCATCGCTGGGTCGCGGGCGATGGCCAGCAGAAGCCGTCCGAAGTTGCCGAGCGCCTCGCGGCGAAACAGCTCGTTCTGGCGATACATCGCCGGCGTGTAGATCACCTTCTCGTGCGAGGAGGTAAAGTGGTTGTGCCAGAACAACGTCATCCGCTCGACGAGCGGCTGGTCGGTGGCCAGCATCTCTTCGACCCACCAGTTGCGCAGCTCGCGCACCTGCTCCTGCGCAGGACGCACGATCTCGAGCGGTTTGCCGTCCACGCCCGTCTTCTTTTCGCGCGCCGCCTTGATCGCGGTGCGCAGCTCAGCCAGGTCTTGCGTTATCCACGCCGGCGCCGGCGTGAGCGCTTTCGGGCGCCGTACGTCGAGCAGCCGGTCAACCGTCGCGGCATAGTCCTGGTCCTGGACGGCACGAATCTCCGCCGGCGTGCCTCCAAAGGTGGTGCGGGACAAAAGATGCCGGGCCTCGTCGAACCCCATGGCAATCGCCGCACGGCTCGCCCGCGGTGCCGAGAGGGCCGCTGCGTGCAGGACGGCCGCGCCCCCCAGGAATCCCCGTCGACTGAGATGAGCTGCCATGCCTCGGTCTCCTCTACGGGGGCGGACGCGGCGGGCGCGGCGCACCGGGTCCACCCGGACTGCCCCTGCCTGGCCACCCGCCACCGTAGCGCTCTGCAAGGATTTTGTGCAGTTCGTCCCGCTGATTGGGCCGGAGATGGGGCGAAAGCTGCGCGATCGAGCGCAGGTTTTCCTTCTGCTGGTCGCCTCGTAGCCGAGCCATTTCGTCGACCAGCGCCTCGACCTTCGTCATGTCGAAGTCGGATTTCTGGAGCTCTGCCGACGTGGCCTCGCGCACCTTCTGTATCTCGCGGTAGCGCTCGCGCCGCTCCGCGCTGTAGCGCTCGAACAGATCCTTCAGCGCCCGCTTTTGGGCATCATCGAGCTCGAGATCCTTCGCCAGCGCATCGAGAGGGCTGCCAAAGCCGGGCGCGCCTGGCGGCGGGCCGTCCACGCGCGCCGGCCAATGTGGCGGCGCTATCCAGCTGCGATAGACGAAGCCCGCCAGGACGAAGCAGTTCAGCAGCAGCGACAATCCCAGAAGGATCTGGGCCAGCCGGGACGACATCTCACGTGTTGTCCGAGAACAGGTCGCTCAGCTCGTTGGTCGTGTCTCGGCCAAAGGGTTTCGCGGTGGTCGTGGACCATGTCGAGGCATACTTGCCCTCGACATAAGTCTCGCCCAATCCGCCGCCCAGCATGAATCCGACGGCTGCCACCACCATCGCCGCGCCCGCGATGGCGCCACGCTGCAGCGCAAAACCCTCCCAGAAGCTGGGGAAAAGCCCCATGAGCCATGATTTGCGCGATGCCTGCAATTCCACTGGCGCGCCGATCAGCGCCTGCGCTCGCACCGCCATCCGGGGCGGGGCGGCCGGCAGCTCCATGCCGAGAATGTCGGCCAGTTCGAGTGCCGCGCGCCGCATTGCGGGATCGGTGGCGACGGCAGCCTCGATCCGCGCCGCCGTCGCTTCCGGCAGCCGGCCCTCGAGCCACGCCGCGAAATCCATGTCCGACACGGCCGGCGACGGAACGGAAGGGCTCGCAGCAAGGCTGCGCCACAGCTCCCGGTCGCTCGGGGGGGTGCGTTGGGTGCTCATCGCGATCTCCTTGTCCAGCTTACGCCACAATGCTGGGATTCATCCCCGCTCACGGGGCTTCTTCCTTGAAATGTTCGCGCAGTCTCAACAATGCCTTGTGATGGGTACTACGCACAGTCTGGGCATCGATTTTCAACAGCCGCGCAACTTCCGCAACATCGCGCTCTTCGTCATAGAGACACTTCAATATGAGGGTTTGGCGCTCGGTCAAGAGACCCTCCGGGACCTTCAGCTTCTCGACGTGCCGGTCCTCCACCGCCAGGGCGGCTTCGGGCACATCGTCGATCGGCGAAGTCGCCTGCCGGCGGCGGCGCGCGAAATCGATCGCAGCCGAGCGCGAGACCACGGCCAGCCACGTCGAGAAGCCCGCGCGTGCCGGATCGTAGGTCTTGAGCAGGCGGAAATCGTTGGCGCAGAGGCGCACGAACACATCCTGGGCGGCATCCATCACATCGTCCTCGCTGAGACGGTAGGTCCCAAGAGTCCGGCGGACCACCGCGTTGATCAACGGTGAGGCTGCAACAACAAAAGCGTCCCACGTTCGCTTGTGACCCGCTGCAAGTGATTGCAGGTCGATCTGGCTGAGCTCCGTCACGCCTGCGTACCGTCTTTCATTGCCCGTCCGCACAGCAGTCTAGCAGGGTTTGTGGCTAAATAAGGCCCCGCTACAGTGGACGCGAAACCCGGGGACAGGTGAATGAGCGAGTCACTGACACGACAATTGAAGATCTCCAAGCACGCAGTGCGTGGCAAAGGCGTGGTCGTGGCCCAGAACAGCCGGGCGGCCGAGGTCGGCGCCGAGATCCTGCGCAAGGGCGGCAACGCGATCGATGCGGCAGTCGCCACGGGCATGGCGATCGGCGCGCTCGAACCGTGGATGAGCGGCATCGGCGGCGTCGGCTTCATGACCATCTGGAGCGCGAAGGAGCAGCGCGCCTGGACAGTCGACTACGGCCCGATCTCGGCGAGGAAGCTCGACCTGTCGCCCTACAGAATCACCGGCCCCGGCCCTGCCAATCCGTTCGCCTGGCCCGACATCCTCGATCGCAACAACGAGGTCGGCTACCACTCGATCGCCGTGCCCGGCATGGTCGCGGGCCTCGCCAAGGCGCTCGACCGCTTCGGCACGATGACGTGGAAGGACGTGCTCGCGCCCGGCGTCACGCTCGCGGAGCGAGGCATGGAACTGGACTGGTACATGCAGGTGATGATCGCCAATGGCGCCGAGCACCTGTCCAGGTTCCCGGCCTCGAAGGCGAACTATCTCTGTGACGACGGCCGGGTGCCGACAAACGATTGGCAGGGAACGAAGCGCTATCTCAAACTCGGCAATCTGGGCGACACGATGCGGCGGCTCGCCGAGGGCGGCCCGCGCGAATACTACGAAGGCAGCCTGGCGCGCGACATCGTGGCCGACCTGCAGGCCGGCGGATCGGCGATCTCCCTCGACGACCTCGCCTCCTATGAGGCGCGCATCGTCGAGCCGCTGTCCTTCGAGCATCACGGCGTCACCATCAACGTGGCGGGCGGGCTCACCGCGGGTCCGACTCTGCGCCGCACGCTCGAACTCGCCGGCGAGGGCACCAGGGGCGCGGGCGCACCCGGTGCCGACTTCTTCGTCGCCATCGCCGAGGGCATGCATACCGCCTATCAGGAGCGGCTCAAGACGCTGGGCGACAAGCCCAACAACACGAGCACGACGCACTTCTGCGCCGCCGACGCCGAGGGCAACATGGTGGCGCTGACCCAGACACTGATGTCCCTGTTCGGCTCCTGCGTGATGCTGCCGAAAACCGGCATCACAATGAACAACGGAATGCTGTGGTTCGATCCGGAGGCCGACCGGCCGAACTCGATCGCCGCGGGCAAGCGGCCGCTGTGCAACATCTGCCCGGTGGTCGTGGTCAAGGACGGCCAGCCGTGGTTCTGCATCGGCGCCTCGGGCGGTCGCCGCATCGTGCCGGCGGTGACCCAGCTCACCATGATGCTGGTCGATCGCGGCCTCGACGTGGAGGCGGCCTTCCATCAACCGAGAGTGGACGTCTCGGGCGTCGGGCCGATCCGGGTCAATCGCAACCTGCCGGACGCGGTGAAGAAGGCGATCGCCGCCAGGCTGCCGATCGTCGAGGTCGACAACCAGATATCGCCGCTGGGCTTCGCCAACCCGTCCTGCATCGTGCGCGATACTGCGACCGGCGAGCTCACCGGCATGAATGAAGTGATGTCGCCCTGGGCCGGCGGTGCCGCGCAATAACGTCGTAGGTACGATGCAGGGAAACCGCTGGATCACAGGAGCGCCCGCTTATTCAGCCGCCACAGCAGTGGCGCGGTTCAATGCAAAAACATTGAAGGCTCGGCAGATCACGCCCGGTCACGAAAGTGCGACACCGAACATAATTCGCTGCTGAACCGCAACTGGCACCTCATGCCTGCGTTCCCCTAGAAGTTGTGGAGCGCGGAGAGTTCAGTTTGCTCAGTATTCTTGCTGCCTCACTCGGCGTGCTCCTCGCGTCGTTTGCGATCGCCACCGCCGATGCACGACAATTCCGATCGTCGGATGTCCAACCGCTCGATTCGCCCACCGTCCAGGCAGTTGCGCTTATGGGCAAGCTGTTGCAGCAGCGCTCGAGCGGGCGCTACGGCATCACCGTCGACCATGGCGACAAGGACTCGGAGAACTTCACGCTCGCCCAGTTGCGGACAGGAACGCTGGACATGGCGCGCCTGAACCTCGCGGTGTTCAACTCGATCGTGCCGGCGACGATCGTGCCGGCGCTGCCTTACCTGTTCCGCTCGATGGAGCATCTGCGGCGCGTGCTCGATGGCCCGGTCGGCGACGAGATCCTCGCCAGCATGGAATCCGCCGGCGTCATCGGGCTCTGCTTCTATGATATGGGCGTGCGCTCCCTGTACAGCACCAAGGCGCCGATCAGGAAGGTCGGCGACTTGCAGGGCCTGTCGGTGCGCGTGCAGCCGTCCGACATTTTCACGGAAATGATCAAGGCGATGGGCGCCAAACCCGTCGCCGTGCCGTTCGACCGGATGGCGCCCGCGCTCAAGGCCGGCGTGATCGATGCCGCCGAGAGCAGCTGGGCAGCCTATGTGGGCGCCGGCCATCACCGTGTCACCAGGTATTATAGCCTGACCGAGCACTCAAGAATGCCGGGCGTGCTGGTCTTCTCCAGGGCAGTCTGGAGCGAACTCCCGGCAGCCGACCGGCAAGCGATCCGCGCCGCAGCCAGGGAGTCGGTTACCTTCATGCGCGGCCGGCTCGACGGCTACGAGGCTTCTGCGCGGCTCAAGGCGGAAAGCGCCGCTATCGAAGTAATCGATGCCGTCGATCGCAAGTCGTTCGCCGATGTCCTGACGCCTCTCTATCCGAAACTGGTGCCGGATGCTGCGCTGCAGAGGATGATCAAGCGAGTACAGGACTCCGCCGACCTCGCCAGAGGACCTTGATTGGCAAGCGCCGACAGACGCAGAGTGGTGCATGCGCCGCCGCTTGCTTCTATCGGGCTCGTTGTCCGCCGTTCTCCCGGGGCGGGCGAGCGGCCAGTCTCACGGCTGGTTCGATCCCGGCCAGCGAGTGTCCCTGGGCCGACAACTGATTGCGCTTGCGGGCCAGTATCGCGTGCCCGAGGTCTCGGTCGAGACCGTGTGGAGAGGCATGCCGGAGGGCGGCTTCGCAACAGGTCGGAAGGCTCTCTTTTTCCAGGCCGCCTCGATCAGCAAGGTGATCGCCGCCCTCACCGTGATGCGACTGGTCGAGCGCGGTACGCTGCCGCTCGATGCCCCGATCAACAGCGTTCTGCGCTCCTGGCAGTTGACCGGTGCCGGTGCGGACAAAGTCACCCCGCGCCTGCTGCTCGCGCATCGCGCCGGAACCAACGTCCCCGGTTTTCCGGGATACCTGGCTGATGCAAATCTGCCAACGTTGATCGACATCCTGAATGGCGCCCCGCCCGCCAACACACCGCGCGTCCGGGTCGAGCGTCCCCCTGGGGCGATGTATCTCTATTCCGGCGGGGGCACCACGGTGCTGCAGCAGCTTGTTGCCGATGTCGCCGGTCAGCCGTTCGACGCGGTCGCGACGGAACTCGTCCTGCAGCCGGTTGCAATGGGTGCGCGCTACACTGTTCCTTCCGCTGGAGCATGGACGCCGGCGCACGATGAGCACGGCCAGGTTCTGCCGGGGAACTACCACCGCTACCCGGAACTGGCGGCCGCCGGGCTCTGGTGCACGACGATCGATCTGTCCCAGCTGATCCGAGCCTTCGGCGCATGCTGGCGAGGCGACGCGGCCCTGGTCTCGCCCGCCACGGCGCGCCTGATGTCGACGCCGGTGGCGAGCGGCCCGACCGGACTTGGCTTCTTCGTACAGCCTCGCCCCAACGGCGTGCCCCTGCTCTATCACTATGGCGTCAATGCCGGCTTCCGCTCGGTGATCGCCTTCGCCGCCGACGCAAGCTTCGGGTTGGTCATCATGACCAACGGCGAGGGCGGCCGCTGGCTGATCCCGGCGTTCGGCCAAGCGTTGTTCGACGCCCGCAGCCTGGGCGACTTCCCGCTCGCTTGATCATGACAGCTCCGGCCCCCGATCCGACCTCATCGCCAGGGACAACCAGGCGACTGCTGCCATGGCTGGTCGCCGTGGCGTTCTTCATGCAGTCGCTCGACACCACCATCCTCAACACCGCGGTGCCGGCCATTGCGCAGGCCATGCACGTCACGCCTCTCGACATGAAATCGGTGCTGGCGAGCTACACGCTCAGCCTCGCGGTCTTCATCCCGATCAGCGGCTGGATGGCCGACCGCTTCGGGACGCGCCGCGTCTTCGCCTCGGCGATCGGGCTGTTCACGCTGGGCTCGCTGCTCTGCGGCGTGGCGGTCGACATCGACATGCTGGTCGCCTGTCGGGTGCTTCAGGGCATGGGGGGCGCCATGATGGTTCCGGTCGGGCGCATGACCATGGTGCGCACCTTTCCCAAGTCGGAGCTGGTCGTGGCCATGAGCTTCGTGGCCGTCCCCAGCCTGGTCGGGCCGATGGTGGGACCGCTGCTCGGCGGACTTATCGTCCACTACCTGCATTGGAGCATCGTCTTCCTGGTCAACCTGCCGGTCGGCCTGATCGGCCTCGCTCTGGTCTGGCGTTTCCTGCCCGACTATCGACAGGACAAGACCAATCCGCTCGACATCGTGGGCCTGGTGCTGTTCGGCTCGGGCATTGCGCTCCTGTCGTACGTGCTCGAAGTGTTCGGCGATCACCGGTTGGGCGATCTCGAGATGCTGGGCCTGCTCGCGCTATCGCTTGTCCTGCTGGCCGGTTACGGCGTGAACGCCCTGCACACGCGGTATCCTTTGCTGCGCCTCGGCCTGTTCCGCCTGAACACCTTCCGCGCCGCCGTCGTCGGCGCCTTCTTCAGCCGACTCGGGCTGGGCGGCATTCCGTTCCTGTTCCCGCTGCTGTACCAGATCGGCCTGGGGTACTCGGCCGTGCAATCCGGGCTGCTGGTGATGCCTCAGGCGCTGGCCTCGATCGGGGTGAAGATGATCGTACCGAAGATCCTCGCGCGTTTCGGCTATCGCACCGTGCTGGTCGCCAATACGCTGATCCTCGGCGTGCTGATCATGGGCTTCGCCACGATCGGCGTCGGCACACCGTGGTGGCACATCGCCCTGCAGTCCTTCGTCCTCGGCTTCTTCACCTCGACGCAATACACCGCCATGAACACGCTGGTGTATGCCGACGTGACGGCCGAGGAGACCAGTGCCGCCAGCACCATCGCCAGCACCGGCCAGCAGATGTCGATCACCTTCGGCGTCGCGGGTGCCTCGCTGATCGCCGCCCTCTTCGTGCCCGACAGCCACCACGCCGATCCGGCCGCGATGATCCGCGGCGTTCACCTGGCATTCATCGTGCTCGGCCTCCTGACCATGGCGTCGTCGCTTCTCTTCATGCCCTTGAAGAACGACGACGGCGGCGCGATCAGCCGTCACGACAGCTAGGCTGAGCGGGCGTCCTGTGGACCGGGGGCCGATCTATGAGTTCAGGCGCCAGATGGTGACGTTCAGCAGCGTCGCGAAGGCGACCCACAGTGCGTAGGGAATCAGCAGCGCCGCGGCGAGGCCGTCGATCCGGCGAAACGCGAGCATGGTCGCCAGAATGGCGGCTTCCAGCGCCACGATCACGACGACCGCCGCGCCGATCGCGTGCAGGCCGAAAAAGGCGACGCTCCAGCCGAGATTGAGCGCGAGCTGGAGCGCGAAAAGAAGGAGGGGTCCTCGCGCCCGGTCGCCCCGGGCCTCGCACCACACGCGCCAGGCGGCGATGCCCATCATTATGTAGAGGACTGTCCATACCGGGCCGAAAACCCAGTCGGGGGGGTTGAACGATGGCTTGCTCAACGTCGGGTACCAGTCCTTCACGCTGCCGGCGGTTACCCAGCCACCGACGGCGCCGACCAGAAGGCAGAGCCCGACGAATACGACGAGGGCTGCGATGCGTCTCATGACAACAGGCTGGCGCCGACATTGATCATCAGGGCGAGAATAGCCGTATTGAAGGCAAACGCCACCACGCCATGAAACAGGCTGATCGACCGCATCTCGCGCGAGGTCGTCGCCACGTCGCCAGTTTGCGCCGCGCAGCCGATCACGAACGAGTAATAGAGGAAGTCGCGATAGTCGGGAGGCTCGTCCCCCCGAAAATCAAGACCGCCCGGAACGCCACCTTTGTGCGGTCGGTAATAGATGTTCGCGTAGTGCAGCGTGAAGATGACGTGCGTGAAGGTCCAGGCGAGCACGACGGTGAGTCCGGTCACGAGGAAGCTGATCGCGGCAGGCGCCTCTCCGGACTTGATCGCCGCCAGCTCGGCGAAGATTGCCACGAAGCTTGCCGCCGCGCTGCCGACCACGAGGGCAACGATCACCCAGTCGCCTTCATCGTAAAGCGTCGCCCGGGCCTGGCACGTCTCGACCGTGGAGCGGGCGATCATCAGGAAGGCGAAGGCGACATAGATCAAGGCCGTCAGGTCCCACGCCAGAAGGAAGCGAGTCGCGAGCCGGGTGGTAGGCGGGAGGGCCGTCGCGAGGGCGATACCGGCAACAATCGCCACCAGTAGTCGACGCCGGGCAACGAGAAACCTGCCTAATCGGGATTGAATTCCAATCTGTGAGGTCAATTCATCAGTCCTTTGAAAGGACCATCGTAAAGAAGCGTGATTTCATAGGTCATTTGCAGTCGTCACGCTTGCCGGTCCTGTGGATGAACGCTAAACACACTGCCGTCAAAATTGTCGCAAGCGGCGTGGGGGAAAAAGCAGCATGGCGACGAAGAAATCGGCCGGTTCGACGTCGCGGCCCGCTCAAAAACCGACGCCCAAGCAGCTCAATGGACACGCGTCCGACATGCGTGGGACCGGCACGGCGGAAGCGCGCGACACCGCCCGCCTGTTGCTTGAGATCGAGGCAATCCATTGCCGCCCGGACAATCCGTACATTTTCACCTCGGGTCGCGCCAGTCCGGTCTATATCGACTGCCGCAAGATCATTTCTTATCCCGAAGCGCGCGCGAAAATCATGCAGCACGCCTTCAAGAATATCGAGCGCAACATTGGCTGGAACAAGATCGACGTCGTAGCCGGAGGCGAAACAGCCGGCATTCCTTTCGCTGCGTTTCTCGCCGCCCTTGCGAAGAAGCCCATGATCTATGTGCGCAAACAGCCCAAGGGGTTCGGCCGCATGGCGCAGATCGAAGGGGACCTCAAGCCGAACAAGCGCGTGCTGCTGGTCGAGGATCTCGCGACCGACGGTGGCAGCAAGCTGGTTTTCATCGATGCGCTGAACAAAGCCGACGCCAAGGTCACCGACTGCTTCGTCGTCTTCCACTATGGCATCTTCCCGCAAAGCATCGAGACGCTGGCCCTCGCCGGCGTGAAGCTGCACGCGCTCGCCACCTGGTGGGATGCGCTCGAAGCGGCGCAGAAGGGCAAGTATTTCGACGAGAAGGGCCTCGCCGAAACCCGCGCCTTCCTCGAAGCGCCGGAGAAATGGTCCGCGAGTCATGGCGGCCGCCACCCGGCATCTCGTCCAAGCCTGACACGATAGGCCGCCCAGGCTGGAGAATAGCGTCAGGCAACGAGATATACAGGGTCTGTCGCGTCACTGACGGAGTGAGCGAATGCTTCGGCGCAGGTTCCTCTCGATCAGGATCGCCGCCGGCCTCGTCGGCGGCCGTACGGCTTCGTATGCGCAAGCCGACCCCCTGCCCTCCTGGAACGCCGGTGCATCCAAGCAGGCGACATTCGAGTTCGTGTCGGGCACGCCGACCGCGGTCGGCGCTGGCGGACGATATCTCCGGCATCGTAGCGACCGGCCAGAAGGGCCTGCTCGAGATCATGGCGGCCACCCACACGGGTTTGATCACCGAGGAGTTCAGCGAAACCGTGCTCGAGTGGATCGCCACGGCGCGGCACCCGCGCTTCGAGCGGCCCTACATCGATCTGGTCTACCAGACGATGCTCGAGCTGATGACCTTCTTCCGCGCCAACGGTTTCGTGACCTTCATCGTTTCAGGCGGTGGCATCGAGTTCATGCAGCGTTGGAGCTTGAAGATCTACGACATCCCGCCCGAACAGGTAGTCGGCTCCTCCGGCGTGGTGAGATGCGAGTTCCGCGACGGCAAGCCCGAGCGGGCGAAGGAACCGACGGTCGAGTTCATCGACGACGGGCCGGGCAGGCCGGTAGGCATCAACCGCTTCATCGAACGCCGGCCGATCTCCGCCTTCGGCACTCCGACGACGACCAGCAGATGCTGGAATACACCGCGGGCGACGAAGCCCTGCGGCGGCACTGGACCGTGGTGGCCATGAAAGCCGACTGGAACACGATCTATCCCTTCGAGAGGAAATGATGCGCAAAATACTGTGTCTGCTCACGCTGCTATCGGCGCCGGCGCTGGCTCAGATGGCGGACGGCACCTACACCTTCAACCTGCTGCCCGACCCCGGCAACCTGACGGACTGCATCAATCTCGAGCCGTCCTTCCAGCGGCCCTTCACTCTGGTCATGGCGGGCGGCAGCGGGACGCTCACTTCGGACGGCGGCATCAGCATCCAGATGACTCCGTCGGCACCCAACCGGATCCATGGTGTCTTCGAGATCGCCTTCCAGCGCTTCGACTATACCGTCGACCTCACGACCAGAACGCTGACCACCGTCGGCAACAATCTCGGCTGCAAGTTCTCCGGCACGGCGGGGTAGAGGCAGTGGTCGGCATCGCCGATGGCATGATCGAGATTCCCGGCGGCACCTTTCGTATGGGATCGGACAAGCACTACCCCGAGGAGGCGCCGTCGCACCGCGTCACCGTGGATCCCTTCCTGATCGACGCCACACCGGTCACCAACGCGCAGTTCCGCGATTTCGTCAAAGCCACCGGCTACGTCACCTGGGCCGAGATCGATCCCGATCCCAAGGACTATCCCGGCGCGAAGCCCGGTATGCTGAAGGCCGGCGGCCTCGTCTTCACGCCGCCCAAGCGGATCGCCGACCTGCGCGACTGGAGCCAATGGTGGCGCTTCACCTTCGGCGCGACCTGGAAGCGGCCCTACGGCAAGGGAAGCCACATCGGCGGGCTGGACGACCATCCCGTGGTGCAGGTCGCCTACAAGGACGCCGAGGCCTATGCAAGATGGGCCGGCAAGGAGCTGCCCACCGAAGCCGAATGGGAGTTCGCCGCGCGCAGCGGACTGGAGGAAAAGGAGTTCGCCTGGGGCGACGAGCTCACGCCGGGCGGCAAGCACATGGCCAACACCTGGCAAGGCAACTTCCCGGTCGGAAACGATCTGGCCGACGGCTACGCCCGCACCTCGCCGGTGCGCGCCTTTCCGGCCAACGGCTATGGCGTGCACGACATGATCGGCAACACCTGGGAATGGACCTCGGATTGGTACTCGCCCAAGCATGACGCCGACGCTTCCAAGGCGTGCTGCATTCCCGAGAACCCGCGCGGCGCCCCGATGGAAGGCAGCTACGATCCAGGCCAGCCGGCGATCCGCATTCCGCGCAAGGTGCTGAAAGGCGGCTCTCACCTTTGCGCACCGAGCTATTGCCGACGCTACCGGCCCGCCGCGCGCCACGCCGAGCCGGTCGACACCTCGACCAGCCACGTCGGATTTCGCTGCGTCAGGAGGGAGTCGACTTGAAGGGCGGAAATGCCGCGCCGATGACGATGGCTCTGATCGTGCTGCCCGCCCTGTGGCTGGCGAGCTGCAGCGGAGCCCTCGCCCAGGCTCAGCTTGCCAATCCCGCCTCGGAGCGTTGCATCCAGGAAGGCGGCTCGCTGCAGATCGAGCAGCGTCCCGATGGCGGACAGTTCGGCGTCTGCGTCTTCAGCGATAACCGCCAGTGCGAGGAATGGGCGCTGTTCCGGGTCGAGTGCCCTGCCGGCGGGCTACGGGTGACGGGCTACCTCACGCCGGAGGCGCGCTACTGCGCCATCACCGGCGGGCGCTACACCGAGTCCGACAACGGCTGCGCCTTGCCCGGCGGCAAGACCTGCGATGCGTCGGCATACTTCAATGGGAGGTGCACGCGGCAATAGGCGGCGCCGGATCCGCTGCCAACTTGAGGTTCGTGCCGGGCAATGCGACGTTGCCGGGGATGATGCGTCGCCTTCTCCTGCTCCTGCTCACGCTGTTCACTTCGCCCGCGTTCGCCAAGGACGAGCTGGCGCTCGCCATGACCCAGGCGCCGGGCACGATGAATCCGGTTATCGGCTCGATGCTGGCCAAGTCGCTGATCCGCAACATGATCGCCCGGCCGATCACGGCCTACGATCCGGACTGGAACCTGGTCTGCATGGTCTGCGTCGAGCTGCCCAGCATCGAGAAAAAGACTGCGCGCATCGTCACCCTGGCGGACGGCAGGCAGGGCATCGAGACGGACGTCGCGCTGAAGCCGATGACATGGGGCGACGGAACGCCCGTGACGGCAAAGGACATCGCCTTCACCCTCGAGGTCGGCAAGCATCCGCTGTCCGGCGTCGCCTCGTCGGAAGGCTACAGGCGGATCGTGAAGTTCGACATCAAGGACGACCTGCATTTCACCGTCACGACCGACCGCGTGACGTTCGACTACAACAGCTTCGACTTCCAGATCCTGCCGGCTCACATCGAGAAGCCGATCTTCGACGCCAACCCGGCCGAGTACCGCAACAAGACCGCATATGATACGGATCCGACCAATCCGGGGCTCGCATTCGGCCCGTATCGGATCGCCGAGCTGGTGCCGGGAAACCGCATCGTGCTCGTACCGAACCCGCATTGGACCGGCGAGAAGCCGCATTTCAGGCGGATCGTCGTCAAGATCATCGAGAACACGGCCGCGCTCGAAGCCAATCTCATCTCCGGCAACGTCGACTATGTGCTGGGCGAACTCGGCCTGTCGCTCGACCAGGCGCTGGCCTTCGAGAAGCGGCACAAGGACAAGTACGACCTGATCTACAAGCCGGCGCTGATCTACGAGCACATCGACGTCAACCTCGACAATCCGCTGCTCAAGGACCGTCGCGTGCGCCAGGCGCTCCTGCTGTCGATCGACCGCAAGGCGATCAGCGAAAAGCTGTTCGCCGGCAAGCAGCCGGTCGCCAACAGCGACATCAACCCGCTCGACCCGATGTACAGCCCGACCGCCCGGTACTATGGCTACGATCCGGCGGCGGCGAAGAAGCTGCTCGACGAGGCGGGCTTCGCCACGATCCGGAACGGCTTACGCACCAATGCCGCCGGCGAGCGCCTCTCGATCGAGCTGACAACGACTGCCGGCAACCGCATCCGCGAGCAGGTGGCGCAGGTGATCCAGAGCCAGCTGCGCCAGGTCGGCATCGAGCTGCGCCTCAAGGCCGAGCCGCCGCGCATCTTCTCCGAGGCGCTGAACCGGCGGAACTTCACTGCGCTCGCCATGTATGCCTGGGTGTCGCGGCCGCAGGGCGTGCCGCGCTCGACCCTGCATTCGCAGGAGATCCCGACCGCGAAGAACGCCTGGAGCGGCCAGAACTATCCGGCCTACGCCAATCCCGAAATGGACAAGGCGCTCGACGCAGCCGAGCGCGAGCTCGACCGGGACAAGCGCCGCGCTCTCTTTGGCGAGATCCAGAGATTGTACGCCGAGGACCTGCCGGTGCTTCCCCTGTTCTTCCGCGTTGATCCCTTCGTGATCCCCAAGGCGCTGAAGGGCGTGCGGCCGACGGGACATCTCAACAGCTCGACGCTCTGGATCGAGCAATGGCGCTGGGAGCCATGAGCAGCTCTGGAGAGCCGCGCTCCCAGCACCGATCATGAGCCGCTACCTCGCCAGCCGGCTGGCCGAGATCGTCGTCACTCTCGCGCTGATGAGCTTCGTCGTCTACCTGCTGATCGGCCTCATGCCGGGCGATCCGATCGACATGATGATCGCCGGCGATCCCACGATGACCAGCGAGGATGCCGCCCGCCTGCGCGCGGTCTACGGCGTCGACAAGCCGCTGCTCGAACGCTACCTCGCCTGGGCCGGCCAGGCGCTGCAGGGCAACTTCGGCTACTCGCGCTCCTTCAACCAGCCGGTGCTCGCCGTCCTCGGCCCGCGGATGCTTAACACGCTGCAGCTCGCCGGCATCGCCTTCCTGCTGTCGATCGCGATCGCGCTGCCGCTCGGCGTCTGGACCGCCGCCCATCCGAGGAGCCGGACCGACTATCTGGTGAACCTGTTCTCCTTCGCCGGCATCAGCACCCCGCCCTTCTGGCTTGCGCTGCTGGTGATCACGCTGTTCGCGGTGAAGCTCGGCGTCCTGCCCGCGGGCGGCATGGCCGACCTGCGCCCGGGCACCCCGTGGCCCGACGCGCTCGGCCAGAGCCTCCGCTTTGCCGTCCTGCCGGTCGCCACGCTCGTGCTGCTGCAGATCGGCGGCTACACGCGCTTCATGCGCGGCGCGATGATAGAGGCGCTGCGGCAGGATTACGTCCGCACCGCCCGCGCCAAGGGCGCATCCGAGCCGCGCGTGCTGTGGCGCCACGCCTTCGTCAACGCGCTGGCGCCGGTGCTGACCATCCTCGGCCTCTCCTTCGGCGGGCTGTTCTCCGGCGCGCTGATCACCGAGACGATGTTCGCCTGGCCGGGCATGGGCAAGGCGATCTACCAGGGCATCCTCGACAACGACTACAATCTCGCGCTGGTCGGCCTGCTGATCACCACGCTCGCCACCATCGTCGGCAACCTGCTGGCCGACCTCGCGCTGGTCGCCGTCGACCCCCGCGTCTCGCTGGCGAGCCGCCGCGAATGAAGCGCCATCGCCTGGCGCAGGTCTCGCTCGGCTTCCTCGCCATCCTGCTGGTGCTGGCGCTCGCGGCGCCGCTGATCGCCGAGATGCGCGGCATCGATCCGACCATGACCGACCTGCTGCGCCGCTTCGAGCCGCCGTCGGGGGAGTTCTGGCTGGGCACCGACGAGCTCGGCCGCGACCTGTTCCAGCGCCTGCTCGACGGCGGCCGCGTGTCGCTGCTGGTCGGCTTCTCGGGCGCGCTGCTGTCGGCGGTGATCGGCGCGGCGATCGGCGTGGTCGCGGGCTATCTCGGCGGCCGGCTCGACGCGCTGCTGATGCGGGTGACCGACGGCGTCATCGCCCTGCCGATGCTGCCGCTGCTGATCGTGCTGGCGGCGATCGATCCGCAGAAGCTCGGCATCCCCGCCGCCGTGGCGCAGTCGGAGACCTTCTCGCTCTACCGCATCGTCGCGATCGTTGCCCTGACCGGCTGGACCACCGTGGCGCGGCTGGTGCGCGCCGAGACGCTGTCGCTCAAGGCGCGCGACTTCACCCGCGCGGCGCAAGCGCTGGGCGCGCGGCCGCTGCGCATCATGGTCCGCCACATCCTGCCCAACGCGATGGGCTCGATCGTCGTCGCCACGACCATGTCGATCGGCAGCCTGATCCTGCTCGAATCGACGCTCTCCTTCCTCGGGCTCGGCACCCAGCCGCCGCTGGCGAGCTGGGGCAACATGCTGACCAACGCCCAGGAGCTGCTGCAGGACGCGCCTGTCCTGGCACTGTGGCCGGGACTGCTGATCTTCCTCACCGTGATCGCCTTCAACTTCCTCGGCGACGGCCTGCAGGACGCCCTCGATCCCCGCAGCGAGCGGCGCTAGGCTCGGCGGCATGACGGTCCGTTACCGCCTCGTGCCCGGTGCCATGCTCGCCCTGCTCGTTCCCTCGCTTGCGTTCGCGCAGGTATGGCCTTCGGAAATGCGCCGCACGTTCATCGACGAGTGCCTGGCGAGCTGCGGTGCAAACACCAGGTTCACATCCGTCCAGCGCGCCGAGTGCCCGCCATACTGCGAGTGCATGATCCGGGAAGCGCAGAGCTTCATGTCGGCCGACGACTACACTGACCTGCAGCGCGCCTATGCCGAGAAGACGTCCAGCCCGATGCGCGAGCGCTACGAGTCGCTGTCCGCCGTCTGCAGCCGCCGCGTCTTCCGCTGACGCCGGCGTTCGGCGGATGCCCGCCGAGGGCGCACGCCGATACGGCATCGGAGCCCCTTCTCCCTCCCGCCGAGGGGTGCTACGAATGTCTCGGGACGCCGGCCTTGGGAAGCCGGCTCGTGTGTGGAGAAGATCATGCTGAAGAAGCTCACCGGCGTCGTCATGGCGCTGGGGATGGCAGTTGCCATCGTGGCGACGGCCTCCCTGATCGAGGCTGGCCCCCCGCAGGCGGCGACGGCGCTGACCACGGCCAGCCGGTAGGCCGCCGGGCGCGGCACGCGGGCGGCACGCGCGCTCGTCGGCGGGCGCCGGGACTCGCTTTCACTCTCGTCGTGTCATAAGGGCAAAGTCGCAGGCCATCGAGACTGGCCAGGGCCCAACCACGCGGAGTATTGCAATTGCCCCCTCCCCGCCCTGTCCGCGAGATCGAGAACGCCTGGATCCCGCTGTCCGACGGCACCCGCCTCGCCGCACGGCTGTGGCTGCCGGACGACGCCGAGCGCTCTCCCGTCCCCGCGCTGCTGGAGTACCTGCCCTACCGCAAGCGCGACGGCACGTCGGAGCGCGACGCGCTCACCCATCCCTATCTCGCCGCGCACGGCTACGCTTCGGTGCGGGTCGACATCCGCGGCTCGGGCGAGTCCGACGGCGTGCTGTCCGACGAGTACAGCCGGCAGGAGCTGGACGACGCGGTCGAGGTCATCGCCTGGCTGGCGGCCCAGCCATGGTGCAGCGGCGCGGTCGGCATGTTCGGCATTTCGTGGGGCGGCTTCAATGCGCTGCAGGTCGCGGCGCGCCGGCCGCCGGCGCTCAAGGCGATCGTCACGCTGTGCTCGACCGACGACCGCTATCGCGACGACGTGCATTACATGGGAGGCGCGAAGCTCAATGCCGGGTTCGGCTGGGCGGGCTTCTTCTTCGCCGACATGTGCCATCCGCCAGACCCCGCCCTGGTCGGCGACCGCTGGCGGTCGATGTGGCTCGAGCGGCTGAACGCGCTGCCGCTGTTCCTCGAGCGCTGGCTGGAGCACCAGCATCGCGACGACTACTGGCGGCACGGCTCGGTGTGCGAGGACTATGCCGCGATCGAATGCCCGGTCTATGCGGTCGGCGGCTGGACGGATGGCTACACCAACGCGATCCCGCGCCTGCTGGAGCATCTGTCGGTGCCGCGCAAGGGGCTGATCGGGCCGTGGGCGCATGCCTATCCGCATTTCGCGCTGCCCGGGCCGCAGATCGGCTTCCTGCAGGAGATGCTGCGTTGGTGGGACCACTGGCTGAAGGGCCGCGACACCGGCGTGATGGACGAGCCGATGTTGCGCGCCTGGATGACCGACAGCCACGCGCCCGCCGCGCATCACCAGACCCTGCCCGGGCGCTGGGTGGCGGAGTCTGCCTGGCCGCCGCCGCAGCGGGCGCCGCAGCGGCTGTTCCTGACCGACGCCGGCCTGCTGGCCGCGCCCGGCCTGCTCGCCGCGCGCGCGGTCTGCTCGCCGCTCGCCCTCGGCCGCCACGCCGGCGAATGGTGCCCGTTCGGCCGCGGCAACGACCAGGCGGACGACCAGCAGGAGGACGACGCCCTCTCGCTCGTGTTCGAGACCCCGCTGCTGGCCGAGACGGTCGAGATCCTGGGCGCGCCGGTCGTCACGCTGGAGATCGTGTCCGACAAGCCGGTGGCGCAGCTGATCGCGCGGCTGTGCGACGTCCATCCCGACGGCACGTCGCTGCGCGTGAGCTTCGCCGTGCTGAACCTCACCCACCGCGACGGTTCCGCCGCGCCGTCGCCGCTCGTGCCGGGGCAGCGCTACACGGTGCGCCTTCAGCTCAACGATTGCGGCGCGGGCATTCCGGCCGGGCATCGCATCCGGCTGGCCCTGTCGACGGTCTACTGGCCGATGGTGTGGCCCGCGCCCGAGGCCGCTACGGTCACGATCCTGGCCGGCACGCTCGACCTGCCGATGCGGCCGGTGCGCCCGGACGAGTCGCTGCCGCCGCTACCGCCGCCGGAGTCGGCGCCGCCAGACAAGGCGCGCGAGGTGCGGAAGGGCGTCCTGCGCTACGACCGCATCAGACTCGAGGTCGGCAGCGACGGCGGGTTCAGCGCCGACATCCAGGGCCACGACCCGCTCAGCGCGACGGTCAGCATGCAGCGCCGCCGGACCGTCTCGCGCGACGGCTGGCGCGTGCGTTTCGAAACCTCGATGCGCATGAGCTGCACGCGCGAGACGTTCCGCCTGCAGGCGTCCGTCCGCGCGTTCGACGGCGACGAGGAGGTCTGCCAACGCGAGTGGGACCGCTCGATCCCGCGCGATCTCGTCTGATCAGTCCCGTCCTGTCAGGTGAGACGAGGGATGGGCAATCTCTTGCTGTCTTGAATGAAGGCATCCGACCAATATATATTCCGGATGATCGGAAGATATATTGCGAGGCGCCCATGCGGAGCTCCGCCACGCTCCTGAAGCCCAGCGAGGCTGCGGTCGTCGCCGGCGTCTCGGTGCGAGAGGTCAACCGCGTCATCGACGAAGGCATCCTGCCGGACGACTTCCTCGATACGGAGGATGGTCGTCGCATCGCGGCGGCCGCCTGCTTCCTGATTGCCTTCTATGTCGACAGCGCCGAACGGCTGACACCGAAGGAACGGCGGTTCGTCGTTCGCGAGGCGAGCACCCGCCTGCGCAAGGGAAATGCACGCCGCTTCGCACTGCCGGCAAACGAGGACTGGGTCGTGACCGACGGGTTCCTGGCGGTCGACCTGAACTCGTTCCTGCGATCCGTCGCGGAACGCTGGAAGCAGCTTTCGAGCGCAGAGGACATGGTTGTCGCCTCGTCGGACATCCTAGGCGGCACACCCGTCATCAAGGGAACGCGCGTGCCGGTTCATGACGTCGCCGCATCGGTCGAAGCGGGCATTTCCAAGCGTCGTATAATGGCCGCTTACCCCAGCCTCACCGCCGAACAGATCGAACTTGCGGCTCTGTATGCGCAAGCCAATCCGCCCCGCGGCCGCCCGCGCAGTGCAACGCACCTTCCCGCGGGCTCCCGCGTTCTCACCCGTCGCGTCGTGCCCCGCCGGAAAGCCGGGTGAAGTTCCTGATCGACGAATGCCTGAGCCCGGAGCTGGCGAAGCGCGCTGTGGCGATCGGCCATGCCGGATCCTCCCACGTCGCATGGCTTGGCCGAAGTGGAGCGAGCGACTGGGAGTTGAAGCCGTTCATTCTGGCCGGCGACTGGACGTTCGTGACGAGGAATGCGATCGACTTTCGCGGTCCCGCGGCTCGGCCCGGGTCCAGCGGGCAATATGCCGATGTCGCCATTCATGCTGGCCTTGTGTGCCTTTCCGGGCCCGAGGGCTTGGATCTCGAGATGCAACTCGACCTGTTCGACGAAGCGCTCTCCGAGCTTGCTGACGCGCCCGACCTCGTAAATCAGGTGCTGGAGATCTCGATCGACACCGACGGCCAGATTACCGTCCTTCGCTACGAACTGCCCGCCGAAAGCTGACGCTTCCGTCGCTCAAGCCGCCTCCTTGTCCCCGCCCGCGCCCTCCAAGCTCGCGGCCATGAAGGTGTCGACCCGCAGCTCCTTGTCGATCAGCTCGATCTCGATTTTCTCATAGGCCTCGGGATAGACGCTCAAACTGGCTCGCAGATCGCGAAGCCTCACTCGGAATGGTCGAAGCGATAGTGAAGACGCACACATCCCCTATCCAGCGCTTGCGCACTGATCAGCTTCGCGCTGTCGCGGTGGCCGGTCGCGGGAAACAGGGGGCGACCGCCTCCCAGCAACTCGGGGATGAGGTAGATCTCGATCTCATCGAGGGCGTGCTTTTCCAGGAATGCCATCTGCAGCTGCCCGCCACCCAGCATCCATACGTCGCCATCGTCCAAAGCACGCAACTCGGCGATGAGAGCGTCGATGTCGCTGCGCACCTCGAGCTTCCCTCTTGGACGATCGATCGGGCTCGATGTGACGACATAGACCCTGTGATGCTCATACCCCCAGGGCGCAGGATCGTTGGCGAGGAAATCGTAGGTGCCGCGTCCCATGACGAGCGTACGGACGCGCTCGAGGAACGACTTGTAGTCGTGCTCTCCCAAATTCATGTCGTTGTACGGGAAGAGCCAGTCCAGCCTGTCGTCCTCCGTCGCAATGAAGCCGTCGAGGCTCGAAGCGATGTAGCCGAGAATTCTCGCCATCGTTCAGGCTCCCTGGTCCTCGCTAAGCCGCCTCCTTGTCGCCGCCCTCACCGACCCGCGCGGCCAGGCTCGCCGCCATGAACTCGTCGAGGTCGCCGTCGAGCACCTTCTGCGGGTCGCTGCGTTCGACGTTGGTGCGCAGGTCCTTCACCATCTGGTACGGCTGCAGGACATAGGACCGGATCTGGTGGCCCCAGCCGATGTCGGTCTTGCTCGCCTCGGCGGCGAGCCGTTCGGCCTCGCGCTTCTGCAGCTCGACCTCGTAGAGGCGCGCCTTCAGCATCTGGATCGCCTTGGCGCGGTTCTGGTGCTGGCTGCGCTCCTGCTGCACGGCGACGGCGATGCCGGTCGGCAGATGGGTGATGCGCACGGCCGAGTCCGTCTTGTTGACGTGCTGGCCTCCGGCGCCCGAGGCGCGGTAGGTGTCGACGCGCAGGTCCTTGTCGATCAGCTCGATCTCGATGTTGTCGTCGACCTCGGGATAGACCCAGACGCTGGCGAAGCTGGTCTGGCGCCGGGCGTTGCCGTCGAACGGGCTGATGCGCACCAGCCGGTGCACGCCCGATTCGGTCTTCAGCCAGCCATAGGCGTTGCGGCCCTCGACCTTGAAGGCGCAGCTCTTGATGCCGGCCTCTTCACCGGCGCTCTCCTCCAGCCAGCTGACCTTGAAGCCGCGCCGCTCGGCCCAGCGCACGTACATGCGGGCCAGCATCTCGGCCCAGTCCTGCGCCTCGGTGCCGCCGGCGCCGGCATTGATCTCGACATAGGCGTTGTTGGCGTCGGCCTCGCCCGCCAGCAGCGTCTCGAGCCGCGCGGCGCGCGCCTCGGCGCCAGCCTCGCGCAGGGCGGCCTCGGCGTCGGCGATCATCGCCTCGTCCTTCTCGGCCTCGGCCATCTCGATCAGCCCGACATTGTCGTCGATCGCCGCGCGCAGCCGCTTGATGGTGGCGATCGAGCCCTCCAGCCGGGTGCGCTCCTGCATCACCGACTGGGCCTGCTTCTGGTCGTTCCACAGCGCCGGATCCTCGGCGCGCGCGTTCAGCTCGTCGAGACGGACGACCGCACGGTCGTAGTCAAAGACGCCTCCTGAGGAGTTCGAGCGACTCCTCGATCTCGGTCACCAGGGCCTGGGCTTCGGCGCGCATTGGTCCAACTCTCTTTTCTTTGCCGCTTTCATATTCCTCTCCCCCGCGAGGGGGAGAGGCTAGGAGAGGGGGTTACAGACGATGTGCGTCGCCCCCTCTCCCCGCCTCTCCCCCTCGCGGGGGAGAGGAGACAGAGGCTGCGCCGCGCCAAGGGTGATATCCGAATTCAGGGCGGTGGCGTCAAGCGGCGCCGCGCCCGTCAATAGGTCTCGCCCGTCCCGCTCAGGGCCGGCCGGCGGCCGCCTCCGCCACCGCCGGGTGCGTTGGGATCCCAGGCCGTGTCGCTGGACACGTAGCCGGCGCCAGCGGTGTTCGGTCCCTGGGCGCCGTACTCGTTGGGTTCGGTGCCGGGCTTGAACGCCTCGTCGATGGAGTTGCCGCCGGAACTCGGCAGCCCGCTGTCGTGGTCGACCCGCACGATGCGCAGGCCGGGCGGGATGCGGAACGGCACCGGCGGCTTGTCCTTGAAGATGTAGCGCGCGATCTGCTCGTAGATCGGGGCGGAAGTGCCGCCGCCGGTCTCCCGATCGCCCAGGGTGCGCGGCTCGTCGAAGCCGACATAGATGCCGATCGTGTAGTCGGGCGTCGAGCCGATGAACCAGTTGTCGCGGCTGTCGTTGGTCGTGCCGGTCTTGCCGGCGATCGGACGGCCGAGCGCGGCGAGCTGGGCGGCCGTGCCCCGCGTGGTCACGCCGACCATCATGTTGACGACCTGGTAGACGGTCGCCGGGTCGTGGAACGGCTGGCGACGGTCGACGATCTGCGGCGGCTTCGGGTTGCTGCCGTCGGCTGCTTCGCCGCAGCCGACGCATTGGCGCGGCTCATGACGATAGATCGTCTTGCCGTTGCGGTCCTGCACGCGGTCGACGAGTGAGGGCGTGATCTCGCGCGCGCCGTTGGCCAGCATGGCGTGGCCCATGGTCATGCGCAGCAAGGTCGTGTCGCCGGCGCCGAGCGACATCGGCAGGTAGGCGCCCATGTTGTCCATGATGCCGAATTCCTTAGCGACCTGGACAACGCGCTTCATGCCCATCTGCGCCGCCATGCGCACGGTCATCAGGTTGCGCGACTTTTCCAGGCCGTTGCGCACGGTCATGGGGCCCATGAAGCCGCCGCCGTAATTGCTCGGCCGCCACACCGGCTGGCCGTAGCCCGGGGCGTATTCGAAGGGGGCGTCCTCGACGATGGTCGACGGCGTGAAGCCTGCATCCATCGCCGCGAGATAGACGAACGGCTTGAACGAGGAGCCGGGCTGGCGGTTGGCCTGGACCGCCCTGTTGAACTGGCTCATGCCGTAGGACCAGCCGCCCGACATGGCGAGCACGCGCCCGGTCTGCGGGTCCATCACCACCACACCGCCATTGACGTTGGGAACCTGGCGCAGCGCATAGGTCTTCGGCGGATAGGGCTTGGCGTCGGGGCGATAGGCGGTGCCCGTCGGGCCGGTGGTCGGCTTCTCCACCTTCTCGACCACGACCACGTCGCCCACGCTCACGACGTTGGCCGGACGGCCGGGCGAGCCGCCGACCCGCTGATCGGGGAGCGTCGGCCGGGCCCACTGCATCTCGGCGAAGGGGATGGTGCCCTCGCCATCCCCCGGCAGCCCGGCGATCGAGGCAGACTGGGCGTCGACCCTGGTGACGACGGCAAGCTGCCAGGTCGGCGGGCCGAACAGCGGACGGCGCTGCGCCAGGCGGGCAAACTCCTCCTCCCAGCCGCTGCCCTCCTTCACGTCGCCGATCTTGGCGTAGGGTCCGCGCCAGCCGTGGCGGCGGTCATAGGCGATCAGACCGTCGCGCAATGCCTTGTCGGCGACCTCCTGAAGGGCGGGAACCAGGGTGGTCATCACCGTCAGGCCCGATTCGTACAGGCCCTTCTCGCCGTAGGCGGCCAGCAGGTTGCGGCGGACCTCCTCGGCAAAGAAGTCGGCCTGGACGACCTCGGTGGCGGAACGCTTGCGCAGGGTAAGCTTCTCGGCCTTGGCCGCCTTCTCCTCCTCCGGGGTGATGTAGCCATCGTCGCGCATGCGGTTCAGCACGTAGTCGCGGCGGGCGTAGGCCTCCTTCTCGTTCCGGACGATGTTGTAGCGGTTCGGCGCCTTGGGCAGCCCGGCAAGATAGGCGATCTCCGACAGGGTCAGCTGGCCGAGCGAGGCGTCGAAATAGGCGAGCGCGGCGGTGGCGACTCCGTAATTGCCCGAGCCGAGATAGATTTCGTTGAGATAGAGCTCGAGGATGCGCTCCTTGGAATAGGTCGCCTCGATGCGGAAGGCGAGGATGGCCTCGCGGATCTTGCGGGCGAGCGTCGCCTGGTTGTTGAGCAGGAAGTTCTTGGCCACCTGCTGGGTGATGCCCGAGGCCCCTTCGGGCCGCTTGCCCGGGTTGGCGAGGTTGGCGATCACGGCACGGGCCAGCCCGATGACGTCGATGCCGGGATGGGTGAAGAAGCGTTGATCCTCGGCCGCGACGAAGGCCTGCAGCACGCGGTTGGGCATCGCGGCGACGGGCACGAACACGCGCTTTTCCTTCGCGTATTCTGCGAGAAGCCGACCGTCGGAGGCATACAGGCGGGACACCGTCGCGGGCTGGTAATCGGCGAGCTGCTTGTGGTCGGGCAGGCCGTGGCTGAAATGCCAAAACAGGCCGGCCACGATGCCGACGCCTACGATCAGGCTGGCCAGGCAGAACGCAAGGCCGATTTTCATGAGATTGAGCACGATCACCGTCTTAGCAAAGCTTCGCACCGAGTTATGCCTTTTCTTGGGCAGCCCGTGCGGCCTAATTTACGTTCATGGACACCGCGCGACTGCAGCACTTCGTCGAGACCTTCTGGGACGAGGCGATCCTGCCCTCGATCACCGAGTACATCCGCATCCCCAACAAGTCGCCGGCCTTCGATCCGCAGTGGGTCGAGCACGGCTACATGGAAGACGCCGTCACGCTGATGGAGGGTTGGGCACGGCAGCAGCTCGCCGCCTTTCCGGGTGCCACGCTCGAGGTGGTGCGGCTGCCCGGCCGCACGCCGCTGCTGCTGATGGACCTGCCGGGCGACGGCGAGGACACCATCCTGCTCTACGGCCATCTCGACAAGCAGCCGGAGATGAAGGGCTGGTCCGACGGGCTGGGGCCGTGGCAGCCGGTGCTGAAGGGCGACAGGCTCTACGGCCGTGGCGGCGCTGACGACGGCTACGCGATCTATGCCTGCCTGTGTGCGCTGCAGGCCCTCAGGGAGCAGAAGCTGCCGCGCGCCCGCTGCGTCGTGATGATCGAGGCCTGCGAGGAGTCGGGGAGTTACGACCTGCCCTTCTATGTCGACCATCTCAAGGATCGCATCGGCAGCCCGTCGCTCGTGGTCTGCCTCGATTCGGGCTGCGGCGACTATGACCGGCTGTGGCTCACCACCTCGCTGCGCGGCATAGCGGCCGGCACTCTCACGGTGCGGGTGCTGACCGAGGGTGTGCATTCGGGCGATGCGTCCGGGATCGTGCCCTCCTCCTTCCGGCTGACCCGCGCGCTGCTGTCGCGACTCGAGGACGAGACGACGGGCGCGATCAGGCTGCAGGACCTCTATGTGCAGATCCCGCCGCAGCGCATCGAGCAGGCCAAGCAGGCGGCCGAAGTGCTGGGCGACTCGGTCTACACCAAGTTCCCCTTCGCCGGCGCCACCCGACCGATGGCGGAGGAGCGGGCCGAAATGGTGCTGAACCGCACGTGGCGGCCGCAGCTGGCGGTGGTCGGCATGGACGGCTATCCGACCCCGCAGGATGCCGGCAACGTGTTGCTGCCCTTCTCGACCACCAAGCTCAGCCTGCGCCTGCCGCCGACGCTCGACGCCACGGCGGCGGTCGAGGCGGTGAAGCAGGCGCTCGAGGCCGATCCGCCCTATGGCGCGATCGTGGAGTTCGACGGCAGGGACGGGCAGTCGGGCTGGCACGCGCCGGCGCTCGCGCCGTGGCTCGAGACGGCCGTCGCGCAGGCCTCGCAGGAGGCGTTCGGCAAGCCTGCCGCCTACATGGGCGAAGGCGGCTCGATCCCCTTCATGGGGATGCTGGGCGAGAAATTTCCGGATACGCAGTTCGTGATCACCGGCGTGCTGGGTCCGCACTCGAACGCGCACGGGCCCAACGAGTTCCTTCATATCCCGACCGGCAAGCGGGTGACAGCCGCGGTGGCCCGGCTGATCGTTGACCATCACGCGCGTCCGCGCTGATGCTCACGCCTTTCGAGTCGGCGCGAAGTGGGCGTCGACCGCGGCGCGCAGCGCACGGGCCAGGGCGATCTGGTGCTGACGCACCGTCAGGAGCTTCTCGTCGCGCGGGTTGCTGAGATAGCCGAGTTCCACCAGGGCAGCGGGAATATCGGGAGACGTTAGCACGGCAAAGCCTGCTTGACGGTGGCTACGGGGCAGCAGGCGGATGCCGGACTGTCCGAACGTGCCGACGATCGTCTCGGCCAGGCGGCGGGAGTCGTTGACCGTGCCGCGCTGGGCCATCGCGACAAGCGTGCGCGCGACCGTGCTTGAAGGCAAGACTGCCGCGTCTCCGAGATTCTCGCGGGCCGCCAACGCCTCGGCTTCCCGGTCGCTCGCCGATTCGGACAGTGTATAGACCGAGGCGCCGCGAACCTCCGGGTTCGCATGGGCGTCGGCATGGAGCGACAGGAACAAGTCGGCGCGCGCGTCCTGAGCCCGCGCCACCCGCTCGCGCAGAGGTACATAGGTGTCGATGGAGCGGGTCAGGATGACGCGATAGCTGTTGCCGGCAAGCAGCTGCTTGCGCAACTCGCGCGCGACGGCGATGACGACATTCTTTTCCGGCGTTCCACTTTGGCCGAGCGCGCCGGGGTCCCTGCCCCCGTGGCCGGGATCCAGGGCGATCAGCTTTGGCTTCGGAAGCGCCGTGCGCGATGGGCCGGTAAAAGGCTTGGGGACGGGATTCCTGATTGGTGTCTTCTTGGGGGCCGCCAGCACACCAGACGCTGACAAGATCAGCGGCACGGAAAGGATGGAGCGCCTCAGCATGGTTGTTTTGTAGCATTTTCAATGAATTGAGGCAATTTTCTAAGGATCTACTTTTTGTTTGTCGGTTCCGTCTGAACACCGTATGTTGGGTTCCGCGAGCAGTCGCCGCTGTCATAGCGCCCTTTTCGGAGGCCGCGCTCGGGCGGTGACTTATCAGGAACCTCGAGGTCGGCAGGACTGCGTCCGTAGTCCGGCGATGCGATGCTTCCCCGTCTTGGCCAGACTGAATGGGCCGTTCGGCGGGTCGAAACGCACCGTCCCCCTCGCGCCAGAGAGGCGGCAAGGCCGCCGGTTGCTCGCGCCGGACCGGGTCCCCAACGTCTCGAGGAGCGCGCCAATGGCCCGCCGCATGTTGATCGATGCCTCCCACCCCGAAGAGACCCGGGTGGTCGTCGTCGACGGAACCAAGCTTTCCGAATTCGACTTCGAGACGGCCTCGCGCAAGCCTCTCAAGGGCAACATCTACCTTGCGAAGGTCATCCGCATCGAGCCCTCGCTGCAGGCTGCCTTCGTCGAATATGGCGGCAACCGCCACGGCTTCCTCGCCTTCTCGGAAATCCATCCGGACTATTTCCAGATCCCGGTGGCCGATCGGGAGAAGCTGATCGCCGAGCAACAGCGGCTCGCGGACGAGGAACAGGAGCAAAGGTCGGAGAGGTTCGACCGGACCGACATCGAGGACGCCCGGGAAGAAGCGGCGAACGCGGCAGAAGACAGCGAGGCGACGGACGAAAGACCGGAGGAGGCGCCAGCTGCCGCCGAGTCCGTGGAAGAGCCTGCGGCCACCGAGGAGCCTGCGGCGTCCGAGGTGTCGCCGCAAGAAGCCGCGGCTGAAACGGCAGCCGACCCCCGGAGCGAAGCCGAACCGGCGCCCGAGCCGTCGGCGGCACCCGAGGAAGCGCCTGCCGCGACGGCTGATGGCGCCGCCCCTGCTCCGGAGTCGAGCAACGACGGCACGGCCAGCGAGCCGATCGGCGAGGCTGCCGCCGAGAAGCCGGCCGATGAAGCCGGAGCCCCAGATGCGAGCGCCACCGCCGCAGGGGCGGAGCCGGCCGGCGAAGTGATCGCTGCTCCCGAGACCGAGAGCGAGCGTCCGGCCGAAGGCGAAGTCGTGGCGCAGGCTGCAGAGATCGCCGTCGACAGCATCTCGGCCCCTGCCCCGGTCGAGGTGGTCGGCGGCGACGATGCCGGCGAGGAGCCCCAGAGCCGCGAGCGGCGCCGGCGCCAGCCGATCCGCCAGTACAAGATCCAGGAGGTCATCAAGCGCCGCCAGATCCTGCTCGTGCAGGTCGTCAAGGAAGAGCGCGGCAACAAGGGCGCGGCCCTCACCACCTTCCTGTCGCTGGCCGGCCGCTACTGCGTGCTGATGCCCAACGCCGGCCGCGGCGGCGGCATCAGCCGCAAGATCTCGAACCCGGCCGACCGCAAGCGCATGAAGGACATGCTGGCCGAGCTCGACGTGCCGCAGGGCATGGGCGTGATCCTGCGCACGGCCGGCCTGGAACGCTCCAACATCGACATCAAGCGCGACTATGAATATCTCAGCCGGCTGTGGGACTCGATCCGCGAGCTCACCATGCGCTCGACCGCCCCGGCGCTGATCTACGAGGAAGGCGACCTGATCAAGCGGTCGCTGCGCGACATCTACGACACCGACATCGCCCAGGTGCTGGTCGAAGGCGAGGCCGGCTTCCAGGCCGCCAGCGGCTTCATGCGCCAGCTGATCCCGCACCAGGCCGACAAGGTCCAGCTCTACAGCGAGCAAATCCCCCTCTTCCATCGCTACCAGGTCGAATCGCAGTTCGATGCCATGCACCTGCCGACCGTGCAGTTGCGCTCGGGCGGCTACATCGTGATCAATCCGACCGAGGCGCTGGTCGCGATCGACGTCAACTCCGGCCGCTCGACCAAGGAGCGCAACATCGAGGAGACGGCGCTGCGCACCAACCTGGAGGCGGCCGAGGAGGTCGCACGCCAGGTCCGGCTGCGCGACCTGGCCGGTCTGATCGTGATCGACTTCATCGACATGGAGGAGAACCGCCACCAGCGTCAGGTCGAGCACAAGATGAAGGAGGCGATGCGCAACGATCGCGCGCGCATCCAGATCGGCCGCATCTCCGCCTTCGGCCTGCTCGAGATGTCGCGCCAGCGGCTGCGCCCGAGCCTGCTCGAGCATTCGACCGAGATCTGCCCGCATTGCGGCGGCGTCGGCCGGGTGCGTTCCATAGAATCGGCGGCGCTGCATGCCCTGCGCATGATCGAGGAGGAAGGCGTCCGCCGCCGCTCGAGCGAGATCGTCGTCAGCGTACCGCCGAATGTCGCGCTCTACATGCTCAATCAGAAGCGCCACGCCCTCACCGAAATCGAGCAGCGCTACGCCTTCCACGTAACCGTCGAGGCCGACGACGAGCTGCATGCAGCCGATTGCGAAATCGAGCGCGTACGCCCGCGCCGCGACGACCAGCGACCGGTCCAGGAGCTCGCGCGCGCGAGCTACGACGCGGTCGCGGCCGGCGAGACGTCTCACGCCGCCGATGACGCAGACTCCGACGAGGCGACCGATGCCGGCGCCGAGGGCGAGCGTGAACGTATGGCAGGAGACGAAGAAGGCAGCGGCACCCCCCGTCGCCGCCGCCGTCGCCGCCGCCGCGGCGGGCGCCGCGAGGACGAAAAGGCGGAGGGCGAAAGCGAGAGCCAACCGCAGGCTGCCGGCGAGGTTTCCGAAGGAGTTCGTGCATCCGGCGACGAGCAGACGGGCGACTCGGACAGCGAGGCTGGCGAAGCAGAGCGGACTACGGGCGAGGCTGCTGTCGAAGGCGAGGCCTCCGAGGATCGCGCCCAGACTGAGGCGCGCGGCGAGTCGACCGGCGATGAGAGTGGCGATGCCAATCGCCGCCGGCGCGGCCGGCGTGGCGGACGTCGCCGCCGGCCCGAGAATGGTGACGGCAACGCGCCGGTTGCCGAGCCCGCGCATCAGCAGGGTAACGGCCACGATCAGAATGGCAGCTGGCAACCGCAGAGCGACGAACACATGGTGGCGGACGCATCCGCCGCCGTGCCGTCCGCAGATCAACCGGGCACGCCGGTTGCTGAACACCCCGCGGTGCCAATCGACGGCCAGCCCGTCGAGCAGATGTCCGGCGGTCATCTGCCGGTGGAGCCTCCAGCTGCAGAGTGGCAGCCCGCCATGATTGCCGAGCCCGCGCCCGCTCCACCGCCGCCTCCCGTGATCGCCCCGCCCTCCGAGCTGGTGGTAGCTCAGGCGCCGCAACCGGTGCCGACGCAGGCCGACGTTCAAGCCGAACTGCCGCCTCCCCCGCCGCCGCCGGTGGTGCCGGTCATCTCCGCCGATCTCCCTCCGGAAAAGCCCAAGCGCGGCTGGTGGCGGCGCTGAGCCGCCGATCGCAAAGGGCGCCTCGCATGAGGCGCCCTTTGCCTATCTGGGTACCGAACCGGCGCGTCAGTGTGCGTCTGCTCCTGGACATTTGAAGCCGACAAGTCCCCAATAAAAATCTCGCAGTGACGGGGCCGTGCGCTGGCGTGGGCCGCGGCGGTGGAGTACGCGTAGCGTCCTCATCTCGCGTGGTTGCGTAGAGTACATGTTGCCTCAGAACCCTGTCCCTAGCGGCATCCAGAAGAGCATCGCGTTGGGTCGATACGACGAGGCTGCCGCGGCGCTCGACAAGCTTGCGAAGGCCCGGCCGTCGCTGCCGGTCCTGATGGCACTGGCCGCCGTCAATCTGCAACTCGGCGACCTGGCCGCCGCCAAGGAGCACGCGCTGAAAGTGGTCGAGGCGGCACCCGCCGATTCCGAGGCTCGAGCCCTGCTGGCCCGCATCCGCGCCGCACTCGACGAACGCGATGACGCGCTGGCAGATTTTCATGCCGTCCTGGAACTGGCGCCCCCTGCACCGCCAGACCCGGCCGGTACGCCAGTGCATCTGGCGCTGCATAACCTCGAGCAGCTCACCTATCTCGAGCAGCTGCACGGCTTGCCCGCCGGCACGCTGCTGCCCATGCCCGCGGCACAGCGCCAGGAGACGCGTCGGCAATTCAACGAGATCCTCGACACGGCGGGCAGCGTCACCCCACGCCTGAAGCTCAGCGGCGAGTGGGGCCGCGCCCTGGCCGAGCCGCCGCGCATGCGGCGCAACGAGCCCGCGCCGCTCCGCTGCCTCAATCCGCGCAATGACGACGGAGAAATCACAAGGGCCTTCCACGACTCTGGTGGCGTCGCCTGTGTCGACAATCTCCTCACACCCGCCGCGCTGGCGCAGCTCCAGCGCTTCTGCCTGGAATCGACCGTGTGGCGGCGTTCCTACCGGCAGGGCTACCTTGGCGCTTACCCCGAATCGGGTTTCGTCAGCCCGCTGTTGCTCCAGCTTGCCGCCGAGCTGAAGGCGGCCGTGCCCGAGCTGCTGGCCGAGCATCATCTCACCTATTGGTGGTCGTTCGTCTGCCAGCACCAGAGACCCGGTACCGACATCCACGCCGACCAGTCGGACATCAGCCTGAATTTCTGGATCACGCCCGACAGTGCCAACCTGGCGCCCGAAAGCGGCGGGCTGGAAATGTGGAACGTCGCGGCGCCGCCGGACTGGACCTTCAACGACTACAATGCCGACGGCTATCGCATCCGGCTGCATCTGAGCAGGATCGGGGCACGCCAGAAGTCCTACCCCTACGCCGAGAACCGCGGGCTCCTGTTCAAGGGCATGCTGTTCCACGAGACCTCGAACTTTCGCTTCGCCGAGGGCTTCGAAAACCGGCGCCGCAACATCACCATGCTGTTCCGGCGCGGAAAGGCGCGCTGACGCCCCTCAGCAGCGCGGTGCTACGCAGCGACCTGCTCGCCGAGATAGTCGATCGCGGCCTGCGCGCCGCCCCTGGCGTGCGGGATCGATAGCGCAGCGAGCGCCATCTCGATAACGCTCAAGGTGCCGAGGATCATCGGCGCGTTGACGTGGCCCATATGGGCGACGCGGAAGGCCTTGCCGGAGAGCTCGCCGATGCCCTGCCCCAGGATCACGCCGCATTTCTCGTTGGCGTAGGCGCGCAGCGCCTCCGGGTCGTGGCCGTTCACCTGCACGCAGGTGATCGAATCGGAGCGCTCGCTGGGCTCGATGATATTGAAGCCGATCGCCTGGCCTTCCGACCACACGCCGACCGCGCGCCGCACCGCCTCCGCCAGCAGCCGATGGCGCCGATAGACGTTCTCCAGCCCCTCCTCGAACAGCATGTCGAGCGCCTGACGAACGCCGAACAGCAGGTGCTCGGGCGGCGTGCCGGCGTATTTCTGGTAGTGCTGATCGCCCTCGCGGTCGGTCCAGTCCCAGTAGGGCGTGCGCAGCCCGGCAGTCTTGTGCACCTCGCGCGCGCGGTCGTTGGCCACGACGAAGCCCAGGCCCGGCGGCGTCATCATGCCCTTCTGGGAGCCCGACATCGCGACGTCCACACCCCACGCATCCATCTCGAAGGGCATGCAGCCGAGCGAGGCGACCGCGTCGACCATCAGCAGCGCATCGTGGCCCGCAGCGCGGATCGCCTCACCGATTGCGGCGATGTCGTTGACCACACCCGAGGCGGTATCGACCTGCGCCACCAGCACGGCCTTGATGGTCTTTCCGCCCTTGGACTTGTCGGCCCTGAGATGCGCCTCGACCTCGGCCGGCCGCACCGCGCGGCGCATGCCACCCTTCAGGATCTCGACCTCGGCGCCCATGCGGCGGGCGCCCTCGCCCCAGCCGATGGCGAAGCGGCCGCTCTCCAGCACCAGGACGCGATCACCCTTGCTCAGCACGTTGGTGAGCGAGGCTTCCCACGCGCCGTGGCCGTTGGAGATATAGATATAGGCGCGGCCCACGGTATTGAAGACCCGCGCGACGTCGCGCAGCAGACCGTCGGTCAGGGCCAGCAGTGGGCCGGAATAGATGTCGACGGCCGGGCGATGCATCGCGCGCAGGACCTCGTCGGGCACCGTGGTCGGGCCGGGTATCGCCAGGAATTCTCGTCCCGCACGCACGCTCATGTCTGTCTTCCTTTCATCGCGTACCCTAGCATGGTTACAATCGGTCATGATCACACGACGTTTTCTCATGGCCGCCACAAGCGCGGTTGCGGCGCCGAGCCTTGTCCGCGCCGATAGCTTCCCCAATGGATCGATCCGCATCCTCGTGCCGTTCGGCCCGGGCTCTGCGACCGATCAGGCGGCGCGCAACGTCGCCGACGGCCTTCACCGTATCTTCGGCGTGCCCGTAGTGGTCGAGAACAAGCCGGGCGCCAACGGCGCGATCGCCGCCGACCTCGCGGCCAAGAGCAAGCCCGACGGCCAGACCATCTTCGTCTGCTCCAATACGGCGGCCGCCTCGAACGTGGCGCTGATGAAAACCCTGCCCTACGATCCGCTACGCGACTTCGACCCGGTCACGATCATCGGCAAGGCGCCGGTCTTCATGATGGTCAACCCCAAGATCGAAGCCAGCACGGCGCAGGAATTCGTGGCGCTCGCCAAGCGCCAGCCGGGCAAGATCAACTTCGGGTCGGGCAGCTCCTCGACGCGCATCTCGGGCGAGCTGCTCAAGGCCAAGGCCGGCATCGACATGGTCCACGTGCCGTACAAGAGCACGCCGCTCGCGCTGCAAGATACGATGAGCGGTCACGTGCAGATGTGCTTCACCGATCCAGTCACCGGACTGCCGCAGGTCAAGGCCGGCACGGTGCGCTGCCTCGGCGTCGGCAATCGCGGCCGTTACAAGCTCACGCCCGACATCCCGACCCTGATCGAGCAGGGCATCCCCGACTTCGAACTGATGACCTGGACCGGAGTCCTGTTCCCCAAGGGCGTGCCGGCATCGGTATTCAAGACGCTGCGCGACGCGATCGTGAAGACCATCACCGAGCCGGGCTATGTCGAACGCCAGGCCGTCGGCGGCTCCGAGATCGCGCCGACCACGCCGCAGGAGATGCGGCAGATCCAGATCGCCGAGATCCAGCTCTACCGCGACATGATGAAGGTGGCGGGAATCGAGCCGGAGTGAGACCGTCTCGCGCTACCAGGTCGCGCGAATGCCGATCCGAGCGCTCTGCGCATTGGATTGGCTGCTGAGCGAGGCGCGCACGCTGGCGAAGAGCGACACGCCACGTGCCAGCTCGACATCGCCCGACAGGCCGAGCAGCAGCGCATCGCGCGAAATCGGGGCGGTCACCGTCGAGAACTGAGCGCCGGTCGCGGCGGTGAAGCCGCCGCTCGTGATCGCGACATTGTCGCTGAATTCGTGCGACCAGCCGACGACCCCACGGGCGTGGATAGATCGCTCCGGCGACAGCGCGATCGTCGTGCCGATCGGAAGCGCGAGCAGCGACTGCACGCTGATGAGCGACTGGCCGTTGATCCGCTGCGTCGGGCCCGAGCCCCATTCCGTCGTTCCGCTCGAGCCGAGCGCCAGGACGCTGATGCCGACGGTCGGCTCGATCTGCCAATCGCCGAAGCCGAGCCTCGTACCCGCGGAAAGCTGGCCGCCGCCGCCGCTCAATGTCTCCGCGCCGCGCGTGGCGTTGGACCAGGCGCTCACCGGTCGTGTGATCGTCTGGTCGATCACGAGGAAGGCTGCCTGGCCGCCGAGAAAGAACGAGCCGGCGGAGATCTCGCCATAGAGCGCGAGCTGCAGCGCCGCGCCGTCCGCAGAAGCGCCATTGTTGGCCCAGGTCTTCGTGCTGCCGCCACCGACGGCGAAACCGGCGCGCGCGAAGCCGCCGAACGCGGTGTCGATGCCGGCCATTACGCCGCCTGCCCGGGTCTGGAAGCCGGGCACTTCGGTCGAGGCGACCTGCTGCAATTCGGCGAAGCCGCTGGTCCAGGCGGTGGACCCATTCGGGCCGGGCGCCGTGGTGCCCGATCGGCTGCCGCGGCGGCGTGCGTCGAGCTGCCCCGTGACCTGCTCGGCGAACCCACGCCACGTTCCGCGCGCGGCAAGCAGCACGTCGCCATAGATCGTCGGCGAGAGCTGTTCGAGGGCCTGCGGGATGCTCGCGACGGGCAGCGTATAGAGCGGCGTGAACAACGCCGCCGTCGCACCGTTCATCCGAAGGCCCGCCGCGGGCCGGAGCGAATCCAGCGCACGACCGACCGATGACTGGTTGCCGGTCTGCGGCAGCCCGGCCTGGCCCAGGCTTCCATACGCAGCCGGCGTCACGACGAGGTTGACCGTGCTCGGCGCATAGAGCGCATCGAAGCGCGTCCCCGGGGCGAGTCCGGCCGGCTGGGTCAGGCTGGTGAAGCCGCCGAGCACGCCGCCTTCGGCCGCGATCACGTTGAACTGCTGGCCTAGGGACGGGGTGAAGCTGTTCGATGCGGGCGGCGTGATGCCGCGCAGCAGCGGCTGTAGCGTGCCGTCGGCGGTGAAGCTGTTGCCCGCGCCGACCACGACGACACGGCTGTAGTTGCCGGCCCCTGTGCCCGTTCCCGTGCCGTCGATGTCGAGCTGCAGCGTCGCGCCCGGCGCCATCGCGACCGGCGCGCCGAAGGTCAGCGTGCCGGGGCTGTCGCCCGGCGCCAGCGTGCCGCCGTTCGCGATCGTCGTGCTGCCGCCGATCAGGCCGGTGCCGCGCAGCGTGCCGTCGACCGTGACCGGCGACACGATCACGCCGTCGACGGCGAGCGTGGCACCGGCATCGATCGTCGTCATCCCGGTGTAGCTGCTCACCCCGCTGAACACGATCCGTCCGCCGGTTTCGCTGTTGGCGATGATCACCCCGCCGGGCGTGCCGGGAACCGCGTCGGACAGCACTCCCGAGAACGTGGCGCTGTTGCCGCGCTGGTCGATCCGGTTGGTGCCGGACGCATCGAGCGTGAAGTTCTGCGTGGAGATCTGCCCGTTCGCGTCGACCTGCAGCGTCCCGCCGCTGAACGCCGGCAGGACGATCGAGCCGACATCGCTCAGGAAGTAGGTCGAGCCCGCAGCGATCGCGGAGGGCGTGACCACCACGTTTGCCGTGCTGACCGGACCGTACGTTCCCGATCCCAGGTACGGAAACAATGCCATTGCGCCGGTTGCCGGGTCCCCCGTGATGAGCCCGCTCAGGCTGATCAGCGTGCCGTTGGCCACGGTGTTGAACAGCACGTTGCCTTCGGGCGTCATCGAGCCGAGCAGCGTGAAGTTGCCGACGCCGCTGCCCTGCGGACCCACGCCGATTCCCCAGAAGTAGCCGTTGTTGTAGTTGGTGATCTTGAAGGTGCCGGGACTGGTCGACGAGAAGATCGGCTGGCTGACCAGCGACCAGGTCGTGCTTTTCGTCCAGCGCCATTGCGGCGACGTCACGTCGGCATAGACGACGTCCGTCGGCGGCGGCGGCGTGAAGGTGGCAGGATTGTACGGAGCCATGTACGCCCAATGCGTGAGCAGCGTATCGCCGTGGGTGATCATCTGCATCTGGGCCAGCGGCACGCCGCCGATTTCGCGCATCTGTCCGATGCCGACGATGGGCGCGCTGGTATCCGACGTGAACACGATGATGACCTGACCGGCCGTCGAAACGAAGCCGTTCATGTTCGTCTTCGAAAAGCTTTCGAAGGAGCCCAGGCTCAGCGTCGCATTGCTGACGCCGGTGAAGCGGCCATGATCGGAGGTACCGATCGTCCACAGCGTCTGATCGCCGGTCGGCACGACCTGCGACAGGTCCTGGCTGCTGGCCGTGTAGGCGATGAGGTTCGGAACCGGGACGTACCAACTCGAGTTCGTCCACACGCTATCCCAGACCGTGCTCTGTGCGACGGCCGGAAGCGACAGAGGCGACAGGCTGATTGCGAGCAAGGTTCCCGAGGCCATTGCCCCGAGCCTCCTCACGATCACGCCGAAACGTCGTCGATCCATCGCTCCCCCGACATCTTCCATTGCGGGAAGCTTACATGATCGATTCGAACGGTGGCTCCTGAATTCGGGCGCGGCCCTCAATCCTGCGCGATCAATCTCGCCAAGGCGACCGGTTCGGTGAGCATCGGGTAATGGCCCGTGTCGAGCTGATGCCAGCGCGCCTTGAGGAGATCGGCGGCGCGGCGCTGGTGCGCTTGCGGCGGATTGGCGCTGCGCATGCACCAGATCACCGACGCCTTCCACGGCTGGTCCCAGAAGCGCTCGAGCCGGACCGGTGCCTGCATTACGGCGATCGGGTGCGGCGTGCAGCGGTCGATTGCCCAGCGCCGTGTCTCCGGATCGAGATCGGCGAACAGCCGTGTCTCGAAATCCTCGCGGGACGGACCACTCGTCAGCGCGGTGTCGACTGCGGTCGGACGCTTGACGATATCGGGCAGCGCCTCGCCATCGAGCAGCGCCAGCGCGTCCGCGAAAACCAGCCGCGCAATCCGCGCGCGCGCCCGCTCCGCCGCGGCCGCCATCACCATGCCGCCGGTGCTCGTGCCGACCAGCACGACATCGGTCAGGTCCTCGTAGAACAGCAGCTCTGCGATCTCGGCCGCGTGGGTCTCCGTCGTGATGCCCGGTCGCACCTGATCCTTGCGCTCGGCACAGCCATCGAGCGTCGGCGCCAGAACGCGAGCACCCGTCCGGGCAAGCTCGGCCGCGACGCGCTTCCAGATCCAGCCGCCCTGATAGGCACCGTGTATCAATACGAATGTGGTCATTGCCCGCTTCCCCCTTTGGGCGGAAGTTTCTAACGTGGGGCGCACGCCGTCAAAGGAACGGAAATGGCCCGCCCTGCTGTCAGGGCGGGCCTTCTCGCCTGATCAGCCAACGGCCTTCAGATTGTCGGCGGACTGCTTGCCGCTGCGACGGTCGGTCACGAGCTCGAACTCGACCTTCTGGCCCTCGTTGAGCGTACCGAGGCCTGCGCGCTCGATGGCGCTGATATGGACGAAGGCGTCCTTGCCGCCGTTATCGGGCTGGATGAAGCCGTAGCCCTTGGTGGCATTGAACCATTTGACGGTTCCCGTGGTCATGGGAATACCTCTCACGAACGTAGATATGCTGATCGGCGTGCTGCTTGGGCTGCACACCGGTCGTCGAAGGCGCATTGGTTTTCGGGATGGAGTCGGGGGCCGCGTCGACATACGCAGGGCGCGACCAATCATCTATCCGTCTATCGACCGGCCCTGTATGGGCCGCGGCTCGCGCATTTGCAAGTCTCGTGCGGCCGCACCATCTAAGACGATGCACGCATCCGACTCCGAGGTTCGCCGCACTGCCGCCACATTTGCACGACCCTCCTTGCGCGCCGGAATAGTTCAGCTAGCGACCTCGTTCGGCCCCTTCATCGCCTCCTGCGTGGCGATGTATCTCGTCTATCCGCTGTCTCCGTGGCTCACCCTGGCGCTCGCCCTGCCGACCGGCGCACTGCTCCTGCGCATCTTCATCATCCAGCACGACTGCGGCCATGGCTCTTTCTTCGCCTCGCGCCGCGCCAACGTCGCCGTCGGCCGCCTGTGCAGCCTGATCACCTTGACGCCGTTCGCAAACTGGAGCCGGCAGCACGGACGTCATCATGGCGAGTGGAACGATCTCGGCCGCAGCGGCGGCGGCGGCGCCGACATCTACTCCACGTGCCTCACCGTGCAGGAGTATCGCGCGCTGTCGTCAGGGCAACGCCTGCTCTACCGGCTGCCGCGCCATCCGCTTGTCGCCAACCTGCTGCTGCCGCCGCTCGTGTTCCTGCTGCTCTACCGCGTGCCCTTCGACACTCCGAAGGATTGGAGGAGAGAACGCGCTTCGGTCCATCTCACCAATCTGGCGTTGGCGGGCCTGTTCGCCACCCTGGTGGCGCTGTTCGGCTGGCAGGAAGTGCTGCTCGTCCATGCACCGGTGATGGCCGTTGCGGCGGTGCTGGGCGTGTGGCTGTTTTCCGTGCAGCACAGGTTCGAAACGGCGCTTTGGTCGCCGCGCAGCGAGTGGCGCTTCGTCGAAGCGGCGCTGGGCGGCGCATCGTGGCTGCGATTGCCGGTACCCCTGCGATGGCTGACCGGGAACATCGGGTTTCACCATGTGCATCATCTCGACCCGCGCGTGCCGAGCTATCGCCTCGGCGCGGCGCATGAGGCGGTGCAGGCTGTGCGCCCCACCTCGCCGCTGACCCTCGGCCGAGCGCTGACCGCACCGTGGCTCACCCTGTGGGACGAAGCCACGGGAAGGTTGGTCCGCTTTCGCGATGCAAGGAGCCCGGCGCGATGAAGTTTCTCGGCCGGCTACGTGGCACCGGAACGCTGGTCTCGGGCGACGAGACGATCGGCCCGGCCGAATACGATCTCGACGGCTACACCACCCGCCCGGGCGAAGTAGTGGCGTCCGGCGAGCTGCGCATGCCGGCGGTCGACCTTCAACGCTGCTTCGGCCAGCACGACTTGCGGCTGCTGGGCTCGGACGGCCGGGTGCTCCACCTTCGGTTCAGCGGCAAGCATTCCGAATCGCACGGCGATGCCGCACATATCGACGTGACCGACGGCCTGCCGCCGGCCAAGGACTGGCGCCACTGAAGGGCGCGTCTTGTGGATGGACAGCGCAAGCACCATCTAAGCTGGACTTCCGCGACCAGATCGCGCTGCTGTGACGTCCCCAGGAGATGCAGATGACCGCCAGCAGCGACAAGAAGAACGGCGCCGACGTGCTTAGCGGCGAGGAAGAGATCACCCTTCGCCGGGTCGCCTATGGCGAATCTCCGGTGCATACCCTGCGAGCCGCGGATCTGGCTCAATTGCGGGCGTTGCGGCTGATCGAGGACGGCAAGGATGGACCGATCCTGACCGTCCGGGGCAAGGCGCATCATGCGGGGTTGCCGCGTGCCCTTGGCGCGGGCCGCCACAAGCACCACGACGATCTGCTCGGCGCCCTCGGCAAGGCGCTGCGCGACGTGAAGCGCTAGCGAGGCTCCGCCTCGGACCGACAAGACATGTAGGTCAGCAACACCCTCCGTCATCCTGAGCGGAGCGAAGGATCTCACCGAACGATCAGGCATGGGCCGCCTGGCTGGCGTGAGGTCCTTCGCTACGCTCAGGACGACAGAGATGAAAGTTGACGCATTTGCGTGCAGTTCGGCCACTCAAGCAGGCTAGCCCCGCGCATTTCTCGCTGCCTTCCGGGCGAGCGATGCAACTGCTGCGTCCATTCTGTGTTGTATGATCATGCGTACCCAGCCAACCTCGCCGGCCGCGCTTGGCCGTCAGCTCGACGAATGGCGCTTGCCGCTCGAGTCCGATCCCGCCGTGGATGCGGCGGTGGTACGCATGCTGAACGCGATCGATCGGCACCTGCAGCGCCGGCAGGAGGCGCAGGAGAGAAAGAACTGAGGGTCAGCCCGTCAGCCTATTCGAGCTTCAGCCCGATCCTTTCGATCACGGCCTTCCAGCGCTCGGCTTCGGCGCGGTAGGAGGCGCCAAACGCTTCGGGAGCCAGCGGCTCGGCCGCGACGGCACCCAATCCGATCACACGCTCGCGATAGGCTGGATCGCTGATCACCGCATTGAGCTCGCGGTTGAGCTTCTCGACGATCGGCCGTGGCGTACCTTTAGGCGCGAGGACACCGTACCAGCCGGCGACGTCGAAGCCCGGATAGCCCTGCTCCTCTAGCGTCGGCACATCGGGCAAGGCTTCCAGCCGCTTCGCCGTCGTCACCCCGAGACCACGGATCTTGCCGCCGGCAATTCCCGCCTTCGCCTCGCCGATCGGCGCCACGAACACATCCATCTCGCCGCTCGACAAGGCGAGCATGGTCTGCGGAACGCTGCGATAGGGCACCATCTCGGCACGGCCGCCGATCCTCTGGATCCACTGCTCGCCGACCAGATGCGCCAGGCTGCCGGGCGCCACGTTGGCGAACGTCACCTTGCCCGGATTGGCGCGGATGTGCTCGGCCAGCTCAGGCATCGAGCGCACGGCGAGACTCTCCCGGGCGAGGATCGCGAAGGGCGCCCACGCAAGCAGCGCGACCGGATCGAAGTCGCGATCGATGTCGTAGAGCAGCTTGGTATAGACGAACGGGTTCGTGACGATCAGGCTGGCGATGCAGAACAGCAGCGTGTAGCCGTCCGCGGGCGAGCGCGCCGCGATCTGCGCCGAGATGCCGCCGCCCGCGCCCGGCTTGCCGTCGACATAGAAACGCTGGCCGAGACGATCCGACAGCGCCTCGAATACGATCCGGCAATGCGTGTCGGTGATGCCGCCGGTCGAGGGCGACACGACGCGCACCGGCTTCGACGGCCAGTCGGTCTGCGCCCCGGCCTGTCCGGGCAGCAGCAACGGCGTCGCAGCCAGGAGGCCAAGGGCGCGCCGCCGCGATGGCGCTTCACGATGCCGGCAGAGGTCCTTCTCCCGAATGGTCATGGTCGTTTCCTCCGTCTTTTGCTTTCAGAAAGGCGATGACTTCGCGCGCCACGACGTCGGGCGCCTGCAGCGTCCCCACGTGACCGACTCCCGGCAGGACCAAGCGTCGCGATTGGGCGATCTCGCCCGCCAGCGAGAGCGTGTGCGCCGGCGGGATGAGCCGGTCGTCGGCGCCGACCAGCACCAGCGTCGGGGCCGTGATGGCCGCCAGATCGTTGGCCGGCGTTTGCGCGAGAATGCCGGCGCGACGCTGCCTCTGCTCGGCGGTGCGCCCCTTACCGTTGAAGATGTCGACCACTTCGGGATGGGCGGCGATGTGCGCGGCCGGAAAGAAGTACCCGGCGATCTCCGCCGCCGTGCCGGGCAGGCCCGCGCGCAAGGCCGCCAGCCTGGAGAAGACGTCGGGGTTGATCGAGCTCGGCGTCAGGCCGGCGCGAAAGGTGCTCGACAGCACCAGACGGTCGATCCGCCCGGGATGCCGCTCGGCCAGCACCTGCGCGATCACGCCGCCGAGCGAGGTGCCGAAGACATGCGCGCGGTCGTGGCCGAGCGCCGCGATGAGCGCGGCCGCATCGTCGGCCAACTCGGCAAGCCCGTACGGCAGCGATGGATTGCGCGTGCCGCCCGAATCGCGCTGGTCATAGGCGATAACGGTGAAATGCTCGGCCAGCAGGGCGCCGAAGCCGGCGAACATGGAATGATCGGCCTCCGCGCCGTGGATCAGCACCACTGGAAGGCCCTCCCCGCTCACCTTGCAGCAGATCGAGGTGCCGTTGGCTTCGATCCGAAGCATCGCCGCGCTCAATGCAGCAGCGCGCCGAGCGCGCCCGCCAGCTCGCGGGCCGGATCGGCCGGAATGTAGGGCATGCGCCAGGCGACGTGGCCGTCGGGCCGCACCAGCACGGCGCCGCGCAATCCCATCTCGATGCCGTCGGCCGGATGAGCGTTGGGCAACTGGCGCAGCCCGAGCGGCATGCCGAGCTTCGAGGACACGTCGCGGCCGGCCTCCAGCCAGGCGTCGCCCAGCGGGCCCGCGACGACCGTGAAGTCCTGGTCGAACCAGTCGAGCGTCGAGTGCTTCCGCGCGGGGTCGAGCCAGATGTGCGGGAAGCGCCCGCCCGGCCGGTCGCTCGGCGTGTAGTAGCGCGTGAGATGGCCGCCCTTCGGCGTGCCGTCGGGAATCACCGCGCCTTCCTCGTAGGTGAAGCCCAGCGCCTGGCCGATGCTGTGCAGGTGGTTGTCGAGATCGTTGATCCAGAAGCGGATATGATCGTCGTTGCCGGAGCGGATCGCCTGCTCCATGCGCAGGAAGCGCGTGCGGTTGCCGACGCTGAAATCGGCATTGGACTGCGCCACCGGCCGCCGCTCGACGTCGTAGCTGTCGAGCAACTTGTCCGAGGCCCAGCCGCGCAGCACATAAACCAGCTTCCAGGTGAGGTTGTGCGCGTCCTGCACGCCGGAGTTGAGGCCGAATCCGCCGGTCGGCGGAAAGCGATGGGCGGCGTCACCGACCAGGAAGACGCGCCGCTTGCGGAACGTCGCGGCGACCTGCCGGCTCATCCGCCAGATCGAGCGGTTGAGCAGCGTCACGTCGAGGTCGGGCACGCCGACATGCTTGCGGATCATCTCGATCGTCTCGGCATCCGTCCACGGACGCGGCCGCTCGTCCTTCTCGTGGCCGATCTGGATGATGCTGAGCCAGCGGTCGCGTCCGTTGGTGTTGAGGATGCCGGCGCGCGGAACGCCCGGCGTCTTCGAATAGACCTGGTAACCGGCGGCCTCGCGCGCGAGCGGGAAGCGCGACAGGTCGGCGCGCCAGTATTCGTTGAGCAGCACCGCCATCGACGCCGGCCCGATCATGTCGATGCCCGCCTTCTGTCGGGTCCGGCTGCCCGCGCCGTCGCACGCCAGCAGGTATTTCGCCCGCCAACGCTCGGTCTCGCCGGAATCGACGGAGCGGATCTCGCATTCGACGCCGTCGTCCGTCTCCTCGAAGCCGACGAACTCGGTCGAGAAACGCACCTGCACGCGATTGGAGTGCTCGATGACGCGGTAGATCTCCTCCTCGACCGCGTCTTGCGCCACCAGGCATTTCCAGGCCGGCGTCTGGCCGAGGTTGGGCTCGGGCCGCGAGCGGCCGATCTCGCGGCCGGCGATGCTCTCGACCTGGACGAACATGTCGGAATTGTCCTGCAGGCCGCGGTCGCGGATGCGCTGCTCGATCCCCCACTGGCGGAAGATCTCCATGGTGCGCACCCAGCAGCCGCGCGATTTCGGATGATCGGTCGTCGTCGGACTCTTCTCGACGATCACGGCGTCGATGCCGAAGCGATCGAGCAGCAGGCCCATCGCCAGCCCGACCGGGCCGCCGCCGACGATGAAGACCGATGTGCGTCGCTGACTGTCCGTGGCTTCGGCCATGCGCTTCCTTCTGCTTCGTTGCGCCGAGTTTCCAGGCCAGCCCTCGATCTCGCCAGAATATGTTTGATATGCTCTCCATCTTGTTTCGAGATCAGGGGTTCCCATGGATCTGCGCCAGCTCCGCTACTTCGTGGCCGTCGCCGAACGCGGCGGCTTCGGCACGGCCGCCAGCGCGCTCAATGTCGCGCAGTCGGCGCTCAGCCGGCACATCCGCGTTCTGGAAGAGGAACTCGGCGGCGCCCTGCTGGTCCGCGGCGCGCGCGGCGTCTCCGTCACCGAGTCGGGCAAGGTGCTGCTCGACCGCAGCCGCCGGCTGCTCGGCAGCCTCGACGACATCAAGGCCGAGGTGCAGACCGAGAACCGCGAGCCGAGCGGCACGGTGCGGCTCGGGGCACCCTCCAGCCTGGCCGACATCTTCTATGCGCCGCTCGCCCGCCTGTTCGCCGCCCGCTTCCCGCGCGTCCAGTTCGAGCTGAGCGAAGGGCTGACGGAGGAGATGACCGATCGGCTGCTGCGCGGCGAGATCGATATCGCCCTGGTCTCGGCGCCACGGCCAAACGACCACCTCGAGTACGAGACGCTGGTGGTCGAGCAGGTGTTCGTGATCGGCCCGCCGGGCGATCCCCTGCTCGAATCAGGTACGATCACGCGCAAGGCGTTCGAAGCGTTGCCTGCCGTGGTGCGCCCGCTGAGCCGCAACCCCTTCCCGCCTGCGACCCCGTCCGCGTTCCGCGTCGAGAGCATGACGCCGCTCAAGCAGATGGTGATGGACGGGCTGGGCTACGGCCTTCTGCCCTTCTCCGGCATTCACCAGGAGGTGGCGAACGGCACGCTGTCGGCTGCGCTGGTGCCATGGATGCGCGCCGATCGCGTGCTCGCCCTGCCGCGCGGCCGCCCGGTGAGCCGCGCCACGCGCGAGACCGTGACTGTCCTGAAGGCGGTCTGCCGGAGCCTCGTTGCCGAGAGGAAGATCCTGAGGGCAACGCGGTCCGGCAGGAGCTGATCTAGGCCGGTGCCGAGCGGTAGACTGAGTTCTCGGCGCGAGTGTCGGCGATCGAGAACCAGCGATGCTGGTTGGCCCGGAACGCGCGCCAGTTGGCCAGGATCTTCTTGAACTGCTCGTTCGCCGCGGCCTCCTCGTCGAGCACCTGCTCGAGCGCCACGCGCAGCGCCTTGATGATCTCGTCCGGCAGCACGGTGAGCTGCGTTCCTGCAGCGACGAGCCGGGCGATAGCCTCCGCGTTCTTGGCGTCGTAGGCCGCGAGCATCTCGGTCATCGAGTAGTTGCAGGCGTAGCGGAGCACGGCCTGATAGCGCGCTGGCAGCGACGCCCACGCCGCCTTGCCGATCATCAGCTGATTCACCGCCTCGAGCTCCATGACGCCCGGCGTGTAGTAGTATTTCGCGACCTTGTTGAAGCCGAGCTTCTCGTCGTCGTAGGGACCGACCCATTCGCAGGCGTCGATCGTGCCGCGCTCGAGCGAGGGGTAGATGTCGCCGCCAGCAATCTGCTGCGGGACGACGCCGAGCTTGCCCATCACCTTGCCGCCGAACCCGGCAGTGCGCATCTTCAGGCCGTCGAGGTCCTTGGGAGTCTTCAGCTCCTTGCGGAACCAGCCGAACATCTGGCCGCCGGTCTGGCCGGCCGGCAAAGCCACCACGCCGAAGCTGTCATAGACCTCGTCCATCAGCTTGCGACCGTCGCCGAACATCATCCAGGCATTCTGCATGCGCGGCGTCAGGCCGAACGGCAGCGATCCGTCGAAGATGAAGGACGGGTTCTTGCCGATGTAATAGCCGGTGTAGGTGTGGCCGCATTCGACGGTGTTGTTGGCAACGGCGTCGAGCACCTGCAGGCCGGGCACGAGCTCGCCGGCGCCGAACGCGCGAATCTCGAACTTGCCGTCGGTCATCTCGCCGGTGATGCGGGCGATCGTCTGCGACGCGCCGAACAAGGTGTCGAGGCTCTTGGGGAAGCTCGATGCCAGGCGCCACTTGATCACGGGGTCCGATTGCGCGAGGGCGGGCGCGGCCAGCGTGCCGGCAGCCACCGTCGCGGCGGCGGCGGCAGGCAGGAATTTCCGGCGTGAAACAGTCATTTGTTATCTCCTCCTGATGTTTGACGAAAGACTACGCCGCGCTCCAACCGCCGTCGATGGAAATGGCGGAGCCCGTCGTGTCTGCCCCGTCCGGCCCGCACAGGAAGGCGATCAGTCCGGCCACCCGCTCCGGCGACACGAACCGTCCCGACGGCTGGCGCGACCCCATGAAGGCCTTGACCGCCTCATCGCGCGGCAGCTTCTCCTTCGCCATGAAGTCGGCGAGGCGCTGCTCGATCGCCGGCGTGGGCGACGAGCCGGGGCAGAGGGCATTGCAGGTGATGTTCTGCGCAGCAGTCTCGAGTGCAACCGCGCGGGTAAAGCCGATCAGCGCCGTCTTGGTCGTCACGTAGTCGACCCTGTTGACGACGGCCCGCAGGCCGAAAATCGAGGCGATGTTCACGATGCGCCCAAAGTCGCGCTCGCGCATTCCGGGCAGGATCAGGCGCGTGGTGTGGAATGCCGAGGAGAGATTGACCGCGAGCGCACGGTCCCAGTCCTCCGGCTTGAAGTGCTCGATTGGCGCGAAGTGTCGCACGACGGCGTTGTTGACCAGGATGTCGACGCCGCCGAATTCCGCCAAGGCCGCCTCGACCAGCGCCGTTATCTCGGCCGGCTTCGCAAGGTCCGCGCCGTGATGCAGCACCGCAACGCCGTGGGTCTCGGCAATCCGCCGCCGGTTGGCCTCGATCGTCGCGGCGTCGCCGAGGCCGTTCATCACGATACTGCAGCCATGCGACGCGAGCCGCTCGACCGTTGCGAGCCCGAGCCCCTGGGTCGAGCCGGTCACTAGCGCGGTTTTGCCTTTCAGCATGTTTCCTCTCCGATGCTAGCTTAGCAGCCAACGCGAGCGTGGAGGAAACAATGGCAGTGGTGGGCTTCGTCGGGGTCGGACGGATGGGCGGCCCGATGGCCTCGCGTCTGCTCGATGCAGGCTATGAACTGTGCATCTACGACGTGTCGCCAGAAGCGATGAAGCCCTTTGCCGAACGCGGCGCACAGATCGCGGCCTCGCCCGCCGAGGTCGCCTCGCAGGCCAAGATCGTGCTGATCAGCCTGCCGACACCCGACATCGTCCGCGAGGTGGCGCTGGGCGGCAATGCCGGCCTCATCAACGGTTCGAGCGTCAAATTGGTGATCGACCTGTCGACCACCGGACCCGGCGTCGCCGCGGAAGTGGCCGGCAAACTCGCCCAGCGCCGCATCGGCTGGGTCGACTCGCCGGTGAGCGGCGGGGTGACCGGCGCCAAGGCCGGCACGCTCGCGGTCATGGTGTCCTGCCCGAAGAAGGTCTACGGCGAGATCGAGCCGATGATGAAGACGTTCGGCAAGCTGTTCTTCGCCGGCGAGAAGCCCGGCATGGCGCAGACCGCCAAGCTCGCCAACAATTTGCTGGCTGCGGCGGCGATGGTGGCAACCTCCGAGGTCATGGCGATGGGCGTGAAGGCAGGCCTCGATGCCAAGGTGCTGATCGACATCATCAACGCCTCGAGCGGGCGCAACAGTGCCACGCAGGACAAGTTCCCGCGCGCCATCCTGCCCCGCACCTTCGATTTCGGCTTCGCGACCGGGCTGTCCTACAAGGACGTCCGTCTCTGCGTCGAAGAAGCCGAAGCGATGGGCGTGCCGATGGTCGTCGGCGGCGCGGTGCGCGAGATGCTCGCCATCACCCGCGCCCGCTTCGGCGCCGACTCCGACTTCACGCATATCGCGAAGGTGCTGGAGGAATGGGCCGGCGTGGAGATCAAGGGCTAGCGGCCCCGATACGGACTACGGAACGGCGCGGGTCACTCGAACTTGAGCTTCGCGTCGGCGGCCACCTTGGTCCAGGTGGCAATGGCCTTGTCGAACGCTGCGGTGAATTGCTCGGGCGTGTTGGTCGCGGGCTCTAGGCCGATGGCGAGGATCTTTGCCTTCACGTCTGGCTGGGCGAGGATCGCAACGATTTCCTTGTGCAACAGCGCCACGATGTCCTTCGGGGTGCCGCCCGGCACCATGAAGCCGTTCCACGTGTCGGCCGCATAGCCCTCGAAGCCCGCGGCGGCGATGGTGGGCAGCTTCTCGTGATTGACCGGCGGCGTGTCGGTGAGCGCCGCGAGCGCCCGGACCTTGCCGTCATCGACCAGGCCCGACATTCCCGCAAGCGTGTCGATGATCACCGGCACCTCGTTGCTGAGCAGCGCCTGCAGGGCGGGCGCGCTGCCCTTGTAGGGGACCGCCACGACGTCGAGGCCGACGCCCAGCTTCATGCGCTCGAGCGTGAGATGGGCAGTGCCGCCGAGGCCTGGACTGACACCGACCGAGACCGCACCGGGTTTCGTCTTCGCGTAGTCGACGAACTCCTTCATCGTCTTGAACGGTGCGGCGGGATTGGCGGCGAAGACCATCGGCACCTTGACCGCGTAGGTCAGCGGCTGCAGGTCCTTGTGCACGTCGAACTTCACCGTCCTGGGCTGAGTCGCGACCTGGATGGCAAGGCCGGAACTCACCATGACGATGGTGTAGCCATCGGGTTTGGCGCGGGCGCCGATTTCCGCACCGATCAGGCCGAGTGCGCCCGGCTTGTTGTCGATCGTGACCGGCTGGCCCAGCCGTTCGCTCAGCTTCTGGCCGACCACGCGCGCCACGGTATCAGCCGGTCCGCCAGGCGGGAGCGGCACGACGATCGTGATGGCACGTTCGGGATATGCCGCTCGTGCGGGCAGCGCGAACGCCAGTGACAGGAGCAAGCCTGCGATAATTTTCTTGATCATGCCGTCACCAGATCCTGCCAACGCACATTTCCCGGCACCGTCGCATCGATCGCCCGAATGGTCGAGACATCGACCTCGACCCCGATCGGGTCGCCACCGTCGGCCACGCGCCTTGCCGATTCGAGGAGCTGCCGCCGGCACCGCACCACCGCCTGGTCGGCCGGCACCAGATGCTCCTTGCTGCGGTCGGCGATGGCGCCTTGCGACATCGCCATCGCCATGTCTTCCATGACCACGCCCTTGATGCCGCTCCAATCCTCGCTCATCCGCGCGCGGTCCTGCCCGAAGCGATTTTCCCAGGTGCCGATGTACCGGTGCGTTTTCTCGTCGAACAGCTGCGGATTGTGCCGGCCGCTCATCTCGTTCAGCTTCCACTGGTCCACCGGCGCGCCGTCGAGCCGGTAGCTCGCCGCGAAGGTCGCGGTGCGCGTGTCGTTCATCGGCACTTCGAAGATGATGAACTGCACTGCGGGCGATGGAATGATGCGCGTCGACGGCATGATGATGGGCACGACCCGGACGTTGCGCTTGCCGTCGGCTTCGTTGCCGTCGACCTGCCGGATCGCCGCGTAGTGGAAGCCGAACGGTGTGTCCTCGACCGCAAGCGTCGGCGCGAGATCGCCGGTCGCCAGCGCCGCCGGATTGTCCTGGTCGGTATTGGCGTTGAAGGCACCCGTCATCCAGCCCGGCCGTGCGAAGTTCGAGTGCAGGATGCCGACATGCGAGGTGTCCGCCCCGCCTTCGAGCTGCTGCATGTAATTGACGTCGGCGTCGATGCGGTTCACGCGCATGTGCTCGACCGGGATGTCGAGGAAGCGCCATGTCGGGAACGCCGGCATCTTCCCGGACGGGCCGAGATAGGCCCAAAGGAAGCCGCCTGCCTCGCGGATCGGATAGGTCTTCGCCTTGACGTTCCGCGCCAGCCGCAGGTCCGGGCAGTTCGGCATGTCGAGGATCGTGCCGTCCACGGCAAACTTCCAGCCGTGATAGAGACAGCGCAGCCCCGCGTCCTCGTTGCGACCGAGCGCGAGCGACACGCCGCGATGAGGGCAGCCCTCCTCCAGCAGACCGAGCTTGCCGCTCGTGTCACGAAACGCGACCAGCCGCTCGCCGAGAATCTCGACCCGGACGGGATCGCCATCAGGCTTCGCGACCTGCTCGGAAAGGCACACAGGATGCCAGAAGCGGCGGAACACGGCGCCCATCGGTGTTCCGGGTCCGACCCGGCAGAGCGTTTCGTTGTCGGCTTTCGAGAGCACCCATTCCTCCCTGCAAGGCATGCATCTTGCACATGAACGACGCATTTGGGACCATCGCCCGATCAAGCTTGGCCGCCAGTCGAAAGTGAAAGAGGGACTAATGAAGCGTCGCGACGTTTTGTCTGCAGGACTGGGAGCCATTGCCCTCTCCGCTCCGGCCATCCGTTCGGTCCACGCACAGACCAAGACGCTGACGATCGGCGGCTCGGTGCCGCTGACCGGAGCGGCAGCCGAGACCGGCCTCAACGTCAACAACGGCTACATTACCGCCGCGACCTACATGAACGACGTGCTCGGCGGCGTGGAGATCGCCGGCGAGAAGTACAAGATCGAGCTCAAGCTGTTCGACGACGCGAGCGATCCGGCGCGCGCCACGACGCTGATCCAGCGCCAGATCGACGAGGGCACGGATTTCTTCCTGGGCTCGTTCGGCTCGAACATCGTGCTCCCCACCGCGGCCATCACGGAACGCGCCAAGAAGCCCATGGTGCAGACCGGCGGCGGTTCCGACGCCATCTTCACCCGCGGCTACAAGTACGTGTTCGGCATGTTTCCGCGCGCCACTCGCCAGTTCGCGGCCGCATCGGCACTATTCAAGACGCTGCAGCCGACGCCCGCGACCTACTCGGTGATCTACAACAACGACGCCTTCTCGAAGACCGCCGCCGAAGGCGTGAAGCTTTCGTGCAACGCGGCGGGCTTCAAGCTGCTGGACACTTTCGAGCTGCCGGCGAAGGTGACCGACGTCTCGAGCGTGCTTGCCTCGGTGCGCGCCAACACGCCGGACATGCTGCTCTGCGTCGTGCACGACCAGAACTCGCTGCTGATCGCGCGCCAGATGGTGGCGACCAATACCAACGTGAAGCTGCTGTTCCAGGGGCTCGGCCCGCAGCTCGCGTCCTATCGCGAGGCGCTCGGCAAGTACTCCGAGTCGATCCTGTGCTCGACCTACTGGGACGAGACCGTGCCGTACAAGGACAAGTTCTTCGGCGATGCGAAGAAGTTCGCGGAGTATTATCGCAGCAAGTTCACCCGCCCGATTGCGTATCACGTCGCCGGTGCCGCTGCCTGCATCGAGACCTATGTGATGGCGATGCAGGCCGCCAAGAGCCTCAAGCCCGACGCGGTGCGCGACGCGCTCGCCGCGGCCGACTTCGAGACCTTCTATGCCCGCATCAAGTTCACGCCCGATGGCGACGGCGATCCGCTGACCCTGGGCGGGATGATCGGCCAGGTCCAGAAGGGCAAGCTCGAGACGGTGTTCCCCGAAGCGGCAAAGTCCGCTTCGGCCATCTATCCGGCACAGACCTGGGACAAGAAGGCTTGATCGGTTTGCCGGGAGCGCGGCTCTCCAGAGCCGCTCAAGGAATGAGGCAAATAGAGGAAGAGCGTCTCTGGAGAGCCGCGCACCCAGCCAAGACAATCGACTTGCCATGAACCTCATCGCGCAAACCCTCGCCGACGGCCTGGTGCTGGGCGGCATCTACGCGCTCGCCGCCGTCGGCTTCTCGCTGATCTTCGGCGTGCTGCATGTCATCAACCTCAGCCACGGCATCCTGGTGCTGATGGGCGCGTATCTCGCACTGATCTTCTCCGAGGCGCTGCACATCGATCCGCTGCTCTGCATTCCGCCGGTGATGGCGGTTCTGTTCTGTGTCGGCTACGCCTACCAGCGCTTCCTGATCCAGCGCGCCGTCGATCGCGCCTCCGTCAACTCGATGCTGCTGACCTTCGGCGTTGCGCTGATGCTGCAGAACGCCATGATCTGGGTCTTCTCGCCCGACATGAAGAGCATCACGCCGAGCTATGCTTTCACCTCCCTGAAACTCGGGCCCGTGAACCTCGATGCGGTGCGGCTGAGTGCTCTGGCCGCGAGCCTGATCCTGCTGTCCTGCCTCGCCGCCCTCTTGCGCTTCTCGCCGCTCGGCCGCGTCATCCGGGCGACCGCGCAGCAGACCATGGCGGCCCGGCTGTGCGGCGTGAACGTGCGGCATGTCTATGCGCTGACCTTTGCGGTGTCGGCGGCGTTCGCCGGCGCGGCCGGGATCGTGATCGGCATCATCCTGCCCTTCTCGCCGATGGACGAAGGCGCGTGGACTCTCAACGCCTTCGTCGTCGTCGTGCTGGGCGGCGTCGGCAGCCCCGCCGGCGCGCTGATCGGCGGTCTCCTGCTCGGCCTGGTGAGCACCCTGACGGCACAATATATCGGCCCCGCTTTTCCGAACGTGACGATGTTCCTGCTGCTCGTGCTCCTGCTGCTGGTCCGGCCGAACGGGCTGCTCGGCAACGCCTTCGCGCCGTCCCGATGACACGCAATCCAACGCTGATCTTCGTGCTGGTCGCCGCGGCCGTCGTGGTGCTGGCGGCCGGTCCGCTCTTTTTGCCACCGTTCTACGTGCGCGTCGGCCAGCTGATGCTCTATTCCGCGGGCCTGGGTCTCGCCTGGGCGATCCTGGGCGGCCTCGCGGGCTATGTGAGCTTCGGACATGCGGCTTTCATTGGCGTCGGCGCCTTCACCGCCGGGCTGGTCGAAGGCCAGCTCACCGGCCTTCCCCCTCTCCTGCTGCTGCCGGTCGGGCTGCTCGCCGGCGCCGGCTGCTGCGGCATCCTGGCCGCTCTGATCGCCTATCCCATCCTGCGGCTGCGCGGCACCTTCTTCGCGATCGCCATGCTGGGCGTCAGCCACGTCTGCGCCGAGCTCACCAACAACATCGACTTCTTCCAGGGCTCGATGGGGCTGAATTTCCCGCCGATCGCGCCATCCGGCATGGATCCGGCCAACTTCTTCTACGAGCTCTATCTCGCGGCCGCGCTGTTCATCCTGCTGATCTCCTGGCTGGTCCGCCGCAGCCGCTTCGGCGCCGGCCTGCTCAGCATCCGCGAGGACGAGGATACGGCACGCATGCTGGGCGTGCCGACGGAGCGTTACAAGCGGCTGGCGTTCGTGCTGAGCGCGGTGCTGACCGGTGTGATGGGCGTGATCTATGCCCATTCGCTGGGCTACATCACCACCGATTCGGTCTACCGTGACGACACCAATCTCAGCCTGATCGTCTATTCGCTGCTCGGTGGCATGGGCACGCTGTTCGGACCGGTGATCGGCGCTTTCCTGCTGGTCTTCGTCACGCAGGTGATCCTCGGGCGCCTGCTCGACTTCCACCTCTTCGCGACCGGGCTGGTGCTCGTGGTGCTGGTGCTCGCGGCGCCGGGCGGCGTTGCGGGCCTGCTGAAGAAGCGCAAGGGGACCGCCGCATGAGCCTGCTCACGGTCGAGCGGCTGTCGAAGAACTTCCGCGGGCTGGCGGCGATCAGCGACGTCTCGTTCGCGATCGAGGACGGCTCGATCACCAGCATCATCGGCCCAAACGGTGCCGGCAAGTCGACGATGTTCAACCTGATCACCGGCTACCTGCCGCTGACAGCCGGCGAGATACGGTTCAAGGACAGGCGCATCACCGGCATGGCGACCAATCGCATCGCGGAGCTCGGCATCGCACGCGCCTTCCAGATCGCCCGCCCCTTCCGCGACCTGAGCGTCTTCGAGAACGTCCGCATCGGCGCTCTGTTCGGCAAGGCCGGCCCGCGCGACGTCGCCGCCACGACGCACCTTGCCATGGAACTGGCGTCGATCGCTTCACTCGCCGAGCAGCCCGCGAGCAGCCTGACCGTCGGTCAGCTCCGCCATCTCGAGGTCGCCCGTGCCATCGCCACACGGGCCGACCTGCTGCTCGCGGACGAGCCCTGCGCGGGCCTCAACCCGACCGAGACCGCGGCGATGATCGACGTGCTGCGCCAGGTCCGCAGCAACGGCGTCACGGTGGTCCTGGTCGAGCACGACATGCCGTCCGTCATGGAAGTCTCGGACCGCGTGCTGGTGCTCGACGCCGGCCGCCTGATCGCCGACGGCTCGCCGAAACAGGTCGCCAACGATCCAAAGGTGATCGCTGCCTACCTGGGCACCCCTGACGCTTCCTAGTTCCCGGTCCCCCGCAATTTCAGAAGTTCCGCGGCCAGGCGCCTGGCGGCGATATCCGTGCCGTGCTCCGTCCAGTGCCCATCCGAGAGACGATAGGTGCCGCGCACGCCCTTGAGATCGTCCTCCAGATCGACCGTCGGCACGCCCTTCGCTTCGAGCTCCTTTCGCAACGCCCGATGCGAGGCTTCGCGCAGCATGGGATAGCTGCGGTAGCGCGGCCAGGGGCTCCAGAACTCGGCATAGACCGGGTCGACGACAGGAACCGGCGCCAGCGCCACCAGGAACTTCACACCCCTTTCTCGCGCCAGGTCGCGTGCGGCGACCAGCCAGCTCGCGGTCGCCTCGATTTCCGCCTTCCGAACCGAACGGTCGATTTCCTCCGGGGTGAGCGGCGTGGGCCAGGTGCCGGTTTCCCAATCGACCATGCCGGCGATCCACCAGGCCTGAAGATACTCCTCGTCGCGTTCGCGGGGCTCGAAGACGTCCCAGAACCGATCGCCGCCGCGGGCCAGAATCTCGCGCATGACCCGCTCGTCCTTGTCGGGGTACCGCGAGGTCTTGAGGAACCTTGCCATGGCATCGAAGCGTTCCCCGCGCGGCAGCTTTATGATCTCCCGCACGGTGTCGGCCCCGCCGACGGTGCTGCGGCCGAACTCGGACAGGCCGAGCCGATTGACGGCAAGCCACGTCAGTCGCGGCGCCACGGCGCCCAGCCACGACGGCAACGGACGTTCCGTGATGGGCGGCGGCACGTTGGCCCAGGAAAAGCCATTCGACACGAAGTCGTTGCCCGAAAAGAAGACGACCACGATGGCATCGGGCTGCAGCGACAGGGCCACGTTGCGGATGCGGTAGTAATACTGCGGCGGCGCCGTCGCAGAGATGCCGAGGCTTACAACCTCCATGTCGCGATGGCCTTCGGCCTGCAATACCTGCTCGACCTGCGCGCCGACCGGACTGCTGACGTAGACCCCTTCGAGGAAGCTGTCGCCGATCATGACGGTGCGGAATGCGATTTCCGCGGGCTTCCGGACCGAGCGCTCTCGATCGTTGAGGCCCCAGCTGTTGTAGTGCGGCAGGGCCTGCGCGCCGGTGACGACCCCAAGAGACGCCAAATTCGTCGCCTCGACCGGGCGCAGCTCCCGCGCGGGCCAGGACGGCACGACCAACGACGAAAGCAGCTCGAGGCCGGCAATCGTGACCACGGCGAGAAGCACGACGAAGGCCGACCACAGCCAGAAGATCCGATACCTTCTCACGGAGAGGCGCACCTGCGGGCGGCAGCCCGGACGATCGATTCCGATGGATTTCCCACGGACGCGGGCTTAGCACAGCCCAGCACACAGTGCCTCATTGTTTGGGTTGCCGAACGGCTTGCCTTTGTACATACCAGCCTTGGCAGTGCAGAGCAGATCTGGCCTGCACAAGGCGAGAAGCAAGATGTTCATGTCGAAACTGATTGGCCGCGGCGGTCCCGACAGTCTCTCTCCAGCCCTACGGCTCGACCTGCAAAGGCTGCGAAAGGTCGTCTCCGGCCTCGGAGACAGGAAGCTGGCGCTACGGCTCTTCTGGCATCGGAACGACCCGGCCGAGCAGCTGCGCCTGATCAACCACTATCTCGGCGAGCGCCTGGCGGAGGCCTCGGCGCGCGAGCGCCGCGCGATCGCCAAGCTCTTTCCCGGTGGTGACGACATGCTGCCGGCCGAGATCCGGAGTGTTGCCGGCACGCCGCCCGAGGCGAACCTGATGCTGGATGCCGGTTGCGCCGCGCTCGGCAAGACCATGCCCGACAACGATGTCGAGGCGATTATCGCCGACCTGCGCACGAAGCCCGTACTGCTCGGCCACGTACCCGACGCGGCGACAGGACAGGCCGAATCCATCCATCTCGTCGGGCCTGAAAGCAACTACGCCTGCTACGACTTCCTCGACCTCTGGTCGAGCCCGGGCCTCGTCCGGTTCGCGGCGCAGGACAGGTTCATCGATCTCGCACAGGCCTATCTCGGCTGCACGCCCACGCTGTATTCCATCAACGCCTTCTGGTCATTCCCCAAGCGCGCCCCGCACAAGGCTTCGCAGGTCTTTCATCGCGACTGGGAAGACTATCGCTCGCTGGCGCTATTCACCCAGCTCACGCCCGTCGATGTTCCGGAAGATGGCGCCCACTACTACGTGGAAACCTCAAACGACGTCGCGAGATTCGAGCGCACCCTGACCGGTCGCGGGATCGCCTCCAACGAGATCGAGGCGCTTTCCATACGGGACGAGACGGTGATCGCTCCGCTGGCGATGAAGCTGTTTCGCGACAATGCGCACCGTTTCGACGGCCCGGCCGGTCAGTCCTTTTGTACGGACGGCTATGGCCTGCATCGCGCGGAGGTGCCACGCGACCGCCCGCGACTGCTGCTCTGGCTCCGCTTTGGAAGCTTCTTTAACGACACCCTGTACACCATGAAAATCGGCAAGTGGAACGCCGCAGCGGCGTCGCGGGTGCTTGCGAGCATTCCTGGCACACCGCGTCACCAGTATGTATTCCGCTACATGATCCACGCGCTCACGGCTGGACTTCAACATCGCCCCGAAGTGAACTCGATGCGGTCGGTCGCCGGCTAGTGCCCCAGGAAGGCTCGCCGCACGTAGTCGTTGGCGAGCAGCTCCTGCCCCGTCCCGGCGAGCACCACAGCGCCCTTCTCCAGCACGTAGCCGCGATGGGCGATGCGCAACGACTGGTGCAGGTTCTGCTCGACCAGCAGCACGCTGATGCCGCGCTTGTTGACCGCCTCGATCAGCTTGAACACTTCCTGGGTGACGATCGGCATCAGGCCGAGCGAGGGCTCGTCGAGGATGATCAGCCTGGGCTCGGCCATCAGGCCGCGGGCAATCGCCAGCATCTGCTGCTCGCCGCCGCTCATCGAGCCCGCAAGCTGGCTGCGCCGCTCGGCAAGACGCGGGAACAGGGCGAAGGCCTGCTCGACCAGCGCGGCGACCTCCTTGTGCTGCTTGATGTGTGCGCCAAGCTGCAGGTTCTCCATCACCGTCATCTGCGGAAAGACCAGCCGCCCCTCCGGCACGAGCGTGATGCCGCGGCGCACGACGTGATGGCTTGGCATCCCAGTCAGCACTTCGCCACCGAAGCGAATGGCGCCCTTCTGCGGGCCGAGCACGCCGGCGATCATGCGCACCGTGGTCGACTTCCCCGCGCCGTTCGCGCCCAGCAGCGCCACGATCTCGCCGGGCTGCACGCTGATCGAGACATCGCGCACCGCCAGCGCACCGTCATAGGCAAAGGCCAGGCTCGTGACGTCGAGCGCGCTCATGCCGCGGGCTGCTGCCGGTAGGCGTAGTTCTTGTCGAGCCGCTCCGTCAGATAGTCGCCGTAGCGCACGGCGGGAAACTTCGCCGGCTGGCAGGTCGGCAGCACCTCGACGATGCTGTCCATCGCCATGTCGAAGAAGTACGGGCACGAATAGCGATCGCCGCCCGAGAGGTTCTTCACGCGATGGGGCGTCGACTGCCAGCGGCCGTTGGTCCAGCGCGACAGCATGTCGGCGACGTTCACCACCCAGGTGCCCTCGAGCGGCGGCGCCGCCAGCCACGTGCCGTCCTTGCGCCGCACCTCGAGGCCGCCCCGCCTGTCCTGGGCGAGGATGGTGATGAAGCCATAGTCGGTGTGCGGTGCCGAGCCGAATGCGTCCTCGGGCGCGTCCTTGGCCTGCGGCGGGTAATGCAGCAGGCGCAGGAAAGTCGTCGGCTGGATGAAATGCGGGCCGAACCAGTCCCGCGGCAGGCCGAGCGCCAACGCCATCGGGCGCAGCAATCGCACGCAGAACGCGTGCATCGCCTTCTCGTACGCCTCGACCGGTTCGCGGAAGCCGGGTAGATCGGGCCACAGGTTCGGACCGTCGAGGGGCCGGCCGTAGCGCGGATCATCAGGCGCGACCTCATGCATCAGCATGAACGATTCGGAATCGTTTGGCTTCGTGACCGTCGCCACAGAGGAGGTCTGGATGATCGAGGTCCTGGGCGCCATGTAGCCGCGATGGAAGCTGTTCATCGCGATCGCGTCCTTCGCCGCACGGGGCTGTGCGTGAAAGCGCCGAGATGCCTCGAACACGCCGTTGACCACGGCCTGGTCGACACCGATGCCACGGAAGTAGCAGAAGCCAATCTCGGTGAACGCCCGGTCGAGCTGGCGGGCCAACGCCTCGTCACTGGCGCCGTCGAAGTCGATGACCGGGAGCGTCTGGGCACTCATCAGCCAACCCCAAGCAAGACTCAGGCCGCGTACTGGCTCGACGTCAGCGCCGGCCACAGGGCCTGCGGTCCCGCCTTCGCGAAGGCCGTCCCGATTTTCTCGCCCCAGAAGCTTTCGCTGCCGAAGTCGCGGCGCCACACCCAGAGCCTCCGCGTGTAGTGATGCAGGATGTGCTCGTGGGTGAAGCCCATTGCGCCCATCGACTGATGGGCGATGGCGGCGATGCGCTGCGCGAATTCCGACGCTTGGCTCTTGGCCGCGGCGATCGAGAAGCGGCCGCCGTCGGCCAGCCCGCCTTCGTCCGCATCTCGCGCTGCGGCCTCGGCAGAGGCGATGGTCGCCGCCACGCAGCTCGCCAGCTCGGCAAGCATGTGCTGGATCGCCTGGAAGGTGGAGATCGGCCGGCCGAACTGCACCCGTTGCTTGGAGTATTCGACGGCGATCGACAGCACCTTGTCGGCGGCACCGGCCATCTGCATGGCGCGCACCAGCGCCGCCAGCTCGATCGCACGTTCCAGGCTTACCGGCGACGCGGCCGCGAACTCGCATGCCGGGTTGTCGAACGTTACCGTGCCGTAGGGCTCGCCCGCGTGGGTCGGGACCTCGTTGATGCTGACATTGCCTGCGGCGACGACCGCGACCATCGGCTTGCCGTTGGAGGTGGCCACGGTAACGAAGCGGTCGGCCACCGCGGCGAACGGCACACGGTCGACCTTGCCGCTGAGGCGGTTGCCGTTGAACACGACCTTGCCGAGCGCCAGCGTGCTGGTGCCGGTCGCCGGCACGCCGCCGGCGGCGGACACCAGCAGGTTGGCGAGCGCCGTCTCGGCCAGCGGCACCGGGACGGCGTGCGAGCCCGCCAGCCGCAGCACCGCCAGCATGTCGGCCAAGGTCCCGCCCGCGCCGTCCTTGTCCTCCGGCACGGCAATCCTGGGCAGGCCCATTTCCTCGATCTCCTTCCAGAGATCGGCGGGCCAGACGCCCTTCTCGACGCCGTTCACGATGTCCTTGCCGCATCGCTGGGTGAAGAAGCGGTCGGCCGTTTCCAGCAGCATCTCGCGCGTTTCGCGGTCCATCAGTATCTCCTTAAAACCTGCCGGGCCGTCACCGCAGCCCCAGCCCACGCGCGACGATGCCGCGCAGGACCTGGGTGGTGCCGCCCTGGATGGTATAGCTCGGCGCCATCATCGTCGCGTACTGCGCCACGTCGAGGAAATCGGCCATGTCCTCTTCCGTCGTGGCATCGCTCTCCGCGAGCACGCGCGCGATCTCCGGCAGGTCCTGCTGGTAGATCGTGCCGAGGTCCTTGACCAGCGACGCCTCGATCGCCGGCGACTTGCCGCCCTGCATCATGCCCGCGACGGCGACCGACATCTGCCGCAAGGTCCATAGCCGCGCGATGATGCGGCCCAGGATCGCCGCGGCGCGCTTGGCCGGCTGTCGACCCAGCACGCGGACCAGCTCGCGGAGAATGTAGTAGTTCTGCATGAAGCGCTCGGGACCCGAGCGCTCGAAGGCCAGTTCGCTGGTGACCTGCAGCCAGCCGTCGCCTTCGTTGCCGATCAGGCAGCTCTCGGGAACAAAGGTGTCGCTGAAGGTGACCTCGTTCCAGTCGTGCCGGCCGGCAAGGTTGATGATCGGCCGGATGCTGATGTTCGGCGTCTTGAGGTCGACCAGGATCTGGCTCAGTCCCTTGTGACGATCGCCATGCTGGCCGGAGGTGCGCACGAGAGCGATGCAGTAGTGATTGCGGTGGGCGCCCGAGGTCCAGACTTTCGTGCCGTTGACCCGGAATCCGCCCGGGACCGGCTCGGCGCGGGTGCGCACCGAGGCGAGGTCGGAACCCGAGTCGGGTTCACTCATGCCGATCGAGAAGAAGCATTCGCCCGCGGTGATCCGCGGCAGGATCGCCTGGCGCTGCTCCTCGCTGCCGAAGCGCAGAAGCAGCGGGCCGGACTGCCGGTCGGCGACCCAGTGGGCGCCGGCGGGCGCGCTGTTGCCCAGCAGTTCCTCGGTGACGACATACCGCTCCAGGAAGCTCTTTTCCGAGCCGCCGTACTGCTTGGGCCAGGTGATTCCGATCCAGCCCTGCTTGCCGAGTTCCCGGCTGAACTGCGGCGAGAAGGTATTCCAGCTGGCGAAGCGGTCCTCCGACTTCACCTTGGGCAGTGTCTCGTGGAGGAAGGCGCGGACTTCGACGCGCAGCTCTTCCGCTTCCGGCGGCAGATGGAACGGCGGGAATTCGAGCTTGGGTATGGACATTGGCCTTCTCGGCGGTTGGATGCTTCCTCTGTGTCGGCTAATCCTAGACTGCGCAACAGAGGAGTTTCGAGGGTCGAATGCCGCGCCGTCTTCCCCGCCTGCCGCCCCTGATGGCGGAATTCGACGACGACGAGCGGGATGCCGTGCTCGCAGCCAACCGAACCTTCTACCGTGCCTTCAACGACCGCGACTATGACGCCATGGAGCAGCTCTGGGCGCCGACCGGCGCAACGGTCTGCCTGCATCCCGGCCAGGGACCTCTGCACGAACGATCCGAAATCCTTCGCAGCTGGCGCAGCATCCTGAGCCATCCCGACTCGCCCAAGGTACGCTGCACCGACGAATGGGTCGCAGGTCGTGCCGGCCTCGCCATCGTCGTGTGCCGGGAAATTCTCGCCAACGGCCAGCTCATGGCGACCAACACCTTCGTTCGCCTGGGGTCCGGCTGGCACATGCTCGGCCACCATTCCGGCCCAGTGCCGCCGGTCGAGCGACGCCCCACGGCCGCAACGGCCGCCGCACCGGCGCGGGACCGCCGCAAGCTGCATTGAGAGCTTGTGAGTTTTTGCGGCTTCGCATTCTCGATGAAGGGTTGATGAATCAATAGATCTCTCAGTACGAGGTCTCCGATCGACCTCGCCCAAGAACTCAAGAGCTCTGAGCCCGAAGGAAGTCAGCGTCCGAGAGGGCCGTCCTTGCGGATCAGATTGGTTAGGCGGCTGTAGGGAATATCGACGGCATAGCGGCCCATGACGTAGGCGGCGACATCGTATTGATTGAAGATGATCTCGAGGGCATCGGCCTTGAAGAGATAGCGCCCGGGATCGTCCATCAGCTTGTCGAAGGTAGCGGGCTCGAGCGTCTCGGGGAAGCCGGGCCGCTCCACGAACTGCCGCTTCAGATCGGCCTTCGCGATCTCGGTGATGGTTCGTTTCCACGCCGAGCCCGCAACGAAGACGTCCGCGGGTGCCACGCTGCGGCCGGTACGCAGATCCACCAGCGTCGCCGTCACGCCGCTCGATCCGTGGGCGCCGCCCGTGAAGATATAGAAGGTGGTCGCCACCGAGACGCTGGAGGGCGCGGGGCGGAAGAGCTGGAAGCTTTGAAGATACGTCCAGATCTGGTCGATGCCGGGGCCGCCGCCGTCGTTGCCGGGAACGGCATCGTCAGCGCCCTTCTGCGCCGCGGTTGCGAAGGCCTTGTTGACTGCCGAGAAATCGACGTTCGGGCCATCGAACTGCGGATAGCTGGCGTCGATCTCGTAGCGCGTGGTCCTGACCTTGCCGCTCCGCACCAGCGCCTGCTCGCTCACGAACGGATACGGACCCTCGCTTTCGGCTTGCAGCGTCGCAATGCGCGAGACGTAGCGCTGCCTGACGCAGCGTGCGACGTCTTCGGCGATGCCGGTGCATGCCGTCGTGCGATTGGCGAGCCAGCGAAGCTGATCCTGGGCCAGGTGGTCCCTGGCCGGACCGGTCAGCCGACCCCAAAGAGTGTCGTATGCCGTCGCCATCTCGCGATCCAATTGGGCCAGCTTGGCATCGGCGCAGATCGCCCGCTCGACGACAGTGGACGCTTTCGCGCAGTCGAAACTGGGCTGTGCCGCCGCGGCGACGCTCCAGAGCAACATGGCCGCCGCAGCGGTTAGACGCAGCATCACACCCGCCTCCACTGCTTCAGGCGCCGCACCGCCTCTTCCATCTCCGCGGTCGATCCCGCAAAGGAGATGCGCAGCGTCCCCGTCCCGCGCGCCCGGTCGAAATCGACGCCAGGCGTGGTCGCCACGCCCGCCTCGGCCAGCATTCGCGTGCAGAAGTCACGGCTGTCGTTGGTCAGGTGCGAGACGTCGGCATAGATGTAGAAGGCGCCTTGCGCCGGCGTGAGACGGTCGAGACCGGCCGCCGGCAGCCCCGCCATCAGCAGGTCGCGATTGGCCTTGTAGCGCCGCACGTGGCCGTCGAGCTCCTCGCGACCGTCGAAGGCAGCGAGCGCGGCATGCTGGCTGAGCGTCGGGACGGAGATGAAGAAATTCTGGGCCAGTCGTTCGATAGGCCGCACCAGCTCGGGCGGCACGATCAGCCATCCGATCCGCCAGCCGGTCATCGAGAAATACTTGGAGAAGCTGTTGACCACGATGGCGTGATCCGAAACCTCGACCGCCGAGGTGGTCTCGCCCTCGTACACGATGCCGTGATAGATCTCGTCGGAGACGAGCCGCACGTGCCGGGCGTCGCACCAGTCGGCCAAAGCTTTCAGCTCCGATCGGCTCACCATCGTGCCCGTCGGATTCGAAGGGCTCGCCACGATGAGGCCGGCGATCGGCCCAGCCTTATCGAGCGCGCCGAGGGTCGGCTGGAATCGATCGGCCGCGGAGGTCGGCAGGTCGACGGCTTCGAGGTTCAGAGCCGCCAGAATGTTGCGATAGGCGGGATAGCCCGGTGCGGCGAGCGCCACCCTGTCGCCCGCATCGAAGCTGGCGAGGAAGGCCAGCGGAAAGCCGCCCGACGATCCGGTCGTGACGATCACGCGCTCCGGCGATACTTCGGCGCCGTACGTATCCCGATAATGCCGCGCGATGCGCTCGCGCAACGCCGGCATGCCGAGCGCGGCGACGTAGCCGATGCGGTCGCCGTCCAGGGCGGCATGCGCCGCCGCCAGGGCGGTCCTGGGCGCGGGCGTGCTGGGCTGGCCGACCTCGAGATGGACGACGGTACCTCCGGCCGCTTCCTTCTCGGCAGCGGCAGCCATGACGTCCATGACGATGAACGGGTCGACGGCGCCGGAACGGCGCGAGACGGGACGCGACATGGCCTGCGTCAGCGCGCCGTGGCGTTCAGCGCCAGGCCGGTACCGGCCGGGTCGATGCCGCTGTTGCAGCTCGCGCCGCCGCTCCTGATGCCATCGGGGCAGGCGATCGCATTCACGTATCCTCCTCGGCCGGCATGCGCCCTGAGCGCTGCCGCTACGTACTGTTTGTCCTGGACCGTGCCCCGCGCGATGTAACCCGTGGCCTGGGCGGCAGACGGTGACCCGCCGCCAGCGCCGGCGAACAGCACCTCGCCATTGCCCGGATTGCCGATCACCACCGGGCTGATGGCCGTGCTGTCGGCCGTCGGGGTGGCGAGCAGGATGCCGGTGCCGGGCACGATGACACGCGCGCCGAACAGCTGGCCCATCGACAGGCTGCAGGCCGCCGCGTTGCCCTTGTCGTCGATTGCCGCGAGACCCGCGATGCCCCCCGAGTCCACAGGCGCTGCGCCGCCTCCCGGCTGACCGTTCCATCCGGCGAGCGCACTGGCCCCCGCCATTGGTGCGGGCGCCACGTAGACTCGAAACCCACCATAGCGCTCGCTGGCGGGCGGGCCGGCCTGGGGAACGGTGTTGCGGATCGTGTCCAGCGGCATGCTCCCTCCGAGTTGCGCCACCTGGTCCGACACCAGCCGCGCCAGCGTCCCCTGCGCGAGATCGACGCCGCCGCGCTGGCGGAGAACGCCGAGGGTCGCGGCAAGATCGGTCTGGGCGAAGCTATCGCCTTCGCTCATCGCGATGCCGCCGCCCTTGCCGAAGATGCGGCGCGCTTCGCTGTCGGCGCCGAGCGACGCGGCTCCCGCCTGCAGGTCGCGCGCCAGGGCGCGTGAGACCGGAACGCCGAGCCGCGCGAGCCGTTCGGCGGGAGCAACAGTAGCCTCCCAGCGCGCCTGTCCATGCCGGACATGCATCAGCGTGATTGCACGGACGCCGCTCGGCACCGTGATGGGAACGCCACGGATGCCGCCGGGGGCCGAGACGGGCCCGAACACGAACGCCTCGCCGGCTCGGGTCTTGGCGTCATGGACGATGCAGACACCGGAAGCGCCGAGGCTTGCGGCCGACGGCAGGGTGACCGCCATTGCGAAATACATCGCGACGGCGGCATCGGTGGCGTTGCCGCCGGCCAGCAGTATCTCACGACCCACCTCGGCGGCACGGCTTTCGTCGGCGGAAACGGCCGCGAATTTTACTCCACCGCGCAAAATGGCGCTGAGCGGTGCGCGATTGGCAGGGATGCCCGCGGGATTTGCGACATTGTCCTGCGAAGGCTCACTTCCGCCACAAGCCGAGAGCAAGAACGCTCCTATCACTGCCAGCTTGCGCAATTGACGGCGCGGCCGGCCATTCATAGCTTGACGGATAGCCGTGCCGCCCCTGATCCATCGCATCTTCGCCCTCTCCTGTGCCGTGCTGCTCGCGCTCACGCCGTTTCGTGACGCCGTTGCGCAGCAAGGTCAACGGCTCAGTCTCGTCCGCGACGCCGAGATCGAGCACTCGATCCGCACCATGATCGCCCCGATCTGGCGTGCCGCGCGGCTCGACCCCAGCGCGATGGAGATTTTCATCGTGCAGGACGGCTCGCTCAATGCCTTCGTTGCCGGCGGCCAGCGCATCTTCATCAACACCGGCCTGCTGCTGCGGACGGAGCGGCCCAATCAGCTGATCGGCGTCCTGGCGCACGAGACCGGCCATATCTCCGGTGGCCATCTGGCGCGCGCGCAGGAGGAGATGGAAAAGCTCAGCACGCTCCAGATCCTCGAGGCGCTGCTCAGCGCCGGCGCGATGGCGGGCGGCTCCGCGGCCGGCGTCGGAGCCGGCCGGCCGGCTCCCGCCGACAGCGGCGGTCTGAATGCTCCCGGATCGCTCCGCTATTTTCTGAAATATACCCAGACCCAGGAGAACTCGGCCGACCAGGCCGCGATCAGCCTGCTCGAGCGCACCCAGCAATCGGTCAATGGGACCATCGAGTTCCTGCGCATCCTCCAGCGCGAAGAACGCATGTTGATCGGTCGCCGCGATCCGTACCTCTCGACCCATCCGCTCACGCCCGATCGCATCTCCTCCTTCGAGACGGCGGCCGCGCGCTCGCGATACACCAATGCGCCGGAGTCGCCGCAATTCCTCGACATGCATCAGCGCATGGTGGCCAAGCTCCTCGGCTTCATCAGTCCCAATGCTGCCCTGCAGCGTTATGCCGAGGGCGACCGCGCCGTGCCTGCACGCTACGCGCGCGCCATCGCCCTGTACCGCACCGGGGCGCTGGGCTCCGCGCTGCTTACGATCGACGGATTGCTCAAGGAATATCCCAACGACCCCTACTTCCACGAGCTGCGCGGCCAGATGCTTTTCGAGAACGGACGCGCCGCTCAGGCGGTTCCGTCCTACCGTCGGGCCGTTCAACTCCTGCCCGCGGTCGGTATTGTGAAAGTCGACTTTGCGCGTGCGTTGCTGGAAACCAACAAGCCGGACGACGACCGCGAAGCGGTGCGCAACCTCGAGCTCGCCCGGCAGACCGAATCCGGCAGCTTCGATCTGTGGCGCCTTATGGCGACGGGGTATTCCAGGCTCAACGACCCCGGGATGACGTCGCTGGCGCGCGCCGAGATGGCGATACTTCGCGGCAACCGCGCGGAGGCGCAGTCACACGCCGCAACAGCCGAGCGCCAGCTCCGGCAAGGCACCCCGGCCTGGCAGCGCGCGCAGGACATCAAGGCGTATATCAATTCGCGGCCGAGCCGTAACTAGGACGCCCCCTTCGTGGAGTCACCTCATGCGTTCAACCCTTCTCTTCCTCTGCGCAGCCCTCGTGGCCGTCGGCATCGTCCTTGCTGCCCGAGGCACGATGCCCGTCAGCCTGGCGGCAGAGCCTGCGCCTGCCGGCGACAGGACGGCGCTCGGCAAGTCGATCCGCGAATATCTGATCGCCAATCCGGAAGTACTGGTCGAAGCCATGCAGGAGCTCGAGCGCAAGCAGGACAGCCAGCGCGACACGGCGGCACAGAAGGCGATCCAGCAGAACCGGACGGCGTTGATGAGCGATCCGGACAGTCCGGTCGTCGGCAATCCGAACGGCGACGTCACCATCGTCGAGTTCAGCGACTACCAGTGCCCCTACTGCAAGCGCGCCCACACCACCGTGAAATCGGTGCTCGCGGCGGACAGCAAGGTCAAGCTGGTCTTCAAGGATCTGCCGATCCTGGGTGAGCCGTCGCGCATCGCCGCGCTCGCTGCACTCGCAGCCCGGGCGCAGGGCAAGCACATCGACCTGCACGATGCTCTCATGGAATCCGGCGGCAAACTCGACCGCGACCGCATCATGCAGATCGCGGCGTCCGTCGGCCTCGACGTCGCAAGGCTGCAGAAGGATATGGAAGATCCAAAGCTCAAGGAGATCATCGACCGCAACATGGCGCTCGCCTCGGCGCTCGGCGTGCGGGGCACGCCGGCCTTCGTGATCGGCAACCAGTTCGTTCCCGGCGCCGTCGATGCCGAGACCCTGAAGCGGCTGATCAGCGACGCACGCACCAAGGGCTGAGCCGCCCGACGACGCCCGCTACCGCGACAGCGTCGCGCTGAGGCCAAGCGTCTCGACCAGGTCAGGGCCCGGGCGCTGGAAATAGTCGAGCCTGTCGATGCCGATCGGCGTGTCGGGACGCGCTTCGAGGGTCAGAGTCCCGCCGGTTTCGATGAAGCGTGCGACCGTATCCAGCAGCTTGGTCATGGCCTCCGTGATCAGCACGCCCGGTGGCTGGAAGCGCCGCACCTCCTGAGCGAAACTGGCGCGGACGGCGGCCAGCGGCTGACCGCTGGTCGTCGCCACTGCCCGAAGCGAGCGCTCGACCAGGCCACGGTCGACGACGACCAGCTTCGCCTCGCTCAGCCCGGCCTTGGTCCGCAGCAGCGCGAAGGTGTCACCATCGTCGACCGCCTGCCAGAAGGCGGCATCAGCCCCGACCAGCCTGGCCGCCAGGTCGATCTCGCCCAGCTCGGCTCCGGTCAGGGCACAGCGATCGATCGACACTTCCGACTTGCCCCGATCCTCCGTGCCCGCGCAATCGAGGTCGAGGCGGAGGTCCTTCAGGCCCATCGCCTGGAGGGCGATACGCAACTGCAGCGTCTCGAGGCCGCGCAGCGGCGGCGCCAGCACGAAGCCTGCGATTCGCAGGCTGGACCGCTTGACGTCCGGGCCCTCGCGCGTGACCTCGGAGCTGACGCTGCCCAGCGAGATGCCGTAGCGCGTCAGCGCCGCGCCGCCAAAACCCGACACGTTCATGGCATCGAGATCGAGCCGTCCGATCGGCATGCCCGAGCGCCACGCTACCTGGCCCAGTGTCGTGAACGCCCGTCGCAGGTCGAGATTCGTAAGCTTCGCGTCGGCGATCTGGAGGAACGGCACTTTGCCATTCCCCGGCGTGACCTCGAAGCCTGCGGCGGCGATCGAGCCGAAGATGCCCTTGTCGACTCCGGCGAGCGACACGGTGCCTATGGCGACTTTGTCGCCCTTCACGTCGGTGTAGACCGTATCCTTCTGCTCCACCCGCTTCATCGACAGCGCCCCGGAGACGCGTGCACCAAGATGGATCAGCGCGTCGGGGCTGCCGAACGGCGGAGGGTCATAGCGCCCGAGGTCGAAGCCCTCGATCACCAGCGAACCGACCGACCAGTTCGCTTGGTCTCCAACAGCGCGGACGTCGGTCAGCTCGACACGGTCTGCCTGAAGCGGATCGCCGACCCGCACGCCGCTGAGCGGCGTACGACCCTTGATCAGTTCGTCGAGCGGCCAGGCAAGGCCCGAAGCCTGCCAGCGCCCGACGGCGATCTCGCCGAACTGACGGGACCGTAGATCGGTGAGCAGCACGCGGCGCTCGAGCAGGCCGACCTCGACCGCTCCAACCGTCGTCTTACCGTCACGCTCCATCTCGCTCTTGATTTGCGCGGCGGCACGCTTCTCCACGAATGGAACCGCGGCCAGAACGGCGCCAACCAGAACAATGAACAGGATAGCGGCAACTAGGAGCTTTTTCACGCTTCGGCGTCCGGCTGCTTGGAAGGTTGCGCCGCGTCGAACGCCGGGTGCTTCAGGCACGTGGCATGGATGCGCTGAATGGTCGGAAACTTCGACATGTCGACCTTGAATCGCGCGGCGTTGAAGACCTGCGGCACCAGGCAAAGATCGGCCATCGTAGGCTGATCGCCGTGGCTGTAGGCGCCGGTGTGCCGATTGCCCGCGACGGAAGCCTCGTAGGCTTCGAAGCCGGTCTCGATCCAGTGCCGCGACCAGGCGAGCGTGCCCTCCTCCGACTGGTCGTACTTCTCGCGCAGATAGGCCATGACGCGCAGGTTCTGGATCGGATGGATGTCGGCCGTCGGAATCAGGGCCAGCGACCGCACGCGCGCGCGGCCGACCGCATCCTTCGGCAGCAACGGCGGATCGGGATGAGTCTCGTCGAGATATTCCAGGATTGCCAGCGATTGCGTCAGCACCTCGCCGGAGTCGAGGACCAGGGCGGGCACCAGCTTCTGCGGATTGAGCGCGGCGTAGTCAGGCGCTCGCTGCTCGCCCCTGCGCAAATGCCTGAACGCGTGCTCGACCGCGATGCCCTTGAGGTTGAGCGCGATCCGCACGCGAAATGCCGCCGAGGAACGGAAATAGCCGATGAGCTTCATTGCGCCTCCGCTCCCTGTATAGCCGTGAGCCTTGGCGGAGCCGAGTGGCGTCTTCAAGGCACACCTCGGCGCCTGGAAGGCGCCCGCGGGACGCGGGATCGTCAGGTCGGCTCGTACTTCACGGCCTTCTGGTCGATCGCACCGAAGATCGAGTGGCCGGAACGGTCCAACATCTCGATGCGGATGCGATCGCCGAATTTCATGAACGGCGTCACCGGCTTGCCACCGTCGATCGTCTCGCGCACACGGCGCTCGGCGATGCAGGAACAGCCTACCGACGGGTCACGGTTGGCGACCGTGCCGGAGCCGATCACCGTGCCCGCCTCGAGATGGCGCGTCTTCGCGGCATGGGCGATCAGCTGGCCGAAGTCGAAGGTGAGATCGGTCGCCGCATTGGGACGGCCGAATTCCTTTCCGTTGAAGGTCGAGATCAGCGGCAGGTCGAGCTTCGCGCCGTCCCAGGCGTCGTCCAGCTCGTCGGGCGTCACCGCGACCGGGGCGAAGGCCGTCGCCGGCTTGCCGTGGAAGAAGCCGAAGCCCTTTGCCAGTTCGGCGACGATCACGTTGCGCAACGACACGTCGTTGAGGATGGTCACCAGCTTGATGTGCTTGCGGGCTGCTTCGGGAGAGATCCCCATCGGCACGTCGTCGACGATCACGCCGATCTCGCCCTCGAAATCGATCCCCCAGGCCTCGTCGGCCAGCTCGATGTCGTCGGTGCAGCCGACGAAGGAGTCCGAACCGCCCTGGTACATCAGCGGATCGGTCCAGAAACTGGGCGGCATCTCGACGCCGCGCGCCTTGCGCACCAGCTCGACATGAACGACATAGGCCGAGCCGTCGGCCCACTGGTAGGCCCGCGGCAGCGGCGCCGCGAGCGCGCCTGTGTCGAGCTCGAACGAGCCCGGCGCCTTGCCGTCGCGCAACTGCCCGGCAAGCTCGGCGAGCCGGGGGGCGACGTTGCTCCAGTCCTCGAGTGCCTTCTGCAAGGTAGGGACGATCGCGGTCGCGCGCACTGCGCGCTTCAGATCGCGGTCGACGACGATCAGCGTGCCGTCGCGGCCGCCTTCCTTCAGCGAAGCGAGCTTCATTATTCGGCCGCCTGCTTCATCTCGACCGGGAGCCACGACTTCACGTAGCCCTCGAATTCGACCCCGGCCGGCATGGCCGCGATGTCGATGGCGTCCCGCGTATCGATCATGACCGCGACCTCGTCGGTCTCGGTCCTGCCGCCTTTGGTCGCGGCATTGAACGCCTTGGGATGCGGGCCGTGCGCGAAGCCGGAGGGATGCACGGTCATCATGCCGGGATGGATGTTGTCTCGGCTGAAGAAGCTGCCCTTGTGATAGAAGATGATCTCCTCGAAGTCGTCGTTGTTATGGAAGAACGGCAGCTTCAGCGCCTCGGGATCGCTCTCGAACGGCCGCGGCACGAAGGTGCAGACGACAAAGCGGCCGGCCACGAAGGTGGTGTGCGCCGACGGCGGCAGATGCGCCCGATGGCTCATCAGCGGCCGCAGGTCGCGCCAGTTGATGCGCACGACGCTGAGATCGCCGTGCCAGCCCACGGCATCGAGCGGGTTGAACGGGAAGGTCACGGTCGACAGCGCATTGCGCCGCTTGACCGAGACCCTCCAGGTCCGTTCGTCCTGCTGCGCCCTGAAAGCCTCGTCGATATGCGGCGTGTCGAGCATCGCCGGATCGAAGATCGCATGTCGGCCGACGATGCCCTTCTCCGGCAGGGTGAAGTGCTCGTTCGTCGCCTCGACCATCAGCGACACGGTCGGCTGGCTCGGCGACAGCCGCCACATCGTGCCCCGCGGAATCACGAGATAGTCGCCGTCGCGATACTCCAGCCGGCCGTAGTCGCAGAACAGCTCGCCCGCGCCCTCGTGGACGAATAGGAGCTGGTCGCCGTCGCTGTTGCGCACCAGCTCGGTCATCGGCTGATCAAGCTTCCAGATCTGCATCTGCAGATGCGGGTTGCTCATCACGAGCTCGGCCTGCCAGGGGCTCGGCTGCGCCGTCGCGAGCTTGTTGAGGTCGAGCGCGCGCGGCCGGATCGGACCGTCGAATTCGATCCAGTCGGTGGGCTTGTGCCGGTGATGGAACTGTGCCGAGGGTCCGAAGAAGCCCTCCTTGCCGATCTCGCGCTCATAAGTGCCTTCGGGCAGGCGGACATGCGCCTGGCGCGAGGCCGTACCCTCGACCTGGCGCAAGGGAATCCAGTTCCTGGCCATTGTTTCCTCCTCCTGTCTATTGCCCTGCCTTGTTATCCTGCAGCACACCGCGGCGGATCTGGTCGAGCTCGATCGATTCGAACAGCGCGCGGAAATTGCCTTCGCCGAACCCCTCGTTGCCGCGGCGCTGGATGATCTCGAAGAAGATCGGGCCGATCACCGTCTGGGTGAAGATCTGCAGCAGCAGCCCGCCGCCCTTGGTCGGCGCACCGTCGACCAGGATCCGGTCGGCGGCCATCCGCTTCAGGTCCTCTCCATGTCCCGGCAGGCGCGCATCGACCTGCTCGTAGTAGGTGTCGGGAACGTCCTGAAACGGCACGCCTTTGGTCTTGAGCGTCTCCACCGTCTCGTAAATGTCCGACGTCCCCAGCGCGATGTGCTGGATTCCCTCGCCATGGTAGGCCGAGAGATATTCCTGGATCTGCGATTTGTCGTCCGAGCTCTCGTTGATCGGGATGCGGATCTTGCCGCACGGGCTGGTCATCGCCTTGGACTTGAGGCCGGTGAGCTTGCCCTCGATGTCGAAGTAGCGGATCTCGCGGAAATTGAAGAGGCGCTCGTAGAAGGCGGACCACTCGGCCATGCGGCCGCGATGAACGTTGTGCGTCAGGTGATCGATATAGGTGAGGCCGACACCCTTCGGATGATGGTCGACGCCGGGCAGGAAGTCGAAATCGACGTCATAGATGCTGCCGCGCTCGCCATATCGATCCACCAGGTAGACCAGCGAATCGCCGATGCCCTTGATCGCGGGGATGTTGAGCTCCATCGGCCCGACCTTGTTTTCCACGCCCCACGCGCCGAGCGACAGGGCGCGCTTGTAGGCGAATGCCGCATTCTTCACCCGGAAAGCGATGGCGCAGATGCTGGGACCGTGCACGCGCGCGAAGCCCTGCGCGAAGCTCTCCTTCTCGCCGTTGACGATGAAGTTCACGTCACCCTGGCGGAACAGCGAGACATCCTTCGACCGATGGCGCGCCACCTTCACGAAGCCCATGCTCTCGAAAAGCCGGCCGAGTTCCTCGGGATCGGCCGAGGTGTATTCGACGAACTCGAAGCCGTCGGTGCCCATCGGGTTGACCGCGTCCGCCTCTGACAGTCTGGGGTCGCTGTTGCTCGCCACGATTGACCTCCAAATCGAATTAGTTTCAGATGTAACTATTATGTCGAAGCGTTTGCAAGCCCCTTCGAGGGCGCTCGAGCTGGAGAATTTCCTTCCCTACCGACTTTCCGTCCTGGCCCAACTGGTCAGCGAGTCGCTGCACGACCTGTATGCCGGAACGTTCGATCTCACCGTTACGCAGTGGCGGGTCATGGCAGCGCTCGGCCGCTTCGCGCCGCTGACGGCCTCAGATGTGGGTCAGCGCATCGTCATGGACAAGGTGGCGGTCAGTCGGGCAGTCGCCGGCCTCATGGCGCGCGGCCTCGTGGAGCGTGCGACCGTTCCGGAGGATCGTCGGCGCGCTCTTCTGAAGTTGAGCGCCAAGGGGCGGACGATGCATGCCCGGATCGTGCCCCTGGCCCTCGACTACGAGAAACAGCTCTACGCGGCGCTGAGCACCGAAGAACGGGTACAGTTCGACCGGCTGAACGATCGGCTTTTCATCCACGCCCAAGCCTTGCGTCAAAGCCGCTAATTGCTGCTATAACGCCGCAGACACACAATATGGAGGAAGCCTTGGCCGCAAAGGCTGCCCGGCGCACGCCGGCCAAGCAGAACAAGCCGGTGCTGGTGCTCAACGGGCCCAATCTCAATATGCTCGGCAAGCGGCAACCGGAGATATACGGCCGGGAAACCCTGGCGGACGTCGAGAAAGCCTGCCGGGACGAAGCCGTGCGTCTCGGATTGGCAACAGAGTTCTTCCAGAGCAATCACGAAGGGCTGCTCGTCGACCGGATTCAGGCCGCGCGCGAGCAGAACAGCGCCATCGTGATCAACGCCGGGGCCTATACCCACACCTCCGTCGCCCTGCTCGACGCGCTGAACGCCGCCGAGCTGCCGACGGTGGAGGTGCATCTTTCCAACATCTACAGGCGTGAAGCCTTCCGCCACCACTCCTATATAAGTCCCGCCGCGGTCGGCGTGATCGCGGGTCTGGGGAGCCACGGCTATCTTCTGGCTTTACAGGCGCTTGCGCGCCTGCTGGCACGTTGAAGCCTCAATCGGGAGCGTCATCCATGGCCAAGTTCGAGATGGATACGGATTTCATCCGCAATCTGGCGGCCATCCTCGAGGAAACGAATCTAGGGGAGATCGAACTGGTCGATGGAGAGCGCAAGATCCGCGTCGCCCGCGCGGCAGCGGCAGCGCCGGCCCAGTTCACGATGGCCGCTCCGATGGCGGCTGGGGCGGCACCGGCGATGGCCGGCCCTGCAATTGCTCCGGCCCCGGCACCCGGCGACCTCGGAAAGCACGTCGGTGCGGTAAAGTCCCCCATGGTCGGCACGGCGTATCTTTCGCCAGAGCCGGGCAAGCCCGTTTTCGTCAATGTCGGCGACAAGGTCACAGCGGGCCAGACGCTGCTCATCATCGAGGCCATGAAGACCTTTAATCCCATCAAGGCCCCAAGAGCCGGCGTTGTCACCCAGGTGCTGGTCGAAAACGCGCGGCCGGTGGAGTTCGCCGAAGTCCTGATGATCATCGAATAATGTTCGACAGGGTCCTGATCGCCAATCGGGGCGAGATTGCGCTGCGAATCCATCGCGCCTGCCGCGAGATGGGCATCGAGACCGTCGCGGTGCATTCGACAGCCGACGCTGACGCCATGCATGTGCGCCTCGCCGACGTGTCGGTCTGCATCGGTCCGCCGCCGGCCCGCGACAGCTATCTCAACATCCCCGCCATCCTGTCGGCCGCCACCATCACCGGTGTCGACGCAATCCATCCGGGATATGGCTTCCTCTCCGAGAACGCGCGCTTTGCCGAAGCGGTCGAGGCGCACGGCTTCACCTTCATCGGACCGACAGCGGAGCATATCCGCCTGATGGGCGACAAGATCGTCGCCAAGAAGACTGCCCAGGAGCTCGGCCTGCCGCTGGTGCCGGGCTCGCCCGGCCCGGTCGCCTCGGTCGAGGAGGTCGTGGCACTGGGCGAGAAGATCGGCTGGCCGGTGCTGATCAAGGCGGTCGCCGGCGGCGGCGGCCGCGGCATGAAGGTGGTGAATTCGCCGGAGGGCGCGTCGGAAGCCTTTTCCCTGGCCCGGACGGAAGCGAAAGCCGCCTTCAACAACGATTCAGTCTATGTCGAAAAGTATCTCGCCAAGCCCCGTCATATCGAGATCCAGGTCCTGGGGGACGGGCTGGGCAACGGCGTGCATCTCGGCGAGCGCGACTGCTCGCTGCAGCGTCGCCACCAGAAGGTCCTCGAGGAAGCACCCTCCCCGGCCCTCAACGCCGAGCAGCGCAACCGCATCGGGGAGCTCGCCGCGGCAGCAGTGCGCACGCTCAAGTATCGCGGCGCCGGCACGATGGAGTTCCTGTTCCAGGACGGGGAATTCTACTTCATCGAGATGAACACCCGTCTACAGGTCGAGCACCCGATCACCGAAGCGGTGACCGGCATAGACCTGGTGCGCGAGCAGATCCGCATCGCCGCCGGCGGCGCCCTGGCGCTGCGCCAGCAGGACATCGTCATCTACGGCCATGCCATCGAGTGCCGCATCAACGCCGAGAACCCGCAAACCTTCGTTCCCTCGCCAGGCAAGGTGGTCGACTATCACCCCCCGGGCGGCCTCGGCGTGCGCGTCGACTCGGGTCTCTATGCCGGCTACTCCATCCCACCCTTCTACGATTCGATGGTCGCCAAGCTGATCGTCAGCGGCCCGAGCCGCAACGAATGCCTGATGCGGCTGCGCCGCTCGCTCGAGGAATTCGTGATCGGCGGCATCGAGACGACTATTCCCCTCCACCAGGAGATCATCCAGCAGCAGGACTTCATCGACGGCGACTACGACATCCACTGGCTGGAGAAGCTGGTCGGCCTGAAGAAGTAGGAACTGCATGCTCGAGATCACGCCCGAGCTGCTGCTGCAGGCCTACCGTATCGGCGTCTTCCCGATGGGCGAGCGGCGCGACGATCCCAAGCTCTACTGGCTCGATCCCCGGCTGCGCGCCGTGCTTCCGCTCGACGGATTCCACCTCCCCAGGCGGCTGGCGCGCACCGTGCGGCAAGGAAGCTTCGAGGTCAGCGCCGACAGCGATTTCACTAGCGTAATGCGGGCCTGTGCCGAGCCGCGGCCCGGCCATCCCGAGAGCTGGATCAACGAACCCATCCTGGCGCTCTACGGCGAGTTGTTCGCACGCGGCCACGCGCACAGCATCGAATGCCGGCGCGACGGCCAGCTGGTCGGCGGCCTCTACGGCGTGTCCGTCGGCGCGGCGTTCTTCGGCGAGAGCATGTTCAGCAGGGAGCGCGACGCGTCCAAGGTGGCGCTGGTTCATCTGGTGGCGCGGCTGATCAAGGGTGGCTTTCGCCTGCTGGACTGCCAGTTCATGACCGAGCACCTGCGCAGCTTCGGCGCGGTCGAGGTGCCGCGCGACGCTTTCAGGATGAAACTCGGCGATGCAGTCGACCGGACCGCGAGCTTTCAGCGCGAGCTGGGTGGCGAGGATCCGGTGGCCATCGTGCAGGCGAGCACGCGCACGTCGTAGACGCCGTCGTCGAGCGCCGAAAGCGAGGGCGTCGACGCGAACATCCATCCGGCAAACAGCTTCTGCTCGGGCTGTCCTGGCTTGTGGTCGACGATGGTGAGATAGGCCGCCGACTCGGGCGGTGCATCGGGCGTGTTCACAAGGCAATCCCCGACATGGATATCGAGCGTGCCGAAGCGCGTCGCCTCGCCTACCGGGGCGTAGAAGCGCTGGGTGCGCGCTGTGACCTTGTCGAGGCCCTGCAACTCGGCGACCCGCTTGCCCGCTCCTCCCGGAATGGCCTGCAGGGTTGCCGGATTGTCGTTGCGAAGGGGCGGCAGAGGCTGCTGCTGTTGCTGGGCGGCTGCCGTGACCACGCTGGCGAGAAGAGCTAACGCACCCGTTGTCATCCTGAGCGAAGCGACGGAACTCACGCGCGCACCAGAGTCGTCGGTCGTTCTGTTAGGTCCGTCGCTGCGCTCAGGACGACATGTACCGCCATCACTTCTCTGTCGTGTGCGGGACGGCCAGTGCATCGATCAACTCGTGCAATGCCGCCTTGATCTGTTGCGCGTCGCATCCCATCAGGACTCCGTCCTCTAGCGCATCGGCGCAGAGGCCCTCGATTTCCCGGATGTTCTGGTTCAGCACTTTGATCTTTTCGAGGCAGGACACTGGCTTGCCGTCGGATTGCCGCCACACCGGCGGCGGCTTGGGAATTCGGGCGTTCATCATTTCGACCCCGTGCCGCTGAACATGAACTTGGCGAGCAACTCGGTGAAGGAAATGGCGTCCTGTGTGTTGGCGATTTCGCCGCCCGGCTTGATCATCGTCGGGTCGCCGCCGGGATCGAGCACGATCACCATGCCCCCGAGCAGCGATTCGCTGACGATCTTGGCGTTGGTATCGGCCGGAATCTGGACGCTCGACGTCACCGCCATATGGACGATGGCCTGATAGGTCTTGCGATCGAGTTCAACGGAGGTCACGGTGCCGATCTTCACCCCGCTCAAGGTGACGTCGGAGCCGCGCTTCAGCCCGTCAATACGGCCGAAGCGAGCGATGATCTCGTAACCGTCCGGCCCGGCACGGTCTGATTTGGCGAAGGCGTAAAAGACAAAGACACCGGCCACCACCAGCACCAACGCTCCGACGATCGTCTCGACAACACTGCGTCCCACACGCTTCTCCTCTACCGCGCGGGCTCAACCCGGACGCCAGGCCTCGTAGGGAGGCTTGGGTTTATCGGGGCTGATCACGAGCGTCGAGCCTGACGGCCGATAAGCAAGGTCGGTGCCGCTGAGGTTTCGGACATGATCCTTCTGCCAGGTTTTGCGCGGTAAGCCGCCCGCAGGCGGCGGCGCGTCTGTCGTGTAGTGAAGCCAGCCGTGCCAGTCCGGCGGAACGCGCGAGGCTTCCACGTCACCGTTGTACATGACCCAGCGCTTGCGGCGCTGCCCGGACACAGGGCGCTTGTCCTGGAAATACCGGTTGCCTTGTGCGTCGCTGCCAACGAGTTCGCCGCGCATCTTGGTGAAGAGCCAGGTGCCGAACGTCATCCACTCACTCTCTGAAATATCTCGCGCCGCTTGTACGCGGGCGTATTCGGGCTGGCAACGCGATGCGTCGATGACGGGCCGCGCGCGTCGCTGCGAAACGTCTTCGACAAACTGTTGCCACTTTGCATCATGTAGTGCCGCCGACTTTCCAGTCTACAAAATATAGTTGCGCACACAAGATTTTGTAATTTAGTATCATCATGTACCCATATCTGCTTGCTCGGCATTCATAGAGAGCACGCACCATCGAACGAATAAACGGAAAACTGGGCACGGGGGTCCGCAAATGCGCTTGGAGCGCCGGTTTACGCGAGCAGGAGCATCTCCCTTCGGAGGGATGGCGTTCCGTGTTGGCGATTCCGAGATTCGTACCCCCGACGGCACGATCATCTTTCAGCACCGCGGCGTCGAGGTCCCGGCGGGGTGGTCGCAGGTCGCAACCGACGTCATTGCACAGAAATATTTCCGACGCGCCGGCGTGGCACGGTGCCTGAAGAAGGTGGCCGAAAGCGATGTCCCTCAGTGGCTGTGGCGTTCGGTGCCTGACGAAAGTGCCCTCGCTGCACTTCCGGCCGAGCAGCGCTTCGGCGGCGAGACAAGAGCGCGTGACGTCTTCCATCGCATGGCCGGGGCCTGGACCTACTGGGGTTGGAAGGGTGGCTATTTCGACAGCGAGGCCGACGCCCTCACCTTCTACGACGAGCATTGCTTCATGCTCGCCGCGCAGATGGCTGCACCCAACTCGCCGCAATGGTTCAATACCGGCTTGCACTGGGCCTACGGCATCGACGGCCCGGGCCAAGGTCACTGGTATGTCGACCACCGTGACGGCACGTCCTATCCGTCGGAATCTTCCTACGAGCGGCCGCAGCCCCACGCCTGCTTCATCCAGGGTGTAGCCGACGAACTGGTGAGCGACGGCGGAATCATGGACCTTTGGGTCCGCGAGGCTCGGCTCTTCAAGTACGGCTCGGGCACCGGATCGAACTTCTCCACCATCCGCGGCTCCGGCGAGAGGCTTTCGGGCGGCGGCAAGTCGTCCGGCCTGATGTCGTTCCTCAAGATCGGCGATCGCGCCGCCGGTGCCATTAAGTCAGGCGGCACGACCCGGCGCGCGGCGAAGATGGTCGTGGTCGACATCGATCATCCCGACATCGAGGACTTCGTCTCCTGGAAGATGCTCGAGGAGCAGAAGGTCGCTGCGCTGGTCGCCGGATCGAGGCTCGCCAACAGGCACCTCAATGCGATCATGGATGCGTGCGCCCAGGGGTTCGATCCCAGGGAGAACCCGCGCCTGCGGCACGAGATCGTCGCCGCCCGGCGGGCCGAGTTGCCGGAGAACTACATCCAGCGCGTCATCCAGTTTGCCCGCCAGGGCTACCGACACATCGAGTTCCCCATCTTCGATCTCGCCTGGGAATCCGAGGCCTACGCGTCGGTGGCGGGGCAGAACGCCAACAACACCGTGCGCGTGACGGACGAGTTCCTGCGCGCCGTCGAAGCTGATCGTGACTGGGCGCTCACGGCACGCACGACCGGCGTGGCCCTCAAGACGGTCAGCGCCGAGGGCCTGTGGAATCGTATCGCCGAAGCATCCTGGCATTCGGCCGATCCCGGCGTGCAATTCGATACGACGATCAACGACTGGCACACCTGCCCCGAGTCCGGACGCATCAACGCGTCCAACCCCTGCTCGGAGTACATGTTCCTCGACGACACGGCGTGCAATCTGGCCTCCCTGAACCTGATGAGGTTCCGCCGCGACGATGGTTCGGTCGATGTCCCGGCGCTGGAGCATGCCAGCCGGCTGTGGACGATCGTGCTCGAGATCTCGGTGATGATGGCGCAATACCCGTCGCGCCGGATTGCCGAGCTTTCCTATCGCTATCGCACTCTGGGCCTCGGCTACGCCAATCTCGGAGCGCTGCTGATGGCGCGCGGTCTCGGCTACGACTCCGCCGGCGGCCGCGCCATCGCCGGCGCCATCGCCGCAGTGATGACCGGCACTGCCTACGCCACTTCCGCCGCGATGGCCGAATCGATGGGTGCCTTTCCGGGCTTTGCCGTCAATCGCGCCGCGATGCTCAAGGTCATCCGCAATCATCGCCGCGCCGCCCACGGCGAGTGCAGTGGCTACGAAGCCCTCGCCACCGCTCCGGTCGCGCTCGATAGCGCCAACTGTCCTGACGCCCCCCTCGTTGCTGCAGCAAGAAGAGCCTGGAACCAGGCGCTTGCACTCGGCGAGCAGCACGGCTTCCGGAACGCGCAGGTCTCTGTCATCGCGCCGACCGGCACGATCGGACTGGTGATGGACTGCGATACCACCGGCATCGAGCCCGACTTCGCCCTGGTGAAGTTCAAGACGCTGGCCGGCGGCGGCTACTTCAAGATCATCAATCAGACGGTGGCACTCGCATTGGCCAACCTCGGCTATGACGAGCAAGCGATCGCACGAATCGTGGCGCATGCGGTCGGTCATGGCACGCTCGATGGCGCACCGGCGATAAATCACGAGACGCTCGGGGCGCGCGGCTTCGATGCCGCGACGCTCGCGCGCATCGAGAAGGCCTTGCCGACGGCGTTCGACATTCGCTTCGCCTTCTCGCGCTACACGCTGGGCGACGATTTCTGCCGCGAGACGCTTGCGATCGACGATGCGGCGCTCGCCGATCCGCAACTCGATGTGCTGGCCCGTCTCGGCTTCTCCTGCAGCGACATCACTGCCGCGAACGTCTTCGCCTGCGGTACGATGTCGATCGAAAGTGCGCCGGATCTGAAGCGCGAGCATCTTTCAGTGTTCGATTGTGCGAATCCCTGTGGACGAGATGGCACGCGCTGCTTGTCTGCGGAGAGTCACATACGCATGATGGCCGCAGTACAACCGTTCATTTCAGGCGCGATCTCAAAAACGATCAACATGCCTAACACCGCAACGGTCGACGACTGCCGCAAGGCCTATGAGTTGTCCTGGAAGCTTGGTCTGAAGGCCAACGCTCTCTATCGGGACGGCTCCAAGCTCTCGCAACCGTTGTCGGCGATGGCGATCGGCGAAGACCGCGCCGCCAATGACGACCTGATGGAGATGACGCCGGCCGCGCGCGCGCCGGTGATCGCCGAAAGAATCGTCGAACGGATCGTCGAACGCGAGGTGCGGCGCGGCCGCGAGCGTCTGCCGCAGCGGCGCAAGGGCTACACCCAGAAGGCGATCGTCGGCGGCCACAAGGTCTATCTGCGCACGGGCGAGTACGAGGACGGCAGGGTCGGCGAGATCTTCATCGACATGCACAAGGAAGGTGCGGCCTTCCGCAGCGTGATGAACAACTTTGCCATCGCCATCTCGATCGGCCTGCAATACGGCGTGCCGCTCGAGGAGTTCGTCGAGGCTTATACCTTCACACGCTTCGAGCCGTCGGGCCTGGTCGAAGGCAACGATGCGATCAAGATGTCGACGTCGGTGCTCGACTACATCTTCCGTGAACTCGCGATCTCCTACGCCGGGCGCACCGACCTCGCACACGTCGAGCCGGCGGACCTGCGCCCTGACGGTGTCGGCCGCGGCACGGTGGCGGACGGTCTGCCGACCACCGGCAGTGCTGCGGCGCAGGCCGCCGCCGACGCGGTGACCCGCATTGCAGGCGCGGGTTACACGCGCAGCAGCCTCAATCTCTTGAATGGCCGGACGGCCGGCAATGTCTCGATCGCCGAAGCGGCGCTCGCGGCCGGCCCCGTGCCCCACGAACTGACGGACGGTCCAGCCGTCGCATCGGCGCCCAACGCCGCAGCGGCCGTCGTCGGCGTCGCGATCGGAACGGCATTCACCGCGAAGCTGCATGGCTTCGAAGGAGATGCCTGTCCGGAATGCGGCAACTTCACCCTGGTCCGCAACGGGACGTGCCTCAAATGCACGACCTGCGGCGGCACCACCGGCTGCAGTTGAGCATGCGAGGCGTAGCGTACCCGCGTACCCCGGGGGCCTTACGGTTGGGGACCTCAAAGCTAACCATAGGAGACAGTTATGGCTGCCAAGAAAAAGGTCGCTAAGAAGAAGGCTGCTAAGAAGAAGAAGCAGTAATCAGGTAAGGGCGGAAGTCAGGGTCCAAGATCCTGGCTCCTCTGACCTAACGCCTTTCGGCCTCCGGTCGGGAGCCCCTCATCAGGGCCCCGCCGGGGGCCACCGTCAAGAATTTGTGCATTAAAGCCAATGCTCGCCACCGTAAGGGGCGGAAAGGCGAAACTAATCAGAAGGTCCGGCAAGCTGGTCTGCCGGACTCTTTTTTTGTCCGGCTTGATCCCGTGCGAATTAAGTCCTACGTAGCGAAAATGGATACTGACCAGTCAGTCAATGTGACCTATCCCCCGCGTGTTGCCCGCACCCGCCGCCCCGAGGTCCGTGGCCCGGAGATTGCCCGCGCCGCGCTTGAACTGTTCGTGACGCGCGGCTTTGCAGCAACCAAGCTCGAAGACGTCGCGAAAGCCGCTGGCGTCAGCAAGGGCCTCCCCTATCTCTACTTCAAGAACAAGGAAGAGCTCTTCAAGGCAGTGATCGCCGAGGCGATCGGAGAACCGCTCGGGCAGGCGACCGAATTCGTCGACAGCTATGAGGGCTCGACGGAGGATCTGCTCCGCGATCTCGTCGTCAGGTTTCGTGCCTTCGCCGAGAGCCCGCTCGGGGGCGTGATCAAGCTGATCCTCGCCGAGGCCGGCAACTTCCCCGAGGTTGCGCGCTTCTACTGCTCGACCTTCGAGCTGCGCGGCCGCGACCTGTTTGCCAAGACCCTGCGTCGCGGCATCGCGCGCGGCGAAGTCCGCCCGATTGCCGATATCGACGCCGCCGCGATCGTCGTCGCCCAGCCGCTGGCGATGCACTCGGTGTGGCTGCGCTCGCTCGCTCCCTTCGACGAGCAGGCTCCCACCAGCGATGCCTTCTACGCCGCCTATCTCGATCTGATCCTCAAGAGTCTACGGCCATGACAGCCAGAAAGAGAATTCTCATCGCAGTCATCGGCGTTGCCGCCGTTCTCGCCGGCGGGGCATTCGCCTGGAAGGCGACTCACACCCCGGCTCCTCGGGCCGCCGCGCAATCGGCCGTCGCCACCCGGCCGCTCGAATTGATTGCCCAGGAGGTCCACACCATCAAGCCGCGCGGGCTGGTCGACACGGTGCGGTTCACCGGCACGACCCAGCCGATCGATCAGACCATCGTCAAAGCCCGCGTCGCAGGACGCCTTGCCGAGGTTCTGGTACGCGAAGGCGACAAGGTCACGAAGGGGCAGTTGCTCGCACGTTTCGAGACCACCGAGCTCCAGGCCAAAGTGAAGGAGCGGGAGTCGGCGGTCGCTGCGGCCCGCGCCGAGTTGCGCTGGGCGGCGCAAGACAGCTCGAACAAGGAAACCCTCTCCAACAGGAACATCGTCTCCCAATCCGCAGCCGATCAGGCACGTTCGACAGCGGAGAACAGGACATCCATGGTGGCGGTCTCGGAGGCCCAGCTCGAGGTTGCCCGCAAGAACCTCGCCGACGCCGAGGTGCGTGCGCCGTTCGCCGGTATCGTCGGCGAACGCATGGCGAACCAGGGTGAATCGCTGCCGGTCGACGGCAGGATCGTGGCATTGCTCGACACCAGCCGCGTCGAGATCGCCGCGCAGATGCCGGCCGCTGACGTGGTGCGCCTCGAGGTCGGGCAGCTCGCGACCATACATCTCGAAGGCTTCGGCGAGCGGCCGTTCGACGGTCGGGTCACGCGCATCAGCCCGACGGCGCAGGCGGGCTCGCGCTCGATCCCCGTCTACGTCGAGATCCTCGACCAAGACGAAGGCCTGCGCGGTGGCCTGTTCGGCACCGGCGCCATCGCCGTCAAGGAGAAGTCGCATGCGTTGGCGGTGCCTGCCGCGGCGATGCGCAAGGACGACGAAGGAGACTTCGTCCTGGCGGTCGAGAACAACGCCCTCGTGCGCAAGCCCGTCGGTGCGGTGCGCACGTGGTCGCGCGGCGAACTCGTCGAGGTTAAAGGCCTCGAAGCCGGCATGGTGGTCGTCGCCGCGCGCCTGCCCGGGCTCCAGGCCGGGCAGGCGGTGAAGATCGTCGAAACGCGGTAGGACGGCATGAAGCTCACCCGCATCGCCGTCGACAATCCCGTCTTCACCACCATGATGATGGTGGCGCTGCTGGTGATGGGCCTGTTCTCCTACCGCCAACTCGGCATCGACCAGTTCCCGAACGTCGATTTTCCGGTCGTGGTGGTGACAACCAACTACCCCGGCGCGACGCCGGAAACCGTCGAGACCGAGATCAGCCGCAAGATCGAGGAGAGCGTCAACGCCATCGCCGGCCTGAAGACCCTGTCGTCGCGGTCGCTGGAAGGCCAGTCGATCGTCATTGCCGAGTTCGAGCTTTCGATTCCCTCGGCCGTCGCCATTCAGGACGTGCGCGAGAAGGTGCAGATGGTGCGCTCCACCTTCCGGCCGGAGGTCAAGGAACCGCTGATCCAGCGTCTCAACCCCGACGATCAGCCGATCGTGTCGATCGCCGTGCGGTCGGACGTTCGAGGCGTGCGCGAGCTCACGACCATCGCCGACCAGATCATCATCAAGCGCATCCAGACGGTGCGAGACGTCGGACGCGCCACGATCGCGGGCGGCGTGAAGCGTCAGATCAACATCGAGCTCGACCCCGGCCGCATGCAGGCGCTGCGGGTCGGCGTCAACGACGTGCTGGCCGCCGTCCGGGACGAGAACCAGAACTTCCCGGCCGGCAACGTCCAGCGCGGCAATGACGACCGCATCGTCGAGGTCACCGGCCGGGTAGCGGAGCCCGGACAGTTTGCCGACCTGATCGTCGCGCGTCGCGGCGCCGCTCCGGTCTACCTGCGCCAGGTCGCCAACGTGGTCGATGGCCAGCAGGAGCGGGAAAACATCGCGATGGTGGCGGGGGTTCGCGCCCTCGCGATCGACGTCGTCAAGACCCAGGGCTCCAATACCATCGACGTGGCGAAGGGTGTGCGCGCGGCCGTCGAGGAGCTTCAGAAATCGCTGCCGGTCGATGTGAAGCTGGACATCGTGCGCGACAGCTCGCGGGGCATCCAGAACTCCGTCAGGAACGTCCAGCAGACGATGATCGAGGGCGGCTTCCTCACCATCGCCATCGTCTTCCTGTTCCTGCATTCCTGGCGCAGCACGGTGATTACCGGCCTCGCCCTGCCGATCTCGGTGTTCGGCGCCTTCATGGTGATGGCGGCGTTCGGCTTCACACTGAACGTGCTCACCCTGATGGCGCTCAGCCTGGCGATCGGCATCCTGATCGACGATGCCATCGTGGTGCGCGAGAACATCATGCGCCACATCGGCTTCGGCAAGACCCACCGCCAGGCCGCGATCGACGGCACCGACGAGATCGGCCTGGCGGTGCTGGCCACCACCTTCTGCATCGTCGCGGTCTTCCTGCCGGTCGCCTTCATGGGCGGTATCATCGGCCGCTTCTTCTTCCAGTTCGGCATCATGGTTTCGGCGGCCGTGCTGATCTCGCTGTTCGTGTCCTTCACCCTCGACCCGATGCTGTCGTCGATCTGGTACGATCCGCAGGCGCACAGCAACGGCCGCTTCGCGCGCGCGGTGAACGCGTTCGAGGACCGCGCCGCCAGGAGCTATCGCTGGGTCCTGACCGGCGCCCTGCGCTGGCCGAAGACGACGCTGCTGATCGCGCTTGCCGCCTTCGTCGGCAGCTTCGCGCTGCCCAAGTACATCGGCTTCGAGTTCGTGCCGCAGGCCGACCTCGGCGAGCAGGTCGTCTCGATCGAGACGCCGGTCGGCTCGTCGCTCGACTATACCGAGGCGAAGCTGCGCCAGGTCGATGCCGCGGTGCGCGAGTTCCCCGAGATCGACTACACCTACGGAACGGTCAACACCGGGTACGCGAACGGCAAGAACCAGGCGAGCCTCTACCTTCGCTTCAAGCCTCTGAAGGATCGCAAGCGCTCCCCCGAGCAGCTGGCGCAGCCGATCCGCGAACGGCTTGCGACCATTCCCGGCATCCTGGTTTCGGTGAACATTCCCGGCGGACCCACCGGTGGCGTGCAGAAGCAGCTCCAGCTCTCGCTGCAGGGCCGCGACATGGCGGTCCTCGACCGGATATCGCAAGAGGTGATGCGGCGGGCGGCCGAGGTGCCCGGCCTCGTCGACCTCGACCGCAACCTGAAGGCCGCCAAGCCGATGCTGTCGGTGCGATTGCGACGCGACGCCGCCTCCGATCTCGGGCTCGGCACGGCGCAGGTCGCGCAGTCGCTGCGGCCCCTGTTCGCCGGCGACGAGACCAGCCTGTGGCGCGCGCCCGACGGCGAAAATTACACCGTCATGCTTCGACTGCCGCTGGACGACCGCACCGGGGTGGCCGACCTGCAGCGCATCTGGTTCACCGCGGGCACGGAACCCAACGGCCTGCCGCGCATGGTGCATATCGCCCAGATCGCCGACATCGTGAACGACGTCGGCGCTTCGCAGATCAACCGCCGCGACCTCAACCGCGAGGTCCAGATCACGGCCAACGTCTCGGGGCGCTCCTCCGGCGAGGTCAGCAGTGACCTGCAGAAGATCCTGGCCGATACTCCCCTGCCGCCCGGCTACCGCTTCGTGTTCGGCGGCTCGACCAAGGACATGAACGAGAGCGCGGCCTATGCCGGGCAGGCGCTGCTGCTCGCGATCATCCTGATCTACCTGATCCTCGCCTCGCAGTTCGGCAGCTTCCTGCAGCCGGTCGCCATCATGATGTCACTGCCGATGTCCTTGATCGGCGTGTTCCTCGGCCTTCTGATCGCCGGCTCGACGCTGAACATCTTCAGCGCCATCGGCTTCATCATGCTGATGGGTCTCGTAACCAAGAACGCCATCCTCCTGGTCGATTTCTTCAACCAGGCCCGCGGGCGCGGCATGGCGGTGAACGAGGCCCTGCTCGAGGCCGGCTCGATCCGGCTGCGGCCGATCCTGATGACCACCCTGGCGATGGTCTTCGGCATGATGCCCCTCGCGCTCGGCCTGGGCGAAGGCGCCAGCCAGCGCGCGCCCATGGCCCACGCGGTGATCGGCGGCCTGATCAGCTCGACCCTCCTCACCCTGGTCGTGGTGCCGGTCGTGCTGGTCTATATCGACCGCGTCGGCGTGTGGGCGCGCGCGCGCCTGCACCGCTCGGCCGACGACATGGCCCGGCACCACAAACCTGCCGAGTAATTTCCTCACGCCGGCCGCACGCACGGCACGAAACGCGCTATGCTCCGCTCATGCCCGATGACAGCTCGCCCAATGGCAGTCCAACCGTCGGCCTTCGCGTCGTCGAATCGCTTTCGGCGCTCGACGCCGCGCAATGGGATGCCTGCGCTCTGGCACCCGGCGCCGCCGGCAACCCGTTCCTGAGCCACCGCTTTCTCAAGTCGCTCGAAGATTCAAAGTCGGTCGGTCGCCGCACCGGCTGGCAGCCGCAATACCTCCTGGCCGAAGCGGACGACGGCACCCTGCAGGGCGCCGTGCCGCTCTACATGAAGAGTCACAGCCAGGGCGAATACATCTTCGATCACGGCTGGGCCCAGGCCTTCGAGCGCGCCGGCGGGCGCTACTATCCCAAGCTCCAGGCGGCGATCCCGTTCACGCCGGTTCCCGGGCCGCGCCTGTTCGTGCGGCCCGGTCCCTACGCCGACGGCGTGCGCGATGCGCTGATCGACATGCTGGCCAAGATCGCCGGCGACAACAACATCAGTTCGGTCCATGCCACTTTCTGCACCGAGGACGACTGGAAGCGCTTCGGCGCGCGCGGCTGGCTGCTGCGGCTGGGCCAGCAGTACCATTGGAGCAACGACGGCTACCGAAGCTTCGACGAGTTCCTGGACGCCCTGTCGTCGCGCAAGCGCAAGGCGATCCGCAAGGAACGCGAGGCCGTGCGGCGCGAGGGCCTGACCATTCGCCGGCTCTGCGGCGCCGACATCAAGGCCGCGCACTGGGACGCCTTCTTCGCCTTCTACATGGACACCGGCGGCCGCAAGTGGGGCACGCCGTACCTGACGCGCGCTTTCTTCGACATCCTGGGCGACACGATGGCAGACAAGGTCGTTCTGGTGATGGCCGAGGCCGACGGCCGGCCCGTCGGCGGCGCCCTAAATCTCCAAGGCGACGACACGCTCTATGGCCGCTACTGGGGCTGCCTGGAAAGCCACGCCTTCCTGCATTTCGAGGCCTGCTATTATCAGGCGATCGACCATGCCATCGAGCATGGCCTCGCGCGGGTCGAGGCCGGCGCCCAGGGCGACCACAAGATCCAGCGCGGTTACCTCCCGGTGAAGACCTACTCGGCGCACTGGATCGTCGATCCGGGGTTTCGCCGGGCCGTCGACAACTACCTCAAGCAGGAACGTCCGGCGGTCGAGCAGGAGATCACGGGCCTGATGCAATACTCGCCGTTCAAGAAGGAAAACGAGCCGTAGTCGAACGTTGCACGCGTCATTTGCGCGCCAGCAGGACGCCGACGAAGAAAATGACGAAGAAGACGACGTACTTGGTAGCGTCGAGCCACGGAAGCGCCAGCCCCCGCCAGCCGCTCCGTTCGATGAGATAGAGCACCACGCCGTAGACCGCGGTGGCGAGCACCGCGGTCCACAGAGCCGACCAGATCGGAAGAAGTGCCTTCACTCAGCCAGCACTGGTTCCTGGCTGGCCGGCGGCAACGCCTTGGGCTCGGGCGGCAGGAAGGTGAAGACGAGCTTCGCGGCCGCACCCTCGCCCTCGGTGTCGACCCGCACCGTGCCGCCGCCGTTGGCGAGCTTGCCGAACAGCACTTCTTCCGCCAGCGGCTTCTTGAGATGCTCCTGGATGACACGGGCCAGCGGCCGGGCGCCGAACAGCCGGTCGTAGCCCTTCTCCGCCAGCCAGCGGCGCGCGCCATCGCTGAGCTCGATGAAGACCTTGCGGTCGGCGAGCTGAACCTCGAGCTCGGCCACGAACTTGTCGACTACGCGGTTCATGCTCTCCGGGCCAAGGTTCGCGAATTTGATGATCGCGTCGAGGCGATTGCGGAACTCCGGCGCGAACAGCCGGTTGATCGCCTCGTCGTCCTCGTCCAGACGCGCCTCGCGGCCGAAGCCAAGGGCCGGCTTGGCGAGATCGGCGGCACCCGCGTTGGTCGTCATGCACAAAATGACGTTGCGGAAGTCGACGGTCCGGCCGTTGTGGTCGGTCAGCTTGCCGTAATCCATCACCTGCAGAAGCACGTTGAAGACGTCGGGATGCGCCTTCTCGATCTCGTCGAACAGGATAATGCAATGCGGGTGCTGGTTGACCTGATCGGTGAGCAGCCCGCCCTGGTCGAAGCCGACATAGCCCGGCGGGGCTCCGATCAAGCGGCTGACGCTGTGCCGTTCCATATACTCTGACATGTCGAACCGGACCAGCTCGAGGCCGAGCAGGCGCGCGAGCTGACGCGTCACCTCGGTCTTGCCGACACCGGTCGGGCCGGCCAGCAGATACGAGCCGATCGGCTTCTCCGGCGCGCGAAGTCCGGCACGTGCCAGCTTGATCGCCGAGGCGAGCTGGTCGATCGCCTTGTCCTGGCCGAACACCACGGTCTTCAGGTCGCGATCGATGCTGCGCAGCAGCTCGGTGTCGTCCTTCGACACCGACTTCGGCGGGATGCGCGCGATCTTGGCGACGATCTCCTCGATGTCGTGCAGCTCGATCGTCGATTTGCGATCCTCGGGCTTGCGCAGCATCTGGGCCGCACCGACCTCGTCGATCACGTCGATCGCCTTGTCCGGCAGCTTGCGGTCGTGGATATAGCGCGCCGACAGCTCGACCGACGCCTTGATCGCATCGTCCGAATAGCTGACGTGATGGTGCTTCTCGTAGACGGTCTTCAGCCCCTTCATGATCTCGATCGCGTCGGCCGTCGACGGCTCGTTGACGTCGATCTTCTGGAAGCGGCGGACCAGCGCGCGGTCCTTCTCGAAGTAGTTGCGATATTCCTTGTAGGTGGTCGAGCCGATGCAGCGCAGGTCTCCCGACTGCAGCGACGGCTTCAGCAGGTTCGACGCGTCCATCGACCCGCCCGAGGTGGCGCCGGCGCCGATGATGGTATGGATCTCGTCGATGAAGAGCACCGAGTTGGGCTTCTTCTTGAGCTCGCCCAGAACCGCCTTCAGCCGCTCCTCGAAGTCGCCGCGATAGCGCGTGCCGGCCAGCAGCGCGCCCATGTCGAGCGAGTAGATGATGGATTCCTTGAGAACCTCGGGGACCTCGCCCTCGACGATCTTGCGCGCCAAACCCTCGGCGATCGCGGTCTTGCCGACGCCGGGCTCGCCGACATACAGCGGGTTGTTCTTGGTGCGGCGGCACAGAACCTGGATGGTGCGCTCGACCTCGTGCTCGCGGCCGATCAGCGGGTCGACGCGGCCTTCGCGCGCCTTCTGGTTCAGGTCGACGCAATATGCCGCCAGCGCCTCGTTGCCCTGCTTCACGGCCGCTTCCCCGCCATTCTCTTCCTCGGAGCCCGAGACGCGCCGGGTGCGGGCACGGCCCGGGACCTTGGCTTTTCCGTGGCTGATGTAGTCGACGGCGTCGAGCCGCGACATGCCCTGGTTCTCCAGAAAGGAAACGGCGTGGCTGTCGCGCTCGGAGAACAGCGCGACGAGCACGTTCGCGCCGGTCACTTCCTTGCGGCCCGACGACTGGACATGAACGGCGGCGCGCTGGACCACGCGCTGGAACCCTGCGGTGGGCAACGGTTCGCTCGGCGTCTGCGTCACGATGCCCTTGAGTCGATTGTCGATGAAGGATTCGAGATCGTGGCGCAGGCGGTCGATATCGACACCGCATGCCTTGAGCACCGGTGTCGCGTCTTCGTCCTCGGTCATCGCCAGCAGCAGATGCTCAAGCGTCGCGTACTCGTGACGCCGCTCGCCGGCCAAGGCGAAGGCACGGTGGAGGGACTTCTCGAGGTTCTTGGAAAGCATGGACATTGGACCCACCTCGACTGAAAAAAGGGCTGGCTACTCTTTCTCGAGCGTGCATTGCAGCGGGTGCTGGTTCTTGCGCGCGTAATCGACGGTTTGCGTGACCTTGGTCTCGGCCACCTCGTACGTGTAGACTCCGCACACTCCCACGCCCTTCTGATGGACGTGGAGCATGATCTTGGTCGCCTCTTCGCGGTTCTTCTGGAAAATGTGCTGCAGCACGTCGATGACGAACTCCATCGGCGTATAGTCGTCGTTCAGCATCAGCACCTTGTACATGGACGGCTTCTTCGTCCGCGTCCGTGTGAGCGTGAGCGCACCGGAGCGTCTCTCGGCGTCCCCGCCGTCATCCCCGTCCCGGCGCGACGGCGGTTGCTGTGGCGGTCCGCCCGGAGGCTCATTCGGGCCGCCGAGCCGGTCGCCAAGCAGACGCCAGTCATGTGCAGAACGGAAAGACATCATCGTCGCGATCGGACCTTCTTCGAATACACCCTCAAATTATATAGTCACGCCGAACGGTTCCGCTACCTCGACCGGAGCCCATCCTTGCCGACCACCAGCATCCACCGGTCGCCCCTTTCGCGTCCCGGGTTCAGATTGGGATCGCGGCGCAGTTCGGCGGGCTCGAGCCTGCGGGGACGATTTATCGCAACTGGAACGTTGTCGAACGAGAAGAGTTTCTCGGCGAAAGCCACGTTCGCAAAGCGGTCAGTCGGGTAGTGATAGGCCTGAAAGCCCCACACGCCGTCCCGGCACGACGCCACGGTCCACCAGAAGTCGTTGTCCGGAAGGCGTAGCCCATCGCGCGGTGGTCCGAAGGCATTACTCGCCTGCAGCAATCCCATCAGATCCGCGGTCTCCGGCACCGTCAGCAGGCGCTGGCCGCGCCGCATGCGCCAGGGGTGTGTAATGTCGCCGATCTCGCCGATGGTGATGCTCGAGACGATCGTGGCCGGCGCCTGGTCGGCCAGCACGCCAACGGTCAGGCCTGCCGTTCCGTCAGGCTGCAGGAAGATCTCGTAGGCACGGACCTGCTCCTCCCAGAGGGCATTGTAGATGAGGCGCAAGCGGCTCCGTCCTCCGGGCCGGCAAGCGGAACGGATGTCCTCGGCAGCGACGTAGGAGAACCAGTTCAGGCTCCGAACGATCGGCTGATCGACCGCACGATCGGCACGTTGCGCCGACGCCGTCGCAACCGCTCCAAATGTGAGCCCTAAAACTGCAGCAATTACTCTCATCATGATCCGACCCTCATTGCCATGCAGCATTCGAACCAATTGGGCAGCTGTGCGGCGGGGATAACGTTGCATGGCCTCTCAAACTTTTGTAGTGTTCGAAGAACCGCTCCTAACCGCTTGGTCTGGCGGAATAATTAGAATCACAACGTGTGGCGTTTTTGAGATGACCCCCTCCCTCAGACGCGTTGCGGCAATAGTTTGCGGCGTTGCCGCCTGCTTTTTTGCCGTCGGCGTGCTCCCGGTGGGAGGCGCGGATGCAAAGAGCAAGTCAAGCAAGGCGCGTGCGGCACCTTCAGCCAAGTCCTATGTCGCTGCCAAGCGGCTCCGGGCGGCTCCGACATCGACCTGGGTGCCTAATCCGAACGTGAATTCCAAGGATGCGTACCTCATCGTCGACGCCAATAGCGGCCGGGAACTGGCATCGGATCAGGCTGACGAGTTGCGGCATCCAGCGTCGCTGACCAAGCTGATGACGCTGTATCTCACCTTCTCCGCACTCGATTCGGGCCGCCTCTCGCTCGGCGACGCGCTGCCGGTCTCGACAAATGCGCTGAATGCCCCTCCGACCAAGATGGGCATGCTCCCGAACGGGACAGTGCTCGTCCGCGATGCCGTGATGGCACTGGTGACGCGCTCAGCCAACGACGCCGCCGTCCTGATCGCTGAAGCCCTCGGTGGCGACGAAAACAGCTTCGCTCGCCTGATGACGCAGAAAGCCCGCCAGCTCGGCATGGCCTCGACGCTCTTTCGCAACGCCTCTGGTCTGCCCAATCCAGAGCAGGTGACGACGGCGCGGGACATGGCCCGCCTGGCAAACGCTCTGTTGCGCGACTTTCCGCACTACTATCCGGTGTTCTCTGTCCTGAGCTACAATTATCGTGGCCGGACGCTCGCGAACCACAACCGGATGCTCGCCAGCTATGCCGGCGCGGACGGCCTGAAGACCGGCTACACGAATGCGTCGGGCTTCAATCTCGTGATGTCGGCGATGCGCGACAATCGCCGGCTGATCGGTGTCGTGATGGGCGGCAGCAGCGCCTTTCAGCGCGATCGGCAGATGGCCGAACTGATGGATCGCGGCTTCATGACTGCGGAGGCCACATCGGTCTCCGCCTGGACCTCGCCGCGCGTGCCATCGTCGGCGCGCTATTCTGCCGCGAACTTCGTTCCGGGGATCGGGTCGCCGGAGGTCGTGCGCGTCAACGCCGTCGCGAAGGCCGAGCCCGCCCCGGCCTCGAGTTCGGCTTCGCCGCCCGCTGCACCGTTCCGCTTCGGCACTGCACCAGGAGGGATGCCGGCGCCGGCCGCCCGCGGCGGCTGGGTGATCCAGGTCGGCTCATTCAACGACTCCCGTTCGGCGCAGGCGGCGCTCGAGCGCGCAAGCGGCGCGCTTCCCAATACAGTGCGCGCAAACGGCGCGGCGACCGTGGACGAGGTCCGGGTCGCCAAGAAGACCATGCATCGCGCGCGACTGACCAACCTTTCGCAAGCCGAAGCCACCGACGGATGCAAGCGGCTCAGCCAGCGGAAGATCCCGTGCTCGGCATTCCAGGTCGGCGATTGGTCTCCAACGCGCTGAGCGCCGGCCGGATACGAGCGAGGAACATGCGCTTGTGCCGGCGCTGCCACAACGGCAGTTCCCATGTGCCGCTGGTCGCCTGAAAGCGCTCTTCGACCGGCGCGAACACCGACACGATCGACAGCGCTCCTGAAATCCGCACCTTGAGCGGCACGATCCGGTATCTTGGGCCTTCGTACGCCGCCAACCGCGCGACGTCTCGGGCACTCAAGCCGCGGACGACGGCACCGGCCACCCTGCTCTTCGGATCGCGTACCGCAATCGGATAGCTGGCACCCTTGACCCTCCGCCGCGCATGCCCTGGCAGGGAGGCCGGCGCGAACGCCGAGGCGGACAACCGTCGGCCCAGCACGAGGGCGATCACGTCGCGATCGAGCAGCGTGCCGTAGAAGAAGAACCGCATCAGTGGTGTCCGGAGACCTCGTCCGGCAGGCTGACGCCGCTGGCCAGCAAGGCGGCCCTCAGGTCTGCTTTCAGCCGCTCGAGCCCCGCCTCGTTGGCGCTCTCGCAGCGAGCCACAAGGACGGCCTGTGTGTTGGACGCACGCAGGAGCCACCAGCCGTCGGGCGTGTTCACCCGCACGCCGTCGATGTCGTTGAGCTTTGCACCCGCCTGGTTCAGGCGCGCCTTGACTTCGTCTACAATCTTGAACTTGCGCTCTTCGGCGCACTCGAAGCGCAGCTCCGGCGTGTTGACGAGCTGCGGGAGCTTGTCGCGCATCTCCGCCAGGCTCTCGTTCCCGGCAGCCACGATGTTCAGCAGGCGCAGCCCGCAATAGAGGGCGTCGTCGAAACCGTAAAAGGTGTCGGCGAAGAAGACGTGCCCGCTCATTTCGCCGGCGAGCGGCGACTTGAGTTCGGCCATCTTGGTCTTGATCACCGAATGGCCGGTCTTCCACATCAGGGGTGTGCCGCCGGCGCGCTGGATCTCGTCGAACAGCGCCTGGCTTGCCTTGACGTCCCCGATGATGGTGGCGCCGGGCCGAGTCTTCAGCACCTCACGCGCCCAAAGGATCATGAGCTGGTCGCCCCACAGGATGCGGCCCTTGCCGTCGATCGCACCGATGCGGTCCCCGTCTCCGTCGAACGCGATGCCAAGGTCGCAGCCTTCCTTCCTAACCTTGGCCTGCAGCTCCTTCAGGTTCTCGGGCAAGGTCGGATCGGGATGGTGGGCCGGGAACGTGCCGTCGACCTTCTCGTTCAGGATGAAATGCGTGCCGGGCAGCTTTTCGACGACGGCGCGGATCGAGACGCCGACCGCACCGTTGCCGGTGTCCCAGGCGACCTTCAGCTTGCGGCCGGGCTTCACGTCCCTCAGGAGGCGCGTAGCGTAGTCGGCCAGCACGGCTCTCGACTCGACGCTGCCCGTGCCGGTCTCGAAATCTCCCTTGGCAGCGACGTCGCCGAGCTTCTGGATATCGGGGCCAAAGAAGGACTTCTTGCCCATCATCATCTTGAAGCCGTTGAAGTCGGGCGGATTGTGCGAGCCGGTGATCTGAATGCCGCCGTCGGCCTCGAGGTGCCAGACCGCGAAATAAAGCATCGGCGTCGCCGCGAGGCCGATGTCGATCACATCGATCCCGGCAGACTTCAGGCCTTCGATGCAGGCGCCGGCAAGCTCCGGCGAGCTGAGCCGGCCATCATAGCCCAGTGCAACCTTTTTCCCGCCGTTGCGCCGCACCAGGGTGCCGAAGGCACGACCGATCGCGCCGGCATCCGCGGTGTGCAGGGTCGTTCCCACGATGCCGCGGATGTCGTATTCGCGCAGGATCGTCGAATCGAACTGATGACCGGTCTTGCTCATCGATGCCCCCCAGGCTCGAACTCAGGTACGCGGCTTGGGCCGCCCCACCCCTTCATAGGTGAAGCCCAGGCCACGCATCTCCTCGGGATCGAAGATGTTTCGCAAGTCGACGATGCACGGCCGACGCATCGCCTCCTTGACGCGCCGCGGATCGAGGCCGCGAAACTCCGCCCATTCGGTGATCACCACCAGGACGTCGGCATTCTTTGCCGCCTCGTAGGCGGTCTCGGTGAAGGTGATGTCCTTCATGAGCTTGGCTGCTTCCGCCATGCCTTCGGGATCGAAGGCCACGACTTTCGCGCCGGCAGCCTGCAGCGCCGGCACGATGTCGAGCGACGGCGCATCGCGCATGTCGTCGGTGTCCGGCTTGAAGGTCAACCCGAGCACGCCGACAGTGAGGCCGGCGACCGAGCCGCCGCAGAAGTCGATGACCTTCTGCGCCATCTTCTTCTTGCGGGTGTTGTTCACCTCGATGACCTGCTCGACGATTGTCTGCGGTGCGTTCGCCTCGCGCGCGGTGTAAGCCAGCGCGAGCGTGTCCTTGGGGAAGCACGAGCCGCCGAAACCCGGACCGGGATGGAGAAACTTCCGTCCGATACGACCGTCGAGGCCGATGCCGCGCGCGACATCGTGGACGTCGGCGCCGACCCGCTCGCAGAGGTCTGCGATCTCGTTGATGAAGCTGATCTTGGTGGCGAGGAAGGCGTTGCCCGCATACTTGGTGACCTCGGCCGTCTCGATGTTGGTGAACACCATCGGCGTCTGGATCAGGTTGAGCGGCCGGTAGATCGCCGACATGACCTCGCGCGCCCGCTGGCTCT
>JAHCJV010000080.1 GCA_026126105.1 Enhydrobacter sp.
AGCGGCGGCTCGATTTCCTTGCAAACCACGACTGGATCCGCAAGGCATTGATGTTCGAGCCGCGCGGCCACGACGTGATGTCCGGCTCGATCCTCTACCCGCCGACGCGCGACGACTGCGACATCGGCATCCTGTTCATCGAGGTCAGCGGCTGCCTGCCGATGTGCGGCCATGGCACGATCGGCACCGTCACCATGGCGATCGAGAACGGCCTCGTGGCGCCCGCCACGCCAGGCGTGCTCAACATTGACGCGCCAGCCGGCCGCGTGGTCGCGCGCTACGAGCAGCATGACCGCTTCGTCGACAGCGTGCGGATCACCAACGTCGCCTCGTACCTCGCCGCGACCGGGGTCACGATCGACGTGCCAGGCATGGGCGAGCTCGTCTGCGACATCGCCTACGGCGGCAACTACTACGCGATCCTCGAACCGCAGAAGAACTTCGCCGGCCTCGAGTCGATGTCGGCCGGCGACGTGCTGCGGCTGTCGCCGGTCGTGCGACGGCTGGTCAACGAGAAGATCCAGCCGGTCCATCCCGAGAACGGCACGATCCGCGGCGTGAGCCACATCATGTGGACCGGCAAGCCGCACGATCCACGCGCCCATGCGCGCAACGCGGTGTTCTATGGCGAAAAGGCGATCGACCGCTCTCCCTGCGGCACCGGCACCTCGGCGCGCATGGCACAGCTCGTGGGACGCAGCCGGCTGTCGGTCGGCGACGACTTCGTCCACGAGAGCATCATCGGCTCCCTGTTCGACGGCCGGGTCGAGGCGAAGGCCCAGGTGGGCAACTACGACGCCATCGTGCCGTCGATTTCAGGCTGGGCGCGCCAGCATGGCATCAACACCATCTTCGTCGACGACCGCGACCCCTTCGCGCACGGCTTTCTGGTTGCCTAGGGCAAGTCACGGCGTGAAGGATGCGTACGTCTCGATCAGCGGCTGCACGTTGACCTGGATGGCTCCTCGCCGCAGATGGTCGAGATCGATGGTCATCCAGAGGGCAATGACCAGCGTCAGGCCGTAGACGGAGTTCAGGACCGGGAATCGCCGGCCGACCAATCCATTGCCGAAGGACACCAAGGCCAGGGAGATCACGGCGCTGGCCAGCAGCGCTGTCATGATTGCGATCGGTATGTGCCGACGCGCTGCAGCAAGATGAGTGGTGTGGAGATCGATGACCTCGTTGAGGGGCGGCAAGACAACGTTCATTAGCGGCGGATTGTCGGCTGTGCCCCGCACGGCGATCTCCCAAAGGCGATTCTGTTGGGGACCGACCTTGGCCAACAACCGTGCCGTCGTATCCGCATCGCGACTTCTCAGCAGCTCGAGCCTGTCCGCGGCATAGCTGCGAAGAGCCTGCTTCAGTTCGTTGCGCATCGGCTGCTGCAATGTATCGGCGCGAAGATAGGCGGTGCCGAGGGCGTTAGCCTCCTTGACCACCAGGTCGAGGCTATCGACATAACGCGTCGCCGCGCCGGAGAACCCGAAACCGACCAAAAAGGCGACCAGAGCGAACGTGGCGTTGCTGACGAGGCCGAGCTGTTTTGTGAAGGCTTCATCTCTTGGGCCGTAGTATCGACCCAGGCGATAGCCGAACTCTTCCGCAACGAACGCACCGGCGATCATTGCGACGATCAGCAGCAACTCAGGGATCAACTCGACTCCTCTTGGATGAGCGAAGCAATTCGTCAAAGGACGATCTTGATGCCTTGCATGACCATGCTCCGGAAGGACACGATGGTGAAAGCCAGCGGAAGCAGCGGAAGGGCGGTGATGATCGCAAGCTCGATTGGCAGCTTGAGGCCGAACGGTACCAGCCGCGTCCCCTGAACGATCTCGTAGCCGGCCGCGAGATCGGCCAGCGACGACATATCGGCGCTGCCCAGCATCGGCTCGTCGGTCGGCCGCTCTCCGTGGATCCACTTGCGGTCGAAAGCCTGGGCGTGCTGCGCGACCAGCAGGCCGTACTCGCCGCGTCCCCGGCGTCTGGCCAGCATCAGCGGAATCGCGAAGACGCACAACGGAACGACCAGGGCGGCAACGAGGCAACCGATCAGGACGATCGCCTGGAAAAGGAAATCCAGCGCGCTGCTGTTGCCGTTGAGCACGCGGTCGGCGATCCAGGCCGAGAGAAGGGCACCGTGCGCCAGCAGGAGGGCCCAGAAGGCGTAGGTGCTGTTGCCGATGAAGCCCAGGCCGGCGGCGTGGTCGGCGTGGGTTGGAATCAGGTTGAGCCGCAGGCGGGAAATCTGCAGCAACAGCCGAAACCAGATGGCCAGCCGCATGTACCAGCGCAAGGCGGCGAACTGGAACATCGGAACGGCGACGAAGCCGTACCACCACCCCGGCAATGTGAGGCTGAAGCCCGAAGCGTCGGCCGTAGCGTACCAGGAGGTGCCCCCATAGGCGATCTGGGAGCGCCACAACCAATGGCCGACGGTCAGGACGAGGAACAGAACCGCCGCCTCGGAGAACGGTGAATTGCGCAGTCGATGGGCTTGATTCACGGCGGCATCGAGTTGAGCTCGCTGGTCGGCGCCTATCACGCCACGATCGGTCAGCTGCCGGATGGTATGGCGAAGGCGCCGATGCACAGGCACCTCAGCGACGAACAGCAACGGCAATGCGACCAGAACGCGGACATGAGCTTCGATATCGTAGAGAAACGGCACATAGCCTTTGCCGGGCAGCAAGCTGCCGTCGATTGCCGCCAGTAGCAGCATGGGGAGCCAGGCGATCGCCGCCAGCACAAGGGCGCGGCGGGGCAGCAGACCGAGAGGCGGATCGAGCAACCGCAGCCGCCGGAGCAGCTGATATAGCGGCCCACCGACGATCAGCGAAAAATCAGGACTCTCTCGAGCGTGCGCCATCCTACTCTCTGCGGCTCGGGCGACCCTCACAGGGAGATCGACGCTCGTCCAATAGCCTGCTTACATCGGTTGATAGCGTTGCGCCGCACCAGCAGCGCAGAGCTCCAAGACCTGGCGCAAATCGGGCGGCAACTGCACTTTGCTCAGGCGACGGCGTGCAGCCTGTCGCGGCCTTCTCCCATTAGCAGCGCCTCGTTGCGGCGGGCAATGTCCCGGAAGGCCTTCAAGGCAGGATGCTGCATGCGGTCGCGCCGCCACATGATGGCGAGCTCGGTCATGAACCAGGGTGCCTCGAAGGACAGGACAGAGAGGCTGCCTCGGTTCTCCGGAAGCGTGAGCACGGCACGCGCGCGAAACGCGATCGCATCCGACCGTGCGACGATCTCGCGGATCGCAGGCCAGCTGGCGCAGACGATTGCGGGCACGAAGTATTTCGAATCCTCGGACATCTCTCCGAGCGCCGATCCGGGCGAAAAAGAAAGGCCGAACCGGCGGGCCAGATGCGGGCCCACCAGGCGGTAGCGCTCCAGGTCCTCGATGCCGACCTTGGCAAGCCTGGTCAGGGGGTGACCGGCACGGCACACGACAGCGCCCGGACGGCGCGGCAGCCGTGCGACGACGATGTCGGGATTGCCTTCGAGACCGGTCGCTTCTCCGACGGCCACGTCGATCTCCGATGCCATAAGCATATCGGGCAACTGGTGCCAGAGATGCTCGGACGTGAGTACCTTGAGGTTGGGATAGGTTGCACACAGCTCGCCAATCGCACTCGCGACCCAATGCTGTACACCCGCCGATCCCGTGCCGATCGAGAAGGAACCTATGTCGAGCTGTTGCAGCAGGGCGATCTCGCGCCGGGTTTCGGCGATCTCCGACACGATCCGCCGGGCGTGAGTCAGGACGATTTGGCCGAAGGTGGTCGGCTCGCATTCGTTCTTGCCACGTTCGAACAGCCGCGCGCCCATCTCCTCTTCGAGCACTTGCAGGGCGCGCGTCAATGAAGGCTGGGAAATTCCCAGCGCCCGCGCAGCGCGATGAAAGCTGCGATGGGTGTCGATAGCGATTGCCATCTCTAGCCGACGAATCATACAAGCCCCCTTGGGTTGAGAATAATCCCCTCTACCCCTCCAGGCTTATGCCGAGACGTCGGATAAACCCTCCCAAGCGTTCGTGTTCGGCCCTCATGACCTCGCCCACTTCTTCCGAGGCCATCTGCAGCGGTTCAATACAGGCGGCCTCGAGACGGCGCCTTGACATCGGGTCGGACAGGGCGGCCGACACGGACCTGTTGATTCGGTCGACTTCTGATCGTTCGATTCCCTTGCGTCCGTAAAGCGGCAGCCATGTCCGGAAAGCAAGGTCGCCAACGTTCTGCTCCGGCAAAGTGGAGACTTGCGGCAGCGCGGCCAGCCGGTGATCTGCGACGACGGCGAGCGCCTTCAACCGTCCTGCCTTGACGTGATCCACCGCAAGCCCCGAGCTGACCACGCCCAGGTCCAGTCGGGCATTCAGAAGATCGAGCAGACCGGACGGAAGACCTTTGTATGAGACGGCGGCGACATCGATGTCGAACCTGACCTTCAGCATCTCGGGCAACAGGTGGGTGACTGTGCCGGTGCCGGCATTGAGATAGTTGAGTTTCCCTCGGTTTGCTCTCGCCAGCGCCACGAAGCCGTCTATCGTGTTCGCCGGGAAAAGAGGCGGAACGCAGATGAGCGACGTGCTGTCGCCGATCATCGCGATCGGCTCGAAGTCGGCAATGACGTCGAACGGGACCCTCATTAGGAAGGGCAGTACGACATGGCTCGTCACCGTCAGGTAAAGAGTGGAGTCAACGGCCGGCGCGGCAAGAAACGCTTGTGCGGCAATGACGCCATTTGCACCGGGCCGCGGATCGATCAGCCATGGCTGACCAAGTGTCCCCTGCATGGCGTCGCCGATCGCTCGTGCGGCTATGTCTATGATGCCACCCGCAGTCCCGGGCAGGATCACCCGGATCGGTTGCTTCAGTCGAGACTCCGCCCGTGCAACAAACGGCGCCAGCATCGCACCTACAGTTAGCCGGCGACCGAGACGGCTCTGACTGTCGAGGCGCTGGATCATGCGGTCGGCCTTCTCCTCCTACATCCAAAACTCGCAAGACTTTGATAGAAGTCGCCTATCGAACGATAGCACATTCTGTTGCGGATACGACGTGCATCGCCGCATAACCGCCCGGTAGTCGTCGCCGAACACCGCACGCGGGAGGAGTTCCGGCCGAGGTCTTCTTCGACACACGCTATGGCACCTTCAACCGCTATCGGCTGACGCTCGGGGTCACCCTGCCGATCACCCGACAGCTCGGCATCGAACCCTTTCTGGTGCGTCAGAACGACTGGGTGCCGACGGCCGTCCTCGCCAATGCGCTGGGCTTCAACCTCATCGCCTAGTTTTAGCGATGACCGGCGCTCTGCCCGGAGCATTGCCGCAGTTCCCCATGGCGGCTGCCTCGGCACGCCTTGCGGTAGCGCGAAAATGCTTCAGGGCAGGGTGCATCATGCGATCGCGCCGCCACATCAGCGCCTGTTGGGTCTGTAGCCAGGGAGCAGCAAAAGGCAAGGCGACGACTTCACAGCGCTGCGACAGATCGGGCAAGGTCGCTCGAGGAATGATTCCGAGGGCATGTGATTCACGCACGACGTCGCCGATGCCCATCCATGTGGCCGTAAGGATCGCCGGCACGAAATATCCGGAACGGTCCGTCATGACGCCCAGCGCCGATGCTGGAGGCAGGTGCATGGCGATACGCGGCGGCAATTGCGGACCCGCGAGTGGAAACTTGGCGAGATCATCGATTGCGACCTTTTCCAGCCCCGCCAGCGGGTGATCGGCCCGGCAGATCATCACCCCGGGGCGCCGCGGCAGGCGACTGACGACGATATCCGGATAGCTGGCGAGATCGCTCGCCTCGCCAATGGCGACATCGATCTCTGCCGCAAGCAGGGCGTCAGGCAACTGGTGATAAAGGTATTCGACGTTGCGGATCCGAAGTTGCGGGTAGGCCGCGCTCACCTCGCCGACGGCAGCGCCCAGCCAGATCTGAGTCACGAAAGAACCGGCACCGATGCGAAGCTCGCCGGTCTCCAGGCCCTGGAGAGAGGCAATGCGGCGCTTTGCTTCCGCCACTTCCGAGACGATCCGGCGGGCTCGGGCAAGGACCGCCCGTCCAAAATCGGTAGGTTCGCAATCCGCGTTGCCGCGCTCGAACAGGCGAACACCGAGCTCGGTTTCCAGCACCTGCAACGCACGGGTCAGTGAAGGCTGGGAGATACCCATTGCTCGCGCCGCGCGGTGGAAGCTGCGGTGCGCATCGAGGGCGAGCGCCAATTCGAGCCTGCGAAGCATGGGTCTCTACGGCCTTCTCTTCCGCGACGATGCGTGGTCGGCGATACAGATAAAGTATCGGCCGATACGTAGTGTGAAGGCAACGACTTCAAGTAACCTCGTTCGCGACCGCGGTCTTCCGGCCAACCACAGAACGCTTGCATTTTTGTTGGGGTGATGAGGTGGACGCTCTCGACACCAGCGACCTGACAACCAGGGGCATGGCCTGGATTCCCGGCGGGACGTTCCGCATGGGGTCGGATCATCACTACCCGGAGGAGGCGCCGGCGCATTCCGTTTCCGTCGACGGCTTCTGGATCGACGTTACACCCGTCACGAATGCCCAGTTCCGAGAGTTCGTCGAGGCAACAGGTTACGTCACCTGGGCGGAGATCGATCCTGACCCCAGGGATTATCCCGGCGCCAGGCCCGGCATGCTGAAGGCCGGCGGCCTGGTCTTCACGCCGCCCCGAAAGTCGGTCGATCTGACGGACTGGCGCCAGTGGTGGCGCTTCACCTTTGGTGCCACCTGGCGGCGCCCCCACGGCAAGGGCAGCCACATCGGCGGGCGCGAAGAGCATCCGGTGGTGCAGGTCGCTTACAAGGACGCGGAAGCCTATGCGGCCTGGGCCGGCAAGGCCCTGCCCACCGAGGCCGAGTGGGAATTCGCGGCGCGCGGTGGGCTCGACGGCATGGAGTTCGCCTGGGGCGAAGAGTTAACGCCAGACGGCAGGCACATGGCCAACACCTGGCAGGGGAGCTTTCCTCACGAAAACACCCGCGCCGACGGCTGGGCGCGAACCTCGCCGGTGCGTGCCTACCCGCCGAACGGGTACGGCGTCCACGACATGATCGGCAATGTCTGGGAGTGGACGACGGACTGGTTTTCGAGCCGGCATCAGCACGACGCGGGGAACGCCTGTTGCGTGCCCGTGAACCCGCGCGGCGGAGCCGTGGAGCAAAGCTGGCATCCGAACGACGACCTGCGCATCCCGCGCAAGGTGCTGAAAGGCGGCTCTCATCTCTGCGCACCGAGCTACTGCCGGCGCTATCGCCCCGCCGCCCGCCATCCCGAGCAGATCGACACGACCACCAGCCATGTCGGCTTCCGGTGCGTCGTGCGGGGCGTTGGTCCCGGTCGAAGCCCGTCCGCGAGTTCCGACTAACCCCATCACTGCAAAGCTATTGGGTGATACTGGCCCGCTATTGGACGCGGAGGGTCAAATCACCCGACGATGAAGTGCTCCCGCGGGTGCTGATGCATCGATTGCGCAGATTCGCGAATGAGAAATTCTCTGTCAGGGCGAGGAGAGGACAATGGCGAAGACAAAGAAGCCGAACATTCTGGTCATGTGGGGAGACGACATCGGTCAATCGAACCTCAGCTGCTATTCCAAGGGATTGATGGGCTACAAGACGCCCAATATCGATCGTATTGCTAACGAAGGCATGATTTTCACCGATTCCTACGCGGAGCAGAGCTGCACCGCCGGCCGCGCGTCGTTCATCACCGGTCAATGCGGTCTGCGCACCGGTCTTACCAAGGTCGGGCTTCCAGGCGCGGAGCTGGGGCTCAAGGCCGAGGACATCACCATCGCCGAGGCGCTCAAGCCACACGGCTACCGCACCGGCCAGTTCGGCAAGAACCATCTCGGCGATCGCGACGAACATCTGCCGACGATGCACGGCTTCGACGAGTTCTTCGGCAACCTCTACCACCTCAATGCCGAAGAGGAACCCGAGGAAGTCGACTATCCGAACGAGAAGGATTTCCCCGAGTTCAAGAAGAAATACGGCCCGCGTGGCGTCCTGCACTGCTGGGCGGACGGCAAGGGAGGCCAGAAGATCGAGAATACGGGCCCTCTGACCAAGAAGCGGATGGAGACGATCGACGAGGACTTCCTCGCGGCGGCAAAGAAGTTCATCCAGGCCGCGCATGACGCCGGCGAGCCGTTCTTCGTCTGGTTCAACACGACGCACATGCATGCCTGGACGCATGTGAAGCCGGAAAGCCGGGGCCAGTCCGGCCGCTGGCAGTCCGAATATCACGACGTGATGATCGACCACGACAAGTGCATCGGCGAACTGCTCGACTTCCTCGACCAGCTCGGCATCGCGGACAACACGTTCGTGCAGTACAGCACCGACAACGGGCCGCACATGAACACGTGGCCGGATGCGGGCATGACCCCGTTCCGGTCCGAGAAGAACACCAGCTGGGAGGGCGCCTATCGCGTGCCGTGCATGGTGCGTTTTCCCGGTCGGATCAAACCCGGCTCGGTGTCGAACGAGATCGTGAGCCATCTGGACTGGTTCCCGACCATCCTGGCGATCGCCGGCGAGCCGGACATCGGCGAGAAACTGAAGAAGGGCCAGAAGGTCGGCAGCAAGACCTTCAAGGTGCACCTCGATGGCCACAACCTGCTCCCGTACCTCACAGGCAAGGAGGCCAAGAGCCCGCGCAAGGGGTTCATCTACTTCACCGACGACGGCGATGTCGCGGCGCTGCGCTACGACAACTGGAAGATGATGTTCATGGAACAGCGTGTGGAAACCACGCTCAAGATCTGGCTGGAACCGTTCGTCGTGCTGCGGACGCCGTATATCTTCAATCTGCGGATGGATCCCTACGAGCGCGGGATACAAACCTCCAACACCTTCTATGACTGGATGTTCCGGCACATCTACCTGCTCGTGCCGGCGCAGGCGGGCGTCGCGGAGTTTTTGTCGACATTCAAGGAGTTCCCGCCGCGGCAGAAGTCGGCGAGCTTCAGCCTCGACCATGTGCTCGACAAGATGAAGGAAGTGGCGGCTTCCGGGGGAGGACACTGACGGGAGGAGGACGGCGCTTATTCGAAGCGACCCGGGCCGGCGTGACTCCACGCCGGCCGTAGCGGTGAGCATGCCCCCAGGATGCACCGCGAACAGTCTCCGGCGGCGGCATTTGGCGAGCCGGACTTGTCGGCAGACGCAATAAAGCATCTGAAAGGGTGGACGTGGCAGCGATGGATGCGAAGGAGATTCTGATCCTGGCGTTGAAGGCCGCCATTTTCGGCACGATGTTCGGCTATGGGCTGAAGGCCACCATCGGCGATCTGCTCTATCTCATTCGACGGCCGGGCCTGGCGCTACGGTCCGTGCTCTCTGTGCTGGTGATAATGCCGGTGTTGGTCGTCGCTCTGGTCAAGATCTTGGATCTCCGCACAGCAGTCGAGGCGACGCTCGTTGCGCTGGCGATCTCTCCCGTGCCACCGCTATTGCCGCAGAAGCAAATCAAGGCCGGTGGTACGGCCTCGTATGGGCTGGGGCTACTGATCCTGCTGGCCGTCATCGCGATCGGCGCCATCCCGCTTTGGATCGAGCTGCTCGGCCATGTGTTCGATCGTTCGCTGTCCGTCGATCCGGGCAGGATCGCAGGCATCGTTCTCTTCATGCTGCTCCTGCCGCTTGCCGCAGGAATGACGCTTCACGCGCTGTTTCCCGCCGTTGCGCTGCGCTCGCAGGAACCAGCGCGATGGCTGTCGACCGGGTTGCTCGTGCTGGGCGCGCTTGCGCTGCTTGCCGGAACCTGGGGTGCCGTCTGGAACGCCCTCGGCAGCGGTACGGCCGTCGTGCTCGCTGGTCTCGTGGTGGTCGGACTCCTCGTCGGACATCTGATGGGCGGTCCGGAGCCGGAACATTCGACCGTGCTCTCACTGTCGAGTGCATCGCGCCATCCTGCAATCGCGCTCACGATCGCTTCAGTTAATTACCCCGACGAGGACTTCGTCGGGATCATTCTCCTCTATCTGATCATCAGCGCATTGGTCTGCATTCCCTACGTCGCCTGGCAACGGCGCCGTTCGGTATCCGCAGCACCGTCCTGAGCGCGAAGGCCGATGGACATTCCGATTGCCTCCTTGATTGCAGCGATCGTCCTCTCGGGTGCCTATCTCGCCGGCGGCCTGCTTGGACGGTCCGAAGCATCCGAGCAGTTCTGGGCGCGGCGTCGTTACATCTCCGCGGCAGCCGGCATCTCCGTCGCCTATATCTTCGTCGACGTCCTGCCGGAACTCGAGCTACAGCGCAAAGCGGTGGTCGGCGCGGCTGGCAGCGAAGAAACTCTATTTGCCGAGCAGGGCATCTACCTGTTGGCCCTGCTGTCGTTCGTCGTCATGTATGGTCTCCAGCACATGGTGCTCGTGACCCGCGGAAGCCGGCAGGGCGCCATTGCGGCGGGCAGGGTCGACCTGTCGTACTTGGTGCAACTTGGCGGTTATTTGGCCTACAGCGCCTTGATCGGCTACCTCCTGGTCGATCGGGTCGAACGCGGTGTGCTGGCGGTCGTGGCCTATACCTTCGCCATGGCGGTTCACTTCCTCATCGTTGACCACTCGCTGTCGGAGGAGCACGACCGCTCGTACGGATCTCGCGGCCGCTGGCTTCTGGCCACGGCCGTGCTCGTCGGATGGTGCGTCGCGGTCTTCGTGCCTCTGTCGGAGGTGGTGGTCGCGCGGCTTTTCGCCCTGCTGGCCGGCGGCGTGGTCATTACGAGCCTGCGGGCCGAGCTGCCGGATGATCGGGTGGGGCGCTTCTGGCCGTTCTGCCTGGGTTCCCTGGTTTTCGCCGCGTTCCTGATGCTCGCATGATCGCAATGTGAGCGAGCCGGAAACGCGGTTACACGTGCCTGGAAAAGCCTGCTGTAGCAACGATTCCGGAATTCTGATGAGAGGTAGATGATGCCTACCGATTCCAACAAGTTCCTCGGCGATGACCAATCAACCGAGCTGTCCGCCCGGCGGACCGGTATGTCCTTCCAGCGCACGCGGATGAGCGCCGATCGCACGTTGATGTCGGTCATCCGTACGTCGCTATCGTTGATCGGCTTCGGATTCACGATCTATCAGGCGTTCAAGCAGCTCCTCGACGCAGGGCTGCTAAAATCCGCTGCTGCACCACGCCGGTTCGGGGAAGCGCTGGTGGTGCTGGGGATCATCATGCTGGTGCTCGGGATCTGGTATCACATCGCCTTCATGCTCGAGCTGCGCCGGCATCGCCAGCAGTTCAAAATCGAGGGGCTCATACATGCCGAAAGCCGCTTCCCGCCGTCGATGGTGCTGGTTGTAGCCATCGTGCTGCTCTGTATCGGTGTGATGGCCATCTACAGCATGGTTATCGGAGGCGGCCCTTTCGGCTGACTTGCCGCGCGCTGAACCGGGCGCGAGCTACTCCGCGGCCTTCGCGACTGCCGCCGGCGGGCGGATGCCGCCGCGCGCGAAGATCGCGTCGATCTCGGCCTTGCCGTAGCCCAGCTCGCTCAGAATGTCCGGCCCGTCCTCGCCGATATGCGGCGCGTGCTGCTGCGGTGGGTGCTCCGACGCACGCGGCAGGCCCGCGATATTGGCGACCGGCAGGCGGCCGACGCCCTCCTGCTCGATCCAGTCGACCGCACCCGATTCCTTGACGTGCGGATGCTCGAGATAGTCGGTGTAGTTATTGACGCGCTCGCAGAACACGTCCTTGGGTTGCAGGATCGCGATCCATTCCTCGGTCGTCTTCGACGGCAGGGTCTCGTTCAGCGCCTTGATGATCTTGGGCGCATTCCTGATGCGCGCCTCGTGCCCCTGCAGCTCCGGATCGTTGGCGATGTCGTCGCGCCCGATCAACTCGAACATCAGCTTGAAATGATGCGGCCGCATCGCCGACACCATGATGTAGCCGTTCTTGGTCTTGTAGCTGCCGGCCGGCATGTAGAGCACCGGCGGCGCGCCGTTGGAGAAGATCCATTCCATCAGCTTGGCGCCCTGGAACGCCGCCGCCGCTTTCATCAGGCTCGAATCGATGAAGCAGCCCTCGCCGAAACGGAACTGGCGCATGATGGCCGTGCTCAGCGCCTGGAAGGTGTAGAGGCCGGTCGTCACGTCGACGGCGATCATGCCCTGCCGCCAAGGCGTGCCGTCAGGCATCTTGTTCATCACCATCATGCCGGAAAAGGCCTGGATCAGCCCGTCGACTGTCGGCCGCTTGCTGTAGGGGCCGGTCTGGCCGAAGCCCGAGACCGAGCAATAGACGACCTTCGGGTTGATCGCCTTGATGTCCTCGTAGCCGAAGCCCAGTCGCTTGATGACGCCTGGCCGGAAGCTCTCCATCACCACGTCGGCCTTGGCTGCGAGCTTCTTCACCACCGCGATCCCGTCGGGCGACTTGAGATCGACGGCGATCGAGCGCTTGCCGCGGTTGAAGGCGATCGAATGGGCGCAGTGCTCGCCCTTGATGTCGCCCAGTGCGCGGCCCCAGTCGCCTTCGGGCGGCTCGACCTTGATCACGTCCGCGCCGTGCAGCGCCAGCAGCATGGAAGCATGTGGCCCAGCGATGCCCTGCGTGAAATCGAGAACCGTGATGCCGTCGAACGCGCCCTTGACCATGAACCTGCTTTCCTCCGTTGGCGATGAACGTACGTTCAGCAGGGTTCCTTCCGCAAGCCTTCCTCGAAGGGCCGGCCAGTCGCGCGAAAGTCGGTCGTCGGGAAGCAGCGGCAAGCAGAAGTTGTTGATTGCCTCCACAATGTCGCCATAATTGCCGGCGGTGAAGCGAGACACTTCTGGGGAGCCGTTCTCGCCGCACATCGGCGAAAGATCATTTCTGAAGAACGCGGCGTGGCGTGGGCGGCCTTTGCTTCGCGTCGTGATTGCCAATCGGGCCAAGGGGAAAAATATGCGTAACGGATCGGGCAGAAATTGTGGGTGGCGTATGCTCGTTTTTCCACTCATCGCCATGCTGCTCTCGGCGTGCTCTGTTCCGTTTCCGGTCTACAGCGTCTCCGGCGAGAATATTGGCTTGATCCGGACTCTCCCCGTGAACGTCCAGGTCGGAGAATTCGCGGGCAGCCAGAAATCCGTGTCATGCCGGCTGCAGCCCATCGGACCGGAAGGGAACGCGACATTCGCCTCCTACATCCAGAAGGCGCTTCGCGACGAGGTCCTCATTGCCGGAAACACGCCGCGCTCGCGAACTGTCCAGATCACCGGCACGGTGAAGAATGTCGATGTGAGCTGCGGCATCATCACGGCGTCGTGGACGATCGATGTCGACATCTCGGTGAATGGCGGTCAACCGGTGCCGATCAGGACGGTCAGGACATTCGACGGGAACTACGTCGGCGGCGTGGTCGCGACCCGTGCCTACCAGGCGTTTGTCCCCACGATTCAGCAGCTCGTGAACGAAATCCTGTCGAATCCCGCCGTCCAGAGCGCCGAGCCGCGTGCATGATGCATCGACGAGTGGGGGTGCTGCCTCGACGGCGTGGATCTCGGGAAAGGCGTCGTCGATCAAAAGCCTTCGTCTTCAACGCCGCCGTCGCCCAAGCCTACGCCACGATGGGCAGGCTCTGCACCGAGTAGCCATGCACGAGCTTGCGGCCCAGAACCGGGTCTTCGAGCTCCATGTCGAAGCGCGGCGAGGGCCGGATACCGCCCAGGGCGCCCATCGTGCCGCAGAACATCGCGACACCCGCCGGCAGGCGCTTGTCGCCGTCGCGCCAGCCTGCCACCAGGTCGCGCGGCCGACGAATATTGGCCAGCGTGCTCTCCTGGTAGAGCACTTTTCTGCCGGCCTCGGTCACATGGCTGCGCAGGATCAGCTGGTCCCAATGCGGCTCGATATCCTCGAAGCGCCACGCGGTGCGGCCGACCGGCTTCGGGCAGACCTGCTTGGAAACGGCGACGCTGTAGCTCTCGACCTTTCGGTCGGTATGGTCGGCGCCGATCGTGACCCAAAGCCGGTCGGGCGTGCCGATCAGCACCGGCTCGACCTCCCCCGAGCTGTCGTCGCCCAGCACCTGGATCGTGTCGGCCTGCGTCAGCAGCGCCGCGGATGCGCGGTAGTAGAGCGGGACCGACGACGGCGGCTGCACGCCGATCGCCTTCAGCTCCTCGATGTGACGGTTCAGCGCCGCAACGTCGCGGCCGGTCCAGCCGGTGATGACCAGGTCCTCGATGTCGGCGGTGCCGACATCGAATGTCAGACGCGGCATCAGAGAACGGCGAGGCGCGAATTCAGCAGGTCGGTCACCAGCATGTAGCCGGGCGCGTGGGTGATGCAGAATTCCGGCTTCACCGTCGCCACGACCGATTGCGGGGTGACGCCGCAGGCCCAGAACACCGGCAGCTCGTCGTCGCGCACCGGCACGCTGTCGCCATAGTCGGGCTTGGCGATGTCCTTGATGCCAATCATCTCCGGCTTGCCGAGATGGACCGGGGCGCCGTGCACCGAGGGGAAGCGCGTCGTGACCTGCACGGCGCGGATGGCGTCGGCCGGCCTGAATGGCCGCATCGAGACGACCATCGGCCCATGGAAGGGCCCGGCCGGCGCGCACTCGATGTTGGTCCGGTACATCGGCACGTTGACGTTGCAGGTTTGGTGGCGGATCTCGAGACCGTTATCGACCAGCGCCTCCTCGAAGGAGAAGGAGCAGCCGAGCACGAACGACACGAGATCGTCGCGCCAGACGTCCTTCAGGTCGGTCACCTCGGCGACCAGCTCGCCCTTCTTCCAGACGCGGTACATCGGGATGTCGGTGCGGATGTCGAGATCCTCGCCCAGCGTCGGCAGGCGCCAGTCGCCCGGTTCGGACTGTCCCAGCAGCGGGCAGGGCTTGGGGTTCAGCATGCAGAAGCGCGTGAAGTCGGCCGCCAGCTCCTTCGGCAGGATCGCGAGGTTGCCCTGCACGTAGCCTGGCGCCATGCCCGATGTCGGCAGGCGGTGGCCGCCGGCACGTATGCGGCGGCGCGCGTCGCGTCCGGTTTCGCCTTTGAGACTGGTCATCGTGTCCATGACATGCTCCTGCTAAACGTGCTGGCCGCCGTTGATCTGGATCTCGGCGCCGGAAACATACGACGCGCCCTTTTCGCACAGGAAATGGATCACGTCGGCGACTTCGTCCGGCGTGCCGAGGCGGCGCATGGGAATCTGCTCCTCGACGATCTTCTCCGTGCCCGGCGACAGGATCGAGGTGTTGATCTCCCCAGGGGCGATCGCATTGACCCTGATGCCGCGCGGCCCGAAGTCGTGTGCCATCTCGCGAGTCAGGGCGGCGAGCGCGGCTTTCGAGGTGGCGTAGGCCGAGCCGGCGAAGGGATGGACCCGGCTGCCGGCGATCGAGGTCACGTTGACGACGCAGCCATGGGCGCCCGAAAGCTCGGGCATCAGGCCGCGGGCGAGCGCCACCGGGGCGAAGAAATTGACGTTGAACACCCGCCGCCATAGGTCGAACGGCGTATCGATCGCGCCGAGCCGGCTGCCGGTCTCGTCCTTGGGCGAGATCGCCGCATTGTTGACCAGCGCATCGAGCCGTCCGCCACCCAGCCGGTCGCGGATCTCCCCGATGCCGCGCTGCACGTCGTTGGGCTCGGCGAGGTCGATCTGCACGTGGTTCTTCTCGCCGCCCGGCCACGGGCAGAGCACGCTGAAGGGCTGCCGGGACACGGTGATCACCCGCCAGCCGCCAGCACTGAATTTCTTCACGGTCGCATGCCCGATGCCGCGGCTCGCGCCGGTCAGCACCAGAGTGCGCGTATTGTCGAGCAGGGGAACGTTCATGACTGCAAGTCTACTCCGCCTCGGCGCCGGAGTCCTTGACCACCTGTGCCCGCCTGACGAACTCGATCTTCATGAAATCGCCCAAATTGCGCGGGAGTTTAGGGGGCACTGTCGAAGCCTGCCTTGATGGGAGCTGTCGGACGTCGCCGGATGGCCAATATCGACGACACCCGGCCATCATTGCTCTCGCCTGCACCAGCGCGCTTGTGCGCTCGCCTCCGAACGCGCATCTAGGGCCGGGATGTGTTTGCACCGATGACCCTCGACAACGTCCAGGCCCTGCCGCCCGGGACCATGCTGGGCGACTACCGGCTCGATACCGTGATCGGACATGGCGGCTTTGGCATCACCTATCGCGCCTTCGACAGCCAGCTTGCCAAAGTCGTGGCCATCAAGGAGTACCTGCCGGTCGAGTTCGCCGTGCGCGAGGGACAGAACGTCGTAGCGCGCGGCGCGCGCTTCGCGGAAGACTTCGCGTGGGGTCGCGAGAGATTCCTCGACGAGGCGCGGGCGCTTGCCCGCTTCCGCCATTCGCACATCGTGCCGGTCATGCGCTTCCTCGAGGGCAACGGCACGGCGTACACGGTCATGGAGTTCGAGGACGGCCGCAACGTCGCGGAGCTGCTGCGCGAGCCCGGCCGACGCCTTCCGCCCGACGAAGTGCGACGCCTCGCCGAAGGCTTGCTGCTCGGACTGGATGCGGTGCACGCCCAAGGCTTCCTGCACCGTGACATCAAGCCTTCGAATATCATCATTCGTCGCGACGGCGTTCCGGTCCTGATCGATTTCGGCGCGGCGCGCCAGGCCATGGGCAACCGGACCCGCGCCATGACGTCGGTGCTGACGCCGCAATATGCACCCATCGAGCAATACACAGTTGGTGGTAACCACGGGCCGTGGAGCGATATCTATTCTGCCGCTGCGGTGCTGTACCATGCGATCGCCGGGCGACCGCCGCCTGAAGCGGCCGGCCGCGTCGGCACGGATTCCTACCAACCGCTTGCCAATACGCAAGCGGCCCGGTTCGATCGTGCCTTCCTGGAGGCGGTTGACCGAGGTCTGGCTTTCGCGCCGGCGGAGCGGCCTCAATCGATCACCGACTGGAGCAAGCTGTTCGGCGTATCGCTGGCGCGTGCCCATGATGCGCCCACCCAGCGCATGGATGCGGCGCCCGTTCTTCCGGGCGATCCGGCTCCTCGCCTCGGCGGCGTCAGTCGCGAGACCAGCGAACGGGTCGTGTTGCCGAAGACCGTCTCGCCACGCCGAGCCGCGACTCCCTGGATCTTGCTTGCCTTGGCTCTTGTTGCAGGTGGTGTCGTTTGGCAATACGCGCCGCCGCTGTTTGGCCGTATGTCCACCCTTCTGCCATCCGGCACTCAATCGAGCCCCGACCCGTCGGCGGAGGCCTCCGCCCCGGCTTCGATGCCGGCGCCCACCGCGATCCAACCGCCCTCCGCGACGCTCGCTCCCGCGCCCCCGGCACCTGTCGTCTCGCCGGAGCAGAAGCAGTTGCAAGATCTGGCGCAGCGCGCGGCGGCGAGCGCACGGGCGGTCTTCGAGAAGGCCAAGGAGGCCTCGGGCGCGGCACGCACCATGGCAGGCGAAGCGCGCATTGCGGCCGCCCGTGCGGCGCGACCGGGCCTGGAGAATGCCGAGCGGATTACCGCGGACGACGGCGCGTCCTATGTCGGCCAGACCGCCGACGGCAAACGCCAGGGCCTGGGTGTGCTCGAGTTCAAGGACGGCGATCGTCAGGCTGGCGAATGGAAGAACAATATCCTCGACGGCCTCGGCATCGAGCGACTGAGCGACGGTCCGCGCTACGAAGGTCAGTGGAGCACCGGCCTGCCGGCAGGCCTCGGTGTGCGCGAGAAGCCGGGCCGTGAGCGTGCCGAAGGCAACTTCGCCGTCGGCCAGCTTGAAGGGCTGGGGACGCGCCGTATCCTGTCAGAACCGACCTTGACCCAGACCGGTGAGTTTCACGGCGATACGCTCGATGGATTGGGCATCGAGACGCTCGCCAACGGTGAGCGCTACGAGGGCGCCTTCCGCGCCGGCAAGCGGCACGGCTTCGGCCTCCTGATAGGCCCCGACGAACGGGCACGCGCCAGCCGCTGGGACGACGGAAAACTGGTCGAATCGATGCCCTGAGCTTCAGCGGTACAGTGTGCTTGTGCTGATAGGCCCGGCGGGTGCCTCCCGCGCAAGGACATGATTGTCGCTCCGTCCGCGAGTCAACCCGGGTTCAGGCGCATTCCCGTCGAAGTTCGCCCGCTGACCGTGCGAACATGGCACGATTCTCGCTCACCGTGCGGCAATGCTGCCGGGAATAACATGCTGCACGCACATCATGAGCGTGGGATGCCGCGCCTCTATCGCCGCCGAGCGAACGCCTGCCGATATCCCGCTGCCGACGCGCCGCGCGCGCACCAGGACGACCGGGTGATGCAGAGCTTTCCGCTCTTCATGTCGCTGCACGGCCGCCGTGCGCTCGTCGTCGGCGGCACCGATCAGGCCGCACGCACGGCAGAGCTGCTGCTTGCCGCCGGCGCGCAAGTGTCGCTGATCGCCGAGACAGTTAACGGTGACATCGCTCAGCTGATCGCCGATGCACACATCTCATGGGCAGGCCGGACCTTCGACGAGGACGAACTGGTCGGCGTCTCGCTGGTCGTCGTCGCCGCTGCCGACGAGGTGTTGCAGGCCCGAGTCTCGCAGTGCGCCCAGAGACGCTGTGTGCCGGTGAACGTGGTCGACCATCCCGCTCTCTCCAGCTTCGTCATGCCGGAAATTGTAGATCGCGGCCCGATCACGATAGCCATCGCGAGCGGCGGCTCGGGTCAGGCGCTGGCGCAAAAGCTGCGCGCCGAGATCGAGCGCGCCCTGCCCGCCACGATCGGCCGGCTCGCGCGCTTCTCCGAAATCTTTCGCGACCAGGTGAGCCGCACGCTCCGCGAGCCACGTGCGCGCCGCCTGTTCTGGGATCGCGTGTTCGACGGCCCGGTCGGGGATCTTGCGCTTGCGGGAGACGAAATTTCCGCGCGTCGCGAATTGATCCGCTTGCTCGACTCCACTCGCAACGACAGCGCGCCCACGCATGGCATGGTCCATCTCGTTGGTGCCGGACCCGGCGATCCCGAACTGCTCACCTTGAAGGCGCACCGTCTGCTGCAACGCGCTGATGTCGTGGTCTACGACCGTCTGGTTTCAGCCGAAGTCCTCGCCGTTGCCCGCCCAGACGCCGAGCGTCTCCCCGTGGGCGACAGGCGAGGATGCTCGGGGGTATCCGAGAAAGAGATCAACGCACGCATCGTGGCGCTCGCCCGGGCGGGCATGAGCGTCGTACGGCTGAAGGGCGGTGATGCCTTCGCGTTTAGCTGCGGCGGCGAGGAACTCGAAGCCTTTGCGGACGCAGGAATACCGGTCGAGGCGGTCGCCGGTGTCGCGGTCGCTAGGGGCTGGACGGCCGCCCCCGGTAGCCGCCCTCGGTATCTTGGGTGAGGTTGTTGGGCTAAGCCCTCGAAGCGATGGATAATTTCGGTTTGAGTCGGGATTGGGGCTCTGCTACAAGCCGATGTGGCAAAAATGCAACAAAGTCGGGGCAGAGCATGCGGACCTTGATGTTGAGTGTGGCGGCTACGCTTGCATTCACGAGCGCGAGCGTCGCCCAGACGAGCCACAGCTTTCGGAGTAAAGTGAGTACGGCCAGCGCCGCCCTGCAAAAGAAGGCGACCGCTCCGACACGCGCGGCAAAGCCGGCCGCGCAGAAGACCGCAACTGCACCGCGCTCGCGGGCTCCGGTCAATCGCACGGTCACCCCGCAATCGCTCCGTGGCTCGCGTTATGGCGGCTTTGCCCCCGCGCCGGCTGCTCCCGAGGAGCCGCCGCCCGCGCTCGATCTGACCAGCCCACGCAGCCTCAGCCTGCTCAACGTCAATTCCAGCGAGACGATCACCATCACGTACTGGTCGGACGGCGCGTACCATCGCGATGCGCTGGACAAGCTCAACCAGTTCCTGCGCGACAGCAAGAATGCGGACCAGACCGAGATGGATCCGCTGGTGTTCGATGTTCTCTGGCATACCATGCAGCAAGCCGGCTTCGGCGGCACAGTCGAGGTGCTGTCCGCCTTCCGCTCGGCCGAAACCAACGCCTGGCTGGCCAGCGTCAGCCGTGGCGTGGCCCGCGACAGCCAGCACATCAACGGCAACGCTCTGGACGTTCGCTTCCCCGGCGTGCCGGTGTTCAAGATGCGACAGGCGGCGCGCTCGCTGAATATGGGCGGGGTCGGCTTCTATCCGCGCTCCGGCTTCATCCATCTCGACACCGGTCCTGTTCGTTACTGGTAAGGCCATGGCGCACCTCGAGGTTATCGAGGGCGACATCACCGGACTCGATGTCGACGCGATCGTAAACGCCGCGAACGAATCACTCCTGGGCGGCGGTGGCGTCGACGGCGCAATACATCGTGCAGCTGGCCCCGAACTGCTCGCCGAGTGCCGCACCCTTCGTGGCTGCCCGACCGGGCAGGCCAGGATCACCAAGGGATACCGGCTGAAGGCGCGGTTCGTCATCCATACGGTTGGCCCGGTCTGGCGCGGCGGCGGCAGCGAAGAACCCGAACTATTGGCTCATTGCTATCGCAACAGCCTGGCATTGGCGCAGTCGCACGGGCTGAAGAGCATGGCCTTTCCCGCAATTTCCACCGGCGTCTACGGGTATCCGAAGGATCAGGCCGCAGCCATCGCGGTCCAGCAAGTGAGGGCTCATGCCGACGCTCTCGAGCACGTCATATTCTGCTGCTTCGACCAGCCGACGGCCGATCTTCACCGAACGTTCCTGAAATAGAGCACTCCAGCTACCCCCTGCGAAGCGGAGGCGAAGGCTTGTCAGGCTGTTCCGCGGAATTGCCTTACTGCCCGAAGCGCTTTGCGTCCTTGAGGTAATCGAGTTCCTCTGGCGTGCACTCGCGGCCAAGCACTTCGTTGCGATGCGGAAAGCGGCCGTGGCGAGCGACGATGTCGCGGTGCTCGAGGGCGTATTTCTCATTGTTCTCGTCGCCCAGGGCGGCAAACAGCGCGCAGCAGAGCTCCTGATCCGCAAGATCCTCGCTGTGCTGGAACGGCATGTAGAAGAACATCCGCATGTCGGGCCGGTAGGCGGGCGGGTAATTGTGCGCAATGGCGAAGCGCGCCGTCGCGCGCGCTTTGGCGTCGCCGCTGAACGCGCGCGCCGTGCGACGATGGATGTTGCGCGGGAACTGGTCGCAGAGCAGCACCAGCGCCAGCGTGCCGTCGGGCGAGTTGCGCCAATGATCGAGCTCGCCGGCGATCGCCCGGTCGACGAGTGCACCGAAGCGTGTGCGGCTCTCGGCGTCGAACTCCGGTGTGCTTTCCCACCAGATTTTGCGCGGCTTCCCATGCTCAGGGTCGGCGAGCGGCAGGAACCAGAAATCGAGGATTTCCCGTATGTAGCGGGTTTCCCCGGCACCGGTCACGGCATGTCCTTCTTGCCGTAGACCAGGCGCACGCCGGCCTCTTGCGGAATGGGCGGCATCGTTGCGTCCCATCTTTCCCAGGCCGCCTGCATGTCGGCCAGGCGTTCGGGATGGCGCCTGGCGAGATTGGCGCGCTCACGCTCGTCACTCACGATGTCGAAAAGGTACTCGTGCTCGTTGACCTTCAGGTACTTCCAGCGGCCGGCCAGCATCGCGCGCTGCTCGTTGTGCTTCATGCGCCAGAAGAGCGGGCGTTCCGTCAGGGCCGTCGGGTCGGCGAGCTGCCGCAGCAGCGAGATTCCGTCGCTCGGATAGTCGGGATGGGGAGAGGCGCCGGCGGCCTCGAGGAATGTCGGAACCCAGTCCATGGTGATGGCAAGCTGCTCGGTCACTGTTCCGGCGCGCGCACGCGCGGGCCAGCGCACCACGTATGGGACCCGGATGCCGCCCTCCATCAGGTCCATCTTCCCGCCGACCAAAGGCCAGTTGTCGGAGAAGCGTTCGCCGCCGTTGTCGCTGGTGAAAACCACGATCGTGTCGTTCGCGATGCCGCCTTCGTCGAGCGCTGCGAGCAGGCGCCCGATGCCCTCGTCCATGTGGTGGATCATGCGTCGATAGGCGTCGATGTTGCCGCCGTCGAGGTGATAGATCGGCCGGCCCTTGCCGAACGACTTCGCCAGCTTGCAGTCGTCGCGGGTCTCCCAGGGCCAGTGCGGCGCCGTATAGTGCAGGCTGAGCAGGAACGGCTGCGCGGACCGGGCGGCACGTGACACGAACTCGACCGCGCGCTCGGTCAGCAGATCGGTGAGATAGCCATCGCGATGAACTTCCGTGCCGTTCTCGAACAGGTCGTGCGTGCCGAAGCTGTCCTGGTGAGTGAAGTAGTCGACGCCCCCCGACAAGGGCCCGAAATGCTCGTGATATCCACTCTTCAAGGGGCTGAAGGCTGGTGGGAAGCCGAGATGCCACTTGCCGATCAACGCCGTGCGGTATCCCGCTTCGGCCAGGCAAGAGGCCAGGGTTGGATGGTCGGGCGGCAGGCCGATCACCTTGTCCCCGCGCATGGTGCTGCCGATCGGTTCCTCGGCCGCGCCGCGAATGCGGTACTGGTAACGCCCGGTCGCGAGCGCGAAACGGGTCGGCGAACAAACCGCGGAGTTGGCATAGCCCCGCGTGAAGCGCACGCCCTCGGCCGCCATGCGGTCGATGTTGGGCGAGACAGGCGCGCGGCCGCCATAACACCCGAGGTCGGCATAGCCGAGGTCATCGGCGAGAATGAAGATCACGTTCGTCGGCATCGCAGTGAAGCTTATCGCTTAAGCGCCCGTCGCACGACTGCCAATCGATGGAACGTCTGCAGCGTCACGCGGCGGACTTTCCCGACAGGCGCCATGCGGCTGGCGCTGCATCGATCTCGTTGCGGAAGGCCCGCGTAAAGGCGGGCGTGTCGGCATATCCCAGAAGATCGGCAATGTCGGCGAGAGGCAGGCCGGTACCGGCAAGAAGTTGTCGGGCGATGCGCACGCGCACCCGCAGCAGCTCCGCTCGCGCGGTCGTGCCATTGAGGGCGAGACGTCGATTGAGGGTGCGCCGGCTCAGTCGTACAAGTTCGGCCAATCGCTCCACAGTAGGCTTGCCTTCCATGATGGCCTGGACGCAGGCACGCCTGATCTGGCCCGCTGCGTCGAGCGGATGACGGCCTGCCGCGCGGAGGAGGAGATCGGGCTGCGGCTTCGCTCGCAACCTCATCGGCCGTTTCAGCCAGTCCGCGTTGAACGTCAGCGTATTGTATTCCGCATCGAAGTGCACCGCCGCGCCGAACGCCTGAACATAAGGCCGCCGGTCCGGTGGCGAGCGCCGCGAGAGCCCGACATTCAACGGCTGCCACATGGCACCGCAAAGTTCGCGCAGGATGTTGAAGCAGGCGTACATCGTGAGGTCGGAGATCTCGGCGGCGCCCTCGCGCAGGTCGCCGAGCGCCACAGTCGAAAGTGCAGCGACCCCCTGGCGTTCGGCGAGAGTCGGCACCGTGGCGCCGTCATGCATGTGCAGGGCGAGGATCAGGCCGCGCAGCGCGGTGCCTACGTCGCGGGCGTCGCGTGCCAGTTCGCCGATTGGGCCGAGCGTACCAAGGCCGGTCGACCGGCCAATGAGTAGCCCGATCTGAGGGCACGCCGCACGCTCTGCGCTGAGAGAGAGCAGGCGACCTGCCTGCGCGATCCCGATCTGCGTATCGGCGTCGTCCATAATCCCGTATGGCAGGCCGACCTCTTCCAAGAGTGGATCGAGCGTTACGCCCAAAGAAGCGAGGGCGGCCGGCAAGCCGCTGAGGGGTGCGACGCGCAGCATGCCGTCCGGGAGGACGGGAAAACCGGTGAGGTCATGGATCAAGCCGGCCACGATGCGGCGACGCTGCTGGAGAATTGATGCTCCCTCAATTCTTGCGTCGATGGCGCAAAATGACAACGGGTGGCCGGAGATTTCTGCCTAGGCTGGAGTATGAAGACGACCACGGTTGCCCGACGCTCGCTGCTTCGCCGCGCGCTGCTCACCACCTCAGCGCTTCTGGGTTTCTCCGCTCCTGAAGTGCATGCACAGCAGGTTACCGGCGTCCCCGGTTCGCCAGATGCCACGATGACGATTCCGGGGACGCAGCTTCCGTCGCCGCCGCCGCCGTTTGGCGGCACGATAAGGAATGACGCCTCGCAGTCCACTCCGTGGTGGGCGCCGCGCGTTGCGCCTCCAAAGAACGCACCGAACGTCCTGCTCGTCATTACCGACGACGCGGGCTTCGGCGTCCCCAGCACCTTTGGAGGTGTAATTCCCACGCCGTCGATGGATCGGGTCGCAAATGAAGGATTGCGCTTCAATAGAATGTTCTCGACGGCGCTTTGCTCGCCCACCCGAGCCGCATTGCTCACCGGCCGCAACCACCATTCCGTCGGCTTCGGCGTGATCTCCGAACAGTCGACCGGCTTTCCCGGCTACAACAGCATCATCGAACCCGACACGGCGACGATCGGGCGCATGCTGGTCGACAATGGGTACAGCACCTCGTGGTTCGGCAAGGACCACAACGTTCCCGCGTTCCAGGCGAGCCAGATCGGTCCCTTCGACCAATGGCCGATCGGCATGGGCTTCCAGTATTTCTACGGGTTCATCGGCGGCGACGCCAACCAGTGGCAGCCGAACCTCTTCCGCAACACGACGCAGATCTATCCCTTCGAGGGCAAGCCGCCGGGAACCTGGAACCTCGTCACCGCAATGGCCGACGACGCCATCGACTGGATGACGCGGATGCACCAAACCGATCCGAGCCGGCCGCTGTTCATCAAGTACGCTCCGGGCGCCACGCACGCGCCGCACCATCCGACGAAGGAATGGGTGGACAAGGTCCACGCCATGAAGCTGTTTGACGACGGCTACGAGAAGCTGCGCGAGCGCATCTTGGCAAATCAGAAACGGTTGGGGCTCGTGCCAGCCGATACGAAGCTGACGCCATGGCCGGCCGAAATGCTAACGCCGTGGGACAAGCTTTCCGAAGAGGAGAAGAAACTCTTCATCCGGCAGGTCGAGGTCTTTGCCGCCTACGCGGCCTACAACGATCACGAGATCGGTCGCGTCATCCAGCAATTCGAGGAGCTCGGCCGCCTCGACAACACGCTGATCATCTACATCAACGGCGACAACGGCACGAGCGCCGAGGGTGGCCCGAACGGAACGCCTAACGAGGTCGCGTTTTTCAACGGCGTGCAGGTGCCGGTCGACGTGCAGATGAAATGGTACGACGTCTGGGGCACGGAGCAGACCTATAATCACATGTCGGCGGCCTGGTCGTGGGCCTTCGACACGCCCTTCGACTGGTTCAAGCAGAACGCCTCGCGGCTCGGCGGCATCAACCAGAACATGGTGGTTTCCTGGCCGGCACGCATTAAGGACAAGGGCGCGCTGCGCGAGCAGTTCGTCCACGTTATCGACGTTGTGCCGACGATCCTGGAGGCTGCCGGCTTGCGTGCGCCGGAGACTGTCGACAGCATCCGGCAGAAGCCGATCGAGGGAACGAGCTTCCTCTACACGTTCGACGCCGCGAACGCCAAGGCGCCTTCGCGCCATACGACCCAGTACTTCGAGATGATGGGTCAGTGGGCTCTCTACGAGAACGGATGGCTGCTCAGCACCAAGGTCAATCGTGCGCCGTGGGAGGCGTTCGGTCCGGCCAACCCCGATCCGCTGAACCGGCAGGTCTTCCAGCTCTACGACCTCACCAAGGATTTCAATCAGGTCGAGGATGTGGCCGGGCGCTATCCGCAGAAGGTCGAGGAGATGAGGAAGGCCTTCCTCGCCGAGGCCGAGAAGCACCAGGTCCTGCCGCTCGACGCGTCGGTAGCCTCGCGCCTCGTCGCGCCACGGCCGAACATCACCGCCGGCCGCACCGAGTTCGTTTATACGAGGCCGATGGTCGGCCTGCCCCAGGGCGATTCGCCGTCTCTGCTCAACAGCTCCTACACCATCACCGCGGAGGTAACCGTTCCCGCCGACGGCGGCAAGGGCATGATCCTCACCTCGGGCGGCCGATTCGGCGGCTATGCCTTCTACCTGCTCGACGGCAAGCCGGTGTTCCTTTGGAATCTGGTCGATCTCGAACGTCTCAAATGGGAAGCGCCGGAGCGACTGGCGCCAGGCCGGCATACGCTGACGTTCGACTTCAATTATGACGGGCTCGGCGTCGGCACGCTGGCGTTCAACGACTTCAGCGGCGTCGGCAGGCCCGGCACCGGCACGCTGTTGGTCGACGGCAAGGTCGTGGCGACGAAGCGCATGGAACGCACTTTGCCAATGATCCTGCAGTGGGACGAGAGCTTCGATATCGGCTCCGATACCCTGACCGGCGTGAACGATATGGACTACAAGCCACCGTTCCCGCTCGGCGCGAAACTCGACAAGCTGACGATCAAGGTTGACCGCCCGACCCTGTCGCCGGACGACATCCGCCGGCTCACGGAAGCGGCGGCGAAGGCCGGCGACGCCCGCTGACACCATCTGCACCGTCTCGCAACGGCCGGAGTGCGCGAGGAAGGGGGCCGAGGTCTAGCCCAGCTCGTAGGCCTGGATCAGCCACGGCTCGTGCTTGGCGGCATCGATCCATTCCTTCATCGCCGGATGGGCGAGCACGGCATTGCAATAGGCCTCGGAGTCGGTATCGAGCTTCACGCCATAGGTGCGAAAGCGCGTCACCACCGGCGCGAACATGGCATCGGCCGCACCGAACGCGCCAAACAGGAATCCGTCGTCCTTCTGGAAAGCTCCCGAAAAGCGCTTGCGGCAGTCGCGCCAGATTGCCGTCATCCGTTCGATGTCGGCGCGCACCGCCGGCGTCATCCCCTTGCCGGGATAGGACTCGCGAATGTTCATCGGCATGTTGTTGCGCAGTTCGACGAAGCCTGCATGCATCTCGGTCGAGATCGACCGGGCATGCGCCCGGGCGGCGGCCGACGGCGGCCACAGGCCGGCCTCCGGCTTGAGATCGTTGAGATACTCGGCAATCGCCAGCGACTCCCATACCGCGAGGCCGCGATGCAGCAGCACCGGCACTCTCCCCGAGGGAGAGTATTTGCGGATTGCGGCCTGCGTCTCGGGCAGATCGAGCGGGATGACGATCTCTTCGAACTCGATCCCCGCGATCCTGGCCATCAGCCAGCCGCGCAGCGACCAGGATGAGTAGTTCTTGTTGCCGATCACGACCGTGAATTCGGCCATGCCCCCTCCTTAACTTGCCAGCCGGCGCGTTTGGCCGGCAATCTCGCTTCTTTGCACTACAGTTTGGTGAGCATGTCCATGGCACTGCCGTTCGTCGACCGGGCGACTTCTTCGCTGCCGGTGCAGTTTGTTGCCGCGTCGCAGTGGCGTTCGTGGCTGAAGGAGCAGAGCGCGGCCAGCCGTGGCTGGGTCGAGTCTCTGGGACTTGCCGGTGCAGCAGGCGATTTCGCGCTGATTCCGGCAAGCGACGGCAAGGCCGCCGGCGCAGTGCTGGTGATATCGGCGGCGCCGACGCTATGGGACTTCGGTGCGTTGGCGACGAAGCTGCCGCCCGGCACCTGGAAACTCGGTGATACCGCGCCGCTCTCCCCGACCGACTCTGCCGTCGCGATCGGTCTGGGAGCGTGGCGGTTCGAACGTTACAAGGCGAAGAAATCGAAGGAGGGCCCGAAGATCCTGTGGCCGCAGGGTGCCGACAGGGCGCGCGCCACGGCGATGATCGAGGCGATCGGTCTCGCGCGCGATCTCATCACCACGCCTTCGTCCGACATGGGACCGGCCGAGCTCGCCGACGCTGCGCGCGGACTTGCGAAAAAGCACGGCGCCAAGTTCAAGGTTATCGTTGGGGACGATCTGCTCAAGCAGAACTTCCCCATGATCCATGCCGTCGGTCGCGCCAGCACGCGCGCTCCACGCTTGATCGATCTCACCTGGGGCAAGGCAAGCCACCCAAAGGTCACACTGGTGGGCAAGGGCGTGTGCTTTGACACAGGCGGCCTCGACCTCAAGCCGGCGGCCGGCATGCTCAACATGAAGAAGGACATGGGCGGCGCGGCGACGATGATGGCGGTCGCGGCCATGGTCATGGCCTGCAAGCTGCCGGTGCGGCTCAGGCTGCTGGTGCCGGCGGTCGAGAACAGCGTGTCGGGCAACGCCTTCCGGCCGCTCGACGTGGTGCCGACGCGCAAGGGAATCAGCGTCGAGATCGGCAATACCGATGCCGAAGGACGGCTGATCCTGTGCGATGCCCTGCACGAGGGCGCGAGCGAAAAGCCGACGATGATGATCGATTGCGCAACCCTCACCGGTGCGGCTCGGGTTTCCCTCGGCACCGATCTGCCGGCTCTGTTCTGTAACGATGACACTCTGGCAAATGCCCTGATTGCCTCGGGGGAGGCAGTGGCCGACCCGATGTGGCGCATGCCGCTCTACAAGCCCTACCGCAAGCTGCTCGACAGCAAGGTGGCGGACATCAACAACGTCTCGGGCGGCACGTTCGGCGGCGCCATTACCGCAGCGCTCTACCTCCAGGAATTCGTGCCCGACGACGTGCCGTGGGCGCATTTCGACATGATGGCCTGGAACAACACGTCCAGGCCCGGCCGGCCGGAGGGTGGCGAAGCCCAGGCCGCCCGCGCTATCTTCGCGACGATAGAGAAGAGGGTGAAGTCATGACCTATACGCTCGAGCAGCTCAGCAGCGACATCAAGGCCGCGCTCAAGGCCGACCCCGGCCCGGCGGGCAAGGAGGCGGTCTGCAAGCTCGTCTCCAAGGTATGTCTCGACAAGGAATTCATCGCCCAGCATCTGACGCCCGAGAACTGCAAGCCGCGCCGCGTCCTCTATGAGGATCCGGACCTCGGCTTCTGCGTCTGCGGCCACGTCTACATGAAGCCGGCGCACGGCGAACCCCACGATCACGGCTCGAGCTGGGCGATCTACGGCCTCGCCGAGGGCGACACCGAGATGACCGACTGGAGGGTCGTGCGGAAGGGGGACGCCACCAACCCGACGCTGGTCGAGCCCGAGAAGGTCTACACGCTGCGCCCGGGCGACGCGCACTTCTACGACGTGCACGTCATCCACTCGCCCAAGCGCGACACCGTCACCAAGCTGGTGCGCATCGAGGGCAGCAACCTCGACCACATCAAGCGCTCGAACATCAAGGCGGCATCGAAGGTGATGGCCTAAGGCGCTTTGGTCTGATGGCAGCGGGCAGCGCCGGGTGGCCACGTTACGCTTGGTCGTAGTCATGACGCCCGAGCCCGCTGGCTAAAGGCTGAACGATCGTTCGCTTGAGGACGCGATCAAGATGCAAAAAATAGGGCAGCACGAAGCAGACATGTTGGACGACCCGGGAAGTGGGCGGCCTAGTTCTTGCTCCGCGGAGACGGGGGGCATCTTTTCAGCGTGATTCTGCACCGCATCGATTGCCACGTTAATTCCACACCCTAAATGACGATGAAGTCATTGTTCGTCAGGGCGAGACCCGTGCTGATTGTGGCGAACTGGACTTGCCCACCGGCCCCGGCGCCGTCGGCATCATAGAATAGTGCTCCTGTCATCTGGTTATATATGATGCGGTCGTCTGCATCATGGGCTGCTGTTCCTATGTAGAACGCATTGGCTACCAGAGAACCCGGGCCTCCAAATGGCGCAAATGCCAATACAAATGAGTCGTCGGCTACGTTGAAGTCAGTGATGCGGTCATTACCAAGCGCTGAAAAGACACCATTGGGTGGAAAGCCGAAGACGAACTCGTCTTTGCCCGCACCGCCGGTCAACGTGTCGTTACCTGCCCCGCCCTCCAATCGATTCGCGAGAGCATCTCCTGTCAGAGTGTCGTTGCCGGACCCGCCGATGACGTTCTCGATGTTGCGGATGGTATCTTCTGCTACCCCGTTGACCTTGACGCTTACATTGGTCGCCCCGTTAAGAGTTACAGAGACATTGCCATATTGATCCGCGTAAGACGCGGTATCGGAACCTCCACGCCCGTCCAACTTGTCCTTGCCAGACCCGCTTTGGAAAAGGTTGTCGCTTCCGTCGCCGATCAGCGTATCGTTCCCAAATCCGCTGGTGATGTTCTCGATATTTTGGATGGAATCTTCTACGACGCCGTCGATCTTGACGGCTACGCTCTTTGAGCCATCCAATGTAACTGAAACAGCACCGAAAGCCGTGTCGAAGACAGCTGTGTCGATGCCTGTTCCGCCATCCAGCGCATCCTTGCCCGCGCCCCCCCACAAATAGTCATCGCCTGAACCGCCCTTTAGCTTGT